>NZ_JAOZVR010000043.1:0-5407 GCF_025869515.1 Ferrovibrio sp.
GCCTATCCCGCCAACCCCACCCTCAGTGACGTGGCCTGAGGACGACGCTTACCGAACGGCTGATGGTCCGCCGGCGAGGTGGCCGCAAGCGGGCGATCGGGACGCGGGCGCCGATGATGATCCCGATGCGACCGAATGAGCGCTGGTCGCTCGACTTCGTTGCCGATCAGATGACCGATGGCCGGCGCTTCCGGATGCTGGCCATCGTCGACGATTGCACCCGCGAGTGCCTGGCGCTGGTGGCGGACACGTCGCTATCCGGGGTGAGGGTCGCTCGCGAACTCGACAGGCTTCTGGCCGAGCGCCGCCGGCCGAAGATGATCGTCAGCGACAATGGCAGCGAGTTCACCTCCAACGCCATCCTCGCCTGGGCGGACGCGGCACAGGTCGAGTGGCACTACATTGCGCCGGTAAGCCGATGCAGAACGGCTTCGTCGAGAGCTTCATGTATGGACGGCCCCTGCGTTGCAAGGCTGTCATAAGGCTGGGGCAAGGCGCGGGTCGGGTGCGTTCATGTATGCGGCCTATGTGCGCGGCCCATCTCATGACCGCTGGCCCTGATGGAGTTCGCGGATCGACGCCTCATCAACGGGACGCGCTTTGCTGCGCCACAAGCTCTGTGGGCTTTGTCGATCCCCGGTCCGCCCGGTCGTGCCATCACCTCACTTTCGCCCTCGCAACCTATGGATCCCGCCTGCGATCACGCCGCCGCTACCGCGGGCGGGCGGAAGCTCTCCCCACGCATCATCAGCGCCCAGGCGATGCGCGCCATCTTGTTGGCGAGCGCAATGATCACGACCTTGGGTGGCCGACGTTCCTGCAGAGCTCGGATCCATGCTTCGCCGCCTGCCGCCCGCGCCTTAGCGAAGCGGATGGCATTGCCTGCACCAACATAGAGGAGGTGTCGGATGTAGCGGTCGCCGCGCTTCGATATCCGCCCCAACCTGTCTTTGCCGCCGCTTGAGTGGCTCTTGGGCGTGAGCCCGAGCCAGGCAGCGAACTCCCGGCCCGAGCGGAACATCGACGGATCAGGCACGGTACTCACAATTGCCATCGCGGTAATCGGCCCGACGCCCGGAATCGACGCGAGACGCCGGCTGACCTCGTCGGCGCGATGCTGGGCGACGATCTGAGCCTCCAGGACATCGATCCGCTCCCAAAGGCTGGCAAGCTCGTCGACCAGGACCATCAGCGCATCGCGCGCGAGTGGCGGAACCGCAGGGCTATGGACTTCGACCGCGAGCTTCTCGACGCGGTGGATGCCTTGCGGCGCGATGATGCCGAACTCGGCCAGATGGGCGCGTAAACTGCTTGCCAGCATAGTGCGCTGGCGCACAAGGAGCTCACGCGTCCGATGCAGCATCAGCGCCGCCTGCTGCTCGGCGGACTTTACAGACACGAAGCGCATGGTCGGGCGGGTTACCGCCTCGGCGATCGCTTCGGCATCGGCGGCATCTGTCTTATTGCGCTTGACGTAGGGTTTAACGTAGGCCGGCGGCATCAGACGAACCGGGGAGTGTCAGGAATTTCGTGTGCGGGGCGGCCATACTGGACCTGATGGAGGTTTCCGATGGCACGACGCAAAGCTTCCCGTATTCCTGATGCGCGGGAGTGTCAGGAATTTCGTGTGCGGGGCGGCGGATTGAAGATCAGGCCGCCATGGCCCTTGTGAAACGCTCTCCGAAGAGAACGGCGAACTGGGGAATTTTACTTCGGCACTTATGGGGAAGTTTCGCGCGGCATTGACAGCGCGATCAGCTCGCGCGCCCAGTGGTGCGCAGTCGCGCATGCCTCGATGCCGACCAAGCATGGAGGCAGCTCGCGAAAATAATCCAGGACCTGAGAACGGCGAAGCTTTACCTGCGCGAGAGCATGACCTTCTCCATCAGCGGCATGCACCTGTAAAACCTGCTTCGCAATATCGAGACCGACGACACTGATCTGCATTGGACGGCTCCTTATGGGTGACAAAGACCGACTGCCATCATGCCACGCCGATGCCGGGCGACAGGGGCCGTCCACCCCATCAACGGTCGCTTCCGGGACGAGTGCCTGAACGAGACCCTGTTCTCAGCGCTGAGCCAGGCCAGAGCCGCCTTGAGCGTGTGGCGGTCCGATTACAATGGATCGCGGCCCCACTCCGGCCTCGGCTGGCAGACCCCGTCCGCCTTCGCCGCCACCTTCCACCCGCGACGGGATCTGCCGCTGCGCCAAGCCAGAAGCTCCGCGCGAGATCCAGAAGCTCACACCGCTCACACCGCCGAACAGGCCAAGCCCCACCGCCGGAGCGAACTCACCGCTGGATAGAAGTTGGGGGCAACGTCACATCCACTCCATCACTTCTCCGCGGAAATCAACAGCGGGGTGTCCAGCAGTCCGGAAGAGCTGTGTGAACGGTTGTGGCTTGGCGCGGCTTGCCCGCTCTCAAGCCATATGCGACGTTTTGGCGGTGCAGCGCGGCGGGGCGATTGAGGTCGAATGTCTAGCTCAGAGAATGAGGGACTGCGCGGCCACGTGATAGCGCTCGAAGCCGTGTTGTTAACAATGGCGGCGATATCTTCCCAGGAGAGAAGCGACAGCAAGGAATCTCTATCCCAACCGCTCGCCGGTTCACATCACACGCTGGAGACTTTCGAGAATTCTGCCGATACGCCGTTTTGACACGTGGGTCGCCACCTGCGGGATGTCATCATCCGAAAAGCTTGGCAGTCAGCTTTTTCGATTTATCAACAGGACTCAAAACGCTATGACAGACATCCTCTCGCCCCCACTACGGAATGACGAGGCCAAGAGTGACCAACAATGTAACTCAGCAGCGACGAACTCCAAGGCTTAGGCGAGGGTCGTGAGAGCATTTATGCCGCCCGTGCGCCGAGCATCGAGGATATCTCGCAAGCTACTATCCTGCCGACGGCCGAAGCCGTCTCATCGCTGTTAGACATCATACTCAATGCTCGCTGTCCTCATATGACGCCAGATGATGAGTCAAAATAGACTAGCCTCGACAGCACTCGGTCCATGTGGTCACAAACCTACTTTTTCTATGACCTGAAACATTCTTCTGCTGAGAGCCATCCAAACCCTCAAACGTCGGGCTATAACATGTTCCGTCACGACATAGTAAATGCGCTTCTCGACTTGACGAACGATAGACGATATCTTGAAATTGGCGTCAATCGCGGCGAGACATTTCACAACATACGCGCGAGCCACAAGGTCGCAGTTGACCCGAAATTCTTATTCGATGTCAGCGAGGCGATTTCTGCAAACCCGGAGGCTGAGTACCACGAAACTACGAGCGACGACTACTTCGAGAACGTTGCGGCCTCGACCGACACCTTTGATGTCGTATTTCTCGATGGTCTCCACACTTTTGAGCAAACACTTCGTGATTTTAACAATGCGCAATTTTTATTATCGAATGATGGGATCATCCTTGTAGATGATGTCCTGCCCTCCGGTTTTCAGTCGGCAATTCGAGATATTCCTAAGTGGCAAAAGGTACGAGCTGCCTTGAACATTCAGGACAAAAGCTGGATGGGCGACGTCTACAAACTGGTATTTTACATAGCCTCCTACGTTCCAGCCTTCTCTTTTGCAACCATCGCAAATAACCACGGGCAAACTGTGCTATGGCGACAGCAAAGAGCACACGACCCATTAAACGATACGTTGATGGAACCGCTCGTCAGAATGAATTATGACGACCTGATTCTACATAAATCCACGATGCGTCGCATGCCTTTGAATAGCATTATCGACGAGATCGCAACATATCGCAAAGGAAAGCAGGTCTCAACGACCGAAATTGACCTCAATGGTACATAGAGTTAGGGGGCTCGCACCAGCATGCTCGAAGCAAATGTCAAACTGCCCCCAGCTCGCCGGTACGACGCCACCGAAACCGCAGTTTTTTTGCCTCTCTGCCGACACAGCGCTTCCGAGTATAGCTGCAATCACATCCGGTCGCGGTCTGTCTAATCTGGATGTTACAGTCCCATGCCGGCTTCGGAACACGATCCTCGAGTCATGAACGTTTTCAAAGTCGCGATCCGCTATTACTAGCCACCCTGCAACGCCAACGTCGGCGTAAGGAATCCCTCTGGAGGCGCCGAGGGCTGGGGTGTCAACGAACCACGAATGGATAGGTGATCCTCCTCGTCTAGGAGCTTTATCATTGCGAGAAATAATCGAGTATCCTGCGTTAGGATCGCCGCCTCCAATCTTAAGCTGGCTCTTAAATATATCCGATGCCACCGATGACGGATCTGTGCCCTCCTTTGCGAGCGCAAGCATTACATCGACCTTTTCGTGTAAGTTAAATTTATCTCTGTTCAGAAAAGTTCCCGTATTATCATAAATAAATTGCGAAAATGCATCAATATTTCTTATGCGTGACATCCTATTATGTGAGGGGAGGCGGCTGGAGATAAACTCAACATCGTCCCAAACGGCGAGAGATGCGCATTTCTCCCTCATTACCCTGACGATTTCACCATAACTACCGGTGGATCGTCGCATTAATAGTATATGTTCGCCATTTGCGTGGGGAAGAAGCTCGAGTAGATGGACAGCAGATCCTTCCTCCCAAACCACGCGCTTGGCTGAGCAAATAAATTGCATCTGCCTCTCTATTGAATAAAGCTCCGGCTGAAACTCGAAGTATCCGTCGCGCGCTAAATCATCTGCGACACCATCAAAACCAGCGACTCGTCCTACCTGTTTAAATCTGCGACGTGATACAAATATTTTTGATGGCAAGGAAGGATCGAAATATCTCTCTGGAGGTGACGTCCGCTCTAAAAACTCGACGAACCACGGCTTTGCTCCTTCGCCAAGCATCTTTCCTGGTTCGGGGACGATTAATCGATCTACCATCGAAAAAACATCAACTGCCCGAATATTATTTATCTGCAATTTAAGCAGCGACATTATTTTAGAGACATAACCCATCGCCACGGCGGTATTTCTGTCAGGCAAGATAACTGCGCCTTGTACGCTATCCCGGAACTGCGACACAGCCCAATATCGCCAAATGCATTCGCTTAGGAAGTGACCAAAATGCGAAGACGCGGGCCCGAGATACAGCCACTGGCCCTCGATGTGATGGGGAGAGGTTCCATGGAGCTTCCGCCTTCCCACATGATCTACTAACGACCTGCCATTTTGCGCCGCCCCAAAGTCGATTCTGGCATCTGTCGGATCAGACGAGGCAACGCCGTATAGGAAGCTACCCCTCCCCCAATCATCAGTTGCGGGATACAGAAAAGCGTTGTCAATGATGGTCGATCTTGTCATCTCGCCTCACTCGGGCCGCCAGCGCTGCATTTATTCAGGAACGCGAAACGCCGGCAAGCCCGAACGATTTCAGCCGCCCCTTGGATCGCCAGGGCGCCATCGCATCGGG
>NZ_JAOZVR010000043.1:5417-9912 GCF_025869515.1 Ferrovibrio sp.
TCCCCCCCCCCCCCCCCCCCCCCCGCCCCCTCCGCCGCCCCCCCCCCGGCGGGGCCCGGGGGGGCGGCGGGGGGGGGGGGGGGCGGCCCCCCGCGTGTGGATATTTAATCGTTCGCCGTACAAAGACGGGGATGAACGACCCAATGGGAGGGGGGCTTGCAACTTCGAATGTCGCCGAGCGAGGCGTGTCTGTTCCGCAGCTTTGTATCATGCACGACGTCATATCTTGAGTTTGGCGCCGGCGGGAGTACCGTCTTCGCCGCCTCTCACGTAAAGGGGCCCGTTTATTCGATCGAGTCAGACGCTGAGTGGATCGCCAAGGTCCGGTCCCTCACCGAGGAATCAAAGCACAAGCGGGCCTTCATTTTGGCCGATGTGGGTGAGACCAAAGAATGGGGCTACCCTGTATATCCCCATGGTGAAGTGAACTATTTAAACTATCACGCTGAGCCATGGGGCCAGTTAGACGAGTCTGTAGACTTTTATTTCATAGATGGCCGATTCAGAGTTTCCTGTTTTTGTCAGTCTCTTTTGCGATCTAACGACCGATCATTCATTGCAATACATGATTACCGATCTCGAAGGCCATATCATGTCATCGAATCGCTAACAGAGTTGGTTGCGGAATCGGAAGATCTGTCGATTTTTCGCCGAAGGCAGGGGGTTTTCGACACCCAAATCAACGCTGTTTTAGACGAATACAAGTTCAATCCTGTTTGAGTCAGATAGGTTGCTTATGACGGACATATCAATCTTAATCCCTACATACAAGCGAACCGCTTCGCTCAACCGGTTACTTGAATCTATTACAGGCACAACGTCGGCAGTAGATATTGTCGTTTGTGATGACGAAAACTCCGACAGCACCAAGGAAGTTGCGCTTCGGAACGGTGCTTATTATATAACCGGTGAAAATAAGGGAGTGTGCTGGAATAAAAACCGAGGCCTATATTTTATTGCAAACACCCTCAAGTCAAACAGGTATCTTATAATCGAGGACGACTGCCAAGTTGATAAGGTTGACTGGCTCGATTCGTGGGTGACCGCAATCGATACAGTTGGACATATTAATTATGCGCATCCGGTTACGATTATGTCTAGATCGGAATTTCTCGTTTCTGGCTCAGGGCAGCCTTCAGATCCATACCTTACCACGATGCTGACGGGTCAATGTACCGGCGGGACGTCTAAGAGCTTGGCGGAGGCTGGATATCTCAGTTCGCTCTTTCGAGGCTATGGCCACGGGCACGTAGAATGGACCCTTAGGAATATTGACACAGGACACGGTGGTGGCCACAAAGAGGGTGGTAATTATCATTTTTTTGGCATCAATTATGGCATTGTGGATCATATGTTGCCTACATTTAAAGACCAAAGCTCGATAGATGCAAATTTTGCAGTACTTCGGGATCTGAGGAAATCAAAGAAGGCGGGAATTTCACCTTGGGAAACAGAGGAGGAGTCGGTTGAATTTCTTGCCGAGCAGAATAATACTCTGGCGCCGCCGGTCAAATGATGAGTGGAGTGCGGAATGCTCTCGGCGACAGTCAAGATATCTGATGTGGTTACGGAGGCTGCGTGATCTGATCCCCGAAAGCGTGGCCTTTTGACGCTGGAGTTTTTTGCGCCAAGATCCCTAGTGGATTGACCGATACGGAAGAGTCCGTTGGAGGATTCCGTTTGGCGCCGGCCTGTGCTTGTCTGGCGCATGCGCAACGGGATCACGTTCACCCTCGGCGAGGCGGACCAGCAGCGGCTTGACGCCCTGGTCGCGGATCGCAACACCCCGCAGAAGCACGTCTGGCGCGCCCGGATCGTGCTCATGAGTGCCGACGGCGTCGGCACCCACGCCATCATGGCAGAAACCGGCACGGTGAAGACCACCGTCTGGCGCTGGCAGGCCCGCCTCATGGCGGAAGGCGTCGACGGGCTGCTGCGCGACAAGACGCGGCCTCCGGGCAAGGCTCCTGTGGCGGAAGACAGGGCCTCGGCCGTGATCGCTATGACACTGAAGCCGCCGCCCCATGAGGCCACCCACTGGACCATGCGGGCCATGGCCAAGGTCGCGGGACTGGCGGTCTCCACAGTGCAGAAGATCTGGAAGGCCCATGGCCTGGCCCCGCATCGCTGGCGGCAGTTCAAGCTCTCCAACGATCCCGCCTTTGCCGAGAAGCTCAACGACGTGGTCGGGCTCTATGTCAGCCCGCCGGCTCATGCCCTGGTGCTGAGCCTCGACGAGAAATCGCAGATCCAGGCGCTCGACCGCACCCAGCCCGGACTGCCGCTGAAGAAGGGCCGCGGCGCCACCCTGACCCACGACTACAAGCGCCATGGCACCACCACCCTGTTCGCCGGCTTGCCCATCTTCGATATGCCGCCGAGCACCTGCTTGCCACCACTGGAATTCTGCTTCGGCACCAGCCCGAGCCAGGCGGCGAAATCCCGGCCGCGCTTGAATGTCGCCATTGCCGGTGCAAACGCTTCGATGGCCGTGGCCGTCACGGGCCCTATGCCGGGCATGGTCATCAGCCGGGACGTGGTCGCTACTTGCGCAGCTTCATCCCGAAGTGCCTTCTCGAGCGTGGCGATCCTCAGCGACAAGAGCTCTATCTGTTTCAGATAGAGCCGAGCGGTTTCCACGACCAGCAGGTCGAGGCCGGACGCCGTGTCTTCAACGATGTCGGCAAGGGCCTTCACGTTCAGCACGCCCTGTGGCGCGATAACGCCGTGCTCAGCGAGGTGCCCGCGCAAGGCATTGATCAACTGGGTGCGTTGGCGGACGAACAGATCCCGTGTCCGGAAAACCATGGTACCGGCCTGCTGCGCGGTAACCGTCCGGTGTGGCTTTCGATTACCCACATTTTCGTCGAGTTCCGATGGCGATGCCGAGGGCAATGTCATTGAGGCGCGACAGACCCCGCCAGACAACAACATTTCCCGGTGGCGGATCGTGGTTACGAGCAAGGTAACCGCCAAGCATAGCGATCTGGATCAAATAGGTGGCGAAGGTCCTGCGCAGGATGCGAGGCTTGGCACGCGCTGCGTCGATGCTCTCGAGTGTCGCGATTTCGGCTGGGGTGAGGACCGTTTCCGGCTCAGCCTCGGGCTTCGCTCGTGCGGACATGGTGAGGAAGAAGATCCGCCAACTGATGACCGCGATGAGAGCGAGGAACTTCGCCAGCCGCTCGGCGGTCTCGAGCCGGGACTCCTCGGCGCGGCAGCCGGACTTCATCACCTTGTGGAACACCTCCGCCTTCCAGCGCAAGGCGTACCATTCGAGCTTCTCGACGGCGGCGGCGAGATCGCCGACCGGCAGATTGGTCACCAGCTTCCAGTCGATCGGCGGACGATCCGCCGGCGGGTCGATCGCAAGGGCTTGGATGTAGGTGAGAAGCTGAGGACTGTATCGCTTCTGCTTGCCAACGGGCGGCAAGGTCTCGATAGCGGCAAACTTCACATGCACGCACGCCGTCTCGTCCTGGCCGATCCTGACGCAATGGCGTCCCGTCCAGGGCGCAGCCGCGAGCTGGGCGAAGACGCGATGCGCCCCGTGCTCCGGTTCAGCGTCGGCGGGCGCCGCGGCCAACCGATTGGTCTGCACCCGCACCAGAAAGCGCGTACCGAGATCCTGTGCGAGGCAGAAAAGTTCGTAGATGTCGCTCTCACGGTCGGCCACATGCACGCAGCGTTCCGGCGCACCGACGAGCGCCATCGACTGGCGCAGGTTCTCCAGCCAGCGATAGCTTTCTTTCTCCTCGATCGGCACGCGCGTGGGATTGACGTGCCGCTTGAGTGCGAGCGTTCCCTTGAACTTTGTGCGTGTCCAGAATTTCGCCGCCGTCAGCCCGAGCGGCGTGCCCTTCACGGTCACCGCCAGGCTCGAATGCATCAGCATCCCACACAAGGTCACGACATTGGGCTGGCCCGCCTTATAATGCCCAGCATTGATGGTCTTGGTGAAGCCGATCTTGCCCGGCCGCGCGCGGTTGTAGATGAACTCGGTCGTGTCCTGCAGGATGAGGATCGGTTCCTCGCTCGCCGCGCAGCGCATGGCGGTCGCTGCGAAATGGCCGGCCAGCACCCCATGCTCGGTGACGCGCGGGTTGTCGAAGAACCGATAGGCCGCCTTCGTCGCCGCCCAGTCGCCGCATGCTGCCGGGACGGGCTGGCCGGGCGATGCCGACATCTGATCGAGCAGGCGTTGCAACCGGCGCGCCAGGCGTTTGTCCGGCAGTCCTGCCGAGGCGACTTCAGCTTCATGCCAGCCTACCCCGCCGGCCTCCATGTCTCCGCTCATCCGTGACGCCTCCGCGATTCGGCGTCACAGACAGAATCACGGATGATTCAACGGGAGCAAATCGCGCCCAAGGAGATGTGGGTAATCGAAAGCTTCACCGGAGGGTTACGCTGCGCGGTCGTCTTGGCTACCACGAAACGCACCGTCGGCCTGCCGGCCGCCTCCGCAATCGCTTCGGCATCGGCCGCGTCGTTCTTC
>NZ_JAOZVR010000044.1 GCF_025869515.1 Ferrovibrio sp.
CTCACCCGCCGCTGCTTCCCCTCTCCCGCGAGCGGGAGAGGGGAAGCAGCGGGCAGGCGTCCCCGCGTCGTCGATCTTTCGTCCCTCTGGGCCGGCCCGCTGTGCACGCATCTGCTGCAGCGTTGTGGCGCCGATGTGATCAAGGTCGAGAGCCTCCACCGGCCCGACGGCGCCCGTGGCGGCGCGGCCGCGTTCTTCGACCTGATGCACGCCGGCAAACGCTGCGCGGCCTTCGACTTCCGCAGTGCGGCCGGCCGCGCGCAGCTGCTGGCGCTGCTGCAGTCCGCGGACATCGTCGTCGAGGCTTCGCGGCCGCGCGCGCTGCGCCAGCTCGGCATCGATGCCGACGCGCTGATCGCGGCGAATCCGCAGCTGACCTGGATCAGCCTGACCGGCCACGGCCGCGCCGAACCGCAGGCGCAGTGGATCGCGTATGGCGACGATGCCGGCGTCGCCGCGGGTTTGTCGGCCGAGTTGCAGCGCGCGACCGGGCGCTGGCTGATCTGCGGCGACGCGATCGCGGATCCGATGGCGGGCCTGCATGCGGCGTTCGCGGCCTGGGCCGGCTGGCGCCGCGGCGGCGCCGGCCTGATCGATCTGGCGCTGGTGGACGTGCTGCGCGACTGCGCCGGCTTCGAGCTGCGTGGCGGCACACAGGAGCGCTGGCGCAACTGGACACAGCAGCTGCGCGCCTCGCGCCAGCCGGTGCGGCCGCCGCAGGCGCGTCGCGCGCCATATGCCGCCGCTGCGATCGGCGCGGACACTGCGAATGTGATGCGCGAGCTGCCTGCGTTCGTTCCGGCGAGCGTGGCGGAACGCGCATGCTGATCCGCAATGCCGAGCTCGGCATCGCGCAGCCGCGCATCGCCGATCTGCGCATCGCCGACGGCCGCATCAAGGCTATTGCCGAGCGGTTGCCAGCCGTGCCCGGCGAGCTCGTGATCGACGCCGCCGGCGGCGCGCTGCTGCCGGGATTGCACGACCACCATCTGCATCTGTACGCGGCCGCGGCCGCGCGCGACTCGCTGCAGTGCGGCCCGTCGCTGCAGCGCGACGCCGACGCATTGCAGCGCGCGCTGCACGCGCGCGACGCCGAGCTTGCGCCCGGCCAGTGGCTGCGCGGTGTCGGCTATCACGAGTCCGTCGCCGGCGACATCGACCGCGACTGGCTGGACCGCTGCGGCCCGCCTCGGCCGCTGCGCATCCAGCATCGCAGCGGCCGGCTGTGGCTGTTGAATTCGGCGGCGCTGGCCGCGCTCGGCGTGCGCAGCGACGCCGACGACGCACCGCTGGAGCGCGACGCGCAGGGCCGCTTCACCGGCCGCCTGTACGACGCCGACGACTGGCTGCGCTCGCGCTATCCGCGCACGCGGCCGAGCCTGCAGGCGATCAGCCGCCGGCTCGCGCAATACGGCGTCACCGGCGTCACCGACACCACGCCGGACAATGGCCCGGACATGCTGGACGTGTTCGGTGACGCGATCGCGCGCGGCGAACTGCTGCAGGACCTGCTGATGATGGGCGACGCGCGGCTCGACGCGCATGCGCACGCGGCCGGCGCGGTGCGCTGCGGCGCGCACAAGTTCCATCTGCACGACGCCGATCTGCCGGACTTCGACGAGCTGTGCGCGGCGATACGCCGCAGCCACGTCGCCGGCCGCGGCGCCGCGTTCCATTGCGTGACGCGTACCGACCTGACCTTTGCGCTCGGTGCGCTGGCCGAGGCCGGCGTCGCCCCCAGCGACCGCATCGAACACGCCGGCGTGACGCCGCCGGAATTGCTGGCCTGGATGCGCGAACTCGGCGTCGCCGCGGTCAGCCAGCCCGGCTTCATCGCCGAGCGTGGCGATGCCTACATCGCCGACGTCGCCGCGGAAGACCGGCCGTGGCTGTACCGGCTGCGCGCGTTTGTCGACGCCGGCGTGATGCTCGCCGGCAGCACCGACGCGCCGTTCGGCGACGCCGATCCGTGGCAGGCGATGCAGGCCGCGGTCACGCGGTGCACCGAAAGTGGCGCGCTGCTCGGTGCCGACGAGAGCCTGACGCCGGAGCAGGCATTGCAGTTGTTCCTGCAGCCGGCGGACCTGTCGCGCCGCGGCGCGCGGCGCGTCGAGGTTGGCGCGGTGGCCGATCTGTGCCTGCTGGCGCAGCCCTGGCGCGCGCTGCGCAGCGCGCTGCATCGGGTGCGGCCGCGGCTGACGTTGCGGCGCGGCGTGGTGATTGCCGGGTAGCGCTAGCGTCTCCTCACCCGGCGCCGTCGCGCCACCCTCTCCCGCAAGCGGGAGAGGGGAAGAAAAAGAAATAGCGCTGCTGCGCTAGGTGCCCCTCTCCCGCGTGTGGGAGAGGGTGGCCGGTTAGGGCCGGGTGAGGGTGTGCGGCAAGAACGAAGCGCCACTCCTGCCCGCAGCGCGAACCGCTACTTGCTTCGGACGAAGCCGCTGCGCGCACCGCCGATACGATGCTGAGGCACTCAAAAACCGAACGCATCGATGACCACCAAAACCGCTTTTCTGACCGGCGCCAACATCGGCCAGTCCAACCTGCTGACCAAGCAGCTCGCCGCGCGCGGCTGGCATGTGTTTGCCGGCGTGCTGCCCGGCGCGCCCACCGACCTGGTCAGCGGGCCGAACATCACCGTCGTCGAGCAGGACGTGAGCAGTACCGATTCGGTCAACGCCAGTGCCGACTTCGTGCGCCATGCGCTGGGCGGTCGCGGACTCGATCTGCTGATGAACATCGCCGGCGTCGCCAACGTCGCGGTCGGTGTGATCGAGGGCGCGGACCTGAAGCAGATGGAACGGCTGTTCCAGATCAACCTGTTCGGCCAGGTGCGCGTGGTCCAGGCGTTCCTGCCGCTGCTGCGCCAGAACGCGCCGGGTTCGCGCATCGCCAATTACAGTTCAGGCGCGATCCTGTCCAACCCGGTGTCGGCGGGCGCCTACAACATGACCAAGTACGCGATCCATGGCATGACGATGACGCTGCGCCACGAGCTGGCGCCGTTCGGTATCCAGGTGACGTCGATCATCCCCGGCGGCGTGTTGACCGCGATGTCGGCCAATGCGCACGCCAACACCAAAGTGACCTGGAACCAACAGCCGGAGGCGATCCTGAAGGTCTATGGTCCGGTGCTGGGCCGCACGGTCATGCAGGTGCTGCCGGACTTTCTGGAAGCCAAGGGCAGCACGCCGGAAGCGGCGGTCGAGCAGACGCTGAAGATTCTGGATCTGAAGAAATGGCAGCCGATGCATTACGTCGGCAACGACGTCAAACCGATGGGCCTGATGAAACGCCTGCTGTCCGAGGCTCAGCTCGAGGCGATCATGCGCAAGACCTTCCAGATCCCCGCGTACAAGGGCTGAAGGTCAGGCGGGCAAGGTGGGCGGTGGGTGAACGCTACATCAGGTAGGTCAGTAGCAGTCCGAACACGGTTCCGGCAACGAATCCCAGAACCGCCCATACGACGCGCCGCTTGTAGCGCAAATCCCCGGTGATGGGATCGGAATACTTTAGTGCCACAGTGCTGCTCCTGAAGCCCGATCGAAAGTGTCGAGCCAACCGATAATGGATCGGTGGTAAGAGTAGCTATCCGCAATTTCTTTGCCATGACAGCGGCGTGTCGTTTGCGCGGTTCATTTCAGCTTGTATCGCGAGCGCAGTACGACGTCATTCCCGCGAACGCGGGAATCCAGAGCTTTTGTGTTTTGCTGGCGGGACTAGATTCCCGCATTCGCGGGAATGACCTGAATATTGATATCGCAGCGAATGTTCGTTGCTTTATTTTGATGCACCCGTAATGCCGGCCGGGGCAGCGCATTACGGGTGGTAATTCTCGGCAACCGCGTCGGGCTTAAACCGCGAAGGATTCGCGCTTGGCGCCCTTGGCTTCGGCTTCGGCCAGCCATTTCGGCGTACGGCCACGGCCGGACCAGGTTTCGCCGGTGCTGGTATTGCGGAATTTGGCGGCAACCTTGCTGCCGGAGCTGCTGCTGGTTTTCTTGCTCGCGCGGCTGCTGCTGGTTTTTTCGCCGCCGCCGAGATCGGCCAGGGTGATGCCGTGCTTCTGCATCTTGTCCTTGATATCGGCGACGACGCCTTCGAATTCGCTTTTGCGCAGGTCTTCGGCCTGTTTGGTCAGCGATTCGATCTGTTTCAGCAATTCATTATAAGTGGTCATTATCTCTTCCTGGCTGGATCGCGCGCTTAAGCCCGATATCCGGTTGCTTCAAGAAACCTCAAAGTGCCGAGATAATACCGTAATGATTCTGAAATTAGCCAGATAACCGGTAGTAAATATCCGATGTCTGGTGTCTGTCGATGAGCCTGTCGCCAGTCCATTATTTTGCGGATAACGGACGGATCGGCGGAAATGGCCGGCTGGATAACCTACTGGCGCTGCCGGCGGCGTATGTTCGCGGGCGCCAGCGGTATTGATTACGGCCGTGGCAGGTCGGCCAGGCACAGCTGCAGCGATTCGTTCCAGCCAGGTAATGCCAGCCCATGCTCGGTGCGCAGCTTGTCGCCGGACAGTACCGAGTACGCCGGCCGATGCGCCGGGGTCGGATAGTCCGCAGTGCTGATCGCGTCGACGGGGATGGCCGGGCACAGGCCCAGCGCGGAGCCGTGCTCGACGATCGCCGACGCAAAGCCGTGCCAGGAGGTCTGGCCCTGCGAGCTCAGATTGAGCGTGTCGTGCACCGCAGTGGTGCCGAGCTTGACAGTCAGCGCGGCGGTGGCCTCGGCGATCTGCCGGCTCCAGGTCGGGCTGCCGATCTGGTCGCCGACCACGCGCAGGCGCTCGCGCTCGCGCGCCAGCCGCAGCATCGTCAGCAGAAAATTCTTGCCGCGCACGCCGTAGACCCAGGCCGTGCGCAGGATCAGATGACGGGCGCCGCTGTCGCGGATCAGGCGCTCGCCTTCTTCTTTGGTGCGGCCGTAGGCAGACACCGGCGACACGCGGTCATCCTCGGCGTACGGCGCGCTGGCGCTGCCGTCGAACACGTAATCGGTGGAGTAGTGCACGAACAGCGCGCCGAGCTTGTGGGCCTCGCGCGCCATTGCGCCCGGCGTCAGCGCGTTGACCGCGCGTGCCAGCGGCTCTTCGGTTTCGGCCTTGTCGACCGCGGTATAGGCGGCGGCATTGACGATGATCTGCGGCTTGAGCTCGCGCACCACGCTGGCGGCCTGCTCGGGATTTGCCAGGTCGAGCTGGCGGCGGTCGACCGCGATGACCTCGCCGAGCACGGCGAGGCTGCGTTGCAGCTCCCAGCCGACCTGGCCGTCGCGGCCGGTGACCAGAATGCGCATCGGCGCGGCCGCCATCAGGCGTAGACCTCGGCGCTACGGAACGCGGCCCCGGCCGCGTCCTTGCCCGACAGCGCCGGCGTCAGCCCGGCCGGCAGCTGCCAGTCGATCGCCAGATCCGGGTCGTTCCAGGCGATGCAACGCTCGTGCGCCGGCGCGTAGTAGTCGGTGGTCTTGTACAGGAACTCGGCGGATTCGCTGAGCACGACGAAGCCGTGGCCGAAGCCCGGCGGCACCCACAGCTGGCGCTTGTTGTCGGCCGACAAATGCACGCCGACCCAGCGCCCGAACTGCGGGCTGGAGCGGCGCAGGTCGACGGCGACGTCGTAGACCTCGCCGACCGCCACCCGTACCAGCTTCCCCTGCGGCTGCACCATCTGGTAATGCAGGCCGCGCAGCACGCCGCGTACCGAGCGCGAGTGGTTGTCCTGCACAAAATCCACGTCGACACCGGTGCCCTCGGCAAAGGCCTTGCGGTTGAAGCTCTCGTAGAAGAAGCCGCGCGCGTCGCCAAAGACTTTCGGCTCGAGGAGGTAGACGTCGGCGAGGGCGGTGGCGGTGATGTTCATGGTGGCCGTTCTGTTGATGTTCCCCTCTCCTGGGAGAGGGTGGCCCGGAGGGCCGGGAGAGGGCGGCGGGATGCAAAAGCAGACCCTCTCTCGTCGCTGCGCGACACTCTCTCCCAGGAGAGAGGAAAAGCTTTCCCCTTTCCTGGGAAAGGGTCCTGTGGAGTGGGGAGAGGGGTTAATACACCGGATCCTGCAGCAAGCTCAGCAGATGCTGGCCATACCCACTCTTGGCCAGCGGTTTGGCCAGCGCTGTCAGCTGTTCGTTGCTGATCCAGCCCTGGCGCCAGCAGACCTCTTCCGGCGCACACATCTTCAGGCCCTGGCGTTTCTCGATGGTCTGCACAAAAAGGCCGGCGTCGATCAGCGACTCGTGGGTGCCGGTGTCCAGCCAGGCGTCGCCGCGGCCGAACTTTTCGACCTCCAGTTGGCCAAGCTGCAGGTAGCGGTTGTTGACGTCGGTGATCTCGAGTTCGCCGCGCGGCGACGGCGCGATGGCCTTGGCAATCTCGACCACCTGCGTGTCATAGAAATACAGGCCAGTGACGGCGTAGCGGCTCTTCGGTGCCGTGGGCTTCTCTTCGATGCTCAGCGCTTTGCCGGCCGCGTCGAACTCCACCACGCCGTAGCGCTCGGGATCGCTGACCGGGTACGCGAACACGGTGGCGCCGCTGGGCTTGGCGGCGGCGCGCTTCAGGCGATCGCCGAGGTCGTGGCCGAAGAATAGGTTGTCGCCCAGCACCAGCGCGCAGGAATCGCCGGCCAGAAAGTCTTCGCCGATGATGAAGGCCTGCGCCAGGCCGTCGGGCGAAGGCTGCACCGCGTAGCTCAGCGACACGCCCCAGCCGCTGCCGTCGCCGAGCAGCTGCTCGAAGCGCGGCGTGTCCTGCGGCGTGGAGATGATCAGAATCTCGCGGATGCCCGCCATCAGCAGCGTGCACAGCGGGTAATAGATCATCGGCTTGTCGTAGACCGGCAGCAGCTGCTTGCTGACTGCCATCGTCAGCGGATACAGCCGGGTGCCGGAGCCGCCGGCTAGGATGATGCCCTTCATGATGTGGATGCTCGCTGTGCGTAGTTCTTGTCCAGCCAATGCCGGTAGTCGCCGCTGCGTACCGAGGCCACCCAGCCCGGGTTGTCCAGGTACCACTGCACGGTCTTGCGCAGGCCGGTCTCGAAGCTTTCCTGAGGGCGCCAGCCGAGCTCGCTTTCGAGCTTGCTGAAGTTGATCGCATAGCGGCGGTCGTGGCCGGGGCGGTCGGTGACGAACTGGATCAGCCGCGCATGCGGCGCGCCGGCCGGGTGCAGCTCGTCCAGCGTCGCGCACAGCACATGGACCACGTCCAGATTCTTGCGCTCGGCGGCGCCGCCGACGTTATAGGTTTCGCCCGGCCGGCCGCGTTCCAGCACCAGGCGCAGCGCACGGGCGTGGTCCTCCACATACAGCCAGTCGCGCACGTTCTGGCCGTCGCCGTAGACCGGCAGCGGCTTGCCCTCGAGCGCGTTGAGGATCATCAGCGGGATCAGCTTTTCGGGGAAGTGATACGGGCCGTAGTTGTTGGAGCAATTGGTCATCAGCGTCGGCAGGCCATAGGTGTGATGCCAGGCGCGCACCAGGTGGTCCGAGCCGGCCTTGCTCGCCGAATACGGCGAGTTCGGCTGATAGGCCGTGGTCTCCTCGAACGCCGGGTCGGTGGCCGACAGCGAGCCGAACACCTCGTCGGTGGAGATGTGCTGAAAGCGGAACGCGCTCTTGCGCGGCTCCGGCAGCGCGCGCCAGTAGTCCAGCGCCACCTGCAGCAGCGTCATCGTGCCGATCACATTGGTGCTGACGAACTCCGCCGGGCCGTGGATCGAGCGGTCCACATGGCTCTCCGCCGCCAGATGCAGGATTGCGCGCGGCTGGTACTGCTCAAAGATCGCGCGCATCCGCGGCTCGTCGCGGATATCCGCATGCTCAAAGCGGTGCAACGGCGAATCGGCCGCCGGGCCGAACGACAGCGGATTGCCGGCATAGGTCAGCGCATCGATGCTGACGACGGGCTCATCCGTCTCCGCAATCAGCTGGCGGACGACGCAGGAGCCGATGAACCCGGCAGAGCCGGTAACGAGCAAGGTCATGAAGGGATATGGGAATTTGACTGAATAAGAAGGTTACACGATCAAGATTCGGCATTAACCCCAAAGCCAACCCCGCTTTTGCCCTCTCCCGCCTGCGGGAGAGGGTGCCCGAAGGGCGGGTGAGGGGCTTTTATTCTTCGCCAAAGGACAAAAAACAATCCTTTTAATCCCCCCAGCACCCGACGAACTCACCAGCAACTACCTCGCCGCACCCAAAAGAATCGCCGCCCCATCGCCAAGAGTCGACGCCGATAGTCTTCATTACCTCGCCAGCTGGCACGGCAGGGGGTGAACTCACCACAGGTATCTAAGCCCATTCCCGAAGACCCGGCGAGATCTCGCCGATATCCGGCGCCGAGTTGCTGATAATCCCGCCCCGTTGAAACTCAATCCAATTGAATTGCCGAACTATCGGCCGCGATATTTTTTAATCGTTGAGAATCGCTCTCTGAAAAAAATGTCATTCCCGCGCACGCCGGAATCCAGCCTTGCAGATACTCACCGGATCCCCACACGTGCGGGAACGACAAATTAGAGAGTCCACCAGTTGATCAATGGGCACTACGCCGGCTGCGCCGCGGTGCCCTCATCGCTACCGCTTCTGGCGGCCCGCTGTGCCAGCGTCGGCGCGCCGGGGAAGCGCTGCTGCAGGTCGTCGTAAACACCCTGGGCGCCGGCACGGCCCCGCTTGGCGGCCTCTCGCACGCTTTGGTAATAGGCAAGGTCTGCCATCCAGGCCTCACTCGCCACCACGCGCAGCGTATCCTCCACACTGTCGGTCAACGAGATCAGGTCCGCGAACACGCGCGACAGCTGCCCACGCAGATTGCGGTCTTTGTTGACCTCCGCCACGTCGATGAAGCCTGGCAGAAACTCCGGGTTGCTGGCCATATAGGTGCGGCACTTGTCGTCAAAGCCGATCGACTTGTCCCCCATCTTCGGCAGCTCCCGCCGCTCCTGTGCCGACAGGTTCAGCAAGAAAGGCAACTTGCTACGCACGGCCGCAATGCTGGCCAGAATCCCGGTAACATCTTCGGCCGACATCTCAGCCGATATACGGTTGTCACTCGACATGAATATTCTCCCGGTAAAAGATGCAGGAAAACCCTGCATCTTTACGCTATGCCGGAGTGACGGTTGGAGCTGAGAACTGCGTCATATCTGCCTGCGGAAACAGGCTCCGGGCATTGGCAGTAAAATTGGCCCATTCGCTGCATAACATCCCCGGGGCGCCGGTTTATCTCGCGGCACGCCTTTCGTTGTTTGCGTGCGTTTTCCCAAAATCAAACAGAATCCATATCAATGAATATCACTATTTTCGGCTCCGGCTATGTCGGGCTGGTCACGGCTGCGTGTTTTGCCGA
>NZ_JAOZVR010000045.1:0-26283 GCF_025869515.1 Ferrovibrio sp.
GATCAACAAGCTGCCCTCGCAGCTGTCTGGCGGCATGCGCAAGCGCGCCGGCCTTGCCCGGGCTCTGGCGCTCGATCCCGAGGTGGTGTTTTTCGACGAACCCACCGCCGGCCTCGATCCCATCGGCGCGGCGGCTTTCGACCAGCTGGTGCGCGACCTGCAGCAGGCGCTGGGCCTGACCGTGTTCATGGTGACGCACGATCTCGACTCGCTGTACGCCATCTGCGACCGTATCGCAGTGCTGGCGGAAAAGAAGGTCCTGCTGACCGGACCGATGGATGTCATGCTGAAAGCCGAGCATCCATGGGTGGTCGAATATTTCCACGGGCCACGGGCCCGCGCCGCCGCCATCACGGCGGCTCTGGACGAGAGGAAGTGACATGGAAACCCGGGCGCATCATCTGCTGATCGGCAGCTTCATGCTGGCCTTTCTGGTCGCCATCGTCGCCTTCGTGCTGTGGCTGGCCAAATCCGAGGTGGACCGCGAGGTCGCGCGCTACAACATCTTCTTCCATGGCTCGGTGGCCGGACTTGGCGTCGGCGGCGATGTGCGTTTCAACGGCATCAAGGTCGGTTCGGTATCGCAGATCCTGATCGATCAGGAAGATACCAGCCGGGTCCGCGTCGTGGCCGAGGTGGATGCCGCCACGCCGATCAAAAGCGACTCGGAAGCCACGCTGCAGCTGCAGGGCATCACCGGCGTTTCCTTCGTGCAGATTTCACCGGGCAGTCGTGAAGCGCCGCTGCTGCCGGTGGTGGCCGGACGCGACATTTCGAAATATCCGACGATCGGTTCGAAGGCCTCGGCCATCGAGGCGCTGTTCGAGGCGGCGCCCGATCTGGTCACCCGTGCTGCCCAGGTGCTGAGCGACGAGAACCTGCAGAATCTCGGCGGCTTCATCGCCGACCTGCGCACCCTGTCGCAGACCCTGGTGACGCGCCAGGATGCGATTGCCGGCGCGGTCGACAGTTTCAGCAAAACCAGCACCGATATCGCCAAGGCGGCGGCGGCGGCCGAACAGATCGCCGCCAAGCTCGACCGCGTGATGGGCGAGGCCGAGATGACACTGAAAAACACCAACCGGCTGCTGGAGGGCGATGCGACCGCTGCCGCGCAGGATGCGCGCAAGGCGATGGCGCAGCTCAATGAGGTGCTGACCATGGCCACTGTTCTGATGGAAGAAAACCGCGCACCGCTGAATGCCATGACGACCGATGGCTTCGGCGAGTTCCGCCGCCTGATGGCGGAGACGCGCATCCTGGTGGGCAGCCTGGCGCGCGTGGCGCAACGGCTGGAGGACAATCCGAGTGCCGTGCTGTTCGGCAACCGCGACGCCGAATACCGCAACGAAGGGGGAGGACCGCGGCGATGAGCGATACCACCAGACGCAGCCTGCTGCTTGCTGCCGCCGTTTTGCCGCTATCGGCCAGTCTCTCGGCCTGTGGCGGGCTGATCCCGCAGACGCCGCCGTCCAACATCTACAACCTGTCGCCCAAGACCACCTTCCCGGACAGCCTGCCCAGGGTGGACTGGCAGCTGGTGGTGGAGGAACCCTATGCGGCCGGCGGCCTCGACAGCCACAAGATCGCCATCTACACCAACCCGTATGAGGTGAAGTACTACGCCGAGGCGCGCTGGGCCGAGCGGGCGCCGCGCATGGTGCAGACCCTGCTGGTGGAAAGCTTCGAGAATACCGGCAAGATCGTTGCGGTCGGGCGCCAGTCGGTCGGCCTGCGCTCGGATTTCAACCTCAAAAGCGACCTGCGCGAATTCCAGGCGGTGCTGAAGGACGCGCAGGCGGCGCCGGAAGTCATCATCGTGCTGCAGGCCAAGCTGATCGCCCAGCCGCGCCAGCAGATCGTCGCCTCGGCCACCTTCGAGCGCCGCGCCGTGGCAAAGAACGGCAGCATCCTGTCGGTGGTGGAAGCCTTCGACGACGCGCTGGGCAAGGTGCTGCGCGATACCGTGCAGTGGGCGATGACGGCGGCGAAGAAGGAGCCGGCGTAAGGCGAGGCGGGCCTACCGCCCGCCGCGCAGTTCCACGATGGGTTTCGACATCACCGCTTCCATGTCCCAGGGGAACAGGATCCAGGTGTCCTGGCTCACTTCGGTGATGTAGCTGTCGACCATCGGCCGGCCCGAAGGCTTGGCATAGATGGTGGCGAAATGCGCCCGGGGCAGCAGCTGGCGCACCGCCTTGGCGGTGATGCCGGTATCCACCAGGTCGTCGATGATCAGCCAGCCTTCGCCTTCGTCCGGCAGGGCGGCGGTGGCCTCTTTCAGGATGTTCACCTTGGTGCCGCGCTCCAGCTCGTTGTAGGTCGAGCAGGAGATCGTCTCGATCACGCGCACATTGAGTTCGCGGGCGACGATGGCGGCCGGCACCAGGCCGCCGCGGGTGATCGCCACCACGCCCTTGTATATGGTGCCATTGTCGAGCAGGCGCCAGGCCAGCGCCTTGCAATGGCGATGCAGCTCTTCCCAGGAGACCGGGAAGAATTTGGTGTAGCCGTGGCTCTCGGTCATGATGCGCTCGTTCTTATTTCAGGCTTGCGGCGTGGTGGCGCGGCGGTAGGCCTCGATGGGACCGCGGATAGTGTCCGGAATCTCCACCGATTTCAGAATCTTCTCGTCGACGATGCAGGAGACATGCGTGCCGGTGAAGCAGACCTCGCCGGCGGCATTGCGTCCCTTGAAATCGTAGGTGATGGTGGACCGGCTCAGCTTCTCGACCCGCAGTTCCACGGTGAAGGGATCGCCGCCTTTGAGGGCGCGCTGGAAATCCAATTTCGTGCTCACCGTGGGCGAACCGAAGCCGAGCTCCTTGTGCAGGCGCAGGAAGCTGTAGCCGATGACGTCGCGCCAGAAGGCCTCCAGCGTCTCCATCACATAGTCGAGGAACTGGGTGGTGTAGACCATGCCGGCGGGATCGCATTCGCCCCATTGCACGATGCGGGCGGCGGCGAAGGGGCGGTCAGGCGTGTATGGAGATGAATCGGTCATGGGGCCGGATCATACGGAGGACCCCCGCAAAAATGAAGCGCCGCAAAAAGAACGGGCGTCCGGATGGTCCGGACGCCCGATTTGTCTGGGGAGGGAACCCGGTTTCCGGGGCACTTCATAAAATGTCACCCTCGGGGCAGCCCGAGGGTGACGATCTGCAGTGTGGCTGAGATTCCGGAGCGACGGTCTGTGTTTTTATGCCCGGACGTATTCGAAATCGACCGGCTGGTTGTTGATGCCGCGCGCGGGCGGCGCGACCCAGCTGGCGAACTTGCCCGGTTCGGTCACCGGCTTCATCAGGCTGATGACATAGAGCCGGTCCTCGTCGGTCGGCAGCCACTCATGATGCTTCGCGTCCCACTCGGCCTGGCCGATGATGCGGCCATTGGGGTCGACGCGCAGCTCGGAGAACTGGCCGATCTGGCGATGGAAGGCGCGGTGCGGCAGCTTCAGCTCGAAGTCGATGCCATGGCGCTTGATGATCTGGTTCCAGCGCATCACGCCGCGCGCGCAGTCGGCCACATAGTCGTCGCGCAGGCGCTCGTTGAGCGCGGTCAGCGCGGCCTCTTCCTTCTCGCGGAAACCGTCGCCGTCGATTTCCAGCACCTTGTAGGCGGCGTCGGTCAGCTTGTGGTCGTCGCCGATGCGGGTCTCGTCGAAACGGCCCTTGATGCCCATGGTGTAGTAGTTGGCGGCATTGGTCGAGATTTCCGAACCGAACAGATCGACCGACACCGAGAAGTGGAAGTTGAGGTATTTCTGCAGGGTCGGCAGGTCGATGGCGCCATGCTTGCGCACGTCATCGGTCTTGAAGTCGCGCATGATCTCGCAGGTGCGCTGGATCACGCGGCCCACGCCGGTCTCGCCGACGAACATGTGATGCGCTTCCTCGGTCAGCATGAAGCGGCAGGTGCGTGACAGCGGATCGAAGCCGCTTTCGGCAAGAGATGCCAGCTGGAACTTGCCGTCGCGGTCGGTGAAGAAGGTGAACATGTAGAAGCTGAGCCAGTCCGGCGTCTTCTCGTTGAAGGCGCCGAGGATGCGCGGCTTGTCGTCGTCGCCCGAGCGGCGCTGCAGCAGGGCTTCGGCTTCCTCGCGGCCGTCGCGGCCGAAATAGGCATCGAGCAGGTAGACCATGGCCCAGAGATGGCGGCCTTCCTCGACGTTGACCTGGAACAGGTTGCGCAGGTCGTAGAGCGAGGGGCAGGTCTGGCCGAGCAGGCGCTGCTGCTCCACCGAGGCCGGCTCGGTATCGCCCTGGGTGACGATCAGGCGGCGCAGCACGCCGCGGTATTCGCCGGGCACTTCCTGCCAGGCCGCTTCGCCCTTGTGGTCGCCGAAATTCACCTTGCGGTCGGCTTCCGGCTCGGCGAGGAAGATGCCCCAGCGGTAGTCGGGCATCTTCACGTAGCCGAACTGCGCCCAGCCCTGGCTGTCGACGCTGATCGCGGTGCGCAGATAGGCTTCACGGGCCTGGAAACCGGCCGGGCCCATGTCGCTCCACCAGTCGAGGAACTTCGGCTGCCAGTCTTCCAGCGCACGCTGCAGGCGGCGGTTGTCGCTCAGGTTGACGTTGTTGGGAATGAGGGAACTGTAGTCGATGGCCATGGACGTTTCTCCCTGAATTTCGTTAGACGCGTTTGCGGTCGTAGGCGGCGCGCTGACCGGTGCCATAGAGCTTGAGCGCACCCTGGTCGCCGACGGCGTTGGGGCGCTGGAAGATCCAGTTCTGCCACGCGGTCAGACGGCCGAAGATTTTCGTCTCCATGGTCTCCGGACCGCCGAAGCGGAGCGAGGCTTCCATGCCGGTGAGGGCATCGGGCGAGAAGGCGGCGCGTTCCTCAATGGCGATGCGCACTTCGTCTTCCCAGTCGATGTCGTCGGGCGTGAAGGTAACGAGGCCGGCCTCGTCGGCCGCGGCGGCATCGAGGTCGTTGCCGATCTGCTGTTTGATCACCTCGACCTGCGACGGATTGTCGAGATTGCGGCTGGCAATGCGGCTCAGCCCGTTGCCCATCGGATAGGCGCCGAAATTCATCGGCGTCATGCGGATGGTGGCGGGTGGCCGGTTGTCGCCGTCCATCCGGCCGTCCAGCATGTAGGAGCGGTCGGATGCCACCACGAGTTCGAGCAGCGTGCCGGTGAAGCAGGAGCCCGGTTCGATCAGGGCGAAGATCGAGCGCGAGGAAACATCCACGCGCTTGAACACCCGCTTGAGGAACAGGCGGATTTCGCGCACCAGCCAGTGCGCCTTGTGCTGTTCCAGCGCGGCATCGTAGGCGGCGACCAGATCGGCATTGCCCTCGCTGCGGAATACCCACATGCCGACGGTCTCTTCATTGGTGCGCAGATGCAGGATCAGGTCGTCCAGCTCGCGGGCGAAGGCCAGCGACCAGAACTGGTCGCCCTGGGCCTGGATCGCCTCGGCCGTGGCCGGCGGCGCGACCTTCGGGCCATGCACGGTGATCTCGGCGATGCCCTTGGCGCGGTCGATCCTGGCCTCGACATGACTGTAGGCCACGCGGTCGCCCTCGATCCTGCGCTCCAGCTTCGACAGCGCGATACCCTTGGCATCGGCCGGACGGTCGGACTTCGCCGCCATTTCCTGCGCGCGCTCGCGCACGACCTCGTTCAGCCTGGTGCGCGGCACGACTTCATCGACCAGGCGCCAGTCGACGGCGCGCTTGCCCTTGATGCCTTCCTCGATGGTGCAGAAGAAATCGGCGCGGTCGCGGCGCACCATGCGCTTGTCGACCAGGCGGGTGAGGCCGCCGGTGCCGGGCAGCACGGCCAGCAGCGGGACTTCCGGCAGCGACACCGAGGTGTTGCCGTCATCGGCCATGAGGATGTAGTCGGCGGCGAGCGCCAGTTCATAGCCGCCGCCGGCGCAGGGGCCGTTCACCGCGGCGATATAGGTCTGCTTCGACTCGTTGGTGGCATCTTCGATGCCGTTGCGGGTCTCGTTGGTGAATTTGCAGAAATTCACCTTCCAGCCATGCGCCGACTGGTTGAGCATGCGGATGTTGGCACCGGCGCAGAAGATGCGCTCCTTGCCCGAGGTGAGGACGACCGAGCGGATTTCCGGGTGCTCGAAACGCAGGCGCTGGATCGCGTCATGCAGTTCGATATCGACGCCGAGATCGTAGGAATTCAGCTTCAGCTCGTAGCCGGGGCGGAGGCCGCCGTCTTCCTTCACATCCATCGCCAGCGTGGCGACGGCGCCGTCGAAGCTCAGTTTCCAGTGCTTGTACTGGCTGGGCTCGGTGCGGAAATCGACCGGGTGGCTGGCGCCATTGGTCTGGTGTTCGGCCATTGTAATCCTCCCTGACTGCAATGTGCATTATAGTGCAGTATCGGGTCGACGCAAGAATTATCTTGCAGGATTTTGCGGCCCGGCTACTCCGCCGCTTCCCGGGCGAGCCAGGCCGGATGGGCGCGCAGGGCGGCGGCCAGGTCGGCCGCGGCCTGGGAGACCGCCTTGCCGGCGGTATCGAAGCTCATGTCGGCGCGGGCATAGAGGGCTTCACGCTGGGCCAGGATGCGTTTCAGGTCGGCCATGGCTTCGGACTGGCCGGTGATCGGCCGCATGTCGCCCTGGGCGACGACGCGGCCCATATGCTCTTCCGGCGAGGCCTTGAGCCAGATGGTGAAGCAATGCGTCAGCAGGTGCGCATAGGTCGTCGGTTCGGACGGCAGGCTGCCGCCGGTGGCGATCACCTTCGGTGCCGGATCGGCGGTCACGCGTTCCAGCGCGCGGCGCTCGAAGCGGCGATAGGCGGCCTGGCCGTAAAGATCGAAAATCTCGTTCAGGCTGAGACCGGCTTCGATCTCGATTTCCTTGGCCATTTCGACGAATTGTAAGCCAAAAGCGCCGGCGAGCTGCATGCCCAGCGTGGTCTTGCCGGCGCCGCGCAGGCCGATCAGCGCGATATGGCGCTTCACGCCGGGGGCAATGCCGAAGCGGTCGCGCACGAAAGCCTGCAATTCCTGCAGCTGTTCGGGCGACAGGTCCTCGACCTGACGCAGCAGCAGCGCCTGATCGACGCCGAGCGGCGCGCGGTCGCCGAGGAAATCGGTGATCGGCAGATCCATGGCGCGGGCGATCTGGCGCAGCAGCAGGATCGAGATATTGCCGGCGCCGCCTTCCAGCTGGGCCAGATAGCGTTCGGAAACGCCGGAATCCTTTGCCAGAATCTTGCGGCTCATGCCGCGGCGGGCACGGGCATTGCGAACGCGCTCTCCCACCGTCTGCAAAAAGACGGTATCTTCGGGGGCGGTTTTGTCCCGTGTTTCGCTCATGGAATGCATTATAGTGCAATTTCCTCTGGAGCGCCAGCAAACGATGCGTTATAGTTCGGACCCACTACGGTTAAAGCGTTGAGGAGCTTTTCATGCAGGTATCCATTCTGGTCGGCACCATGACGGGGACCGCCGAACTCGTGGCGGGCGACGTCAAGAAGGCCCTGGAAGCCAAGGGCCATGCCGTCGACATCCTGCTGATGGACAATCTGAAGGCCGACGTGTTTCAGCGCCCGGGCGCCTTCCTCATCGTGACCTCGACTTACGGTCAGGGCGATGTGCCGGACAATGCGCGCGATTTCCATACCGACCTGCTGGCAGTGCGGCCCGATCTGAGCGGCAAGTATGTCGGCATCATCGGCCTCGGCGACACGACGTACCAGGATACGTTCAACCACGGCGGCAAGCAGTTCGAGGATGCGCTGCGCAGCCTGAAGGCCAATATGGTCGGCGAGCGCATGCAGCATAATGCCTCGGGCGGCACGCTGCCGGAAGACGACGGCGTGGCCTGGGCGGTGGAGTGGGCCGAACAGGTGGCCCCGCTGGCCAAGGCTGCGTAAACCGTCCGCGTTTCCGGCGGGCGGCGATAAACATAAAAATCCCGGGAGGATTCATGCCGCGCTTTCTCGAGCTGCCGCGGCGGTATAATGCCGCGACCCATTTCGTCGACCGCCATATCGCCGAGGGCCGCGGTACCAAGACCGCCTTCATCGACGACAAGGGTCGTTACACCTATGCCGACCTCGCCGCGCGGGTGAATCGCGCCGGCAACCTGCTGAAGGCCCAGGGCGTGCAGCCGGAACAGCGCGTGCTGCTGGCGCTGCTCGACGGCATCGATTTTCCGGCGCTGTTCTTCGGCGCTATGAAGATCGGCGCCGTGCCGGTGCCGGTGAACACGCTGCTCACCACGCCGGACTACGACTTCATGCTGCGCGACAGCCGCGCCGTGCTGCTGGCGGTGTCGGATGCGCTGATGGAGAAATTCCGTCCGATCGTGTCGGGCCAGCCCCATCTGAAGAATGTGCTGATCTCGGGCCAGGTGCCGCCGACGGTGACGCCGCTGTCGACACTGCTCGACGAACAGTCCGACCAGCTGGAGCCGGCCGCCACCACGCCGGACGATATTGGCTTCTGGCTCTATTCCTCGGGCTCCACCGGCTCGCCCAAGGGCACCATGCACCTGCATGGCGACCTGGTGCATACCGCCGTGCTGTACGGGCAGGAGGTGCTCGGCATCCGGGAAGACGATGTGGTCTTCTCGGCGGCCAAGCTGTTCTTCGCCTATGGCATGGGCAATGCCATGACCTTCCCGCTGCATGTCGGCGCCACCGCGGTGCTGATGGCCGAGCGGCCGACGCCGAATGCTGTGATGAAGCGGCTGAAGGAACACCAGTGCAGCATCTTCTACGGCGTGCCGACGCTGTATGCCGGGATTCTGGCAGATACGGGCATCACCAGGGACAGCGGCTCGGCGAAGCTGCGCCGCTGCGTCTCGGCCGGCGAGGCGCTGCCCGAGGATATCGGCAAGCGCTGGGAAAAGACCTTCGGCGTCGAGATTCTCGATGGCATCGGCTCGACCGAGATGCTGCATATCTTCCTGTCGAACCGGCCGGGCGACGTGCGCTACGGCACCACGGGCGTGGCCGTGCCGGGTTACGACCTGCGCATCGTGGACGAACATGGCAAGGATGCGGAGCAGGGCGCCATCGGCGAACTGCTGGTCAGCGGGCCCTCCTGCGCGGTGGCTTACTGGAATAACCGCAGCAAGAGCCTCGCCACGTTCCACGGGCCGTGGGCGCGCACCGGCGACAAATACCTGCGCACCAACGACGGCTATTACATCTATGCCGGCCGCAGCGACGACATGCTGAAAGTGAGCGGCATCTGGGTCTCGCCCTTCGAGGTCGAGTCCGCGCTGCAGGGGCATCCCAAGGTGCTGGAGGTCGCGGTGGTGGCCCATGCCGATACCGACGACCTGATCAAGCCCAAGGCCTATGTGGTGCTGAAGCCCGGCATCGGCGCCGATGCGGCGCTGGAAGGCGAGTTGAAGGCGTATGTGAAGGAGCGCCTGGCGCCCTATAAATATCCGCGCTGGATCGAGATCGTCGAGGAACTGCCGAAGACCGCGACGGGCAAGATCCAGCGGTTCAAGCTGCGCGACAAGGCATGATTCTGCGGGCATGACGGGCGCGTTGCAGCATATCGACATCCCTGCCGGCCGCATTGAATACCGCTGGGTCGGGCATCGCGGATCTGCCTTGCATGACGCGGCTTTGCCGGTGCTGGTCTTCCTGCATGAAGGCCTCGGCTGCGTCGCGCTGTGGCGCGATTTCCCGGATCAGGTGGCGCGGGCCACCGGCCTGCCGGCGCTGGTCTACAGCCGCATCGGCTACGGCGGCTCCAGCCCTTGCGCGCTGCCGCGACCGCTGACCTACATGCATGAAGAAGGCGAGGCGGTGCTGCCCGCTCTGCTCGCCGCGCTCGGCATCCGGTCGCATATCCTGATCGGTCATTCCGACGGGGCTTCGATCTCGCTGATCTATGCAGGCTCTGCGCAACGGGACGGATTGCTCGGGGTCGCGGTGCTGGCGCCGCACACATTCTGCGAGGAGATTTCGGTTCTTTCGATCCGCGCCGCCGGCAAGGCCTATGCCGAAGGCGACCTGCGCGCCCGGCTGGCGAAATACCACGGCGACAATGTCGACGGCGCCTTCCGCGGCTGGTGCGACGCCTGGCTCGATCCGGCTTTCATGCAGTGGAATATCGAGGGCCATGTCGACCGCATCATGGTGCCGGTGCTGGTGATCCAGGGCGAAGATGACGAATACGGCACGGCCGCGCAGGTCGATAGCATCGCCGGACGTGCGAAGGGCGGGGTGGACACCCTGCTGCTGCCGGACTGCGGCCATTCGCCCCAGCGCGACCAGGCGGCCCGGACCCTGAAAGCGCTCGCCGGTTTCGTCGGCCGCCTGCAAATCTAGTACGGTAAACCGGGAAAAATTTATCGCCCCGTGTCCTGGCGTGATCGTGTTTATGTGAGTTTTACTCTCAGTTGCAGCTTGCGGCGGCGGGTGCTAGTTTGACCATGCAAGTCATTCGCATAAACAAAAATCACGTCTCAGGAGAGCGTCATGCGCCTCGCATCATTCCAGTCTGCCTTGTTTTCCCGCCGCGGCCTGCTGCTCGGCTTCGCTGCCGGCGCGTTCATCGCCCTGCCGCAGCTGGCGATGGCCCAGGACAAGGTGGTCAACCTGTATTCCTCGCGCCACTACGATACCGACGAGGCGCTGTACGAGAACTTCACCAGGCAGACCGGCATCAAGATCAACCGCATCGAAGCGGGCGAGGACCAGCTGCTGCAGCGCATGCGCGCCGAAGGCGACAAGAGCCCGGCCGATGTGCTGATCACCGTGGATGCCGGCCGCCTGTGGCGCGCCCAGCAGAACGGCCTGCTGCAGCCGACCCGGTCGGCGATGCTGGAAAAGGCGATCCCGGCGCATCTGCGCGAGGCCGAGGGCCACTGGTTCGGCTTCTCCAAGCGCGCGCGCATTTTCGTGGTGAACAAGGACAAGGTGAAGTCCGGCGAACTGACCCGCTACGAGGATCTGGCCGATCCGAAATGGAAGGGCCGCCTGCTCATCCGCTCGTCCACCAACGTGTATAACCAGTCGCTGGTCGGCTCGATGATCGCCACGCTGGGCGCACCGGCGACCGAGATCTGGGCCAAACATGTGGTGGCGAATTTCGCCCGCGCGCCCAAGGGCGGCGATACCGACCAGATCAAGGCGGTGGCGGCCGGCGAGGGCGATGTGGCGCTGTCGAACACCTATTACTTCGCCCGCCTGCTCAATTCAGCCAAGCCGGAAGACAAGGCCGTGGTGGCCAGGCTGGCGGTGATCTTCCCCAACCAGGGCGATCGCGGCACGCATGTGAATGTCAGCGGCGCCGGCGTTGCCAAATACGCGCCGAACAAGGCCAATGCAATCCGTTTCCTGGAATACCTCGCCTCGGCCGAAGCGCAGAATTACTTCGCCAAGGGCAATTACGAATTCCCGGTGATCGCCAATGTGCCGCTGCATCCGGTGATCGCGTCCTGGGCCGAGTTCAAGGAAGACCAGATCAATGCCGCCGTCTTCGGCCGCAACAACGAAGACGCGCTCAAGCTGATGGACCGGGCCGGCTGGAAGTAAGGTCCTGCGGATGGAATAACGAAGGGCGGGGGACACCCCGCCCTTTTTTTCGGTATAATCAAATAGTCAGATTCGAAATAGCGCTCTTATAATATTGTTGAGACTCATCTGCAGATGAGGGCGCAAAACATGGCAAAACAGAAACAGATAAAAACATGCAGATGGAAAGGGTGTAATAAACACCCGATTTCAGGTGCATTGCTTTGTGAGATTCATGTAATCCCCTCACCCCCTGATCGATTTCCAGCTTGGATACGGGAATTGCCGTTTGTTATCGGCACCAGCCTCGCAGGTAGTTTGCTTTACGACATGCTGAAGATATTGGCGGATCATGCGAGTTTCAGCGATCCAACTGCTGAAAAAGTGAATGGCATGATGCATAGACTAAAATTGCTCGGCGGCCATGATCTGGTTGCATCTGAAGTTTCTCGCTTCGTTGAAGCAACTCAAGATCCGGGCTTTTCTAAAGATATGGCAAAGATTCTTATGGTCTCGGCGAAATATGAAGCCGAGAGTGATGATGTTTAGCTGAGGCAAATAAACGACGTTGAGGGAAAAGACATGACCCGAACCCTGATCACGCTCGCCGCGCTGCTGTCATTCTCCTTCGGCGGCGGCCTGATCGGCGGCTATGTCGGCGGGCTGCACGCGGCACGCGGCCAGCAGGGCGAGGTGCAGGACCTGCGGGTCGGGCTCGACCGGGTCACAGCCACCACCGTCAACATGGTCGCCGCGTTGGCCACCGATACGGAAATCCTTGCCGGCGACCTCTCGGACCTGAACGGGCGGCTTAACACGCTGTCGGTGCGGGTCAAGGACATGGCGCCGCGCAACTGACGCGGCGGTTCAGTCGCTGGCGTCGAGCTTGCGCAGGGCAGCGGTGACCAGCGCATTGCGCTGATCCATCTGCTGCAGATGCTGGCGCAATATGCCGCGCAGCGACTGTGTATCGCTGACCTCGAGCGGGGTCCAGAAACGGCGACTGGCGCGAAAGAAGCCGACCTCGTCTAGGAAAGATACGCCGAAATAATATGCCTCGGCCGGGCTGGTATAGGGTTCGTCGTCGAAGCTGCCGTCGGGGCGGATCGAAACGCTGAGCGAGCGCGCCACCATGATGGTGAGTTCGGCTGTGGTGCGCGATTTCTGCTCGGCGGTCATGTACGGCCAGGCGCGGCGCAGCAGCCGGGCGACATCATAGGCGTGATGGTTGTTCTGCTTGCCCTCGTCGCGCCAGCCATAGGGATAGCGGCTGGTGCGGATGGCAAACAGCGTGTCGGCCAGTTCGCGCATATGCGGTGGATCATCGGGCCGGTAACTGATGGCATGGAAGGTGATGCTGAGGTCGTTGGTTTTTTTCAGCTCGCCATCGACCATGTACCAGGCGCCCCAGAAACCGGTTTCCGGATTCTGTGCCGTATTGTCGAGAAAGTCCTGCAGCGTGGCGGCCAGTTCCGCCACCGGCGTACCGGTGGGCAGCAGCGCGGCGACTTTCGGCTTGAACAGCAGCTGCGCCAGGCTGGTGATCGCGTAATTGAGTTCCTTGCGGTTGTCGATGCCGGTGGCTTTCACATCGGAAACCAGCAGGCTTTGTAGATAGGCACGCATCTTTTCCGGCGTGTTGACCGGCTCGAAGAACTGCAGCGGATAGTCCGGCACCTTGCCGGCCTCGACCAGTTCCTTCAGCGGATCGACGCTGGCATCCAGGCGCAGATACCACGCCTTGTAGCAGCCGCCCCAACTGCCATCCGCGGGCGACTGGTCATAGGCGTGATCCTGATTCGGCCGCGCCAGGCTGGCGCGCAGATCATCGAGCCGGGCGCGCACGCCCTCGGCATTGTTGGTGTAGTTCATCATGTCGCGCGCTTCGCCCATGATCTGGGTCGAGCAGAGTGGTTCCTGGCCGCCGCGATGCAGCTCCATCACCTGTTTGCGCAGGTCCAGCAGTTCGTCGCGGAAGCGGCCGTTCATATCGCGCTTGTAGGGCGATTCCGGAATGTAATTGGGAATGTAGCGATAGTGGATCGGCGTCTGCTGGCTGGCGGTCATGGTCGGCTTTCCGCTCCATTCCGGGGTCAGGGCGGTGATCACAAGGCTGCCGGCCAGCGCCAGGATGAGCGCCAAGGCGCCGACAGCGGCAAGCAGCAACACCGACCCGCGTACTGGCCTCCGCATCGGCCGCCCCGGATCAGGCGCGCCGGATCAGGCACATCGGGCGATGACCATGAAGCATGGCACCGGCTGGCCCATTTCCTCGCGTCCGTGCGTGTCCTCGAAACTCAGCAGGCTGAAGCCGGCCTGTTCCAGCGCGGCTTTCACATAGCTGGCGTCATGCTGGTAGCGTCCGGTCGGGCCGAGGCGATAGCCATCGGCGGCCGTGGCATCAGAAGGTGGGGCATCGGCCGGCATCGCCTCGACGGTGAAGCCGAACACGCCCTGCGGCGCGGTTCTGGCGGCCAGCGCCGTGAAGCTTGGTGTCAGGGCGCCGAAATAGCAGAACACATCGGCGGCAACCGTGACGTCATAGCGATCCGGCGTCGCGGCGAGGAAGGCACCCAGCTCGGCCTCGTGCAGCGCGTCATACGTCTTGCGTTCCTCTGCCTTGGCCAGCATGCCGCCGCTCAGATCCACGCCGACCAGTTTTTTCGCCAGCGGCCGCAGGAAGGGCGCGCAGAGACCGGTGCCGCAGCCGGCATCAAGCACGGCAAGGCCGGTGCGGCCGCCCAGCTGGCCCTGGATGGCGCTGCAGAGCAGTTCCGGCACCTTGTAACCGAGACCGCCGAGCACCTTTTCGAAATCGTTGGCGAAGCGGTCGAAGGTTTCGCGCACGTAAGAATCGCCGGCGCGTTCGGGCACCTGGCCGCCGAGTACGGCGGCCGCCATATGCTGCGCCACCGAGTCATCGGGGAAAGCCGCTTTCCAGCGCGCGGCATAGTCATGCGCCCTGGCCACGTCGCCGGTACGCACCAGGCCGTAGAGCATTTCGCCCATGTGATACTGCAGCATCGTATCCCCGGGCGAGACGGCCAGCGCCCGCGCCGCGATCTCGGCGCCTTCGGCATAGCGGCCGAGTTTGTGCAGCGACAGCGAAATGGCCCGCAGCGCGTCGGGCTGGTCGGGCTGCAGTTTCAGGGCCGCGAAGGCTTCCTCCAGCGCGCCGGGATAATTCTCGCGCGTCGCCAGCAGGCCGGCGAGGTTGACGCGGGCGCCGACATAATCGGGCTGCAGCGCGATGGCGCGGCGATAGCAGTCTTCCGCCTCCTGTAACTGGCCGCTCTCGCGACAGGCATTGCCGAGGCTGAAATGCGCCGGCGCGTAATTCGGATCGAGGCCGATCGCGGTGTGATAGCTGGCGATGGCGGCGGCAACGTCGCCCGACTGCTTGACGGCGACGCCGAGATTGAAATGCAGCAGCGCATAGCCCGGATGGAATTTCAGGCCGTCGCGATAGGCCTGTATCGCCTGGCTGAGCCGGCCGTTGCGCAAATAGGTATTGCCCAGATGCACATGGCCCTCGGGCGATTGCGGCGCCAGGCCGATCACGCGCTTGAAGGCCTGCACCGCCGGCTTGAATTCGTTGCGGGAAGCGTGAATCTGGCCAAGGCGGAACCAGGCTTCGGGATGATTGGGGGTCTTCTTCAGCACGTCCTGCAGCATCTGCTGGGCGTTATCGAGCTGGCCCTGGTTGGCCAGCGTAACAGCGGTCGCCACTGGATCGGTAACGATCCCGGCCTGCTGCATAAGCATGTCGCTCACTGAATTCGCCATATTCTGCCTTGTACTGTGCTGCGGCTTATATCGTATCGGCGGCGCCGGCGCCGGACGAATCACCCGGGCGCGACCGTGCCACCACCTTGTGCAGCCAGATTACGGGAATGAGGCTTACCGCCACAATGATCAGGGAGCCGGTGGAGGCTTCGCCGAGCCGCTCGTCGCTGGCCAGCTGATAGACCCGAACCGCCAGGGTGTCGAAGTCGAAGGGGCGCACGATCATGGTGGCGGGCAGTTCCTTCAGAACATCGACGAAAACGAGCATTGCCGCGGTCAGCAGGCTGCCGCGCAGCAGCGGCGCATGCACCCGCCGGATCACGCCCAGCGGGGTTTCGCCCAGTACCCGGGCGGCCTGATCGAGGCTGGGCCGTATGCGATGCAACCCGCCGTCCACCGCGTTGAAGGCCACGGCCAGGAAGCGCACCAGATAGGCGTAGAACAGGGCCGCCACGGTGCCGCTCAGCAGCAGGCCGGGCGAGGCGCCGAACAGATGGCTGCTCCAGCGGTTGATGACATGGTCGAAAGCGGCCAGCGGCAGCAGCACGCCGATGGCGATCACCGAGCCCGGCACGGCGTAACCCATGGTGGCGAGGCGGATCAGCCAGCTGGCGATGCGGCTCTGCGCGATGCGGTGCATGTAGGCCAGGCCGAGCGCCACCACGATCAGGATCACGGCGGACAGGCCGGCGAGGATGAAGCTGTTGGCGGTGAAGCCGGCCAGGCGGCCGAAGCTGAAGCCGTCGCCCTCGGTGAGCGCCAGATGCAGCAGCCAGCCGCCGGGCAGCAGGAAGCCGAGCAGGATCGGCAGCAGGCAGGCCAGGATGGCGAGCGCCGCCTGCAGCGGCGGCAGCGGGCGCAGCGGCAGCGGCCGGGTGCGCGCCGAGGTGTGGTGAAAGCGCTTGGCCTGCCGGCTGGCGCGTTCCAGCATCACGGCGGCGAGTACGAAGATCAGCAGGATGGCGGCGAGCTGGGCGGCGGCGGTGACATCGCCCATGCCGAACCAGGTGCGGTAGATCGCGGTGGTGAAGGTGGGCACGCCGAGCCAGCTGACGGCGCCGAAATCGGCCAGCGTTTCCATCAGCACCAGCGCCACGCCGCCGGCGATCATCGGCCGCGCCAGCGGCAGGGCGATGCGGCGGAAGCGCGTCCACGGGCCGAGACCGAGCGTGCGGCCGACTTCCAGCACGCAGACCGACTGGTCGAGGAAGGCGGCGCGCGCCAGCATGAAGACGTAAGGGTAGAAGCAGAAGACGAACAGCGCGATGGCGCCGTGCACCGAGAGGAAATCCGGGAACCAGTAATCGCCGCGCTGCCAGCCGAACAGGTTGCGCAGGCCGGTCTGCACCGGGCCGGCGAACTGCAGCAGGTCGCTGTAGACGAAAGCGCTGACATAGGCCGGCATCGCCAGCGGCAGGAACAGGCCCCAGGACAGCAGGCGGCGGCCGGGAAATTCCGTCATCGTCACCAGCCAGGCGCAGCCGGTGCCGATCACCATGGCACCCAGCCCGGTGCCGAGCATCAGCAGCACGGTATTGCGAAGCATCTCGGGCAGCACGGTGGAGACCAGATGCTGCCAGACCTCCGGCGCCGGCCGGCCCAGATTGATCAGGATGGCGAAAATCGGCGCCGCAATGACCAGTGCGATCAACGCCGCGAAGGCCAGCCACACCAGGCCCTGGCGGTTGCGCAGGCGCAACAGCGAAGCAATCGGGGCGTGAGGTGCGGCAGTATCGGTCACGTGCCCTGCTTAAGCCATCTGCAAGCCGTTCGCAAATGTCCCCCCATGAGTTGCAGGCATGGCTGGTATTGCTGCCGGGGGGCGGCTTCACCTATGCTGGCCATCGAGAGCAGGAGGGGGCGATGGGCGACACGAGCCGGTTCGTCCGCATGAACCAGGGCAAGCCGTCGGATGCGCAGTTGCGCTATCTGCGTCGTGGCCTGCGTCAGCCCGGCGGCAAACTGCCGCTCTTCGACGAGCATGGCCAGCAGATCAGCCCCCATACCATTGAATCCTGCATCAAGGCGGGCTGGGCCGAACCCTGGTTCGAAAACCCGATCAAGCCCGACTGGCTCGTCTGCAAGCTGACCCCTCTGGGCCGCGGCCTTTTCGATATCAGGCATTGAGCATGCGTTTGAGGTTTTGGTGCCGCGCCAGCCTGCTGGCGGTGTCGGTTTCTGTCCTGGTGCTGCTGGTGCATGCCGAGGGCAATGCCCGGCCGAGCGACCGCTTCTCCGCCCCGGCGGCGCCGGGCGTTGCGCCGGTCGACAGCCTGCCGGCACTGCTGCGGCGGGCCGAAGCCGGCGAGGCCGAGGCGCAGTATCAGGTCGGCCTTGCCTATCAGTTCTCCATCGGCACCGCGCGCAACGATGCGGCCGCGCGGCAATGGTTCGCCAGGGCGGCGGCGCAGGATCATACCCGCGCGCTGGCCAGCCTGGGCTACATGCAGGCGGTGGGCGCCGGCGGTGCGGCCGATCCGGCGGGGGCCGAGCAGTCGCTGCGCCGCGCCGGCGAGCGCGGCGAGGCCACCGCCTGGGCCAACCTGGCCGAGCTGATCCTGGCCGATCGTCCAGGCGAGGCGGCGCAGGCAATGGCCCTGCTGGAGCGTGCGGCGGCGGCCGGCGCAGTGAATGCACGCTACCGGCTGGGGCGGTTCCTGATCGAGGGCGAACTGGTGCCGGCCGACCCGGTGCGCGGCAGGGCGCTGCTGGAACAGGCGGCCGAGGGCGGCAGTCCCTTCGCCGACATCTACCTGGCCTATCTGGTGCTGGAAGCCCAGAACGAGGCCGAGGCGGCGCATGGTTTCGCGCTGGCGCAGCGCGCGGCGGCGGCCGAGCTGCCGGCCGGCGTCAACGAGCTGGGCCGCTATTACATGGCCGGCTTCGGCACGGCGCGCGATCCGAAACGCGCCGCCGCGCTGTTCGCCCGTGCCGGTGAACTGGGTGAAGCGAATGGCTGGTACAATCTCGCCCTGCTGCACAGCACCGACCTCTATGGCCTGTCCGATCCGGCGCAGGCACGGCAGGCGGCCATCAAGGCGGCCGGTCTGGGCCATGTCGCCGCCGCCGACATGGCGGGCAGGATGCTGTTCCGCGGCGAAGGCGGGCCACGCGACCGTCCCGGTGCCCTGCCATACCTGCGCGCCGCCGCCGCGGGCGGTTCGGCCGATGCGCAGAACCTGCTGGCCGGCATACTGTTCAATGGCGATGGCGTGCCGGCCGACCCTAAAGCAGGCATGGACTGGTGGGAAAAGGCTGCCCTGCAGGGCCATGGCGGGGCGGTGAACAATTTTGCCACCTATCTGGCTACCGGCCGGGGCCGGCCGGCCGATCCGGCGCGGGCGCGCCAGCTGCTTGCCGCACAGGCCGAGCAGGGCTATGCGCCGTCGCAATTCCGCTGGGCGCTCTGGCAGGAGCAGGGCTGGCAGGGCACGAAACAGGATCTGCCGGCAGCCATCGGCTGGTTCCGCCGTGCCGCCGAGAACGGCCATGCCGCGGCCGCCTTCAAATATGCCGCCTATCTGGAAGCCGGCGAGGGCGTGGCGGCCGATGTGCCGGCCGCCCGGCGCTGGTATGGCGTCGGGGCCGAGGGCGGCAATGCCGATGCCCAGTTCCAGTTCGCCCGTATGCTGGATGCCGGCGAGGGCGGGCCCGCCGATCCGGCGGCCGGCCGGCGCTGGCTCGAACGGTCGGCCCTGCAGGGCAATCCCGAGGCTCTGTTTGTGCTGGGCGACCTGACCTATCGCGGGGAAGGGCGCCAGGCCGATCCACTGCTGGCCTGGGCCTATCTGCGGCTGGCCGAGGAATTCGGCATGACCGAGGCCGGCGGTAACCGCCGCTACATCGAAAGTCGTTTGCTGCCGGCAGACTTGAACCGCGCCGCAGTCATGGCCCAGGGTCTGGCGACCGCAATCCGGCGCGAAAGGGAGGACGAATAATGCCTGCTTCCGACACAACGCTGGCCGCGCTGGCGCCGCTGGCCATCGCGGCCCTGGCCTGGGTCCTGCTGCATGGCCTGGTGGCCGGCAGGCTGCGGCCTTTGCTGGTCGCCCGGCTCGGATTACCTGCCTACCGGGGGTTGTTTTCGATCATGAGCGCGGTCTTCCTCGGCCTGCTGATCTGGACCTACAGCAAGGCGCCATATGTGGAAGTCTGGCCGGCCACTTCGGCCCTGGCCATGGTGCCGCTGATGGTCATGCCGGTGGCCTGCCTGCTGCTGGTCGGCAGCCTGCGGCCATCCAATCCCACCTCGGCCGGCCCGGACATGCTGGCGCAGGCCAAGGACAAAGAACTCCCCGTCCGCGGTTTCACCAAGATCACCCGGCACCCCATGCTCTGGGCCTTCAGCCTGTGGGCCGGGTCGCACATGATCGCTAATGGCGATCTGGCGCACTGGCTGCTGGCCGGCGCGATCCTGCTGACCGCGCTCAATGGCATGCTGTCGATTGACAGCAAGCGCGCAGCGCAATTTGGCGAACGCTGGCAGCGCTTTACAGAAAAAACCTCAATTATCCCGCTGGTTGCGGTGGCGCAGGGGCGGGTCCGACTGCAGTGGAAGGATATTGGAATTCTGAATATCATAGCTGCAGCAGTCATTTACGGAGCGTTCCTGTGGGGACATGCGATCCTGTTCGGCGTGCCGGCTTTTCACCCCTGATGTCCGTTCCGATGTTTGAGCTAATTCGAAAAATTCAAAATATACATACAATAAAATACAGTAATTACATTATTTTAATAATATTTTATAACCTGAAACATAAGATCTGATGGCGCGGCGGGCGGCAGGGCACTTCATTGGCTGGTTCCGGCCGGCCCGCAGCAAGGACGGCACGCGGGGCGGTCCGGGTCTGCAGGAACAGCTTTACACCGCCATCCGGCGGGCCGTGCTGGGCGGTGAGCTGGCCGGCGGTGAACGGCTGCCCTCCAGCCGGGCGCTGGCGGCGGATCTGGGGCTGGGCCGCAATACGGTGATCGTCGCGATGGAGCGTCTGGTCGCCGAGGGCTACCTGGAAAGCCGGCGCGGCGCCGGGCTGTTCGTCGCCGCCGACATTCCGCCGGAAGGCGTGGCGGCCAATATTGCCCCGGGCGCCCCGGTGCTGTCACGCCGCTCCGGCCGGTTTGCGCCGCTGCACGCGGAAGGCGAGCAGGGTGCCAGCCGCCCCTTCGCCACCGGACCGCTGGCACTGGATGAATTTCCGCTCGATCTGTGGCGGCGCCTGGGCGCCCAGACGCTGCGTCGCGCGGGGCGGCAGCTGCTCGCCGCCGGCCCAGCCCAGGGCCTGCCGGAATTGCGGCAGGTGCTGGCCGGCTACCTGGCCGAGACGCGTGGCGTGGTCTGCTCGCCCGAGACCATCGTGATCGTCTCCGGTGCCCAGCAGGCGCTCGACCTGACCGGCCGGCTGCTGCTCGATCCGGGCGATGCGGTGGCGGTGGAGGATCCCGGCTATGTCGGCCTGCGCGAGGCGCTGGCCGGGATCGGCGCCCGGCTGCATCCGGTGGCGGTCGATGGGCAGGGGTTCGATCCGGCGGCGCTGGCCCGGCTGGACCCGGCCCCCAAGCTGGTGATGCTGACGCCCTCGCACCAGTTCCCGCTGGGCATGACCCTGCCGCTGGCGCGCCGGCTGGCGCTGCTGGCCGAAGCGCGGGCGCGCAGCCTGTGGATCGTCGAGGACGATTACGACTGCGAATTCCGTTACAGCGGCCCGCCGCTGCAGGCCCTGCAGGGTCTCGATGGCGGCGCGCGCGTGCTCTATGTCGGCACCTTCAGCAAGGTGCTGTTCCCCGGTCTGCGGCTCGGCTATGTCGTGCTGCCGGGGCCGCTGGTCGAAGGCTTCCTGCGGCTGAAGGCCACCGCCGATGGTTTCGCCCCGCCGGCCGCGCAGGCCACGCTGGCCGCCTTCATTGCCGAGGGGCATCTGGCGCAGCATGTGCGGCGCATGCGCGTGCTGTATCGCCGGCGCCGCGCCGCCCTGCTGGCGGCACTGGCGAAGCATGCCGCCGACCTGGTCGAGGTCGGCGCCTCCGAGGCCGGCCTGCATCTGGCCGTGACGTTCCGGGATGGCCGCGACGATCGCGCGGCGGCGGCGGCGGCGCAGGCTGCGGGCCTGAGCGTGACGCCGCTGTCGCGTTACGCCATCGCCCGGCCGGTCAGCGGCCTGGTGCTCGGCTTCGCGGCATTTCCGGAAGCCGAGCTGGAGGCGGCGGTTCAGCTCTTGGTGAAAGCCCTGAGGTAACCGGGCAGTGCAATGCCGGCTTTCATCTGCGGATCGGGCACCGGCGCATCGAAACCCTGCGTGAAGGGCATCACCCCGGTCCAGACCGGAATCTCCATGTCTTCCGGATCGTCTTTCGGCGGGCCGCTGCGGATTTTCACGGCCGCCTCGGTCAGCGGCATACGCAACACCATGGTGGCCTTGAATTCCTGCTTGTTGGGGCCGCGGATTTCGGCCCAGCGGCCCGGCGCGATCCGCTGGGTGAAGGCTTCCAGCGCCGCCAGTTTGTGATCGTCGGGCACCGCCTCGAACTGGCCGAAGGCGACCACGGACCGGTAATTCATCGAATGATTGAACGAGGTGCGGGCGAAGACCAGCCCGTCCAGCAGGGTGATGGCGACGCAGGCCGGTATGCCGGTGGCCAGGGTCATCGCCATGCGGCTTTTGGTCGATCCATGGATATAAAGATGATCGCCTTCGCGCCAGTAGGCGGTGGGAATCACGATGGGCCTGTCCCTGTCGGTGAAGGCGATATGGCAGACATAGCCGGCGTCCAGCACCCCATGCAGGGTGGCGGTATCATAATGCCCGCGCTTGGGCATGCGCTTCACGCGGGTGCGGGCGCTGGCGGGTTTGGCAGGGGCCGGGGTCATCGGGGCATTCATGGGCAACTCCTTGTCACCCAAGCGGATATCCAGATTCAGGACCCAGAAAAAGCGCCAGTTACGCTAAAAACAATAGGTCCAGTATATCGCCGTCGCAGTTTGCGCCGCCGCTGGCGGCATGCTACAGGCGGATGGTTTTTGCAGGCCCGCCCCGACAGGCAGGCCTTTGATCAGTCAGGCTTTCGGAGTCAATGCGGTGTGGGACATCCTGCTGATGCTGGGCAAGGGCCTTGTGGCGGGATTCATCATCGCCGCGCCGGTGGGGCCGGTGGGGGTGCTGTGCGTGCAGCGGACCCTGCACCAGGGCCGCGTCGCCGGGCTGATGTCCGGTCTGGGCGCGGCGATCGCCGACGCCGCCTATGGCTGCATTGCTGCCTTCGGCCTCAGCCTGATTTCCGGCTGGCTGCAGGCGCATGAAATACTGTTTCGCAGCGTCGGCGGCCTGTTCCTGCTGTTCATGGCCTGGCGCATGCTGCGCGCGGCCCTGCATCCAGCCCCGGCCGTCGCCGCGACGGGCAGCTATAACGAAAGGCCGATCGCCTGCTTCGTTTCCACCTTCATCCTGACCGCCACCAATCCGATCACCATCGTGGCATTTCTCGGAATCTTCGCCTTTTTCGGCATCGGCTCGTTCGGGCTGTCCAATGAAATGGCGGCCTGGCTGGTGCTCGGCGTTTTCACCGGCTCGTCGATCTGGTGGCTTTCGCTGGCCGGCCTGGCCGGCGCCTTCCGCCAACGGCTTGGCAATGGCGGCATGAAATGGATCAATGGCGCATCCGGGCTGTTGATGCTCGGCTTCGGCGTCTACGGCTTCGGCAGCATTTTACTGAGGTAGAAACCTGTTATGACGGATCAGCATCTGGACCTGCCGCCGATCGAGGTCACGCCGAAAGACCTTTCGAAATATCGCACCGGCAACCGCGGCGTCGACTACGTGCACAGCTTCGAGTCCGGCCGGCCCGGCCCGCATGTGATCGTCAACAGCCTGACCCATGGCAACGAATTCTGCGGCATGGTCGCGGCGACGTATCTGCTGGAGCAGGGCATCCGGCCGCTGCGCGGCAAGCTGACGGTGGCTTTCGCCAATGTCGATGCCTATCACAACTTCGATCCGGCCAAGCCGTTTGAGTCGCGCTATGTCGAGCGCGACTTCAACCGTGTCTGGGATGTCGACACGCTGGAAGGCCCCGATGCCACGGTGGATGTGAAACGCGCCCGCGCGCTGCGGCATATCTATGCCGAGGCCGATGGTCTGCTCGATCTGCATTCGACCTCTTATGCCGTGCCGTCGATGCTGATCTACGAGCCGCATGCCAAGCTGTTGCCCCTGGCGCGCCACCTGCATTCGCCGTTGCATCATGTGATCCTGCCGGGCGTGAAACATCCCGGCCGGCCGCTGATCCAGTACGGCGCCTTCGGCAAGGCCGATGCCAGCCCGCTCGCCATGGTGGTGGAATGCGGCCAGCATTTTGCGCGCAGCAGCGGTGAGATCGCCATTGCCGTCACCATGCGTTTCCTCGATTTCTATGGTCTGATTCCCGCCGATCTTGCGGCGCAATACAAAGCCGATGCCGGCACGCCGAAACGCTACGAGGTGATGGATGTGAAGGTGGCGAAGACCGATCATTTCCGCTTCGCCGCCAATTTCATCGGCTTCGAGGAACTGCCCGGCGGCGCCCTGATCGCCACCGATGGCGACGAGGAGCTGCGCGCACCGCCCGAGGGCTGTACCCTGGTGATGCCGTCGCGCCGTATCGTGAAGGGCAGGGATGTCGTTTCCCTGGCCCGCCGTCTGCAATAAGCCGTCTGCAGTAATTGGGGGCGGTGCAATCGTTGCTGCCGCAAGAGTTGCCAAGACGGCGGCCGCTAAAAATGCGAACCAATCCGCGCGGAATTGGTCCGATTAACCGTGTTGTCTGACCGCCGCATCCATTGCCTTAACGGCAGGCAGCAGGGCGGTTTTTTGGCCATGATGTTTTTACAGTCAGGTGTAGACGTATATACGTCCTCATGCCTATGATCCGCCAGCGCTGCAAGGACCGCGGGGGCGGACTTGTCAGCTTACGGCCTGAAAATACGGGCCGATATCACTGTTGGGAGAAGGAATAGGGGACGATGCAAAGAAGCAAGTTCTTCAAGGCGACGCTGGTCGCAGCGGTTGCCACGGTCGCTTTGCTCGGCGCGCAGCCGAGCACGGCCAAGACTTTCAAATGGGCGAACGACGGCGACGTCAATTCGATGGATCCGTACGCCCGTAACGAAACCTTCCTGCTCAGCTTTAACCTCAACATGTATGAGGGGCTGTTCCGGCGCGACAAGAACCTGAAGCTCGAGCCGGCGCTCGCCACCAAGGTGGAAATGCCGGCGCCGACCGTGTGGCGCTGGACGCTGCGCCAGGGCGTGAAGTTCCAGGGCGGCGAGGCCTTCACGGCCGATGACGTGGTGTTCTCCTACGGCCGCGCGGCCGGCAAGGGTTCGAACGTCGCCGGCAACTTCGTGTCGGTGAAGGAAGTGCGCAAGGTCAGCGACTTCGTCGTCGAGGTCGAGACCAAGTATCCCGACCCGCTGCTGAACGACAAGCTGTCGCAGATCGGCATCATGTCGAAGGTCTGGGCCGAGAAGAACAACGCCCAGTTCACCGCGGATATGACGAAGAACGAAGAGAACTTCGCCACCCGCAATTCCAACGGCACCGGCCCGTTCAAGCTCAAGCTGCGCGAGCCGGACGTGCGCACCATCCTGGAGCCGAATCCGACCTGGTGGGACAAGCCGGAGCATAACCTCACCGAGGTGATCTTCCAGCGCGTCGCCAACGATGCCACCCGCATCGCCGCCCTGCTGTCGGGCGAGGTCGACATGGTCTACACCGTGCCGCCGCAGGACGCGGATCGTATCCGCAAGACCGCGGGTCGCAAGGTGCTCGAGGTGCCGGAAACCCGTATCGTGTTCCTGGGCTTCAACCAGCAGCTCGACGAGCTGCCGGAGACCAGCGTCAAGGGCAAGAACCCGTTCAAGGACAAGAAGGTTCGCGAAGCCTTCTATCGCGCCATCGACGTCGAGGCGATCAAGCGCACCGTCATGCGCAACCAGTCGCGCCCCAGCGCGCTGATGATCGGCACCGGCCTGAACGGTTACGATCAGGCGATGGACGTGCGTCCGAAGTACGATCCGGATATGTCGAAGAAGCTGCTGGCCGAAGCCGGCTATCCGAACGGCTTCGAGACCCGCATGGACTGCCCGAACGACCGCTACGTCAACGACGAAGCGATCTGCCAGGCTGCCGTGGCGATGCTGGCCAAGGTCGGCGTGAAGATCAACCTGGTCGCGCAGACGCGCTCCAAGTACTTCGCCCAGATCCTGCGCACGGCCTCCGACATCGAGAAGTCGCCGCAGATTTCCTTCTACATGCTGGGCTGGTCGCCGGGCGCCACGTACGACGTGCATAACGTCTTCGAGTCGCTGATCCAGACCCCGTCGAAGGCTTCGGGCAAGGGCCTGTTCAATGCCGGCGGCTATTCGAACAAGACGTTCGATGCGCTCGCCGACAAGATCGAGCAGGAAACCGACAAGCCGAAGCGCGACGCGATGATCAAGGAAGCCACCAAGGTCTATCTCGACGACTTCGCCTACATCCCGCTGCATCAGCAGGTCGTGGTCTGGGCAGCCAAGGACAATGTCGATCTTGTCCAGCTCTCGGATAACTACTTCCCGCTGCGCTTCGTGAAGATGAAGTAAGTCAGACACCGGTGACGGGCGGTCCGGACGCACAATCCGGGCCGCCCTCCGTTTCCAGATTGCCCCTATGATCGCGTTTATCATCCGCCGTTTAGTGCAGGCCGCGCTCGTCATGCTTGCGGTGGCCTTCATCGCCTTTGCGATGTTCAATTTCGTCGGCGATCCGGTCGCCATTATTGCCGGCCAGGACCTGCCTGCCGAGCAGCGCGTCGAGCTGCGCAAGAGCCTCGGCCTCGACGACCCCACACCGATCCGCTTCGCCCGCTTCGTCGGCAATGCCGTGCAGGGCAAGTTCGGCATCAGCTACCGCACCATGGAGCCGGTCGGCGGCATGATCCTCGACCGCCTGCCTGCCACGCTCGAACTCAGTTTCATGGCCATGGTCGTCGCGCTCTGCGTCGGGGTCCCGATGG
>NZ_JAOZVR010000045.1:26293-69861 GCF_025869515.1 Ferrovibrio sp.
TCCGGCCTGTATCCGCGCCACTGGATCAGCCGCAGCATGATGACGGTGTCGCTGATCGGCATTTCACTGCCCACCTTCCTGATCGGCATCCTGCTGATCCTGGTCTTCGCTGTCATGCTCGGCTGGCTGCCCAGTTTCGGCCGCGGCGACGTGGTCAAGCTCGGTGGCTGGAGTACTGGTTTCCTCACCGTCAGCGGCTGGAAAGCCGTGATCCTGCCGGCCATCACGCTGGGCCTGTTTCAGATGACCCTGATCATGCGCCTGGTGCGTTCGGAGATGCTGGAAGTGCTGCGTACCGACTACATCAAATTCGCCCGCGCCCGCGGACTGAGCAATCGCGCCGTGAATTTCGGCCATGCGCTGAAGAACACCATGGTGCCGGTCATTACCATCACCGGGCTGCAGCTTGGCTCGATCATCGCCTTTGCCATCATCACCGAGACGGTGTTCTCCTGGCCTGGCGTCGGCCTGCTGTTCCTGCAGTCGGTGCAAGCCGTGGATATTCCGGTGATGGCCGCCTATCTGGTGGCGATCGGCTTCCTGTTCGTGCTGATCAATCTGGCCGTCGATATCCTGTATTTCGTGGTCGATCCGCGCCTGCGCAGCATGGGCGGCAAGGCAGGTGCGAAATGATGCTGCCGACCGCGCGCGTCATCGAATTCTGGCGCAAGACGTCGGACAGCGACATCTACTGGAGCTTTACCCGCTCCAAGCTGGTCATGCTGTCCGCCCTGATCACGCTGATCTTCTTCATCGGTGCTTTCGGCGCGCCCTGGCTGGCGCCGCATAATCCCTTCGATCTCGCCTCGCTCGAATTGTCGGATGCCTTCAAGCCGCCGGTCTGGGAAGACGGCGGCGATGCCAAATACCTGCTCGGCACCGACGACCAGGGCCGCGACCTGCTGTCCACCATCATGTACGGCTCGCGCATTTCGCTGATGGTCGGCTTCCTCGCCGTGATCTTCGCCATGGGAGTCGGGATCACGCTCGGCCTGGTGGCCGGATATCTCGGTGGCGCGGTCGACAGTTTCATCATGCGCGTGGCCGACGTCCAGCTGTCCTTCCCGGCCATCCTGATCGCCCTGCTGGTCGATGGCGTGTCGCGCGGCATCCTCGGCGAGGCACGGCATTCGGATTTCGCCGAAGCCGTGCTGGTGGTTGCCATCGGCCTCAGTTACTGGGTGCAGTATGCCCGCACCGTGCGCGGTTCGGTGCTGGTCGAGAAGAGCAAGGAATATGTGCAGGCCGCCCGTGTGATCGGCCTGCCGGGCCCGCTGATCGCCATCCGCCATGTGCTGCCCAACGTGCTCGGCCCGGTGCTGGTGATCGCCACCATCAACCTGGCGCTGGCCATCATCACCGAAGCGACGCTGAGTTTCCTCGGCGTCGGCCTGCCGCCGACCGAGCCTTCGCTCGGCACCCTCATCCGCATCGGCAACGATTTCCTGTTCTCCGGCGAATGGTGGATCACCATCTTCCCCGGTGCCGTGCTTGCCATTCTCGTGCTGGCCGTCAATCTGCTGGGAGACTGGCTGCGCGACGCGCTCAATCCGAAGCTCCGGTGATTTCGATGACCAGCCCGAAGCTGCTTGAAGTGAAAAACCTGCGGGTCGAATTCCCGACCCGGCGCGGCACCCTTGTCGCTGTCGACGATATCTCGCTCGACATTTCTGCCGGCGAGGTACTCGGCGTGGTCGGCGAGTCCGGTGCCGGCAAGTCGATGACCGGTACGGCGATCATCGGCCTGCTTGAACCGCCGGGCCGCATCGCGGCTGGCGAGATTCGCCTGGAAGGCCGCCGCATCGACAACCTGCCGTATCACGAGATGCGCAAGATCCGCGGCCGCCAGATCGGTGCGATCTTCCAGGACCCGCTGACCAGCCTCAACCCGCTCTACCGGGTGGGCGACCAGCTGGTGGAAACCATCCTGACCCATCTGCCGATGAGCCATGCGCAGGCGCGCGACCGCGCCGTGAAGCTGCTGGAGGATGTCGGCATCCCCTCGGCAGCCGAGCGCATCAATGCCTATCCGCACCAGTTCTCCGGCGGCATGCGCCAGCGCGTGGTGATTGCACTGGCGCTGGCTGCCGAACCCAAGCTGATCATCGCCGACGAGCCGACCACCGCGCTCGATGTCTCGATCCAGGCGCAGATCATCCAGCTGCTGAAGCGGCTGTGCCGCGAGAACGGCACCGCGGTGATGCTGGTGACCCATGATATGGGCGTGATCGCTGAAACCGCCGACCGCGTCGCCGTCATGTATGCCGGCCGTATCGCCGAGATCGGCCCGGTGCAGGACGTGATCAAGCGGCCGCATCATCCCTATACCGTCGGCCTGATGGGCGCCATTCCGGCCATGGGCCACAAGACCGAGCGGCTGACCCAGATCGACGGCTCGATGCCGCGCCTCAATGCCATTCCGAAAGGCTGTGCCTTCAACCCGCGCTGCCCGAAAGTCTTCGACCGCTGCCGCGTCGAACGGCCAGATCCGATGCCGGCCGGCCGGAGCCAGGCTGCCTGCTGGCTGGTGAAGGAGCCGGCGCATGTCTAAGCCCGCCGAGACCAAAGTGACCGTCCCCATGCTCACCGTCACCGACCTGAAGCGCGTTTTCGATGTCTCGGCGCCCTGGCTCAACCGCCTGCTGGAAGGCAAGGGCCGCAGCATCGTGCGCGCTGTCGATGGCGTGAATTTCTCGATCAACCAGGGGGAGACCTTCAGCCTGGTGGGCGAGTCCGGCTGCGGCAAGTCCACTGTCGCCCGCCTGATCGTCGGCCTCTATGAGCCGAGCGACGGCTCGATCAATTTCGAGGGCGTGGAAATCGGTTCGTCGGTCGAGCGTGCGAAGCACCCGGATATCCAGGGCCGCATGCAGATGATCTTCCAGGATCCGTATGCCTCGCTCAATCCGCGCTGGCGCGTCGGCGATATCGTCGCCGAGCCGCTGCGCTTCCGCAAACTGCTCCCCGACAACGCCGCGGTCGACAAGCGCGTCGGCGAACTGCTCAGCCAGGTCGGCCTGTCTCCGCTGGATGCGCGCAAATTCCCGCATGAATTCTCCGGCGGCCAGCGCCAGCGTATCTCGATCGCCCGCGCGCTCGCCGGCGAGCCGGAATTCCTGGTCTGCGACGAACCGACCTCGGCGCTCGACGTGTCGGTGCAGGCGCAGATTCTCAACCTGATGAAGGACCTGCAGCGCAAGCTCGGCCTGACCTATCTGTTCATCAGCCACAACCTCGCGGTCGTGTATCACGTCTCCGACAAGGTCGGCGTGATGTATCTCGGCCGCCTGGTGGAATGGGCCGATACGCAGACGCTGTTCGACCGGCCGCTGCATCCTTACACGCGCATGCTGCTGGATGCGATTCCCGACCTCGACATGACCGGCCGGTCGCGCACGCCGGTGGCCGGCGAGGTGCCCAGCCCGCTCAACCCGCCACCGGGCTGCAGCTTCCACCCGCGCTGCCCGCTCGCCAACGAGCGCTGCAGGCGCGACGTGCCCAAGGCGATTGCCGTCGAGGGCGGCGCCGTGGCCTGCCATGCGGTCGAGGAAAACCGCCTGCCGCCGTGGAAGGCCCAGGCTGCCGCTTAAGGCCGCCGCCTGAGCCACTGCGTCATCCAGTCGCAAACTCACGCGCCGACCTTGCCTCGGCGCGCGCACCTGCCTACAGTTGTCCCAGTAAATCATCTGCACTTCCGAAAACAACGGTCGATGCCGCCGGGGGAACAAGCGGCACGGCCATAACGAAGGAGGCCGGGCGATGAGTTACCGCGATATCACGGTTCACCTGACGCTGGACCCGCGCAATGCTGCGCGCACCCAGATCGGCATCGCCATGGCACGGCGCTTCGGTGCCCGCATCAGCGGGCTGTACACCGTGCCGCCGCCGAACGTGCCCTATTACATGGGCGAGTATATCCCCACCGAACTGATCCAGAAGCAGATGGACGAGGCGCAGAAGGCCTCGGTCGGCGCCAAGGAGGAATTTCTCTCCACCTGCAGCAGTGCCGGCATCGAGCATCGCTGGCTCAGCAGCGACCTGGCGCCGGTGGAGGCACTGCGCCTGGCGGCGCGCTGCAGCGATATCGCCATTGTCGGCCAGCCCGATCCCAATCCGAGCGATCCGGCGGCGATTCCATATGGCACTGACGTTCTGCCGCATGAACTGGCGCTGCAGGCCGGCCGGCCGATCCTGGCCGTGCCCTACGCCGGCAGCACGGCCGAGCTTGGTCGCCGCATCCTGGTGGCCTGGAACGGCAAGCGCGAGGCGGCACGCGCGCTGCACGATGCGATGCCGCTGCTGCGCGGCGCCGAAATCGTGCACCTGGTGACTATCGGGCCCGAGCGCAAGGGCCGCACGGCGCTGGCCGAAATTTCCGATCACATGCAGCGTCACGGGTTGCGGCTGGAAAGCGCGGTCATCCCTCCCAATGGCAGCAAGGTGGGGCAGGCCCTGCTGGGCGAGGCGAAGGCGCGCAGCTGCGACATGATGGTGATGGGCGCCTTCGGCCATTCGCGGCTGCGCGAAATGGTGTTCGGCGGCGTGACCGAGACCGTTTTGGGCAATATGTCGCTGCCGGTTTTGCTGAGCAATTGACGGTGCGGCGTCGGCTATGCCCCGATGCCGCTCATCAGGCGTGAGCGGTTCGCCGCCCTGAAAAAGGCGGCATTGGTCTCCCGCAATGTCTCGATTTCCGCCTGGATCGCCTGGGCGATCTCCAGCCGGCGTTCCGCGCTCATGCGATCCGCAATCGCCGAGACGCTGATTGCCGCGACCGGGCTGCCGTCATCAAGCGTGATCGCCACACCGATGGTGCAGATGCCGGGCACGATGGCGCCGTCAATGCAGGCATAGCCCTTGGCGTCGGCCTCCCCGAGAATGGCGGCCAGGCCGGCATCCGACAGCGGGAAGGCGCGGCGTGCCGCAGCGTCTTGGGCGATGATTGCCGTCCGCTCGGGCTTCGACAGCGCGGCCAGGATGGCGGCGCTGCCCGCACCGATGCCCAATGGTCGCCGGTCGCCCACTTTCAGGGTCAGGCTCTTGATCGGATAGCTGCCCTCCAGCCGCTCGACACAGACCGCCGCGTCGCCATTGCGCACGACCAGATAGACCGTGTCGCCAAACTGCGTGACCAGACGGGCCATGGCGGGATGCAGAAGCTCGACCAGGCCGTTGCGGTTGGACACGCCGCTGGCCCAGGAAAAGATCTTGTAGCCAACGAAATAGCGGCCGCTTTCCGCGTCGTGATCCACCAGTCGGTATTGCACCAGCCCGGACAGCAGCCGATGCGCGGTCGCCTTGCCGAGCCCTGTCGCGGCGCAGACCTCCACCAGGCGCAGGCCTTTTTCCGGCGCCTGACTCAGCGCTGAAATCAGCAGATCAATCCGGGCGATGCTTTGATGCATGCCGCCATCGACGGCCGAGGCTGGGGCTGCGGGAGTTTTCGCGGAAATGCGGGGCACGGCGTGGCCTCAAAACTGACGGCTTGACAAAGGCCAGATGAATCTGTCTCAATAATAGATACATAGTCTCATTAAACGAGACAAGTGTTTTTTTGTGCCGGTCATCCGATATCGGCACGGCAAGGGGAAGAAACGATGAAATCCTGGATCAAAGCGCTTTGGCTCGCGGCTTGTGCGGCCGCTTTTCTCGCAATTGTCGTCCCGACCAGGCCGGTCAGGGCGCAGACATGGCCCGTGCGCCCCGTCACCGTCGTGGTGCCTTTCGCGGCGGGCGGCACGACGGATGCCCTCGCTCGTCTGGTGGGGCAGCAGCTCTCCACCCGGCTCGGCCAACCGGTCGTCGTCGAGAACCGCGCCGGTGCCGGCGGCGCCGTGGGTGCCAGTGTCGTGGCCAAGGCCGCGCCGGATGGCTACACGCTGCTGATGGGGGCGGTGAGCACCCATGCGATCAATCCCTCACTCTACAAGACGCTCACTTATGATCCGGTGAAGGATTTCGCGCCCATCGCCTATATCGCCGGCGTGCCCAATCTGCTGGTCGTCAGCCCCAAGCGGGTCCAGGCCAAGACCGTCAGCGAGCTGCTGAAGGAGATCAAGGCGCAGCCTGACGGCGTCAGCTTCGCATCGGCCGGCAACGGCACCTCGATCCATCTCTCGGGCGAGATGTTCAAGGTCGCCTCCGGACTGAAGCTGACCCATGTGCCTTATCGCGGTTCGGGTCCGGCCGTGGCCGATCTGGTCGGTGGCAATGTCGACCTGATGTTCGACAATCTGCCTTCCGCCCTGCAGCTGGTGAAGAGCGGCGGCCTGCGGGCGCTGGCGATCACCGCGGCGCAACGCTCGCCAGTGCTGCCTGATGTGCCCACCATGGTGGAATCGGGGTTCCCGAACTTCGTGGCGGAAAGCTGGTTCGTGCTGTTTGCGCCGACCGGCACCCCGGTGGCAATCACCGAACGGCTGGCCCGCGAGGTGACAGCCATTCACGAGGTGCCGGAATTCCGCGAGCGGCTTGCCGGCCTCGGCGCCAATCCGCGCTCCCTGACTGGTGCGGCTCTCACGGCCTTCATCGCAGAGGAAGCCCGCAACTGGGGCGAGGTCGTGCGCAAGTCCGGCGCCCAGGCGGAATGATCAGACCCCAAAGCACCAAACACACAGCAAAGCAGAGATCATGACAGCTTCCCCCCAGTTCACGAATGCGACCCGCACCATGCAAGGCGGACGCGCCCTCGGCGAAATGCTCAAGTTGAGCGATGCAGGCCTTCTTTTCGGAATGGGCGGTTTCCAGTTGCTGCCCTTCTATGAGGCCTGCCGCGCCCTGGGGCTGAAGCATGCCCTGATCAACGATGAACGCTGCGGTGCTTTTGCGGCCGATGCTTACGCCCGTGTCACCAACCGCCCTGGTGTGGTGGATGCGACGCAGGGGCCGGGGGCCACGAATATCGTTACCGGCCTGGCGGAATCTTACAATGCCGGCATTCCGATCATCGCGATCACCGGCAACACCAATCGCGAACATTCCTTCAAGAATATGACGCAGGAGGCACGGCAGATCGATATCCTGCGTCCGGTGGTGAAGGAGGTGATCCGCATCGACATGGTCCAGCGCATCCCCGAAGCGGTGCGCCGTGCTTATGCGGTCGCCACTTCCGGTCGGCCGGGCCCGGTCCTGATCGACATTCCGGAAGACATTGCCCATGCGGAACATGATTTCTCCGCTGCCGATTTCTGGATCGACGCCGGTACGCTGAAGGCGCAGGCGCGGCGTTCGTTGCCCGATCCGGCCGAACTCAGCCGGGCAGTGCAGATGATGGCGAAGGCGAAGCGGCCGCTGCTTCTGGTCGGCGGCGGCATCCATGTCTCCGAGGCCTATGATGCGCTGATCGCCCTGGCGGAGCAGGAAGGCATCCCGGTCGCCCATACCATGTCAGGCAAAGGTGCGATCGGCTGCAACCATCCACTTTCCGCAGGCGTGTTCGGCCGCTATTCCCGTATTGCCAACGAGCTGGTCGAAGCCTCCGATTGCCTGATCGTCGTCGGCTGCAAACTGGGCGAGATCGCCACCCGCCGTTTCTCGCTGATCGGTGCCGGTAAGCCGGTCATCCATGTCGAGATCTGGCCAGAGGAAATCGGCCGCACCACGCGCACCGATGTAGCGCTGGTGGGCGATGCCAGGTTGACGCTGGAAGCCATGGCCGCGGCGCTGGGGGATGGCCACAAGCGGGTCGCGGCGAGGGCGGACTATTGCGCTGAAGTACCGGTACGGATGACCGAATGGCGCAAGGGCGCGGCCGACCGGCTCGAATCCTCCGAGACGCCGATCAATATCGGGCGCATCATGGGGGAGCTGAACAAGCGGATGCCGGCTGACGCCGTGTTAGTTGCCGATGGCGGCTTTGCCGCGCATTGGGGTGGCCTGTTGTTCGAGACCAAGGCGGCCGGACGTCATTTCGTTGCCGACCGCGGCTTTGCCTCGATCGGCTATGGCGTGCCGGGTGGGTTGGGGGCCCAGATCGGCGTCGGTTCGAAGCGCCGTGTCGTGGCGCTGACCGGCGATGGCGGGTTCAACATGTCGCTGGGCGATCTTGAAACGGCGCGGCGGCTGGGAGCGAATTTCATTACCATCGTCTTCAACAATGCCGCCTCCGGCTATGTGAAAGCGCTGCAGCATGCTGTCTACGGAGCGGGGAACTATCAGTCCTCCGACCTGATCGAGATGGACTATGCGAATATTGCAAAGGCGATGGGTTGCCATGGCATTCGTGTCGTCGATCCGGAAAAGCTGGGCCCGGCCATCACCGAGGCGCTGGCAAAGACGGATAGCCCGACGGTCATCGACGTGGTTGTCACCCGCGATCCGGGGCGGATGCTGCCCGGCGTGGATAACCGCACGCTGAAAGTGCAGAAGGGTGACCGGCCGGTCTGAGGTCGATCAGCAAGGTCAGGCGACAGGTGCCGCCGCAGTCTGACCGCCGCCGACGATGACGCGGTTGCGACCGGCGCGTTTTGCGGCATACATCGCCGTGTCGGCCTGATGCACCAGCTCGTGCCATGTGTTGCCATGGCTGCCGAGGCTGGCGACGCCGATGCTGACTTTCAGGGACAGCCGGTGCCCGCCGGCATCGACAGCCAGATCGGCGACTGACTGGCGAATGCGTTCGGCCAGCTGCGCGGCGCCGGCGACCGCCGTATTGGGCAGCAGGGCGCAGAATTCCTCGCCGCCGAGACGTCCGAAGATATCTTCGCGGCGCAGGCAGCGCCGGGCGGCGGCGGCGAACTGGCGCAGGGCGGCGTCGCCGGCCGCATGGCCGTATTGGTCGTTCACCAGCTTGAAATGGTCGATGTCCAGCAGCAGCAGGCTGAGCGGCGTTTGATGCCGACGGCTGCGCGCGATCTCGGTTTCCGCCACTTCTTCAAGGGCGCGGCGGGTCAGTGCATCGGTCAGGGCATCGCGCCGCGCAGCTTCCTGCAGACGGGCTGCGATGGTCTGGTTGATCAGCAGGATGGCGGTGAAGATCACCGCGATCGACAGCAGCATCGGGATCAGGAACAGCCAGCCGGAGATCGGAACCTGCGCCAGCGGGCGCTCCACCGGCGGCAGGGTCCAGATGGCGGTCGCCAGCGCGAGGAAGTAAATGGCATGGATGCCGAGTGCGAGGCTCGCCAGGACCTGCGAAAACCGCGTGCTCGGCCGCACATCGCGCAGCATGCTGTAAATGCGCAAGGCCGACAGAAGGGCAAAACAGGCCAGCAGCACCACGATGCGGATGCGTGAATTGTCGGTGGCGGTGAAATAGCTCAGCGCGACGGCTGCCACGACAAGGATCGCAATACCGAAGCGGTAGGGCAGGGGGCGTTCGAAGAAAGCCTCGATGCCCCACCAGGTCAGCACGTAGCCGCCGATGATGAAAAGGTTGGCCACCACCAGTGAGGCCGATGGCAATGCATCACTGCGCAGATACACTCCCAGCACGCCCACTGAGATGACCAGCGCGCCGGCGGCCCAGTGCCCGACCCCGCGCATGCCGCGATGAATTACCCACAGGGCGGTGAGGATGCCGGATTCCAGACACACCACAAGCACGGTGATAAAAGCGACAGTCGGTGTATCGAGATGCATGACTCTGACGATGACAAAGGGCGCGTGATTTTGCACTGGCAGGTTGCGAAAATGCAACGCCGGGCGGCCGGTGCTGTGGTATTTGCCGCATGAAGGCTATATTTTTGCCGGAACCGCGCCAGAGTTCGATCATGCTGCTTTCCGCAAATGAAACCCTGCTTCTTGCTATCGATATTCAGGATCGCCTGCTGCCGGCGATTCATGACGGCGAGCGTGTCGTCCGCAATACGGAAATCCTGTTGCAAGCCGCTGCGCATTTGCGGATTCCGGCCATATTGACCGAACAGTATCCCAAGGGGCTGGGCGCCACCGTGCCGCAGATCAAGGTTGCGGCGGGCGACAGTCCGGTGTTGGAAAAGATGCATTTTTCCGCCTGGGGCGAGCCGGCGGTGCAGGAACGCATTGCCGCGGCGGGGCGATCTCAGGTGGTGATTGCCGGTATCGAGGCCCATGTCTGCGTGTTGCAGACCGCGCTCGGTCTGGCGGAATCCGGTCATCGCGTGGCGGTGGTGGCCGATGCGATCTCCTCGCGCCATCCCGACAGCGTGGCGGTGGCGTGCACGCGCATGCAGGCCGCCGGTGTGGAACTCGTCACCACAGAGATGTGTATTTTCGAATGGCTCGGCAGCGCGTCGCATCCGGAGTTCAGGGCGCTCTCCAGGCTGATCAAGTGAGTTGAAAGGATTTTCTATGCGTGAGCCGCTGGTTTTGATTCCCGGCCTGCTGTTGACCGACGATTTCTGGCGCGAGCAGATCGCCCGGCTGTCGGAGGTGGCGCAATGCCTGTCGCCGCGCTGTCACTACGACCAGGACAATTTCGGCGACATGGCCCGGCTGATCCTGGCCGAGGCACCGGATCGTTTCGCGCTCTGCGGCCTGTCGATGGGCGGCTATGTGGCGCAGGAGATCATGCGCCAGGCGCCGCAGCGCGTGACGCGTGTCGCATTGATGGATACGTCATCGCGCGCCGATACGCCGGAGCAGACCGAGCGACGCAGGGCCTTGATCAACCTGAGCCAGATCGGCAAGTTCAAAGGGGTCACGCCGCAACTGCTGCCTCTGCTGCTGCACCCTGACAACCAGACGAACAAGCCCATGGTCGACCGCATCATGGCGATGGCGGAAGCGATCGGCCGCGACGGTTTCATCAAACAGCAGACCGCCATCATCAACCGGCCCGACGGCCGCCCCGACCTCAAGGGCTACACGGTGCCGGCGCTGGTGCTGTGCGGCCGGCAGGATGTCCTGACACCGCTGGAACTGCATGACGAGATGGCGTCGCTGATCCCCGGTGCAAAGCAGGTGGTGCTGGAGCATTGCGGCCATCTGCCGCCGATGGAACAGCCCGATGCGACGGCGGCCGCCCTGCGGCAGTGGCTCGCGGCCTAGAAAGCTCCGGCCGATCTAGGCAGGGCGTTCCGCCAGGCTGTCGCTGAAAGCCGCAATCTCGATGCGATTGCGGCCGTCGGCCTTGGCACGATACAGCGCCGCCTGTGCGCGCTGCATCATCTCAGTCCAGTCGTCGCTGTGCAGGCCGAGCGCGGCAAGACCGAAACTGGCGGTCAGCGAAAAGGTTTTGCCCCCGATCTCGAAGGCCGTGGCGGCGATCTCCAGGCGCAGCCGCTCGGCCAGCTGCTGGGCGCCGGCCAGGCGCGTGCTCGGCAGCAGCAGGCTGATGGTGGCGCCATCCAGTCGGGCAACGAAATCCTCGCGCCGCATGTTCCTGGTCACCAGCTCGGAAACCTTGCGCAGCACCGCATCGCCGGCATCGTAGCCGTGGTCGCTGTTGATCGTGTCGAAATGATCGACCTCGAACACCACCACCGACAGGCCATAGCCATGGCGCTTGGCGCGGGCGATTTCCTTGTCACCCAGATCATCAAGCAGGCCGCGGTTGATCAGTCCGGTCAGCGGGTCGGTCTGGGCGCTGATCTGCAGGCGTTGCTGCAGGCGCTGGTTCAGCATCAGGATGCAGGACGCCGCCACCAGCAGCGAGGCGATGGTGGGCAGGATGAAGATACTGGCGCCGAGCAGCCCGCCGCCGAAATCGCTCGGCTGCAGGACACCGGCGAGGGCGGCGACGCAGCGCAGCAGGTAAAGCATGCCGAGCGCGCCGGCCAGCATGCCGATGAAAGCCTGGGTCTGCACCAGGGCCGGTTCGATGCGATACAGCATGGTCCAGGTCGTCAGGCCGCAGAGCAGGGCGATGGTGCTGGTTGTGACGGCGGCACGCATCACCGGGTTCGGATCGACCAGCAGGAACCAGGTGAAGGCGCAGAAGAACGCCAGGAAGATCGCGGTGGCGGCGCGATAGGGGATCGGGCGGAAACGGAAGCGCCGGAAGCCGACCCAGACCAGGATGTAGCTGAGCACGAAGACTGCCGTGCCGAACAGCGCCACATAGGGCTCGTTCTGCGGTACGCGCAGCATCAGCACGGCAACGCCGACAGCGAACAGCACATTGCCCAATGCCCAGGTCGCCGGGCCTTCTTCGCGCGGATGCACCACGCTGACGCCGACGCCGACCAGAACGTTGATGCCCAGCAGCGCGAGGGTCACCAGGGCGACAACCGGCAGGTCTGTTGCCCCGATTACCCCCTGCATGGCATCACACGTCGATATCGGTGGCGAAGGCGGCGCGTTCCTGGATGAACTGGAAGCGCAGTTCGGGCTTCCGGCCCATCAGACGTTCCACCAGATCTTCGGACTCCCTGACTTCTTCCACCGGCACCTGCACCCGCAGCAGCACGCGGTTCTTCCGGTTCATGGTGGTTTCCTTCAGCTGGCCCGGCGGCATTTCGCCCAGGCCCTTGAAGCGGCTGATCTCTACCTTGCGGCTGCCGAAATGCTGCTTGATCAGGCGATCCTTGTCGGCATCGTCCATCGCATAGAAGGTCTTGCCGCCGGCGCTCAGGCGATAGAGCGGCGGCTGCGCCAGATAAAGATGCCCGTGTTCGATCAGCTTGGGCATCTCGCGGAAAAAGAAGGTCATCAGCAGGGAAGCGATATGCGCGCCGTCAACATCGGCGTCGGTCATGATGATGACCTTGTCGTAGCGCAGATCCTCGTTGCGATAGCGACCGCCGGTGCCGCAGCCCAGCGCCTGGGTCAGGTCGGCCAGTTCCTGGTTGGCGGCGAGCTTGCCCGAAGCTGCGGATGCAACATTCAGAATCTTGCCGCGCAGAGGCAGCACAGCCTGGGTGCGACGGTCGCGCGCCTGCTTGGCTGAACCGCCGGCCGAGTCACCCTCGACGATGAAGATTTCCGAACCGTTGGCGGCTTCGTCCGCGCAATCCGCCAGCTTGCCGGGTAGCCGCAGCTTGCGCGTCGCCGACTTGCGGCTGACGTCCTTTTCGGCGCGGCGGCGCAGGCGGTCTTCGGCGCGCTCGATCAGGCGGGTCAGCAGCGCATTGGCATGCTGCGGCGCGCCGGCCAGCCAGTGATCGAAATGATCCTTGATCGCGGTCTCGACCAGCTTCTGCGCTTCGACTGTGACCAGCCTGTCCTTGGTCTGGCCCTGGAACTGCGGGTCCTTGATGAACAGCGACAGCATCGCCGCGCCGGCCCCCAGGATGTCGTCGGCGGTGATCTGCGCCGCCTTCTTGTTGTTGGTCAGCTCGGCATAGTCCTTCAGGCCGCGCAGCAGCGCCGTGCGGAAGCCGGCCTCGTGCGTGCCGCCCTCGGGCGTCGTCACCGTGTTGCAGTAGGACTGCAGCCAGCCTTCGTCGATATCCTGCGGCCAGTGGATCGCCCATTCGACCTTGCCGCGCTCGCCGGCCAGATCGGCGCGGCCGGCAAACGGCGTCGGCGTCACGGTCTGCTGGCCTTCCAGCTGCTCGGACAGATAATCCTGCAACCCGCCGGGGAAATGCAGCACGGCATCCTGCGGGGTGACTTCCTCGCTGCCTTTCAGCAGTTCGGGCGCGCAGGCCCAGACGATCTTCACGCCGGGATAGAGATAGGCCTTGGAGCGCGCCATCTTGAAGATGCGCGAGGGGCGGAAATGCGCGCCCTTGCCGAAGATCTGTTCGTCCGGATGGAAGGTGACGGCGGTGCCGCGGCGGTTCGGCGCCGCGCCGACCTTGACCAGCTTGCCCTGCGGCGCGCCGCGCGAATAGTCCTGGCGCCACAGCTCGCGGTCGCGCGCCACTTCCACGCTCAGGCGGTCCGACAGCGCATTGACCACCGAGATGCCGACGCCATGCAGGCCGCCGGCGGTGGAATAGACCTTGGACGAGAACTTGCCGCCCGAATGCAGCGTGGTGAGGATGACCTCCAGCGCCGACTTGTCCTTGAATTTGGGATGCCGGTCGATCGGGATGCCGCGGCCGTTGTCGGTCACGCGCAGCGCGCCATCCTCCTGCAGCGTCACCTCGATGCGGTCGGCATGGCCGGCCACGGCCTCGTCCATCGAGTTGTCGAGCACTTCGGCGAAGAGATGGTGCAGGGCGCGCTCGTCGGTGCCGCCGATATACATGCCGGGGCGGCGCCGCACCGGCTCCAGGCCTTCGAGAACCTCGATGTCCTTGGCGGTGTAATCGCTGCCACCCTTGCTTCCCTGCTGGAACAAGTCGTTCATACTATTCACGGATTTAAGATTAAGGGGTGACTCGTCTTTGCGCCGCAGTATAGTGTGCCGCAGACGGGAAACAACCAACATCTGGTAGGAATATAGAGGCTGGGATGGCGAGAGACTCGATAACCGAATCGCAGGACCAGGTCGCTGAGCGCGGCGAGCCGGTGATCCGCTCGGCGCCGATGCCGGCCGATATGAACGGCAACGGCGACATCTTCGGCGGCTGGGTGCTGAGCCAGATGGACATCGCCGGCGGCATCATCGCGGCGCGGCGCGCCCAGGGCCGCGTGGTCACCGTGGCGGTCGATGCGATGACCTTCCACCAGCCGATCAAGGTCGGCGACATCGTCTCGATTTACGGCCGCGTCATCCGCGTCGGCCGCACATCGATGGCGGTGAAGATGGAGACCATCGTTGCCCGTCGCCTCGACCCCACCGAGATCAAGGTGACCGAGGGCGTCTACACCTATGTGGCGATCGACGAAAACGGCAAGCCGCGGCCCGTGCCGGTGGGTGCCAAATGACCAACGGCTCCAGGCGCCATTACGCCGCCGACGAGATCGTGGCCCCGGCGCTGATCGCGCTGAAGGCCTGGTATGACGAGGCGCGTGAGGGCCGGTCGATGGCGGCCTTTGCCGCGCTGCCCCCGGCAGACATGCCGCAGACGCTGCCCGGCCCGACCGACCTTGCCATCGTCGAGGTGACCGGCGACGGCCGCTATCCCTACATCGCCATGGGCGAGCAGTATCGCCGCACCGCCGCCCTGGCCGCCGATCCCGATGGCGTGACGCGGGAGACGCGGCCGGTGGTGCGCCAGCATTTCGACCTGGCGATCAGGCAGCGCGGCGCCTTCCATGTCAGCGTCACGCGCTGGGACGGGCCGAAGATCCTGCAATACGACCGGGTGATCCTGCCGCTGGACGATGGCGGGACAACCGCCCCCGATGGCGGCGGCAGCGTGACCCACCTGCTGGTCGGCGAGGCTTTCCTGCGGGTGGCCAAGCCGGGCTGACCGGCTGCCGAAATCCCGGCGACAATCCCGGGCCGGGCTGCGTCGGAGCGCTTCGCAATGCTTCGCGGCGCTTCGTTTCTATTTTAAATAGAATATAGATGTAATTAATTATCGTTTTTAGCGGTAAACAGGCTTTCTTGCCCGGGCTTGATCCAGAACAAGGTGGCGCCGGCGGAAACGCATAGGCTGACCCTGCATCCGACCGGGAAGAGGAGGCCGCTATGACCCAAGCCCAGACTCAGGACCACGATCTGGTCAGCCGCGCCATTGCCGTTCTGGCGGACTGGTTCAAAGGCAGCTTCCGCCGCCTGGCGGAAGAGCGCGAATGGCAGTCGCTCGACCGCCCGGAGCGCGGCCGTATCGCGCATGATCTCGGCATGACCAGTAGCGCGCTGGATACTCTGATCGCCGAAAGCGGCGGCAGCGCCGAACTGGACGACGTGCTCGGCCGCACCGGGCTCAGGCAGACGGCGGCGATGTATGGCGCGCTGCACGACATGCAGCGGGTCTGCGGCCTGTGCCAGGCGCGCGGCGAATGCCGCGACTGGCTCAGCATTCCGGCCGAGGCGCGCGACGATGCGGTGACGCCGTATTTCTGCCCGAACCGCGAAGAGCTGAAACTGCTGCACGAGATGCAGCATGGCAGCTGCGCGAAGTAAGTTTTAAAGCCCCGGCATTTCCCATCGCGGTGGAGTCCACCTAGACACGATATACGTTTCAATAATCAGGCAAATAATATCTATAAGCTTGATCATCCCAATTATAGGGAGCAGGATTGCAATAATAATTAAAATAGCGCGATCACATTATGCTCGATTGGAAATCAGAAAATACTTACGTCGCATTAAGAAAACTGGTCGATCTATTAGAGGAACGGCGACGACCGGTCGTTGTTTGGATTGGGGCGGGGGTAAGTAAGTGGTCTGGTTATCCGCTATGGGATGAAATGGCGGATGATTTTTATAAAAAATTCTCCAGGCACCAAGTTGGCTTTGATAAAACCAAAGCATCAGAACTAAAAAATAAAACCCTCCCGGCGTTTTTTGACTACTGCGAAAAAAGTAACCCAGAAATGTATCGCCGTATGCTTGCGGAGACATTCTCCCCGAAGCCTGTAATTGCGCAATATTCGATAATTTTCATCGGTTATAGCATTAGAGACAATTACATTTTGAATCTTTTGGAGCGCAGCTCACATGGGAAACCAATATTTGGAGATGGACCGCATTTCGCTATTTTGCCGATCGACAATAATGAGATTCCAGGGAGTGTAGAAAAAATTATATACACTCCTGAACCTCAGAAAGATCATAGATCGGCAATTAGAGTTCTTGAAGCATCAAAATATCTGAAAATCTCAGCGCATAGTCCATTAAACGGCGTTCAGAGCTTTGCCAAAGTTGTGCCGAAAAGTATTCATTTTATTACTGATGTAATGCCGCCCGGAAAATGGAGTAGCTCATCAAGATTCGAATTCGCGCCTGTCGGTGATAAAATTCCTTCAGGGTATGGCTATGTTGGCCATGGCGTAAATGACTTTGAGTTTCCGCATTTAAACAGCACTGCTATGCATGATTTAGTAGTCGGGTTGTTATGTTTTGATCAAGTAATAATGCCGCTAAATGCAGTCGGTCGTGTGCACACCACCTTGGGGAGTCAGGTATTCTGGGCGCTCATTGATCTCGATATATTGAAATTCATTCATTGGGAGACTCAGGATGGCGTGATGTTTTCAAATGAAGACCCTTCGGGATTGGGTGGCATTGCCTCGATAAGCAACGTCACAGACGGCTCCGCATCCAATGTAATAAAACGACAAATTCTTCCCGTTCCGGGAAAAGAGAAAGAAGCTCAAGAGAATTTTGATTTATTGGTAAAAAATACAACGATCATTTCCGATCGCGATATTTCGAACGTTCCTGAATTTGTTCGGGGGCTTTTGGTGTATCCAGATATAAGAAAGTCGCTTGGTATAAGTGAAGGGGTGCCGGTGAAAACCGTTCCGCCTTGGCTTATGTTCCCAATACTCCGTTTGGCCCAGGTAGTGCGTGTGGGGCTTACTTGTAATTTGCTGAATGTGCCATCAACGAAGCTGTTATTTGGGCTTTCAGGTTTGGCGGGCCCAGTGTTTAGTGCATGTTCAGCGGGTCTTTGGGTGGATCAAATAGCAAGCTATGTGGTTGCCGGGGAATTAAATGCTCATGTCGGGGAGGTCTTTATTCAAAGTCCTCAATTAATATTTGATCTTCTGAAGTTTCGTGAAACAACAGAAGGCATAAACTTGAGATGCGAGATTTTGGCGCAAATGTCTACCAATGAAGCAGGTGAAGTCAGCGCATCGATCAATGGTGGCCTGAAGAGTTGCATAGCTCATGATATTCTTGATCGTGCAAGAAAGAAATTTTCCGGACTTATGATATGTGATCAACCATTAACGGTCAGCGCTTTGTGGAATAATAACGACTATGACTTGAAAGCAATGGGGCGATGGAAGCTGCGAATTGCAGCAGAGTTTAAAGAATTTTGCGCCCAGCATAAGATTTCACTGTATGACCAATGCCCTTGTGGTTCAGGTGAGAAGGTAAAATTCTGTTGCCTGCCGCTTGATTAAAATGGACGCTCACGCCAGCCCCTAATGCCCGCGGATCACGCCGCGCTGGGCGATCGGTGAAGCTGCCTTCCACCGGCGGCAGTTCGGCGATGTCGTGCGCCACCGCCACCGGGATCAGATTGGCGCCGCCATAGCTGCGGTGACGCCGTATTTCTGCCCGAACCGCGAAGAGCTGAAACTGCTGCACGAGATGCAGCATGGCAGCGGGTGCAGGTAGCTGCAGGCAGATATCCGAGGACGGTGTCCGGCGGAGTCTGAGCTTAGCGGCCTGGCAAGCCAGGCAGCGGGAGTTTCGGGATATCGGGCGCAGCCGCAGCCGTCGCAGTGCTGCTGACCGGCTGCGTCGCATCATCGAGCAGATCGAGCATCGCCTGATAGCCGGCGAGCGTCTGGCGAATCTGAGCCTCCGTCTCCGTGCGCAGTTCCTTGAGTTTTACCGGATCGTCTTTCCGCTTTACTTCTTCGGCCTCAGCCAGGAGGCGGATGTCTTCCAGCTTGGCCTTTATGCGTTCGCGCGCCGGCAGCAAATCGACCGGGGCGCGGGCCTGGTCGGGCGCCCCGCCATTCCCGAAGGCGATCGAGTCCGCCAGATTGATCATGCTCTTCACGCCGGCCGCGCTGCCGCCGGTGGCCGCACTGGTGATCAGGCTGGTGGCGGAAGCGATGGCGGCCTTGGCCATTTTCGAATAGGCATCCAGCAGTTCGCCGGGCTGGTTGTCGAACTGCTTGAGCGACCAGTTGCCGATATCGTCCTTGATGAAAGCCATCGCCGTGTTGCCCTGGCCGCTGGCATAGACGGTGTTGACCCGCGCCCAATGCATGTCAGCCTGCAGCCGCTCGAGTATCTGCACGCGATCATCAACTTTCTGGGAGGAAGACCATGGATAGGTGTAGGCATTGTTCCATTCGAACAGCCGGGCGAAGTCGGTCGGCGCGCTGCCCGAGATGAAGGCCGATAGCGGCAGTTCGCGGCGATCCAGGCCGTCGATCTGCTGCAGCAGGGCATCGGCGCGGCTGGCGATCTGGTTGGCCTGTTCGGCTGCGGCAAACTGGTAGCTGGTGATGAGCGCGCGCAGCACCGGATCCGGCAAATACACGGCGGTCTGAATCTCCTGCCAGTTCTGAGCGGAGCGGCTGATCCGTTTCGCAAAAGATGTGGCATGGGTAATCACATTGCGCATCAATGGCGCCGCGATTTGCCCTGTGCCGCTCCCACTAGTCGCGTATGACACGGAATCCAAACCATTCAGTGTTTCCTGAAGCGTCGAAGGAATCCTGTTTAAATCAAGTTTTAGACCGTTGGTTTCCTCCGATATCTGACGCACCAGTGCGCATTCGTATGCAGAAATCAGGTCTGTATTTCTGATGAAAGCAGATTTCAGGATATCGCTCGGTACAGGCGACACTTGCATATCGGCGAGACAGCCAGTGCCTTGCTTAAGAAGCCAAATGTCGATCTGCTTGCCGAAGCGGTCGAACTGCGTCCTGGTTTGATTGAGAAGCCCATCGAATTCTGCAATCTGGCTGCGGATATCTTTCGACAATGGGCCCTTGTAAACCTCCACGTCGATGCGCATTGAGGCGGCGCCCGAGAAAAAGGAACTTTGAGAGAGGGCAGGAGGCGCGGTGAACGCGATGCCGAGGGGCAGCAGGCTGGAAACAAGGATGCGGCGGAGCATGGCGTCACTTCCTCTGTTTGTCGCTGGCTTCATTGAAGGCGGCGCTCACACGTTTCGCCAGATCGCTGGCGCTGTAGCTACTGTCCTTTCCGATGACGGTAAAGGTATCGAGCACGTCGCGCGCCCGCCCGGCACGGCGCCGCTCGTCGGCGATCTGCCGTCCGGTATCCACCGTGCCTTTACGCGCATTGATCATGCGGTTGGACACATCTGTCAGCGTGCCGATCAGCGGTTTGGCGCTGGTCGACATTGCCATGATCAGGCGTTCATCCTGGTCGAAAGTGCGGAATCCCTCCGGCCCGAGCACCTGGAAACCGCGGCGGGCCGACAATCCGTTGTCGCAGCGGATGTTGCCTGCCGCCGTCTCGTTCTGGAGCGCTGTGATATTCAGATCGATCTGGCGCCCGGCGATCCGTTTCAGTTCTGTGGCATTCTGCTGTAGGCGGGTGGTGTCCTTGACCACGGCGTCCATGGCGGTGCTGATACGGCTTGCACCGGCGCGGACTGCCGTAACCGCCACGATCAGAGCTTGGTTTTTTGAGTCAGACAGTTTCGGCATGTCGCGTAAAGGGGCCAGCATAGTTGATGTATCGGTCTGCAGACCTTTCGCGGCAGTCAGCGCCTTGGCTGTTTCGGTATCCGCCGTATCGGCAGCCGTGCGAAACGCGCGTGCGGCTTCATCCATGGCTTTGTCGACAGTTGCCAGATTGTCCGGCGCGGCACCCGCGACGCTGACGTTATGTAGGGCGATCCGTTGTGCGAGTGCGGCGCTGTATGTATTGGCTTTTTTGCCGGCATCCTCGTGAACCCCGGTCGGAATTTGCGCCTTTAATACTGGGGCCTTGGTGGGAAGGGCGGCAATCGTCAGTTTATCGGCCATGATCTGTGTCGTCTCCACTGACTTCGCAGTATCGGCCAGATCGGCGATGGTCTCGATGTAAAGCGGACGCAGCGTGACTGCATTGGTCGTCTTTGCCATGGCGGTTTCAAGGTCCGCCTTGGCCTGTTTCTCTGCTGGGTCCTGGGGCGCCGATGCCAGAGCCTGGGTGGCGCTATAGATCAGCTGACGCGCCTCGTGGAGAGTTTCCGGCGGGAGTGCGTAATCCTTCTGCTTGGCGTCTTCGAGTGTCTTGTGTAGCGCAGTCGCAGTGGAGCCCGCCCCCGCACCCGCGGACAGCGGCGCGGCGGCTGCATTGATCTGACTCAGGAGGGTGCTGCGGAAACCGGATGAAAACAGCCGGTCGGTCGCGATGGCTAAAGTTGCCAATAAATCTTTGGCCTTTCGGGTTGCTGCGGCCGCCTTGGCAAGTTCCGCCTGCCGTGACTTTGCCACGGTTTCGGCCTGGCCCGCATCTTTAGCCTCAGCCTCGGCTTTTTGCCGTGCGGCGACAAGCCTGGCTTTCTCGGCGGGGTCAAGATCGCTTGCAGCTGTCTGTTCGGCGGTTTTGGCTTGTGCCAGCGCAGCATTTTTTTGCGCGCGGCTTGCAGTGCTGTCCGTTACGGCCTGATCGGCTTTGTCGAAAAACGGCAGCACCTTATCGGTGAGATCCCGGTGCGCGTCTGCGGCCGATTTGCCGGGCTCGAGCAATGTATCGGCGGATTGCGCAATTTTTAAAGCCTGATTCTTGAGGATATCCCTCAGGGAGACATCTGCATCCGCAAGGATTTTTTTCAGCTGGGCATTGCTGGTATCGACCTGGTCGACAGCCGCCTGTATGGCTTTGCTCAACCCGACATTGCTTTTCGCCAACCCGGTCTGGTTGGCGGTGGATGGGATAGAATCCGTCTCTTTCGACATAGCCTTGCCGCTGGGCGCAAGATCATCCAGATGCTGCTTGACGATGGCATCGACGGCTACATTGCTGCCGTCGATCTTGGCCAGCTCCGCGCGCAGTGCGACCAGTTCGCGGATGCGTGCGACTGTTTCGGCCTGTTTGGCGCGCGCCTTGAGTTCCGCCTGATTCTCGATCAGGAAACTGCCGGAGGACTGGTTGTAGCGTATCGCGGTGCCAAACGGATCGATCTGTTCCTTGCGCAGGGTGCCAGACTCGAAATGGATATCATTGCCAAGCGCATTGGCCTTGCCGGTCATCACGAAGCGGTAGAGCGAGTCCGTTTTGAGATAGTAGGGCCCGCGCTGCGCTGAATCGAAAAGCAGTTTTTCCCTGGGCTTCTGCATCTCGGTCAGGCCTTCGCACAGATCGAAGACGCGGAAATAGTAGGTGGTGCGGAAACGCACATCGTCATCTTCGTATTTCGGATCGCTGCCTTTGCGCACATGCATGCTGTCCGGCACGCTGCAACCGGCCAGCAGCAGGCTGACCGTCGTCAGCAGAAGGACGCGATGACGCCTTGACCTGCCGCGGCAGGTTGCACGGATTTCCATTGTCGCCCCCATCGGCCGGAGTTCTGACTGCAGTCCCACCCGCAAGCAAAACCCGGTTCTTTACCTACCCCGATAGGTTGCGATGCTAGTCATAAATAACCATAGCGGGCAACAAGAGTCATATTGCGCGCAAAGATTGCATATGAGTGTATTCATCCGGGGACGGATACGACCGCTATATGCGGCCCGGAAGCGACGCCCCTAATGCCCGCGGATCACGCCGCGCTGGGCGATGGCGGTCGAGACGGTGACGCCGACATGCATGCCGATATAGTCGCCCGCCGTGCCGGTGAAGCTGCCTTCCACCGGCGGCAGTTCGGCGATGCCGCGCGCCACCGCCACCGGGATCAGGTTGGCGCCGCCATAGCTGCGATGCGTGGGATCGAAGGCCACCCAGCCGGCGCCGGGCAGATAGATCTCCACCCAGGCATGGGTCGCGCCGCCGAGCAGCGCATCCGCAGCGAAACCGCCGTCATCGGGCGCGCCCTGCAGCGGGCCCGGCGGCGGCCCGGCGCCCGGCAGGCCGGGATCGAGATCGGGCAGATAGAGATAGCCTGACACCAGCCGCGCGCCGAAGCCGAGCCAGCGCGCCGCTTCCGCCATCAGCACGGCGAAATCGCGGCATGAGCCCCAGCCGCGCCGCAGGGTTTCCAGCGGCGTCTGCGTGCCATGGTCCTGCCGGCTCTGATAGGCGATGGCATCGGCGATGCCGGTATTGAGATCGCGCAGCAGCGCCAGCGTGCCGGTCGGCGGCGCGGCGACGAAGCGCTGCACCCAGGCGCGCAGCTCGCCCTGCGGATCGGCATAAAGCGGCAAAGCGAGATGGCCGAGATCGTTCCATTCGCTGTCGGCATAGCGGAAGGGATAGGTCGCGGCACTGGCGGCGATGTTGAGGATCGGGTTGGCGAAGGCGAGATTGTCGACGCGGATCTCGCAATCGATCACCAGGCTGTCGGCGGCCCACATCGGCAGGGCGCGCGCCACCGCATTGCCGTAGACATCCAGGCTCCAGCTGAACAGGCTGGGCGGCGTGGTGCTGACGGCAAAGGACAGCAGTTTCAGCTCCGGGCTTTCGCGCGGCCGCAGCATCAGGCGATGCGGGCCGAGATCGACCGGCCGGCTGTAGAGATAGATGGTGCGATGCTGGATGCGCAGCAGCATGTCAGCGTTCGCCGAGGCGACGCCCGAAGCCAGCGGGGAGGGGGCCGACAGTGGCGGTGGCGGAAGGGGCGGCATCCGCAGGGCCGGCGCCCGGCCGGCCGTCGGCGATCAGCGCCGCGGCAAGGTCGGCCGGATCGATGGTGACGGCCTGGCGCGTCGCCGAGGCTGTCGCGATGGCGGGCAGATGCAGCTGCGTGCCGGTGCGGTGCCAGGCGGGGAAGGAAAGGTTTTCAAGCCGCTCCTCTTCCGTCACCACCAGATAGGTGCCCGGCGGCTGCAACCCGTCCAGCCCCTTCACAAGGAAGGGGTGGGTGAAGGTGACGGTGGTTTCGGTGCTGCGGCTGGACATGCAGCTGACTTTCGGCTGGGCAGGCGGCGACGGCTGCGCCGGCAGGCAGACTGCCTGCCAGACCGGCCGCGCACGGAGACTCGAGTTGTCGGAAGTGTTTGTGCAAGTGTCTGCCTCGGCCGGACAAAGCGCAAGGCTATTCGTCCGCTCATTCGCCGCGGTAAACCGCTGAATTGTCGCAGGGCGGCCGGCTGCGGTTGACGGAGACGGCGCGGGCGCCTAAAACCCGCCGCAGCAGGGCCGGCGCAGGATGATCGCCATTCCCTGATCGGCCCAATGTGCGCCCTGGCGACGATATGCCTTGAGCGACTGCTGGGTGGGCCGCTGCGATCCCCGCCGTTCCTCAATCTCCTGGAAAGTTCGAGTTCCCATGTCTGATTCCGTTGGCGCCGCCTTTGCCGGTGCCGTTCCGCCGTTGGCGGAAGCCCTGGCCGCGCGCGGCTATACCACGCTCACGCCCGTGCAGACCGCCGTGCTGGCTCCCGAACATGCCGAGGCCGATCTTCTCGTCTCGGCGCAGACCGGCTCGGGCAAGACCGTGGCCTTCGGCCTCAACATCGCGCCCACGCTGCTGCAGGGCTCGGACGGTTTCGAACCGTTCCGGGCCGGCGGTTGGGCACCGCCGCTGGCGCTGATCATCGCGCCGACGCGCGAACTGGCGCTGCAGGTCTGCCGCGAACTCGACTGGCTGTATGAAAAGACCGGTGCCCGCGTGGTCTCCTGCGTCGGCGGCATGGACATGCGCAGCGAGCGCCAGGCGCTGAATGCCGGCGCGCATATTGTCGTCGGAACCCCCGGTCGTCTGCGCGACCATATCGAACGTGGCGCGCTGGATATCGGCGCCTTGCGCGCCGTGGTGCTGGACGAGGCCGACGAGATGCTCGATCTCGGCTTCCGCGAAGACCTCGAATTCATTCTCGATGCCGCGCCGGCCGAACGCCGCACGCTGCTGTTCTCCGCCACCGTGGCCAAGCCGATCGCCCAGCTGGCCAAGCGGTTCCAGAAGGATGCCATGCGCATCTCGACGGCGGCCGAGGCCAAGCAGCATGTCGATATCGAATACCGCGCGCTGACCGTGGCGCCGAACGAGCGCGAGAATGCCATCATCAACGTGCTGCGCTTCCATGACGCGAAAAGCGCCATGGTGTTCTGCGGCACCCGCATGGCGGTGACGCATCTGACCGCGCGACTCTCAAATCGCGGGTTCACTGTAGTCGCATTGTCGGGCGAGCTGAGCCAGAACGAGCGCACCCATGCGCTGCAGGCGATGCGCGACGGCCGCGCGCAGATCTGCGTCGCCACCGACGTGGCGGCGCGCGGCATCGACCTGCCGGGCCTGGAACTGGTGGTGCATGCCGATCTGCCGGTCAACGCCGAGGGGCTGCTGCATCGCTCGGGCCGTACCGGCCGCGCCGGCAACAAGGGTCTCTGCGTGCTGCTGGTGCCGCATAATCGCCGCCGCGGCCTGCAGCGCCTGCTGCAGGAGGCGCATATCGATGCCAAATGGGGCCAGCCGCCCTCGGTCGCGGAAATCCTCGCCGCCGACCGCAAGCGCATTCTCAGTGACGAAACCCTGCAGGGCGCGCTGAGCGAGGACGAACAGGCTTTCGCCGCCAAGCTGCTGGAAACCCACAGTCCCGAACAGGTGGCCGCGGCTTTCCTGCGCCTGCAGCAGAAGAACCGTCCGGCGCCGGAAGAGATGCTCGACGTGGCGGTGGAGAGCGAAGCTCCCGCCTATGGCCGCAAGACTCCGCGCGACGGCTTCGCGTCAGACAGCAAGGGCGGCGTCTGGTTCAAGATCAGCGCCGGCCACAAGCAGAATGCCGAGCCGCGCTGGCTGCTGCCGCTGATCTGTCGCGTCGGCCATGTCACGCGCAAGGATGTCGGCTCGATCAAGATTTTCCACACCGAGAGCCAGTTCGAGATCACGGCCGCCGTGGCCGAGCGCTTCATCCAGACCATCGAACGCGAAGGCACCGGCGAGAAGCAGATCACCATCACCCGTGCCGACGGTCCGCCGCCGGAAACCGCCGCGCCGCCACGGGAGAAGAAGGCCTGGATCCCCGAGGCCGAATTCCGCAAGGGCGATTTCAAGAAGCGCGATTTCGGCAAGCCGGGCGACTTCAAGTCCGGCGGCGGCAAGCCGCCGTGGAAGAAGAAGGCGCGGGCCGAAGGCCAGGGCGGCGAAGGGGCGTTCCAGCCCGACCGCGCGCCTGCTACAAATGGCAGCAAGGCCGGCTGGTCGAAGCCGAAAAAGAAAACTTCCTGATCGGGCCGGCGGGCTGCGCCGGCCGCGAGGCCGGAACGCCATGCTGCTCACGCTGTTCGATTTCGCCGGTACTTTCGTCTTCGCGCTGTCGGGCGCCACGGCCGGCGTGCGCCGGCGGCTCGACCTGTTCGGCGTGCTGGTGCTCGGCTTTGCTGCCGCGGCAGCAGGCGGCATCCTGCGCGATGTGCTGATCGGTGCGCTGCCGCCGGTGGCGATCCGCGACTGGGCCTATCCGGTGATTGCGGCGGCTGCAGCGCTGATCGTGTTTCTGCTGCCGGCGCAGATCGAGCGGCTGAAGCAGCCGGTGCAGCTGTTCGATGCCGCCGGTCTGGCGCTGTTTGCCGTGCTCGGCACGCAGAAGGCGCTGATCTACGACCTGAATCCCCTGGCGGCCGTCATGCTCGGCGTGCTGAGCGGCATCGGCGGCGGCATGGCGCGCGACATCATGCTGGCCGAGATTCCCACCGTGCTGCGTGCCGAGGTCTATGCCGTGGCGGCCCTGGCCGGCGCTGCCGTGGTGGTGGCCGGCGAGGCGGCCGGCCTGCCGCCGCACTGGGGCATGATCGCCGGCGGGCTGCTGTGTTTCGCGGTGCGCGTGCTGGCGATCCGCCGCAACTGGCAGATCGCCATCGCCCGCCCGCCGGAGGCCGGTGGCCCCGGAGCCTGACGTCGCCTCAGAATTCCTCCCAGTTTCCGTCGCTGCTGTTGGCGGCGGCGAATTTCTGCGGCGCGGCCGGCGCGCTGTCGGGCAGGTGACTTGGGCGACCGGTGCCGCCGGAGGCAGGCCTGGGCGCCACGGCCAGCGCCGCGCGCGGCTTCGGTGCCGCTGCTGCCGCGGCCTGCTGCCGTGCCGCCGGGACCGTTGCGGGGGCAGCAGCGTCGCCGGTGCGATAGCGCTGCACCAGTGCGGCCAGTTCCTGCGCCTGGTTGGACAGCGCCTGCGCCGAGGCGCTGGTTTCTTCGACCAGGGCGCCGTTGCGCTGGGTCATCTCGTCCATGCTGGCGACGGCGGTGTTGATCTGCTCCAGGCCGGTGGCCTGCTCGCGGCTGGCCGCGGCGATCTCGGCGACGATATCCGACACCTTCTTGATGGCGCCGACGATCTCGGTGAGCGACTGGCCGGCCTGGTTGACCAGCGCGGCGCCGGTCTTGACCTGACTGTTCGAGGTCTGGATCAGCGCCTTGATGTCCTTCGAGGCATTGGCCGAACGCTGCGCCAGGGCGCGCACCTCCTGGGCGACGACGGCAAAGCCCTTGCCGGCCTCGCCCGCTCTTGCGGCCTCGACCGAGGCATTGAGCGCCAGCAGGTTGGTCTGGAAGGCGATCTCGTCGATCAGGCCGATGATGTCGGCGATCTTCTGGGCGCTGTCCTCGATCTGCGTCACCGCGGTGACCGCATTGTTCACCACGCTGCCGCCCTTTTCGGCGGTGTCGCGGGCCGCGACGGCCAGCTGGTTGGCGGCCTGCGCGTTATCCGCATTCAGTTTCACGGTCGAGGTCACCTCATGCATCGAGGCGGCGGTTTCCTCGATGGAGGCGGCCTGCGATTCCGTGCGCTGCGCCAGATCCTGGCTGCCGGTGGAGATTTCCGCCGACGCCGCCGCAATGGTGTCGGAGGCCGTGCGGATATTGAGGATGATGCCGCTCATGGCGCCGACCAGATCGTTGACGCCGGCGCAGAGACTGCGGATTTCGCCGCTCTTGCCGTCGAGATCGATACGTTGCGTCAGGTCGTTGGTTTTGGTGGCATCCACCACCTGCTGCACCTGCTGCACGGCCAGCTGCATCATCTGCGCGGCTTTGGTCTGGGCGGTGACATCGGTGGCGTATTTCACCACCTTGAACGGCCGCCCGCTGGCATCCATGATCGGATTGTAGCTGGCCTGGATCCAGACCTCGCGGCCGCCCTTGCCGATGCGCTTATACTGGTTGGCATCGTATTCGCCGCGGCCGAGCTTGGCCCAGAAGGCCTTGTAGGCCGCGCTGTCGCGATCGGCCGGCGCGACGAACAAGCTGTGATGCTTGCCCTTCACCTCGTCCAGGCTGTAGCCGAGCGCATTGAGGAAATTCGCATTGGCGGTGAGGATGGTGCCGTCCAGGGTGAATTCGATCACCGCCTGCGACTTGCCGATCGCGGCGAGCTGGCCTTCGTAATCGGCCATCAGCAGTTTCTGCGCGGTGATATCGGTGGCGAATTTCACGACCTTGTAGGGCCTGCCGCGCTTGTCCAGGATCGGATTGTAGCTGGCCTGAATCCAGACCTCGCGGCCGCCCTTGCCGATGCGCAGATATTGCGCGGCCTCGTATTCGCCGCGGCCGAGCTTAGCCCAGAAGGCTTTGTAGTCGGCGCTGGCGCGATAGGCCGGCGTGACGAACATGCTGTGATGCTGGCCCTGGATTTCGGCCAGCGTGTAGCCCATGGCGTTCAGGAAATTCTCGTTGGCGGTGAGAATTTTGCCATCGAGCGTGAATTCGATGATGGCCTGGGCCCGGTTGATCGCAGTGAATTGCGCCTTCAGGTCGTTCGACCCGGTTGAAAACTGAAACATCAACGCATCCTTTTTTTCTGCAGTGCCACCAGCGCCATTGCCGGTGTTTCGTTTCTGGGACGTTGATTCTGACAATCAGCGTGTGCAGATTATTCGCAGAAAAAGCCGGAGCGGATTAGGTATTAATTGCGGCGGGGAGCATTTTTTACTCCAAGTACATGCTACTTGTTCGAATAGAATGAATGAATACTTGAAGTATTCAATAACAATTACTTTTGGTTGCAAAACTCAAGTGGTGCAGGCGAAACGGCTGACGCATGGTCCTGCTTTGTTATCCAGCGTCGGGACGGGACTCGGTATGGCCCGAGACTCGGTATGGCCCGAGACTCGGTATGGCCCGAGACTCGGTATGGCCAAGACTGGGGTGCGTCAGGCGCTGGCGCGTTCGGCGATGCTGAAGCCGATATCGACGATCTTCTTGCGCGGCGCCTGTCCGGTGGCGCGCGCCACCAGCATTTCAGCCGCCAGCCGGCCGATGGCGGCGCCGTCGATGCGCACCGATGTCAGCGGCGGGTCGGCATCCTTGCCATAGCTCTGGTCGCCATAGCCGATCACCCTGAGCTGCTGCGGCACCGCGATGTCGCGCGCCTTCGCCTCGATCAGTGCGCCGAGCGCCAGGTTGTCCGAGCCGCAGAAGACCCCATCGATGCCGGGATGCTTTGCCAGCAGCGCGGCGAGACCGCTGCGACCGTCGCCCATCGGCGTCGGGGCCGGCGCCTCGATCACCGGCACGCTGTATTTCTTCGCGGCATAGACGGCGCTGAAGGCTTCGGCGCGCAGGCGGGCGCGACGGTCGTCGGGCGAGATGATGGCCGGGCGCCGGCAGCCGCGTTTCCACAGATACTCTGCCGCCGCCCTGCCGATGGCGGGGTGCGAAAACCCGACCAGCATGTCGATCGGTTTCGGCGTCAGATCCCAGGTCTCGACCACCGGGATGCGGGCCGCGCGCAGTTTTTGCCTGGCCTGCGCCGAATGCACGATGCCGGTGAGGATGATGCCGTCGGGCCGGCGGCCGATCACGGCTTCCAGCAGCGCATCCTCGCGTGCATCGTCATAGCCGGCCTGGCCAATCAGCAGCTGATAACCATGCTGCTGCAGGTGTTCGGCGACATTCTGCATGGTGGCGGTGAACATGGCGCCGCTGATGCTGGGCACCAGGGCGACGACCAGTTTCGAGCGGTTGGACGACAGCGAACCGGCCAGCAGGTTGGGCGTATAGCCGCTGCGCCGGATCGCCGCGCGGACCTTTTCCAGCGTGGCGGGGGAGAGCTGACCAGGGTTGTTCAGCGCCCGGGAAACCGTGATTTTCGTGACGCCGACCTCGGCCGCGATATCGGCAAGCGTGGGCGTCTTCGCAGGTGCGGAACGGCGCTCGGCCGGCTGCTTGCTGGGCTTCTTCACCATTCCACTATAGCCAGCCGATGGTTTCCGGGGTAGGCTCGGCGCCGAAAATGTTACCGGTAACATTTTCCCGGCCAGCAGCCGGCGCTCCAGTTTCCGAATGAGTCCGTCCCATGTCCATGATCGACCTGCATGCCAAACGCCTGATCGGCCCCGTGATCCGCCTGCATCCGGACGACAACACCGTGGTCGCCCGCATCGATGTGGTGCCGGGCATGCCGGTGGAGGGCGACAACCACAATCCGGGCTTCCTGATCCGCGACAAGGTGCTGGCCGGCTACAAGATCGCCGCGCGCGATCTCAAGAAAGGCGAGCCGATCCTGAAATACAACGTCACCGTCGGTTTCGCCGCTGATGACATTCGCGCCGGCACCATGCTGCATGGCCACAATACCGAATTCCGCGAATTCGACCGCGACTATGCCTACGGCCAGGGTTACAGGCCGGTCGAGATGATCCCCGAAGCCGGGCGCGCCACCTTCCAGGGCATCGTGCGCCCGGACGGCCGCGTCGGCACGCGCAATTTCATCGGCATCGTCTCGACCGTGAACTGCTCGGCCACCGTGGTGCATGCGGTGGCACGGCATTTCACCGAGGAACGCCTGGCGGATTATCCCAATGTGGATGGCGTGGTGGCCTTCAGCCATGCGCTGGGCTGCGGCATGGAGATGACGGGCGAGGCGATGGCGCTGCTGCGCCGCACGCTGGGCGGCTATATCCGCCATGCCAACCTCGCCGCCGTCGTGGTGATCGGGCTGGGCTGCGAGCGCAACCAGCTGGGCGGCATGATGGAGGAGCAGGGGCTGGAGCGCAGCGCCAATCTCGTCACCTTCGTGATGCAGGAGACCGGCGGCACGCGCAAGACCATCGAGGCCGGCGTCGAGGCGGTGAAGAAGATCCTGCCATCGGCCAATGATGTGACGCGGACGACCGTGCCGGCCAGCCATATCACGGTGGGCCTGCAATGCGGCGGGTCGGACGGCTTTTCGTCTATCACCGCCAATCCGGCGCTGGGCGCGGCGATGGATATTCTGGTGCGTCATGGCGGCACCGCGATCCTGTCCGAGACGCCGGAACTCTATGGCGTGGAACACACGCTGACGCGGCGTGCGGTGACGCAAGCGGTGGGCGAGAAGCTGATCGAGCGTATCCGCTGGTGGAAGGATGTCTATGCCGTGGGCCGTGACGTGCAGATCAACGGCGTGGTCAGCCCGGGGAATCAAGCGGGCGGCCTTGCCAATATCTTCGAGAAGTCGCTCGGCTCGTCGATGAAAGGCGGCACTGGACCGCTGATGGATGTCTACAAATATGCCGAGCCGGTGAAGACCAAGGGCCTCGTCATCATGGACACGCCCGGTTACGACCCGTGCTCGGCCACCGGCCAGATTGCCGGCGGCGCCAATATCATCGCCTTCACCACCGGCCGCGGTTCGGCCTTCGGCGCCAAGCCGGTGCCGTCGCTGAAACTCGCCACCAATTCGCCGATGTATCGCCGCCTGGAAGAGGACATGGATATCAACTGCGGCCAGATCCTCGACGGCACCAGGTCGATGCAGGAAATGGGGCAGGAGATTTTCGAGCATATCCTGCGCACGGCATCCGGCGAGAAGAGCAAGAGCGAGTTGCTCGGCGTCGGCGACCATGAATTCGTCCCCTGGCAGATCGGCATCGTGGGGTGACGGGTAGCAGCCACTAAAAGGCAAAAAAACCGGAGGAAACGACAATGAAGAAAAGCATCAAGGGACCCGACAGGCGTCGGGTCCTGACGGGAACGCTTGCGTCGATCGCCGCCCTGTCATTCGCCAGACCGTCGCTCGCGCAGGCTTATCCGTCGCGGCCGATCCGTTTCATCTGCCCCTGGCCGGCGGGCGGCACTGCCGATACCACCATGCGGGCGCTCTGCCGCGTGGCGGCGGCGGAGCTGGGCCAGCCGATAACACTGGAGAACCGCGCCGGCGCGGCCGGCATGATCGGCGCGGCGGCCATCGCCACGGCACAGCCCGACGGTTACACCATCGGGCAGATTCCGCTCAGCGTGACGCGCTTCTCGCAGCTTGGCAGCTTCGCGCATGATCCACGCAGCGACTTCACCTTCATCGCACGGACGGCGGGCCAGACCTTCGGCATTGCCGTGCGGGCGGACTCGCCGTTCAGAGCAATCCAGGATCTCGTGGCGGCGGCGAAAGCCAAACCCGATACCATTACCTATGCCACGTCGGGTATCGCCGGGCAGACCCATATCGGCATGGAAGAGTTTTCCCATGCCGCGAAAATCCAGCTGAGCCATGTGCCGTTCAAGGGCGGCGCCGATGCGCTGCAGTCCGTGCTGGGCGGCCATGTGCAGGTGCTGGCCGATTCCAGTTCCTGGGCACCGCTGGTGCGCGATGGCCGCTTCCGCCTGCTGGCGACCTGGAGCGAGCAGCGTCTGGCCGGCTTCCCCGACGTGCCGACCCTGAAGGAGAGCGGCTACAGGGTGGTGATGCAGGCGCCGAATGGCGTTGGTGCACCCAAAGGCCTCGATCCGGCGGTGACGGCCAGGCTGCGCGCGGCGTTCCGCAAGGCGGCCCTGAGTGCCGAGCATACAGATACCTGCAACCGCCTCGACATGGTGGTGATGTATCTCGATGGCGACGATTACCGCAAATTCGTCGCGCAGAACTACGAGGAAGAGAAGGCGATCATCGAACGCCTGAAGCTGAAAGAGCTGATCGGCAGGAGCTGAGGCGGCCTGACCCGGCACGGATGATATCCGCGCCGGGTCGGCCTGCATCCCCGGGCGAGGGATAAATTCAACTTTTGGATGCGGCATGGGCCGATCCGACAGGGCGCGCCGGGCTGCGCAGATTATTGTTTTTCAACTGCCGCAGGCGGTACGGCTGATCCTAGTATCGGGGGTATGACGGATCCCGCTACCCAACCCTCCCGATTGCTGCGCCAGGTGAATGCCGCCAATCGCTGGCTCGGACGCTGCCATCCCGCACTCGCGACGGCGATCCTGGTGGCGGTTTGCGCGATCGGCACCCAGATTCTGCTGGTGATCTGCGGCGCGCTCTTCGAGCAGCCGCTGACCGGCAAGATGTACCTGATCTGCGCGATCATCACCGTCCTGGTCGCCACCCCGGTGATCCTGCATGCCCAGCTTATGCTGCGCGCGCAACGTGCCGCGCGATACCGCCTGAAACTGATGACCCGGGAACTGGCAATCGCGGTCCATAATGCGGAGGGCGTCAACACGTCACGGACGGCGCAATTCGCCGCCATGAGTCATGAACTGCGCACGCCGATGAACGCGATTGTCGGTTTCTCCGACATCCTGCGCAACGAACGCTTCGGGCCGATGCAGAATGCGCGCTATCTCGAATTCGCCGGCGATATCAACGACAGCGCCCAGCATCTGCTCGACCTGATCAACAATCTGCTCGACCTGGCGAAGCTGGAGGCCGGCGGCTTCGATACCCGCGATATGGCGGCTGTCGAGGTCGAGGATGCCATCGAGATGGCCGTGCGCCTGCTGCGGCCGCTGGCGACCAAGCAGGAGGTTGCCGTTTCCATCGATGTCGATGCGCCGGGCCTGCATGTTCTGGCGATCGAGCGCATGCTGCGGCAGATTCTGATCAACCTATTGTCCAATGCCATCAAGTTCACGCTGCCGCAGGGCCGGGTTGGAATTGCCCTGCGGCGCTCAGCGAGCGGCGATGCCGAAATCCGCGTGAGCGACAGCGGCATCGGGATGACGCCGGCCGATATCCGTGCCGCCTTCATGCCGTTCGGGCAGGTCGACAGCATGCTGAGCCGCAGGCATGCCGGCACCGGCCTTGGCCTGCCGCTGGCCAAGGCGATGGCCGAGCTGAATCACGGGCAGCTCGAGCTGACCAGCACGCCGGGTGAGGGCACGGTAGTGACGCTGCGCTTTCCGGCACTGGAGTCCGACTGTTCCGTTACGCCGGCGCACCAGCGCCGGATCGAAGACCTGGCGGCCAGCACAGAGGAAATGCTGTAAAAAAAGTCTCGCGTGGAAGGCGGGATCCTGTTCACCACTGCCGCCCGCCCCGATGTGAACCCGGACGCGACATGTCGAGCAGGGTCGCGGCATCGGGCCGTCGGTCCCTGTGGGGCAGGCCGATATCGCGGCGCAACTGGTCGTCCAGCTCGGCGAGGTCGTCGCGCCCCCATAGCTGGCGCAGCCAGCAGCGCAAGCGACGCCATCGTTTTGGTGTCGCGTCGGGCAATGGATCGGGCAAGCACATCGGTCGTCTCCTTTGGAATGAGGCGACGCCGGATATGCGGAGGGGTGAAATCCACAAAAAGCAAAGGCCCCGTCCGATACCGGCGGGGCCTGATGCAGTGAATGCTATGTTGCCTGTTCAGCACATGGCGAAATCCTGCGGCCCCCGGATGTGGTGGGTCGAGCGGTTTTCGAGCATGTAGACCATGAACAACATGGCCGGCATTTAGCGGCGGGCAGCAGGCAAGGTCAATTCCGAATCTGCGCGGGCCGGATCATTGCAGCGCGGCGTTGCCGAAACGACACAGCCAAGACGACAGAATTGTTTCAGGTCTTATAATCTGGCTCTTCGCGATCCAGAATCCGCTTCATGCTTTCCAGATGCAGGCGGGCGGATTCGCCATCGCCTTCGCGCATCTGCCGGTAGGTCGCTTCGGCGATGGGTTTCGGCACCGGCAGCAGTTTGCGCCCGGTGCTTTCGGCGATCACCTGCACCTGACAGGCGCGTTCGAGGTAATACAGATCGTCCCAGGCCGCGGCGATGGTCTCGCCCAGCACCATCACGCCATGATGCTGCATGAAAATGATATCGGCATCGCCGACCGAAGCCGCGATGCGGTCGCCCTCGCCGGTATCCAGCGCCAGACCGTTATAGTCGCGGTCGACCCTGGTGCGGCCGTAGAATTTCAGCGACGACTGCCCGGCGAAGACCAGCGGATCGCCTTCCACCATGCAGAGCGCGGTGGCATGCGGCATATGCGTATGCAGGGCGACACGGGCGCGCGGCACGTTTTTATGCAGGCGGCCATGGATGAAGAAGGCGGTGGCTTCCGGCACGCCGTCACCGGCGACCACATGGCCGTGGAAATCGCAGACCACCAGATTCGAGGCGGTCACCTCGCTGAAGGCATAGCCATAGGGGTTGACCAGAAAGAGGTCATCATAGCCCGGCAGCATGGCGGAGAAATGGTTGCAGATGCCCTCGTGCAGACCAAGCCGGGATGCCATGCGGAAACAGGCGGCCAGATCGATGCGGGCCTGGCGGATCGCGCCGGTGTCGAGATCGGGACGGTTATGCCCGCTGATGACAGCGGGCGCGGCAGGTGTGAGGGCATGGGCCATGGCGGACTCCGGCGGTGGTCCGTCCATACTGCGCAATCGTGGCAGGCCTGTCTATTCCGGGATATGTGGTCCCGGCACGTCGATACGCAACAGCAGGCGTCGTTCGCCGTTCTGCCGGATCGGCGGCGAGCGATGGACGATGCCTCGACCGGGAGCGGCCGCCTCGCCACGGAAGAGGCCGGCCCAGCCGGTTTCCAGCCGATGCACGCGGTGCGGATCGCGGATGACGGCGGCATTGTTGCCGGTACCCAGGGCCGCGCGGTTGAGATTGTCCTCGCTCAGCCACTCGGTTCCGGGGCCGGCATAGCTGCAGAGCAGGCGCAAACCGACCTGATCGACATGGAAGTAACGACAGGCATCGTGATGCAGGACTTCGAGGTCGACATGGGCGCGCGGGCTGCCGCTGATCCGCAGGAACTGCTCTGCCAGATATGCGATATCCGCGGCAAGCGCCGCCGACGGCAACAGATCTGGCAGGCGGCCCGCCGCTTCGCCGGGTTCGACATACAGGCAGAGCGGGGCGACGCCCCCGTCAATCCGTTGGGCCGCCGCAAGCCGCAGGCAGGGCGAGAGGCTGCGCGTCCAGACTGCAAGGTTGACACCGGGATGGCGAATGCCCTCCAGGACCGCGGGCGCAGGACCGAGCAGGGCTTGTGGAGCGGCCTGATGCTGCGTCATGCCGCCTCCGGCTGCGACGGCCGCTCCCAGCGCGGGAAGGGATCGCGGAACGTCTGCCAGGCTTCGACCCCGCCGGCCATTTCCTTGTCCGTCAGCAGGCAGGCATCGAAGCCGCGGCGCAGGCTCGCCTCGTCCATGTTCGCGCCGATCAGAACGATTTCCTGGCGGCGATCACCGTAGTCTGGATGCCAGATGCCATCGAGGCTGCTCTGCCACTCATCGTCGTCAGGCCAATGCTCCTGCGGAATGGCGGCCCACCAGGCACCGGCCCGTTCATGGCGTGTCACCGCGCCAGCCTGCGACCAGGATCCAACATGCTGCATGCGCGTGGCCAGCCAGAAGAACCCTTTCGACCGCCACACATTTTTCCATTCGCTGTTGAACCAGCGATGCAGGCGCCAGGGATGGAACGGTCGTCGTGCCCGGTAGACGAAGCTGCGAATCCCGTATTCCTCGGTTTCCGGCAGGTGATGGCCGAGCAGCGCCTGCTGCCAGCCGGGCAGGCTCTGTGTGTGCAGGGGATCGTAGCGTCCAGTATCGAGAATCTGATCGAGTGCGACCCTGCCGAAACTGGCGGGTACGATATGGGCGCGCGGGTTGAAGCTGCGGATCAGGCCCTCCAGGAAACCCAGTTGATCCGCCGTGACCAGATCGGACTTGTTCAGCAGGATCGTATCGGCGCATTCGATCTGTTCCATCAGCAGGTCGACGACGGTGCGCTCGTCTTCCGGCCCCATGCTTTCGCCACGCTGGCGCAGGAAATCGGTCGAGGCGTAATCGCGGATGAAGTTATAGGCATCGACCACGGTGACGAGTGTGTCGAGGCGGGCCACATCGGCGAGACTGAAACCGGCCTCATCGCGGAAGTCGAAAGTGGCCGCGACCGGCATCGGTTCGGCGATGCCGGTGGATTCGATCAGCAGGTAGTCGAAGCGCCCATCCTGCGCCAGCCGTGTCACTTCCTGCAGCAGATCGTCGCGCAGCGTGCAGCAGATGCAGCCATTCGACATTTCAACCAGCTTCTCGTCCGTGCGGCTGAGTTTCGCTCCGCCGTCGCGCACCAGCGCAGCGTCGATGTTCACCTCACTCATGTCGTTGACGATGACGGCGACGCGGCGCCCCTCGCGGTTGGTGAGCACATGATTGAGCAGCGTGGTTTTCCCGGCGCCGAGAAAACCGGACAGGACGGTGACGGGCAGGCGGGAGCAGGGGACGGCCTCGGTCATACGGATATCCTGAATGTTATAATATAACATACGGTATCGCGACTGAGATTGCCTGTCCAGCCCATGCAAGCCTTTGCCACAGCATGGATTTCCGGCTTGCCGTGGCCGGGCCGGGTCGCCACACTGCGGCTGTTGTCGCATCACTATCCCGGATTTCCCATGTCCCTGCAGATCGGCTTCATCCTGTTTCCCAACCTGACCCAGCTCGACCTGACCGGGCCCTGGGAGGTGTTTTCCAAATTGCCGGATGCGACCTGCCATCTGCTGGCGCCGGACCTGCAGCCGGTGAAGAGCTCCAGCGCCGGCCTCGCCATCCTGCCGACCACCACCTACGCCGACTGCCCGCAGCTCGATGTTGTCTGCGTGCCCGGCGGGCCGGGGCATCTGCAGGCGATGGAAGATGCAGCCACCCTGGATTTCCTGAAGCGGCAGGCGCCGGGCTGCCGCTATGTCACCGCGGTCTGCACCGGCGCGCTGGTGCTGGCGGCGGCGGGCCTGCTGAAGGGCTATCGCGCCACCACGCACTGGATGTCGCTCGAACGCCTCGCCGCCTTCGGCGCGACGCCGGTGGCCGAGCGCGTGGTGACCGACCGCAACCGCGTCACCGGCGGCGGCGTCACCGCCGGAATCGATTTCGGCCTGGTACTGGTGACGGCGATTGCCGGCGAGACGGTGGCGCGCGAAATCCAGCTGCAGATCGAATACGAGCCGCAGCCGCCCTATGGCGGTTCGCCGGCGACCGCCGACCCCGCCACGGTGGCATCGCTGCGCGGCCGGCTTGGCGCCTATGCCACGGCGATGGCGGAAGTGGATACGCGAGCGATCAGTCGGCTGGGCTGATCACATCTTCCCCGTCGCCGCGGCTTCCTGGGCGGCGATATCCTTCTCGGTGAACAGGTATTCCTTCAGCTGCTCGGCGAAATCGGTGTCGTTGCGGCGCAGCCATTCCAGCACCATGGCGGCATGCTCGATCTCTTCGCGCATGTTGTGCAGCAGGATTTTCTTGAGCGCCGCGTCCTCGCAGTCGTCGGCACGCTGGCGATACCAGTCGGCCGCCTCCAGTTCCTCCATCAGCGAGACGATGGCGTGATGCATCGACAACGTCTTGGCCGACAGGCGTTCGCGGGGGGCGTGCAGGGTTTCGCTGGACATGGGGACTCCTCAGGGCTGACCGGAGATAAATGGCGGAGACTCGCCAAAGTTCCCGATCGTGCAGCCCCTCAGAAAGCGCGTGTCCCGCCCACCGGCATGACATCGGCTTCGCCCGGCGCATAGCCGACGGCGACGGCGGCGGCACGCAGGCGCTCGGGTGCCTCGAAGGGCGGTTCATCGCTCAGCACCACGGTGCCCCAGTGCATGCCGACCACGCGGCGCGCGCCGATATCGCGGGCCAGCATGGCGGCTTCCTCCGGCGTGGTGTGGCTGTTGCGCATGATGATCTGCGGTTCGTAGGCGCCGATGCCGACAAAGGCCGTGTCGAAGGGGCCGAGGCGCTCGCCGATCTCGCGGAAGACCGGGCCGTAGGCGGTGTCGCCGGAGAAGAATACCCGCCGCTCGCCGGCATGATAGGCGAAGCCGCCCCAGAGCGAGCGGTTGCGGTCGAAAGCGCCGCGGCGCGAGAAATGCAGCGCCGGGGTGAAGGTGACAGTGACGCCGCGCCGTTCGGTGCTGTGATACCAGTCGAGTTCGGTGATGTCGCGGAAGCCGCGCTGGTGGAAATAGCGGCCAAGCCCGAGCGGCACGATGGCGGCGATGCGCTCCTTGTTCGGCAGTGCCGCCAGCGCGGCGAGATCGAGATGGTCGTAGTGATTGTGGCTGACCGTCAAAATGTCGATCGGCGGCAGTTCGGCCGGCGCGAGCGCCGAGGGCACATAGCGTTTCGGACCGAGCAGGTTGAGCGGGCCGGCGCGATGCGACAGGTAGGGGTCGGTCAGGATGGTGGCGCCGCCGAGCCTGATCAGGAAAGCGGCATGGCCGAGCCAGGTGTAGCTGTCGCTGTTATGATGGCGCTGCAGGCCGGCCTGCACGTCGTGCTTTTCCAGCACATGGCCATCGGGCACGTCGACCTTCTGGCGACCGCGCCAGGTCATGCCCCAGAAAAATGGCACGCGGTCGCGCAGCATGCGATCTTCGCGCTGCGGCAGGCCGGGCGGATTGCGGAAGCGGCCGCCGCGCTGCGGCGAGTAGGGCGCGGCGTGATGGTCGGGCAGGTCCAGCCTGACGGCATCGGTTGCGGCGGCCATGAAAGGCAGCGGCAGGGCGGAGACCAGCGAACGGAGATGGCGGCGCATGGGAGAGAGATTAGGCCGTCGCGGGCCCGGCGCAATGGCAGGGGCACGCGGCGGTGACCGCCGTCACGGCCAGATATGACTCAGTTGCGCCAGAAGGAGCGGCTGAACGGGATCAGCAGGATCAGGATTTCCAGCCGCCCGGCCAGCATGCCAAACGACATCAGCCATTTCACCGCTGTCGGTGCTTCCACGAAGGTGCAGCAGGGACCGTAGGTCGAGCCCAGGCCGGGACCGTTATTGCCCAGGGCGGTGGCGGCGGCGCCGAGGCTTTCACGGAAGTCCAGCCCGAAAAAGGCGAAGGCCAGCGTCAATGCGATGAGCAGCACCAGATACATGAAGATGTAGCTGGCAATGCCGGTCCGCACCGCATCGGAGATGTTCTCGCCGTTGAAGGTGACGCGGAAGGTGCCATGCGGGAAAATCTGGCGATACATCTGCGCCCGCAGCAGCTTGACCATTGCAAAGACGCGAAACACCTTGATGCCGCCGACCGTGGAGCCCGTGCAGCCGCCGATCAGCATGAGCAGCAGGGCGATGACCTCGGCAAAACCGCCCCAATCGGAAAAGTCGTGGCCGGTGAAACCGGTTGTGGTGATGGTCGAGACCACCACGAAGAGCGACTGGCGCAACGCCGTCCAGGCCGGAACGTCGTGCTCGATCACACGCCAGATCACCAGCAGCAGGGTGGCAATCGCGATGATGCCGAGGAACAGGCGCACCTGATCGTCCTGGAACAGGCGGCCCGGCCGGCCGTAAGCCGCGACGATATAGAGGCCAAACGGCATGGCGCCCAGGGTCATGAAGACAATGGCGACCCACTCGATCGCCGCGCTCTGGAAGAAGCCGATGCTGGCATCGTGGCTGGAATAGCCGCCGGTCGCCAGCGCGGTCATGGCATGGCCGATGGCATCGAAACCGCTCATGCCGACGATCCAGAAGCACAGGGCACAGATGGCTGTCAGGATGGCGTAGATGATGCCGATCTGCGACACCACCTCGGTGATGCGCGGCAGGAATTTGGTCGAATTGGGCGACAGGTCGAGACTGAACAGCTGCAATCCGCCGATGCGCAGGAAGGGCAGCGCCAGCACGGCGATGGTGACCACGCCGAAGCCGCCGATCCATTGCAGCAGGAAACGCCAGAGCAGCAGGCCGCGCGGCAATGCATCCAGACCGACAATCACGGTGGAACCGGTATTGGTCAGGCCCGACACCGCCTCGAACACAGCATCCGCCAGCGGCAGTTGCAGTTCCGACAGCATGAAGGGCACTGCGGTAACCAGGCTGACCGTAATCCAGGTGGCCGGCAGCAGCAGCAGCGTCTCGTTCAGAGTAATCTGCTGGCCGCGATCATAGGTGGCGAAGGCGAGGCCGGCCCCGATGAACAACGTGCCGGCAGCGCAGACCAGGAAAACGGCGTAATCCTCATGGCCGTCGGCAACGTCGATCAGCAGCGGCGCCAGCATGGCGATGCCGAAACAGCCGCTGACCACGCCGACGAAAAACAGGATCGGCGCGGCGCGGACCGTGACGTCCTTGCGCGGGGTGACTCGGGCGTTGCTCATTGGCGCGGAGTGTGGTCGGGCATGCCGGGGGAATCAAGGCCCGGCATGACGGCTGGCCGGCTTCAGGCGCGCCCGCTCTGTACCAGGGTCGTGCCGCTGCGGCAGGTGGGGCTGTAGCGGACGATCAGGTATTGCGGCCTGGCATCGGGATGCCGGGCCCGCCACAGGCCGGCTTCGGCGCCGATTTCATCGGCCATGCGCAACTCGCCGGTCTGGCGCAGGCCGGTGGCGTATTCCTGCAGCGCGTCGGTGAAGGCCAGCGGGTCTTCCTCTTCCAGTTTCAGCCGGCGCACCATGGCGATGCCCTGGGCATAATAGGGCAGGGCCTGGGCATACTGCCGGCGATCGTAGGACAGCCGCGCCAGCTCGAACAGACGGCGGGAAATCTGCGAACTGGCCGGACCGGAGGTCGACTCCTCCAGCGCCAGCGAGGTGAGCAGCAGCTCACGCGCATCGTCGAACTTGCAGCCATGGCCCTTCATGCGGCCGAGATTGTAGAGCGTGAGCGACAGCATGGCGGGCGGCACGCGTTCGGTGCCGGCCCAGACCAGGGCTCGTTCGTAATACTCTTCGGCCTGCGGGAAATCGCGGATCAGCTCGGCGCGCATGCCGGCATCGTAATACCGGGCGGTATTCGTGGTGTTGAAATCCTTGGCGCAGCCGCCGGTCAGCAGAAGCAGCGTCAGGACGGCCAGAGTTTTCGATCCTGCCCGCATTGGTTTCCCCGTCGCCCGGATTCCGGATTCGGGGGCGACCGGCCGATGGTAGGCGCAGAGCGCGACGGGCGGAAGCCCAAAAAGAAAGCCCCGCCGGCAGGAACCGGCGGGGCTTGTTGGACACCCGGCTGTGAAGCCGCGGCCCAGGGAAGTTCGTCCTGGATCTTAGACCGAGTAATACATCGAGAACTCGATCGGATGCGGGGTGTGCTCGAAGGCGTACACTTCTTCCCACTTCAGATCCATGTAGGCATCGATGAAGTCGTCGGAGAAGACGCCACCGGCCTTCAGGAAGGCGCGGTCTTTGTCGAGGCTCTCCAGGGCTTCACGCAGCGAGCCGCACACCTGCGGAACCTTCTTCAGCTCCTCCGGCGGCAGGTCGTACAGGTTCTTGTCCATGGCCGGGCCGGGATGGATCTTGTTCTTGATGCCATCGAGACCGGCCATCAGCATGGCGGCGTAAGCGAGGTAGGGGTTCGCGCCCGGATCGGGGAAGCGGACCTCGACGCGCTTGGCCTTCTCGCCGGCGCCGAACGGGATGCGGCAGGAGGCCGAACGGTTGCGCGCCGAATAGGCGAGCAGCACCGGGGCTTCGAAGCCGGGGATCAGGCGCTTGTAGCTGTTGGTCAGCGGGTTGGTGAAGGCGTTCAGCGCCTTGGCATGCTTGATGATGCCGCCGATGTAGAACAGTGCCATCTCGCTGAGGCCGGCATACTTGTTGCCGGCGAACAGCGGCTTGCCGCCCTTCCAGATCGACTGGTGCACGTGCATGCCCGAGCCGTTGTCGCCCTTGATCGGCTTCGGCATGAAGGTCGCGGTCTTGCCCCAGGCATGGGCAACGTTGTGCACGCAGTACTTGTAGATCTGCATGCCGTCGGCGCACTTCAGCAGGGTGCCGAACTTGATGCCCAGCTCGTGCTGGCTGTTCGCCACTTCGTGGTGATGCTTCTCGACCGTCACGCCCATGGCGGCGATGGTGGAGAGCATTTCCGAGCGCAGGTCGCCGCCCTGATCGAGCGGGGCGACCGGGAAGTAGCCGCCCTTGATCGGGGCGCGGTGGCCCATATTGCCGCCTTCGTAGACCTTACCCGAATTGTAGTCGCCTTCGATGTCGTCCATGTAGACGAAGGTTTCGTTCATCGAGGTCTTGAAGCGGACGTCGTCGAACACGAAGAATTCGGCTTCCGGGCCGAAATAGGCGACATCGCCGACCTTGCTCGACTTCACGAAGGCTTCGGCAGCCTTGGCGATCGAACGCGGGCAACGGTTGTACGGGGTGCCTTCATGCGGCTCCAGCACGTCGCAGAACAGCACGGCCGTGGTCTGCGCCGAGAACGGGTCGTAGGTGAGGCTGTCGAGGTCCGGCTTCAGCAGCATGTCGGACTCGTTGATCGCCTTCCAGCCGGCAATCGACGAACCGTCGAACATGATGCCTTCCTTCAGGGTCGGCTCGTCGATCATGGTGATGTCGAAGGCAACGTGCTGCCACTTGCCGCGCGGGTCGGTGAACCGGAAGTCAACGTATTTGACTTCCTTGTCCTTGAGCTGCTTCACAATGGATTTTGCATCAGCCATGGCTGTTTTCCTGCTTGTTCTTCCCTGGTTGGTAACGACTCACGGAGATTAGGCCCGGAGAGATAATGGGCGATACTCGATGAGAGTGATGAAGGCGGAGAGTTCCTGCTCCGCCGTCAGACCGCTTCCGCGCCCTTTTCACCGGTGCGGATGCGAATGACGTCTTCGACGGTGGAGATGAAGATCTTGCCGTCGCCGATGCGGCCGGTGCGGGCCGCCTGGGTGATCGCCTCGACCGCCTTTTCGACCATGGCATCGTCGAGCACGACCTCGATCTTAACCTTGGGCAGGAAGTCGACAACATACTCGGCGCCGCGATACAGCTCGGTATGGCCCTTCTGGCGACCGAAGCCCTTGGCTTCGGTGACGGTGAGGCCCTGCAGGCCGATTTCGTGGAGCGCTTCCTTCACTTCGTCGAGCTTGAAGGGCTTGATGATGGCTTCGATTTTTTTCATGGGTGCGACAACACTTTGGCCGGAATGGAATGACAGGGTGAAGTATGCACGCTCTATGCCAGTATTAACCCGGCTTTAACGTGCTGGATTCCCGCTAGAGACGGGGATGTGGATAAGTGCGAAGGGGTGTTTTGCTCATTTTA
>NZ_JAOZVR010000046.1 GCF_025869515.1 Ferrovibrio sp.
GACGAGATCGACCGGCTGGTCGAGATCGTTGCCGGTGCGCTCGAATCCCTTGCGCCAGTCGTTGAGATGGCGCCGCGTCCACAGTCGCGCCATCTCCTTGTCGCGCATGCGCAAAGCCTGCACCAGCATGCGATGCGCCTCGACCAGGCGACGGGCACCCTGCTCGGTGCCCTGCACCGCCACATGCGTGGTGGGGTAGATCAGCATGTTGGAGGGTTCGCGCGCCAGTTCCAGCACGCGGTTGCGCGCGGTCTTTTCCAGCATGACATGGAATTCGCTGTCATAGGCGGCGACAGCGGACGGATCGTCGAGCACGGCTTCTGTCGCGTCGATATTGGCGTCCAGTGCGATCAGCTCGTCGGCGGTCGCGCGCTCGACCGCCAGATCGATGGTGGCCAGGCTGAGCGCCATGGTGGCTTCCCACAATTCGCGGAAGGTGACCTGGTGCAGAACCAGCGCACGGCTGGCGCGGGTGGCGAGCTGGTCGTAATGCGGCAGACCGACGGCGAGGCGGCGGCTGGAATCGCGCTGCACCATGCCGCCCTGTTCGAGCAGGCGAATGCCTTCACGCACGGTAGACCGGTTGACGCCGAACTGGCGCACCAGCTGCGCCTCCGTGCCGATCGGATCGCCGGGGCGCAGGCGGCCGGACAGAATCTCGCGCTCGATCGCCTCGGCCACCATCTGGTAGGCCGGCACTGGCGTGATACGCGCGAATTTCTCGGCGACCTCAGACATTTACCCCCCGTACCGACCGGTATGCACCGGACATTCCCGAATCATTCGAAACCGCGACAGGCAGTTCTACCGGTCGCGGCATGCAGCGGTCCAGCCAATCGACCCTGAACAGCAGAGTATTTGACTCAGGTCGGATTGTCCGACAATCATAGTCGCCAAGTAAATATAAAAATGGTCCTGGGAGGCCGCACCGATGAGACTGTGCCGTTCGAGGCTGGCCGTACTGGCCGGCATTACCGTCCTTGCGCTTCATGCACCGCTCAGCCGCGCCGCCGAGCCACTGCCCCAGGCCGATGCGGCCACGCTGGGCTTCGCGCCCGACCGCCTTGCCCGCATCGGCGCCCGGCTGAAGGCCGACTCCGAGGCCGGCACCATTCCCGGTGCCGTCGTCCTGATCGCACGCCAGGGCAAGATCGCCTATTTCGAGGCGGTGGGCCTGCGCGATCCGCAGACCAAGGCGGCGATGACGCGCGACAGCATCTTCCGCATCTATTCGATGACCAAGCCGATCGTCACCGCGGCGGCAATGATGCAGGTGGAAGAAGGCCGCTATCACATCGGCGATCCGGTGGCGCGCTTTATTCCGTCCTTCGGCAAGGTGCAGGTGGGCGTGGAAAAACCCGCCGCCGAGGCCGGCGGCAAGCCGACGCTGGAGCTGGTGCCGCCGAAGCGGGCGATGAGCATCCAGGACCTGATGCGCCACACCTCGGGCATCACCTACGGCTTTTTCGGTGTCGGCGCCGTGAAGGCGATGTATGGCGATGTTCTGAAAAGCGATCCGGACAATGCCGAATTCGCCGAGCGTATCGCCGCGCTGCCGCTGGCCTATCAGCCCGGCACGGTCTGGGATTACAGCCATTCCACCGACATCCTCGGCCGCGTGATCGAGGTGGTCGACAAGAAGTCGCTGTACACCGCGCTGAACGACCGCCTGCTCAAGCCGCTCGGCATGAAGGACACCGCCTTCTATGTCACCGACAAGGCCAGGCAGGATCGCGTGGCGGAGCCGTTTGCCAATGACCGCAGTCTGGGCGGCGGCGTGGAATTCTTCGATCCGCGCCAGCAGGGCAGATACGAATCCGGCGGTGGCGGCCTGACCGGCACGGCGATGGATTACGCAAAATTCCTGCAGATGCTGCTGGATAACGGCGCGCAGGGCGGCAAGCGGTATCTGAGCCCCCGCATCCTCGCCTATATGACCTCGGATCACATGGGCACGGGCGTGGTGCCCGGCCCCTACTTCCTGCCCGGCCCCGGCTACGGGTTCGGCCTCGGCTTCGGCGTGCGTCTGGCCAACGGCATCTCGGCCGATCCGGGCAGCGCCGGCGACTATTACTGGGGCGGCGCCGGCGGCACCTATTTCTGGGTCGACCCGAAAGAGAAGATGTTCGTCGTCTTCATGATGCAGTCGCCCAAGCAACGCCTGACCTATCGCGCGCTGATGCGCGACATGGTCTATGCCGCGCTGGTGAAATGATGATGCGCTTCCGCGCCCTGCTGGCAAAACTGCTCGCCGCGCTGCGGCCGGGCAGATCCGTCATCGCCGGCGCGCCGGTCCATGTTGTCATTGCCAGCCACACCCGGCGGTATCCGGGCCGGTCTTCCGCGCTCGAGCGGCGGCAGGCTCTCGGCTGGGTCGCGATGACGGCCCGTCATTCCCACCAGGATCGCCGCGCTTGAGGCCGCCCGTCATCGGCACGGCCAGGCGCGACACAGGAATTCGCCGCGCAGACGGCGGATCGGCGGACCGGAAGCCGCCGCAACAGAACAGGATGGAGGAAACAATGCCCACTCGTTACGGGACAGGATTGGCCGTCGCCGCGCTGGCGGCCGGCCTCGGCATGACGGCACCGGCCTTTGCGCAGGTGAAGATCGCCTTCGTCGATCCGCTGTCGGGCGCGATGGCGCCGATCGGCGAGCATGGCGTGAAGCATTTCCAGTACATGATCGACAAGATCAACGCCAAGGGCGGCGTCAACGGCCAGAAGATGGAACTGCTGACCTACGACAACAAGCTGAGTCCGCAGGAAACCGTGATCGCGGCGCAGAAGGCGATCGACGCCGGCGCGCGCATCCTGACGCTGGGCAACGGCTCGGGTGCCGCGGCAGCGATGATCGACTTCGTCAACAAACACAACGACCGCAATCCGGGCAAGGAAGTGGTCTACCTGAACTATGCGGCGGTCGATCCGGCCTTCACCAACGACAAATGCAGCTACTGGCATTTCCGCTGGGATGCGCATAGCGACATCAAGATGCAGGCGCTGACCACCTATATAAAGGGCAAGCCGAGCATCAAGAAGATCTACCTGATCAACCAGGACTATTCCTTCGGCCATGCCGTGCGCAAAGCGGCCAACGAGATGCTGAAGGCCAAGCGGCCGGATATCCAGATCGTCGGCGACGAGCTGCATCCGCTGGCCAAGATCACCGACTTCGCGCCCTATATCGCGAAGATCAAGGCGAGCGGCGCCGACAGCGTCATCACCGGCAACTGGGGCAGCGATATCGCGCTGCTGCTCAAGGCTTCGGCCGATGCCGGCCTGCAGGTGGATTATTACACTTATTATGCCGGCGGCGCCGGTGGCCCGACCGCGATCAAGCAGACCGGCCTGAAGGACCGCGTCTACCAGATCACCGAAGGCATCGCCAATATCAACGTCAAGGAAAACCTCGCCTGGGAAGAGGAGTTCCGCAAGAAGAGCGCCGGTCAGGGCTGGTGGTATCCGCGCGTGCGCAACGAGATGGAAATGCTCGCCATGGCGATGAACGAGGCGAAGTCGAACGACCCCAAGGTCTTCGCCGAGAAGCTGCGCGGCCTGAAGTACAAGAACATCTACGGCAAGGACACCTACATGCGCGCGGAAGACCACCAGTTCTTCCAGGACATCTACATCTCCGCGCTTACTCCGATGGCGGGCGACATGAAGTTCGACGAGGAGAATTCCGGCTGGGGCTGGAAGCTGACCGCGACGATCCCGATGGCCAATACCGACGTCGCCACCACCTGCAAGATGGCGAAGCCGAGCTGACCGCATTAGACTGGGCGACGGCCCCGGATAGCACCGGGGCCGTTTCGTCTGCACTTTCTGCTGCATTGCGTGATTCGACAGACGGGGGCGTCGTTTGCTGGAACTGGTGATCTTCTCCACGCTGAATGGCGTGCTCTACGGCATGCTGCTGTTCCTGCTGGCCAGCGGCCTGACCCTGATCTTCTCGATGATGGGCGTGCTGAATTTCGCTCATGCCAGCTTCTACATGCTGGGTGCCTATTTCGGTTTCCAGATCAGCCAGTGGCTCGGCTTCTGGGTCGCACTGGTCGCCGCACCGGTGCTGGTCGGCCTGATCGGCGCCGCCGTCGAGCGCTGGGGCCTGCGCACCGTGCACAAATGGGGCCATGTGCCCGAACTGCTGTTCACCTTCGGCCTCGCCTTCGTGGTCGAGGAGCTGGTGCAGATGGTCTGGGGCAAGCTGCCGGTGGATTACCGCGTGCCGGCGCTGCTCGACTTCTCCGCCTTCGAACTCTTCGGCACCACCTATCCCGCCTTCCGCATGTTCATGCTGCTGATCTCGGTGGCGATCTTCCTGGTGCTGCTGCTGGTGCTGACGCGCTCGCGCATCGGGCTGATCATCCAGGCGGCGCTGACCCATCCCAACATGGTGGCGATGCTGGGCCATAACGTGCCCAAGGTATTCATGATGGTGTTCGGCTTCGGCTGCGGCCTCGCCGCCATCGCCGGCGTGATCGCCGGCCCGGCGCTGGTGACCCAGCCCAGCATGGCGCATGTGCTGGGGCCGATCCTGTTCGTCGTCGTCGTCTTCGGCGGGCTCGGCTCGCTGCCCGGCGCCTTCATCGCCTCGCTGCTGATCGGCCTGATCCAGACTTTCGCGATCGCGATCAATTACTCGCTCGGCGATGCGCTCGGCGCCATCGGCATCGGCCGCCCGATCAGCGGCGCGCTCAGCGACATGTGGCAGGTGACCGTGGCGCAGATCGGCCCGGTGGTGCCATATCTGATGCTGGTGCTGATCCTGATCTTCCGGCCCACCGGCCTGATGGGCACGCGGGAGACCTGAGTCATGAGCAGCACCATTCTCGCCGCCGCCCGGCCCAATCCCGTGCTCGACCTGTTGCGCCGCTACGGCGTCTGGATCGCCGCCGCCGGGCTGATGATCCTGCTGCCCAAGGTGTTTTCCTCGGGCGCCGCGCTCACCACCATGTGCCTGATGGGCATCATGATCGTGTTCTCGCTCAGCTATAACATGCTGCTGGGCCAGACCGGCATGCTCAGCTTCGGCCATGCGGTCTATTACGGGCTGGGCGGCTTTCTCGCCGTGCATGCGATGAACACCATCGCGGGCGGCAAGCTGCCGATCCCGCTGCCGGTGCTGCCGCTGGTCGGCGGCTTCATGGGCCTGCTGTTCGGCTTCATCTTCGGCGCGGTCTCCACACGGCGCGCCGGCACCGCCTTTGCCATGATCTCGCTCGGGCTGGGCGAGCTGATCGCCTCGCTGTCGCTGATCCTGCGCGGCTTCTTCGGCGGCGAGGAAGGCATCACCGCCAACCGCACCAAGATGCTGACGCTGTGGGGCGTACGCTTCGGGCCGCAGATCGAGGTCTATTACCTGATCGCCGCCTGGTGCCTGGTCTGCATCGCCGCGATGTTCGCCTTCACCCGCACGCCTTTGGGCCGCCTGTGCAATGCGGTGCGCGAGAATCCCGAACGCGCCGAATTCATCGGCTATTCAACCCAGATGGTGCGCTTCATCGCCTTCTGCGTCGCCGGCTTTTTCGCCGGCATCGCCGGCGGCCTGGCGGCGATCAATTTCGAGCTGATGAACGCCGTCAACATTTCCGGCGGCCAGTCCGGCGTGGTGCTGCTGATGGCCTATATCGGCGGCATCGGCCACTTTGCCGGACCTATTCTGGGTGCGATTCTCGTGGTGCTGCTGCAGGTCTTCCTCAGCGACATCACCGGCGCCTGGATGCTGTATTTCGGCCTGATCTTCATCGGCATGGTGATGTTCGCCCCGGGCGGCCTGGCCGGGCTGATCATGCTGCACCTGCCGCTGTGGCGCCGCGGCACGATCCTGCAAGTGCTGCCGCATTATGCCGCGATGGCCGTGCCGGTGCTGATGGGCGCCGCCGGCCTCACGCTGCTGATCGAGACCGCGCATCACCAGCTGGTGAAGACGCAGACCGACGGCCCGGCGATGCATTTCTTCCGCCTGGGCTTCGATTCCAACACGCCGCTGCCCTGGCTGGCCGCAGCGCTGCTGCTCGGCGGCGGACTGTGGCTCGGCCGGCTTTATGCGCCGCGACTGAAAGCCGCTTACGGCGATGCCGCCCATGGTGTGGAGGCGGCACGATGAGCGCGCTCGCCCTGGAAGACGTGCACAAGACCTTTGGCGTCACGCCGATCATCCGCGGCGTCTCGCTTGAGGTCGGCAAGGGCGAACGCCATGCCATCATCGGCCCGAACGGCGCCGGCAAGTCGACGCTGTTCCACCTGATCTCCGGCCGCTTTCCGGTCAGCCAGGGCCGCGTCACGCTGAACGACGAGGACATCACCGGCCTTAAGCCCTACCAGATCAACCGCCGCGGCCTGTCGCGCAGCTTCCAGGTGACGAATATCTTCCCGAAACTGACCGTGTTCGAGAATGTGCGCTGCGCCGTGCTGTGGCATCTGGGCTACCGCTATTCCTTCTGGCACAACATCCGCAAGCTCAACGATGCCAACGAACGCGCCATGGCGATCCTGCAGCAGATCGGCCTGGCCGATCGCAGCCAGCTGCCGGCCGGCGTGCTGACCTATGCCGAGCAGCGCGCGCTGGAAATCGGCATTACCATCGCCGGCGGCGCCGGCGTGGTGATGCTGGACGAGCCGACAGCGGGCATGAGCCGCTCGGAGACCGCGCATTTCGTCAACCTGATCCGCAAGGTGACCGAAGGCCGCACGCTGATCATGGTGGAACACGACATGGGCGTGGTGTTCGATCTGGCCGACCGCATCTCGGTGCTGGTCTATGGCCAGATCATCGCCTCCGACACGCCGGCCAGGATCCGCAGCAACACGGCGGTGCAGGAAGCCTATCTCGGCCAGGCGCTTGAGGCGGAGCATTGACCATGAGCGAATCGATGCTGCAAGTCCGCGACCTGCATGCCTATTACGGCAAGAGCCATATCCTGCATGGCGTGAGTTTCGACGTGAAGCCGGGCGAAATCGTCTCGCTGCTCGGCCGCAACGGCGTCGGCCGCTCGACCACCATCAAGGCGATCATGGGCGACGTGCCGCCGCGGGGCTCGATCGTCTTCAAGGGCAAGGAAATCGCCGGCAAAAAACCGCATGAGATCGCCCGCCTCGGCCTCGGCTACGTGCCGGAGAACCGCGACATCTTCCCCGGCCTGACGGTGCGCGAAAATCTCTATCTCGGCCAGAAGAGCACCAGGGGCACCGGCCGCTGGTCGATGCAGGACATGTTCGACATCTTCCCGCGACTGGCCGAACGCGCCGACACCCAGGCCGGCGTGCTGTCCGGCGGCGAGCAGCAGATGCTGACCATGTGCCGCACCCTGATGGGCGACCCCGATCTGGTGATGGTGGACGAACCGACCGAGGGGCTTTCACCGATGATGGTGGAGCATGTCGGCAAACTTCTTGAGCGTATCGCCGCGCGCGGCATCTCGATCCTGCTGGTGGAGCAGAAGCTGACCATCGCGCTGAAAATCTGCCAGCGGCTTTACGTGATGGGCCACGGCCATATGGTATTCGAGGGCACGCCGCAGCAGCTCAAGGACAACGCCGCCATCCGCAAGGAATGGCTGGAGGTTTAGGCCCTTTCGTCATGCCCGTGAAGGCGGGCATTCAGTCTATGGTTAAACCGGGTTCCCGCCCGTCGCGCTTTGCGCGACAATATATGTACGGCGGCTTCGCCGCCGGGCGCGGGAACGACGATGGAGATGCTACGCTGGCGTCACCAACTTGAGCCCGACGATGCCGGCAACGATGAGCCCGATGCAGGCGAGCCGCAGCAGGGCAGCGCTTTCGCCGAACAGCAGGATGCCGAGGACCACCGTGCCGATGGTGCCGATGCCGGTCCAGATCGCATAGGCGGTGCCGAGCGGCAGGGTCTTCAGCGCCAGGCCGAGCAGCAGCAGGCTGACGACCATCGCGGTGACGGTGCCGAGCGTGGGCCACAGCCGGGTGAAGCCCTCGGTGTATTTCAGGCCGACGGCCCAGCCGACCTCGGCCAGCCCGGCAAGCAGCAGAATGATCCATGCCATGGCGAATTGCTCCTTCGCTCTCAGGCGCCGTCCGATATCCGGATGGCGCGCTGCGGGCAGGGTCGTCCCCGCCGGATGTCCAGGGAAATCGCCGGGTCGTCCCGGCCGCAGCCTGATATGGCGCAGCCCCGGACCGGCGGCAAGCCTGCCGTCAGCCGGCCAGCGGCGTCTCCACTGTCGGCGCCTGGGTCATGATCTGCGCGCTCAGCACCATATCGGCGGTTTCGCCGTCCTGGGCCAGGGGCAGGATCAGGCCTTCGAAATTCGCCGACATCCCGGTGGCCGTGGCGCCGCGCACATTGGCCCAGAGCGGTTGCCGCGCCTGCACCGCCTGCAGATAGGCCTGATGGGCGCGGGCGGCGAAATGCGGATCGGGATGCTGGTCGAGGAAACGGCCGGTCAGATCGAAACCGCGATACACGGTGACCGCGCTGCCGAACAGCCGGTAGCGAAACCGCAGGCCGGTCTCGGCGGCCACGATATCGAGCAGGAAGAGATGACCGAGCAGAGAGCGCAGCTCTTCCGGCCGGAAATCGGCGCGCGAGGGCAAGGTGCGCGCGCCGCGCCAGCCGTCCCAGGCCTGCAGCAGCTGCTTCAGCCGCGCATCGCCGATATGCGGCATCACCTGCGCGGGTGGCGCGCAGAGTGCGCCGTGGACTTGAGTCAGAGGTTCGTGGACAAACGCCGCATCCGGTCCGCCGGTCATCCGGATCAGAATTCCTGCCAGTCGTCTTCGTCCCTGGCGGCGGCAGCCGGCGCAGGCTTAGGGGCAGGCTTCGGAGCGGGCTTCGGCGCTGCGGCTGGTTTGGTGGCGGGCGGCGATGCTGCGGGCGGCGCCTTGACGGCGACCGGCCGCGCGGCAGCGGCGGCTGGTTTTGCGACCACCGCCGGTGCGGCAGGTTTCGCCGGCAGCGGCACCGATGCCGGTCGCGCGGCGCTTTCGCCGCCGGTTTTGAAGAAGCCAACCAGCTCGGCGAGCTGGCGGCCCTGATCGGCGAGGTTCTGCGCCGAGGCCGAGGTTTCTTCCACCAGCGCGCCGTTGCGCTGGGTCATCTCGTCCATGCTGCCCACGGCGGTATTGATCTGGTCGAGCC
>NZ_JAOZVR010000047.1 GCF_025869515.1 Ferrovibrio sp.
AGATTTCCACCGGATGATGACCGTAATCGTCCACCACAGTGATGCCGCCGGCGATGCCGGTGATGGTGAAGCGACGCTTCACACCGCCGAAGCTGCCGAGCGCCTTCTTCACCACATCGGCACCGAAGCCCATCTCGCGGGCGATGGCTGCCACGACCAGAGAATTCTGGACATTGTGGCGACCGAACATCGGCAGATGCACGTCGGTAATCGTGCTGGACTCGCCGCCGCGCGTGCGATCGGTAATCTGCACGTCGTAGATGGCGCCGCGACTGTCGAAGCGCACATTCACCGCGCGGACATCGGCCTGCGGCGAGAAGCCATAGGTGACGACGCGGCGGTCAGTGATGCGGCCGATCATCGCCTGCACTTCCGGATGATCGATGCACAGCGTGGCGAAACCGTAGAATGGAATGCTCTCGACGAACTGCTTGAAGCCGTCGCGCACCTTGTCGAAGGTGCCGTAATGGTCGAGATGCTCGGGGTCGATGTTGGTCACCACGGCAATGGTGGCCGGCAGCTTGAGGAAGGTGCCGTCGCTTTCGTCGGCTTCCACCACCATCCATTCGCCGGCACCGAGACGGGCATTGGTGCCGTAGGCGTTGATAATGCCGCCATTGATCACGGTGGGGTCCATGCCGGCCGCTTCCAGCAGGGCGGCGACCAGCGAGGTGGTGGTGGTCTTGCCATGGGTGCCGGCAATGGCGATGGCCCATTTCAGGCGCATCAGCTCGCCCAGCATCTCGGCGCGGCGCACCACCGGGATCAGGCGGGCACGGGCCGCCTTCACTTCCGGATTGTCGGGCTTCACGGCGGTGGAGACCACCAGCACTTCGGCGGCGGCAACATTTTCCTCGCGATGACCCTCGAACACCGTGATGCCGAGGTCACGCAGCCGCTTCACATTATAGTTTGCGCTGAGGTCCGAACCCTGCACCTGATAGCCGAGATTGTGCATCACCTCGGCGATGCCAGACATGCCAATGCCGCCGATGCCGACGAAATGGATGATACCGATATCGAGCGGCAGCGCTCTCATGCCGCGGTCCTCTTCACTGAATGATCCTTGGAAACAGTCTGCACAGCTGCGGCAGCCTGACGATGTTCGGCGGCGACGCGCTCGACCAGATCGGCCAGCGCCTGCGCTGCCAGCGGGCGACCGACGCTGCGTGCATGCGCGGCCATGTCGGTCAGCTGCGCCACATCGCCGAGCAGATCGGCAAAAGCCGCCGCGACGCGTTCGGGCGTGAATTTATCCTGCGCGATCACCACCGCACCGCCGGCCTGCGCCAGTGCCTGGGCGTTCGCGGTCTGGTGATCGTCCATCGCATGGGCGTAGGGCACCAGCAAGGCCGGCCGGCCGATCACCGCGATTTCCGCGGTACTGCTGGCGCCGGAGCGGCTGACGACAAGATGGGCAACGGCGAGGCGCTGCGCCACGTCGCTGAAGAAGGTCGCGGTCTCGGCCTGGATGCCGGCCTGCATATAAGCCGTGCGCACACGCTCGAGGTCTTCGGCGCGGCACTGCTGCACCAGCCTGAGGCGCTTCCTCATTTCGGCCGGCAATGCAGCAAACGCGGCTGGCACCACATCGGAGAGCACGCGGGCGCCCTGGCTGCCGCCAAGCACCAGCAGGCGCAAAGCCTGGTCCGGCGCAGTATAGGGCACATCGGCAGCAGAGAGGATCGCCGGGCGCACCGGATTGCCAGTGACGGTGACAACCGCCTGTTCGGGCAGGAAATGCGTGGCGGGGAAAGACGTGGCGATGCGGGCAGCGAAGCGCGCCACCAGCCGGTTGACGCGGCCGAGCACGGCATTCTGTTCATGGATGACGATCGGGATCTTGCGCAGACGCGCGGCGAGCAACAGCGGCAGCGCCGGATAACCGCCGAAGCCGACAACGGCGACCGGCCGCGTCAGGCCGAGCAGCGTCAGCGAAGCGAACACGCCACGGGCGATCTCGACAATGCTCATCAGCTTGCCCGGCAGCGAGCGACCGCTCGGCGTGCCGGCCGGGATGCGATAGAGCGGCAGCTCGGGCAGGCCCTGGCCGAAGCCCTTGCCGCGCGTGTCGGTGACCAGGCCGACGCGATGGCCGCGACGCAGCAGTTCGGCCGCCAGCGCCTCGGCCGGGAAAACGTGGCCGCCGGTGCCGCCGGCAGCGAGCAGGATCGGATTCTCCGCCATACCGTTCGCGGCGCCCGTCATCGCACCGCTCCGTTCTCAGGCCGCCAGCGTGTCAGCGCCAGCAGCATGCCCATGGCAAATGCCAGCGCCAGCAGTGACGAGCCGCCATAGGAGATGAACGGCAGGGTCATGCCTTTGGTCGGCAGCAGATGCAGGTTGACGCCGATATTGATGACGGCCTGCAGGCCGAACTGGGTCGTAAGGCCGGCAGCGGCGAGCAGCACGAACAGGTTGTTTTCGGTCATCAGCCGCGAGAAGCAGCGCAGCACGATGAAGGCGAAGATGCCGACGATGAACAGGCAGGCGAACAGGCCGAATTCCTCGCCGGCCACGGCGAAGATGAAATCGGTATGGGCATCGGGCAGCACGCTTTTCACCGCGCCCTCACCCGGACCGCGACCCCAGATGCCGCCGGTGGCGAAAGCCTCCATGGCCCGTTCGATCTGGTAGTTCTCCTTGCCGGCCGGATCGAGGAAACGGTCGATGCGGCTGGCCACATGGGGAAAGATCAGGTAGGCGCCGAAGATGCCGGCGACGCCGAGGGCGCCCAGGGCCAGAACGAGGACAATCGGCAGGCCCGCGATGAAGAATTGCGCCATCCACACGGCACAGACCACGACGGCCATGCCGAGATCGGGTTGCAGCAGCAGGATGCTGACGACGAAGCCGCACAAGCCGGTCGAGATCGCCCAGCCAGGAAAACCGGTGCCCTTGCGCCATTCGGCAAACAGCCAGGCGGCAACCACGGCAAAGGCAGGCTTGACGAATTCCGACGGCTGCACCGACAGGCCGCCGAAGGAAATCCAGCGATGCGCGCCCTTTACTTCCACGCCCATGAAGAAGGTGAGGCACATGCCGGCCAGCGCACCGAGGAAGACCACGGTGGCGACACGGCGGATGCCGACCGGATCAAGCAGCGAGGTGGCGATCATGATCAGCATGGCCGGCACCAGGAAGACCATCTGGCGCTGCACGAAATGGAAATTGGCCAGGCCGATGCGGTTGGCCACCGCCGGCGAGGCGGCGAGGGTCAGCACGGTGCCGACCGCGATCAGGACGGCAATGGCGACCAGCAGCCAGCGGTCGACGGTCCACCACCAGCGGCCGAGTATGGAGGTATCGGTGCGCGAGAAGGTGATCATGCCGCCGCCCCCTGCTCACCAGTGCTGCGCTCAGTGACCAGACGGATGAATTCGTCGCCACGATGCTCAAAGCTTTTGAACTGGTCGTAAGATGCACAGGCCGGCGACAGCAGCACCACGGCATCCTTGAGCCGGTCCTTGCGCGCCGCCGCCAGTGCATCGTCGAGCGCCTTGTCCAGCGTGCCGCAGAGCGCATGTGGCACAGCGCTGCCAAGCGTGGCGGCGAAATCGGCTGCCGCTTCGCCGATCAGGCTGGCGCGGCGGATGCGCGGGAACAGCGGTTTCAAGCTGGCAATGCCGCCCTCTTTCGCCTTGCCGCCGGCGATCCAGTAGACATTGTCGAAAGCCGCCAGCGCTTTTTCGGTGGAATCGGCATTGGTGGCCTTGGAATCATTGATGCAGGCAATGCCGTCGATGCTGCCGACGCGCTGCAGACGATGTTTCAGGCCGGGGAAAGAGGCAATGCCGGCATGGATCGTCTCGGCATCCAGACCGGCGGCGCGCGCGGCGGCATAAGCGGCAGCGATATTCTGGCCGTTATGCGCACCGGGCAGGGCCGGGAAATCGAGGGCGAAGACCGGCGTGCCATTCTCATACAGCATGCCGTCGATCGCGCTGACGCCTTGCTCCAGGACACGCAGGATCGAGACCGGCACCACGGCGCGACCGCTATTCTCTGCCAGCAAGGCAGCATGAATGGCGCGGCAGTGATCGTCGTCGACGCCGATCACGGCGGTATCGCCGGCCGCCTGGCCACCGAAGATGCGTGCTTTGATCGCGGCATAGGCCGCCATGCTGCCATGGCGGTCGAGATGATCCGGCGTGATATTCAGCAACACGGCGATGCGAGCCTGCCAGTCCGGCGTGAGGTCGATCTGGAACGACGACATCTCGATCACATAGGCGCCGTCGGCCGGACTGTTGAAGCGCGGCAGTTCCAGTACCGCCTGGCCGATATTGCCGCCGAGCGCGATGCTGCGGCCGGCGGATTTCAGGATATGCGCCAGCAAGGCCGTGGTGGTGGACTTGCCGTTGGTGCCGGTGATGCCGTAGACGGCAGGTTTCAGTTCACGCAGCAGCAGTTCGATATCGCCGACGATCAGCAGGCCGGCGCGTTGTGCATTGGCCACCACCTGGTTCGGCACTGGATGGGTCAGCGGCACGCCCGGCGCCAGCGCCAGACCGGCACAACCGATAAGCGCCGCCTCGTGCAGTTGCATCGGCTGAAAGCCGGCTGCAGCCGCGATGTCGCGCGAGGCGACATTGTCATCCCACAGGCGGACTTCGGCGCCGCCGGCGATCAGCGCCCGTGCCGTGGCCAGCCCGCTGCGTGCGAGGCCGAACACCGCCCAGGTCTGTCCGCGTGTGTGGGTGAGCGCGATCATGCGTGCCTTACCGCAGCTTCAGGGTGGAGAGGCCGGCCAGCGCCAGGATCACCGCAACGATCCAGAAGCGGATCACGATGGTCGGCTCTTTCCAGCCTTTCTTCTCGTAATGGTGATGCAGCGGCGCCATGCGGAAGACTCGCTTGCCGGTCAGCTTGAAACTGGCGACCTGCACCATCACCGACACGGTTTCGAGCACGAACAGACCGCCGATGATCGCCAGCACCAGTTCATGCTTGACGATGACGCTGACGGTGCCGAGCGCACCGCCCAGCGACAGCGAACCGGTATCGCCCATGAAGACCATGGCCGGGGGTGCGTTGAACCACAGGAAGCCGATACCCGCACCGACCAGCGCGCCGCAGAACACCGCCAGTTCGCCGGCACCGGCGACATTGTGAATCTGCAGGTAATTGGCGAAGACGGTATTGCCGACCAGGTAGCAGATCAGGCCGAAGCTGGCGGCGGCAATCATCACCGGCACGATGGCGAGGCCATCGAGTCCATCGGTGAGGTTCACCGCATTGGAAGCGCCGATCATCACGAAGGCGGCGAACGGCATCATGAACCAACCGAGATTGAGCAGCACGTCCTTGAGGAAGGGCACGGCAAGGCTGGTATTGAGCGGCGCCGCGGCGATCTGGTTGATCCAGACGGCGGCAATGCCGGCGATGACGACCTGCAGAACCAGCTTGAGCTTGCCCGGCACGCCTTTCGGATTCTGCTTCGTCACCTTCAGATAGTCGTCATAGAAGCCGATCAGGCCGAAGCCGAACGTGACCAGCAGCACGACCCAGACATAGCGGTTGCTCAGGTCTGCCCAGAGCAGGGTGCCACTGCCGATGCCGAGCAGGATCAGGAAACCGCCCATGGTCGGCGTGCCGCGTTTGACCAGATGACTTTCCGGACCGTCATCGCGGATCGGCTGGCCCCGGCCCTGCTTGGCACGCAGCCAGTTGATCAGCGGTTCGCCGATCACGAAGGACAGCACCATTGCCGTCAGAATCGCCCCGCCGGTGCGGAAGGTGATGTAGCGAAACAGATTGAGGATGTTGATCTCATCCGCCAGCGGATACAGCAGGTGGTACAGCATTCTTCCGGACTTTCCTTACCAACCGTTGGCAGCGCGCGGGGTCTGCGCCGGATTCAGCAAATCTTCGACAATCTTGCCCATGCGGCTGCCGAGCGAACCTTTGACCAGCAGCACGTCGCCGGAACGCACCGCGCGACGCAGCGGCTGGATCAGTTCGAGCGAATTGGCCGCGTAATGTCCCCGCATCTGCGGCGGCAGGGCATCGTAAAGCCCCTTCATCAGCGGACCGCAGGCAAAGACGAGATCGATCTTTTCGCGCACCAGGTCTTCAGCCAGGCCGGTATGGGCTGCCTGCTCATCCGGGCCCAGTTCCAGCATGTCGCCCAGCACGGCGATGCGACGGCCGCGTGCGCTGCTCGGCTTGGCCATCGCCAGCACGGCAAAGGCGGCGCGCATGCTGGGCGGGCTGGCATTGTAGCTGTCGTCGATCAGATCCAGGCTGCCGCCGTCGCGCCAGTCGAGCGCATGGCGTTCGCCGCGGCCCTTCGGCGCGGTCACGCCCGCCAGCGCCATACCGGCTTCGGCCAGATCGCCGCCGGCGAGATGAACCGCCGCCAGCACGGCGAGCGCATTGAGCACCCAGTGGCGGCCCGGCGCCCCGATCTTGAAGGTCATCGGATGACCGAGAATCTCGGCAGCGACGCAGGAGCATGCCGAATGCGGCGCATATTTCATCAGCCGGGCCTGCGCCTGCGGATGTTCGCCGAAGCCGATCACCTCGGCAGCACCGGCCGCCATGGCGGCGGCGGCAACGCGCTCGAAATACGGCATGTCGCGGTTGATGATGGCGATGCCGCCCGGTTCCAGGCCGGCGAAGATCTCCGCCTTGGCATCGGCGATGCCTTCGATGCTGTCGAAATTCTCCAGATGCACGGCCTCGATGGCAGTGATGATGGCGATATGCGGCCGCGCCAGTTTCGACAGCGGTGCGATCTCGCCGGGATGATTCATACCCATCTCGATCACGGCAAAGCGGCTGTCAACCGGCATGCGCGCCAGCGTGAGCGGCACGCCCCAATGATTGTTGAGATTGCCGACAGAGGCATGGGTCGCGCCCTGCTCGGCCAGCACCTGGCGCAGCATTTCCTTGGTCGAGGTCTTGCCGACACTGCCGGTGACGCCGATCACCCTGGCGCCGCAGCGCTGGCGCGCCGCTGCGGCAAGATCATTCAAACCCTGGAAGGTGTCCTTCACGCGCAGAAGATTCATGCCGGGCAGCGTCTCGGGGCCCTTGTCCACCATCGCCGCCGCGGCACCTTTCGCCAGCGCATCGGCAACGAAGGCATGACCGTCGAAGGTCGGACCGCGGATGGCGATGAACAAATCGCCAAAGCCGACCGTGCGGCTGTCGATCGACACGCCGCTTGCCGTCCAGAATCCATCGCCCTGCCCATGCGTGGCGGAGGCAGCTTCGGCAGACGTCCACAGCGCGAAAGCTTCCATTAACCTTTACCTCCGTATGGTGCGCTGCCCAAACCAGACCCCGCATCCGCGGCAGACACGGCTTCGCGCGCCACCAGCAGGTCGTCGAAGGGGCGCACGTCTTTGCCGATGACCTGGCCCTGCTCATGGCCCTTGCCGGCAACCAGCAGCAGGTCGCCCGGCTGCAATTCGGCAACAGCAGTGAAAACCGCCTCACGACGATCACCGATCTCACGCGCGCCGGGTGCTGCCGCCATGATGGCAGCGCGGATCGATGCGGCCTCTTCGCTGCGTGGATTGTCGTCGGTAACATAGACGCGGTCGGCCAGCTTCGTCGCCACCGCGCCCATCAGCGGACGCTTGCCGCGATCGCGGTCGCCGCCGCAGCCGAACACCACCGCCAGGCGCTGCGTGCTATGCGGTCGTGCCGCCTTCAGCACCGTCTCCAGCGCATCGGGGGTATGAGCGTAATCGACAAAGATGCTGGCCCCGTTTTTGCGCTGCGCGGCCTTCTGCATACGGCCGGGCACGCCGTCGAGCGTGGCAAGGGTTTCCCAGGCCGCCGCCGCATGCACCCCGCAACCAACCACCAGGCCCAGCGCGGCCAGAACATTGCCAGCCTGGAAGCCGCCAATCAGCGGCAGGTCGACATGGCGACGCACGCCGAAGACTTCGGCTTCTACCTGCAATCCGCCGGCGTGCGGCACGGCAGAGAGCAGTTTCAGTTCGGTGCCGAGCTGACCGTAACGGATCAGCCGCTGGCCACGGCGCGTGCAAATCTGCTCCACCTTGGCGCCGAGCGCGGAATCCATGTTGATCACCGCCGCACCGTCGGCCGGCAGCAGGGTATCGAACAGCCGCAGCTTGGCGGCGAAATAGGCCTCGACCGTCGGATGGTAGTCCATATGGTCGCGGGTGAGATTGGTGAAGGCCGCCGCCTGCGGCACAATCCCGTCGAGGCGGAACTGGTCGAGGCCGTGGCTCGATGCCTCCAGCGCCAGATGCTCGGCACCCGCCTGCTTGGCCCTGGTCAGCAATTCATGCAGCTGCACCGGATCCGGCGTGGTATGCGCCACCGGCAGGTCGAGGTCAGCGCCCTGTAAACCAAGTGTGTGCAGGCCGAGCGTGCCCAGACTGGCACTTTTGAAGCCGAGCCGGGCCCAGATCTGCGCGGTGAAATTCGTCACCGAAGTCTTGCCGTTGGTACCGGTGACGGCGGCGATATGATTCGGCTGCGCGCCGAAGAAGGCAGCGGCCATCAGCGCCAGCCGGCGGCGCGGATTGGTATCGGTGACAAAAGCGATCTGGCCGGCATAGGCCGGATCGACATGATCGCTGAGCACCGCGACGGCGCCCTTCTCGCGCGCATCGGGAATGAAACGGTGGCCATCGGCCTGTGTGCCTTTCAGGGCAGCGAAGACATAGCCCGGGCGCACGGCGCGGCTGTCGGCGGTCAAACCGGCGACATCCAGCGCGGCGGCACGCGGATCGAGCGGGAGATCGGCGCAAAGATCACTGAGACGCAAGTTTCTTCTCCTGCGTCTTGGGCACGACGGCTGCCGCAGCAACCGGGCCGCTCGGCGGCGTTGCGAAATTCGGCATCGGCTGGCCTGGGATCGGCACATACATGGCCTGACGGATCGCCGGCGAATTCTCGTCCACCGGCGGCACGCCAAGCAGCGGCGCGATACGGCTGATCACGCGGGCGGCGGTCGGCGCCGAGGTCCAGCCGGCCGAGGCGAAGCCATAGGTGCTCTTGTTGCCTTTCGGCTCGTCGAGCATGACCTGCACCACATAGCGCGGGTTGTGCATCGGGAAACCGGCCACGAAGGTGTTGAACAGCGCCTTGCGGTTATAGCCGCCGCGTTCGTTGACCTTCTCCGACGTGCCGGTCTTGCCGCCAACCATGTAGCCGTCAACGCCGGCCTTCTTGCCGGTGCCGTCTTCCACCACCAGCAGCATCAGCTTGCGCATGGTGTCACTGACATCGCGGCGGATCACCTGGCGACCCGGCGCCGGCATACCCGGCGGGCGCTTGATCAGGGTCGGCGGATGCAGCACGCCGCCATTGACGATGGCGGCCGTGGCGGTGGCAAGCTGCAGCGGCGTGACCGACAGGCCATGGCCGAAGGCGATGGTCATCGTCTCGACGGTCTTCCAGTTGCGCGGCACCAGCGGCGCGCCGATTTCGGGCAGTTCCAGCGCCGGCTTGGTCAGCATGCCCAGGCGAGCCATGAATTCGCGCTGGCGCTCGGGCCCGACATCGACGGCCATCTTGGCGGAACCGATGTTGGACGAATACATGAAGATTTCCGGCACGCTGAGCCAGCGGTTCTTCGGGTGATCGTCCTTGATCGAAAAACGCGAAATCTGGATCGGCCGACTGGCATCGTAGCCGCTGCTCAGCTTGACGGTGCCGTAATCCAGCGCCATCGCCGTGTTCAGCGTCTTCATGGTCGAGCCCATTTCATAGACGCCAAGCGTGATGCGGTTGAACCGTGCATCCTTGCTGGCCGTGCCGGGCTCGGCCGGATCGAAATCGGGCAGGCTGACCAGCGAGATGATTTCGCCGGTATAGATGTCCATGACGATGCCGCCGCCGCCAATGGCATTGAAATACTCGATCGCCCTCGCCACCTCGTCGCGCATCACATGCTGCACGCGCAGATCGATGCTGAGTTCAAGCGGGTCGCCGGTGCGGGTCGGGTCGCGCAGCTGTTCGTCGAAATACTGTTCGATACCGGAAATGCCTTTGCCGTCGATATCGGTGTATCCGACGACATGCGTGCCGAGCGCGCCCTGCGGATAGACGCGGCGCTGCTCGTTATGGAAATACAGGCCCGGGATGCCGAGGCGATTGACCTCGTATTGCTCGCGCGGCGCCAGACCGCGCTTGAGCCAGACGAAGCTCTTGCCGGAATTCAGCTTGGCCTGCACCTCGCCAACCGGCAGTTCGGGCAGCACCTGGGCCAGCCGCGTGGCAGCGCCGGCGGCATTCTGCACCTTGCGCGGATCGGCATAGAGCGAGGCAATTTTCAGATTGGTGGCGAGAATCTGGCCGTTGCGGTCGACAATCGGCTGGCGTTCCATCAGCGCGGTGCGCGCACCCAGCTCCGGATTGAAACCGCGCGCCACGGCCGGTTCCGCCGCGCCGCGGATCACGGTCAGCTCGACCAGGCGTCCGGCCAGCAGAACGAAGGCCAGTGAAAACAGCCCGATCCCGATGACGAGGCGGCCCCGGCTGGCATCGAGCGCCTGCTTGGCCGCGCCTTCCAGCCGTACCAGCGCCGGACTGCCGGGCATGTCGGCCGGCGTGCAGGGCGGACGCGGCTTCATCTTCTGCGGCGATTTCTGCGTGCGACGGAACAGCGCCATCACGGAGCCCTCCGCTGGTCTTTGCCGCCGCGCTGCATGGCGCCGAGCACGGCCGCCACTTCGGCGTCAAAGCCGCCGACAGCCGGCGCTTCGGCGGCCGGCCTGGCGGCAACCTGCACCGGCGCCGAAGGCGACGCGGCAGGCTGGACAGCGACCACAGGCTGCACGGGAGCCGGAGCAGGCTGCGGTGCCGCCGCCATTGGCGGCAAGGCAGGAACCGTCGCCGATGGCGCCGTCTGCGGCAGGGCCGGATTACGCTCCTGGCCGCGATCCTGGCGCCAGGGCAGCGATTCAATGGCAATGATGTCCTTGGCCGTGGTCGGACGCATCTCCAGCAGGCGTCCCGCCTTGCCCTGCAGGTAATCCGGCCGGCTCAGATAGCTCCATTCGGCCTGCAGCACGCCGATGGTTTCGCGTTCCTGGCTCAGCGCGCGGTTCAGCTCGATCAATTCCTCTTCCAGCCGCTGCACTTCATATGACAGCTGGTAGAGGCCGAACGACACCACAGCGAGCAGCAGCAGGGCGATCAGGGACAAGCCGCGGCTCATGCTGCCTCCCGCATGTCGTCATCCGGCCAGACCGGCGCAGCCGTCCGCCGGGCTGCCCGCAGCTTGGCGGAACGGGCGCGCGGATTGCCGGCGGTTTCGACTTCACCAGCGGTGAGCGCACCCTTGTGCAGCAATTCGAAAGAGGCCGCGCGCGGCGCCGTCGCCGCCTGCGGCAGATGGCGCGAACTGCCGGTCTGCTTGCCACTGCGGCGATCGAGGAAATGCTTCACCACGCGGTCTTCCAGCGAATGGAAGGACACCACAGCCAGCCGGCCTTCCGGCTTCAGCAGCTTTTCGGCAGCCACCAGGCCGCGCTTCAACTCGCCCAGTTCGTCATTCACCACAATGCGCAGCGCCTGGAAGGTGCGGGTCGCCGGATTGATGCCCGGCGCGGCGCGCACCACGCGGGCGACGATCTGCGCCAGCTGGCGCGTGCGGGTGATCGGCGCTTCGGCGCGAGCGGCAACAATGGCACGGGCCACGGCACGGGCGCGGCGCTCTTCACCATAGAGATAGATAATGTCGGCCAGTTCCGCCTCGTCACGCGAATTGACGATATCGGCAGCGGTTTCGCCCTTGTCCGACATGCGCATGTCGAGGGGACCGTCCTGCTGGAAGGAAAAGCCGCGCTCGGCCTGGTCGATCTGCATCGAGGACACGCCGATATCCAATGCCACGCCGTCCACGCCATCGATGCCGATGGCACCGAGCAGATCGGCCATGTCGCCGAAGCGGCCGGCCAGCAGGCGGAAACGGCCGGGATAAGCTGCCGAAACACGGTCGGCATGGACCTGCACGGTGGGGTCGCGGTCGATGCCGATCACCCGGCACTCCGCCGCGGCCAGCAAGGCCGAACTGTAACCGCCCGCACCAAAAGTCCCGTCCACCATCACGTCGCCGGCGCGCGGATTGAGCGCTGCCACGACTTCACTGCACATCACCGAGAGATGAACCGTTCCTGCGGCTTTTTCATGGCCGTTTGTGTCTTGCGGGCGGAAACGATCCGCCGGGCTCACGATTTTGCCCCCGTCGTCACTCCGGCACCGCTGCGCAACCAGGCGGCAGCTTTCGTCCGCGCTTCGCTGGCGCGGGCTTCCCAGGCCTTGGGCTCCCAGATCTGGAAGCTGTGGCGGCGGCCGACGAACACCGCCTCGCCCGGCGAAGCCAGGCCGGCATGGTCGAGAAATTGCGGCTGCAGCTGGATGCGGCCTTCCTGATCAAGCGTGAGCTCACTCAGGAACGGCAGCAGGCCGTCGATCAGCATTTCGCGTTCCGGATGCAGATCCGGCAGCTCGTCGATGCGGCGATTGACGCCGTCGAGATAGTCACGGCCACCGGCGACCAGCGCCGGCGCGACGATATCGGGACCGAGAATCAGGCCGCCTTCCGGCTGGCGACGGGTCAGCAGGGCGCGATACGGCGCCGGCACGGAAACCCGGCCCTTGGCGTCGATCCGATTCTTGAAGGTGGAGAGAAACAGCTCCACGCCGCGGCCCCGCGCTCGCTCCCGGCGACCTGCCCCCCTTGGGCATCCTGACCTGGGATAGGATGGGATAACATGGGCCTATATGGGGGTCAATGGATTTTAACTGTCTGTTATGGTGATTCAGACTGGAGATCGGCCAATGATCTCGGGTACTTGCAGCGGCCTCGATCCTAATAAATTCTCTTAATGTTCTCTTTTGTTCTCCCTAATACGCTTGATCTCGCCACCGCGCTCGGACTACATCGACAGCTGACAGGGGAAGCACGGGATCACAGATGGGTGACAGGGTTCGCAACATCGAGAAGCGGCTCAGCCGGCGCATGGCTGCAGCCGGCATGGCTGTCTGTGCGCTTCTGGCTCTGGCCGCCGCCCCCATCGCGGCGGCGGTCAATGAATTCCTGCCGCGCGACGCACCACCGCTGAAACGCTTTGCCATCGTGGCCGGCACTGCCAACAACCAGTGCTTTACCACGCAGCTGATCAACAATGACGTCAGACGCCTGCGCGCCAACGTGCTGCTGTCGCCCTGCGAATTCAACATCGACAACCTGACCCAGGGCTTTTTCATCAGCCGGCCCCTGCAGCAGGACGCCTACCAGATTTTCTTCGCCGCCAATCCGAGCTACTGCCTGGCGATGGAACCGCGTACGCAGATTCTGGTGGCCTCGGCCTGCGCACTGAATACCGAGATGCTCGAACAGCTGCCGCAGCTATGGGACATCAAGGGGGGCGGGCTGTCGCTGAAAGGCATCGATGGCAAGAAATGGTGCCTCGACACCCGCGCCAGACAGGGCTTTTCGGCAATCTTCGAGCCGCATTTCAGCGAATGCCCGGAACAGATTCCGGATGCTTTCATCCTGCGCGTCAATCGCTGACCTGTACCTGCCGGCGGCGCAGCTTGCGCCGCAGATGGCGCCAGCCGATCACGACACCGCTGACCGACATGGCCAGGCCGACAATGGACATGCTCCAGAGTAGGATGTCCCAGGCCGGCCGCCAGCGCAGCAGAAAGCGGAAATCGAAACTGTGCAGCGCATTGAACAGCCAGCGATAGCTGCGCCGGCTATCATCCAGGCGGCCCAGGATATCGCCGCTCAGCGGATCGATATGAAACCAGGTACCGTCGGCATCATCAAAGCCGATGCGCAGCACCGGGAACAGACGCTGGTTGTGATGGGAATACCAGTAATCGTCTTCCTCGGCGATCACCTGTTGCATGACCGGACGCGCTTCAGGCAACAAGTGTGCCGCCGCGGCAAAGACGGCTTCGCCGCTTAAGATCGGCGCAGCCATCACGCTGCCGTCCCGGCGATGCTGCAGTACCAGCGGCGCACCACCGACCCAGAGGAAACGGAGTTCCACCGCATCGGCAAGCGGTATGGACGGCAGCGGGAAATCGACTGCGGTATGGCCGGCATAGCGTTGCAGGGCGGCAGCATCGGTGTTGCGGCCCGTGAACCAGGAATTCGGATTCATCGACAGCCAACCGCTGACGATCCAGGCCAGCAGGAACAGGCTACCGACCACGCCGGCCCAGTGATGCCACAGCATCCAGCCGCGATAGGGCGACATGGCGCCGTTCTTGTAGCGACGCTGCGGCCGCAGGCGCTGGATGCCGATCCAGATGCCGGTGACCGCCACGATGATGGCCGGACCGGACAACCACAGCACCACGTCGCGCCACAGCACCGCCTTGGCCCGCAGCACGGTGGGGTAGATCCAGTGCGGAACGGCGCCGAGCCAGTTCCAGAACCGCTCGCTGCGCGCGGTGTCCAGGGCGATCTCGCCGGTACGTGCCGAAACATACAGCTCCGTGCCGGCCGGATCGTTCAGGGCCACCAGATGGAACGGCCGCAGCGGGTCGTAGCGCGCCGTCACGCTCCACTGGTCGCGCTCCTCAGGAGCGGCTGAAACCGGCGGCGCATCGGTCACTCGCCGTACGATGGCGATGGCCGTCGCCGCATCGATGCCCTCGATCCGGCGGCCGTCGCGTGCCGAAACCGTCAGCCGTGCATGATCCCAGCCGGTGATGCGATAGACCGGCTCGTCGTGCATCATTTCAAGGCGCAGGGCGCGCGGCCAGGCAGTCAGCCCGGCCGCCGCCAGTGCATCGCCCGGCGAAAGCCGTACCTGCCGCCCGTCGATCACAGGCAGCAGATTTCGGCGTTCAGCTTCCGTCAGGGCCGGGAATCCGACATACATCATCACCACGCCGGAAAAGAACCACATGGCGAAGAGCAGGCAGGTGGCGATGCCGATCCAGCGATGGATCAGATACAGCCAGCGCTGCGCCTGACGGAGGGTGCGCTTCATCGGCTCAGAACTTCACATGCGTGGAGACCACGGCCGTGCGCGGCAGGCCCAGCATCCACTGATCGTCGCCATAGGCCGTCTGCGCATAGACCTCGTCGAACAGGTTGTGAAGCCGGAAGGCAATGCTGACATCCTTGTGCGGCCTCCATTCCAGCCCGAGATCGACCACGGTGTAATCTGGCAGCCGTTTAAGATTGGCATTATCGCTGTAGCGTTCGCCGACATAGCGCAAACCAGCGCGCGCCTTCCATTCCGGCGCGAAGGCCCAGGCGAGCCACAGATTGCCAAGCAATTCCGGAACATTCGGCGGCGTGTTGCCCGCACGCGACGCACCGCTCGCTTCCGTGAATTCGTCAAACCGCGCATCCAGCCAGGTGGCGTTGCCCTCCAGCCGCCAGTCGCGCGCCAGATCGAAACCGGCGGCGAATTCCACACCGCGCGAGGACTGTTCGCCGATCTGCTGCGTCAGCGTCGGATTGCCGGGCACGCGCGAAGTGATGTCGGTCTTGACGATATGGTAGCCGGCCAGCGTCCATTCGCCGCGACCATTCATCAGCGACTGTTTGACACCCACTTCCACCTGCCGGCCGGTGGCCAGCGTGAAGCCACGGTTCGCGGCAGACAGATTGAGGATGCCACCGACCGGATCGACCGCCGTGACATACTGGCCATACAGCGAGGTGGCTGGCGTCAGGCTGTAGACTGTGCCGATGCGCCAGGTGGGATCGGCAAAGGTTTTCTCGAAACTGTTTGCGGGATTATCAAGTTGATCCCGATTCAGCACGATATGGTCGAACCGCAGTCCGCCAACCAAGGTCCACCGGTCGGTGACCGAAAGTCGATCCTCGGCGAACAGCGAATACTGCCTGGTCTGGGTCTGATGCCGCGGGCGGAACGGATCGTCCGACTGGTACAGCCCGACCTGCGGATTGAACGGATCGACACTGGCCGACGCCGCACCGTTGTCGAAATCATGCGAATATCTGAAATTGGCCCGGTTCACATCCAGTCCAACCACGCTCGTATTCTTCAGGCCGAAGACGCTGTTCTCGATCGTGGCATCGAAACGATTGCCGTATTGCGTCTGGTCATGAAGGATTTCGAGTGCATCCGACCGGTCGATCAGGCCGGTTCCGGAATTGTAGCTATAGGTTTCCAGATTGCGCCAGTGGCGATTGGTGGTCAGCCTGTACAGTGTGTTGTTCAAAGTGACGCTGTCGCTGGCATTCCATTCGAATTTTAGCTGGGTCCAGTTGTCGCGATATTCGATCAGGCTGTTTTCGACATTGTAATTCTTCTTGCGAATACTCTCGTCCAACGACCCGTTGATCAGCGGTGTGCCGAAATAGCGAGACGGGCGCTGATAGCCATAATCATGCGACAGCGATATGGCGAAATTTTCGCTGGCCTGCGCACGCAGCGCCAGAGCAAAGGCCAGACTCTCGGTTTCATCACGGTCCACCCAGCCGTCGGATTTCCGCCCGCTCGCATCGGCGCGGTAGGACAGCTTGCTGTTGATCGGCCCGCCGCTGCCAGTAGCGAGATGGCGTTCGAGATTTCTGCCGAATTCGACCAGCGCCTCGTTCTCGAAAGTCGCACCTGGCTTCTTGGGCACGACATTCACGACGCCGCCGATGGCGCCGGCGCCATACAGCACCGAAGCTGGTCCGCGCAGAACCTCAATGCGGTCCGCCGTCCAAGTGTCGAAGGGGAATGTCACCGTGCCGGCACCAACATACATCTGCGTGCCGTCGTAAAGCTGCATCATCGAGTTATGCCCGGTGAAGCCGCGGGTCGAGAGAGCGGTGCCACCATTGCCGGGCGTGGCAATGGAACTAACCCCGGTGGCCTGGCCGACTGCCTCGTTCACGGTCGCATAACCGCGCGCACGGATGGTTTCCCCGGTGATCACCTCGACGCTGGCCGGGGTTTCCAGCGGCGTGAGACCGAGGCGGCTGCCGGTGGCGGCCGGCTGCGTAAGCTGCAGCCCGGCCTCCTCTTCGGGAACCTGCCCGCCGATGGTCAGCGTGGGCAGCACGGTATCCTGCGCCCAGGCGGGCGCGGCATACAGCAGAGCAAGCGGGATCAAATAGCGGACACCGCGCGTCGCGCGGGAGACGAAATGGGCCATAGAGAAACCTCATGCGGTCGGCCTTGTGGCACGTCACCGCGAACGAGGTTGTCTCCGATGCCCTGAGGATAGGCAGGCGAACGGTGGACTACCCACCGGTGCACCCTGCCCGATGTGATCGCGTGTGACCACGGATGACGGCAGGTCTCCTGGCTCGCGGGTCCTTGCTCTTCGTCGCCTTCCCAGCGCTTGGCGGCGCCAGTGGCTTAATCGACGAAAAACTCTCCGCTTACAGTTGCAGGGGCAGCCGCGGCATTGAGAGATTCCCCCTCACCGCGTTCCCAGTTAGGCCCTTGCGGGCACCGTCGGCAGGCAAGGTGCAGATTGCCGCCGAGTCTGTCAATCGAGAAGCAGGGTGCCAGACGGCCTGTAAGCCGGGTTCTGTCCTCCTACTTGCGCAGGATGGACGGTCATTCCTCTGGGACGCCCATTGCTGGACGCCTCGCGCGACCGACCCGGATGGCAAACCGGAAACCGTTCTGCAGGCTTGCGCCTGCGGCCATCCCTATTTGGTCTTGCTCCCGGTGGGGTTTGCCATGCCGCTCCCGTTACCGGTCGCGCGGTGCGCTCTTACCGCACCCTTTCACCCTTGCCATGACAGGTCATGGCGGTCTGCTCTCTGTGGCACTGTCCCTGGGGTCACCCCCGCCGGGCGTTACCCGGCACCGTGTTTCCGTGGAGCCCGGACTTTCCTCGACGCTCAAAAGAACGCCGCGACCGTCCAGCCGTCTGGCACCGCCGCACAGGTAGGCGCCGGCGCGGTTGCCGTCAAGCGGCCATTGTAAAGAAAGGGTCAGCTGGTGGCGCGTTCGCTGCTGATCCGGCGCATCAGCACCTGTTCGGCGATATGGCGGATCAGGCTGCCGGTTTCGGCATCGGCAATACCATCGACCTGGGCCTGGCGCCAATGGCGCTGGAAGGCACGCACCACCGCTTCGGTCGGCGGATCGTAGACCCCGCTGCCCTCGATGCCGTAGCCGATACGATCGAGGGCAACCTGCAATTCCAGCACCGCGCCGCTCCGCTCGCCCGGCTGCAGGGTCGGCGCATGGGGCGAGACCTTGAAATCGTCGGTCCACCAGCGTCCAAAACCGGCCGCATGCAGGCGACGCCAGGGAAACAGCTCACCCGGGTCTTCCTTGCGCATCGGCGCGATGTCGGAGTGGGCCAGATAATTGCCCGGCATCACGCCATGGCGGGTCGCCATATCCTTCAGAAGGGCAATGAGGGCATCGATCTGGACAACAGGGAATTCGCGATACCCGAATTCATGGCCGGGATTGACCAGCTCGATGCCGATGGAACGGTTATTCACGTCGCGCACGCCGCGCCAGAAAGCGACACCGGCATGCCAGGCACGCTTCTCCTCCGGCACCAGGCGGTAAACCGTGCCGTCCTCATCGATCATGTAATGCGCACTGACCTTCGCCTCGGGATCGGACATGCGCTGCAGGGCCGCAGTCGCGGTCGGCATACCGGTATAATGCAGCACCACCATATCGACCGGCCGACGGCCGCTGCGATCGTCGAAATTCGGCGACGGATGCTCGACAAACGACAGGGTCATTCACCGGCTCCTTTCTCCAATGCCACCTTCTCCGGCGGCGTGCCGCGCGCATCGGCCACAGTGCCTTCGCGCATGGCGACGATCAAGACGCCCAGAAGGGTGATGGCCGAACCGATGATGACCCGGCCGCTGAGCTGCTCGTTGAGGAAAAACACACCGGCCAGAACACCGAAGATCGGCGCCAGCGTAAAGCCGGGGTTAACGATACTGATCGGATAGCGCCGCAACAGATAATAGGCGCCGCCATGGCCGATCAGCGACACCGCCACGGCGGCATAGATGATCGCGCCCCAATGCCAGGTGCTGGCCGACAGCGTCTGTTCGACATGCCGGTCTTCGATCATCAGCGAAATCAGCAACAGACAGGGTGCGCTCAGGATTCCCACCCAGGCCTGCATGGTGAAAGTATGGACATCATGGATACGGCGCACCGTGATCTGACCGAGAGAGAAAATGATCACTGCCATCAGGATCAGGCCGATGGCAACCTGGTAATTCATCACTTTCGGGTCGAAACTGATCACCACGGCGCCAATAAAGGCCAGCCCGATCCCCAGGCTGCGTTTCCAGCGCACGCGCTCGCCCAGCAGCAGCACTGCCATCAGGGTGGAGATCGGTACACCCAGCTGGGTGACGACCGCGACCACCGAGACATCATCCGCCTTGGCGATGCCGACGATGATCAGGGCGAAATGCAGGGTGCCCATGCAGAAGGCAGCGATCACCACATTACGCATCTGCCCCGGCTTCCAGCGCAGCCATGGCAGCATCAGCACAGCAACCAGAGCAAACCGCAAGGCGGTGAACAGGATCGGCGGGAAATGATTGACCGCGAGCTTGGTGACGACAAAATTGCCGCCCCAAATCGCGCAGATCAAGAGCATAAGGGCAAGATGCTGGGGCTTCATGGGGCGCGACCCTAGCAAAGCCGCCCTGCCGCGGGCTACGCTTGTTTACATGCCGGCCATGCGCTGGCCGCAAGGGGGGTATGCGGCTCTTATCGAAGATATGCCGCGGTAATGCCTGGTTAGCAGGCATGGCGGTCGACTAGAAGGCAGACGGTATGGCGAATGCAAAGACTCCGCAGAAGAAAAGCCGGAAAGGTACTGGGACAGGAACAGCGACAGGAACACCGGCCGGAACATCGGCGCGGCGTCCGATCGTGTCGTCCGCCCATCTGGCCAGCGAAAAGCTGGAAGGCCTGAGTGAGTTCGAATTTGCCCTGATGATGACCGGCAATGCTTTCAGCCGCTGGATCGTGCGCTGCATGACAGCCGCCGGCTCAGGAATCGGCGTCCAGGGCGATCTGGCCGCCCTCGACGTCATGGTGCTGCATGGGGTGAACCACCGCGACCGGCCGAAGCGGCTGGCCGATCTCTGCCTGGTGCTGAATGTCGAGGATTCCCATACCGTCAATTACGGCCTGAAAAAGATGGTGCGGCTCGGCCTGATCGCCGGCACCCGGCGCGGCAAGGAGATTTTCTACTCCACCACCGCGAAGGGACAGAAGCTCTGCCTGGAATACCGCAAGATCCGCGAACAGCTGCTGGGCGAGGCCTTCGCGCTGATCGGCCAGCCCCGGATCGGACAGGCGCAGGGCGACCTTTCCCGGGTGGCTGACCTGATGCGCGCCCTGTCCGGCACTTACGACCAGGCCGCCCGCGCCGCAGCCTCGCTGTAGCGCCGCATTGCCGGCCTCAGCAACGTTGACAAATTATCAACGTTTTGTAACCGTCTCGCTCCCGGCTACGCTTGCCTGATCCTTTTTGGAGCCTCCCATGACCCAGTCTGCCGCGCCCGCGCCTTCCAACGCCCAGTGGGAATTCTGGATCGATCGCGGCGGCACCTTCACCGATATCGTCGGCCGCAAGCCGGATGGTGCCATCGTCACCCACAAGCTGCTGTCGGAAAATCCGGAACGCTACAAGGATGCTGCCGTACAGGGCATCCGCGACCTGCTCGGGCTGAAGGCCGGCGATGCACTGCCCAAGGGCAGGATCGCCGCGGTGAAGATGGGCACCACGGTGGCCACCAACGCGCTGCTGGAGCGCAAGGGCGACCGTGTACTGCTGCTGGTGTCGGAAGGATTCGCCGACCAGTTGCGCATCGGCTACCAGACGCGCCCCAATCTGTTTGCCCTGCATATCCAGCTTCCCGAGATGCTGTATGAACGCGTGGTGGAAGTGCCCGAGCGCGTGCGCAACGACGGCAGTATCGAAACACCGCTCGACCTCAAGGCCGCCGAGGCGGCGCTGAAGGCCGCTTTTGCCGATGGCATTCGCAGCGTCGCCATCCTGTTCATGCATGGCTATCGCTATACCGACCATGAGGCGCAGGTTGCGGCACTGGCGAAGCAGCTCGGTTTCACCCAGGTCTCGGCCAGCCACCAGGTCTCGCCGCTGATCAAATTCGTCAGCCGCGGCGATACCACCGTGGTAGATGCCTATGTCTCGCCGATCCTGCGCCGCTATGTCGACCAAGTCGGCAGCGAACTGGATGCCGCCAACACCGCGCTGCGCCTGATGTTCATGCAGTCGAACGGCGGTCTCGCCGATGCCAATTTTTTCCAGGGCAAGGACAGCATCCTGTCCGGCCCGGCCGGCGGCGTCGTCGGCCTGGTGGAAACCTCCACCCGGGCCGGCTTCAAGAAGGTGATCGGCTTCGACATGGGCGGCACCTCGACCGACGTCAGCCATTATGCCGGCGAATACGAACGCGCCTTTGAGACCATGGTGGCCGGCGTGCGCATGCGCGCGCCGATGATGATGATCAACACGGTAGCGGCCGGCGGCGGCTCGATTCTGCATTTCGACGGCGCGCGCTATCGCGTCGGCCCGGACTCGGCCGGCGCCAATCCTGGCCCGGCCTGCTATCGCCGTGGCGGGCCGCTGGCGGTGACTGACTGCAACGTCGTGCTGGGCAAGCTGCAGCCCGATTTCTTCCCGGCCGTCTTCGGCCCCGATGGCGACCAGCCGCTGGATGCCGAAATCGTCAAGACGAAATTCGCCGAACTGCAGGCGCGCGTGAAGGCTGAGAGCGGCGACAGCCGCAGCATCGAGGAAATGGCGGAAGGCTTCCTCGCCATCGCGGTCGAGAACATGGCCAACGCGATCAAGAAAATCTCGGTGGCGCGCGGCTATGACGTCACCAAATACGTGCTGTCGAGCTTCGGCGGTGCCGGCGGTCAGCATGCCTGCCTGGTGGCCGATGCGCTGGGCATGACCGAGGTGCTACTGCATCCGCTGGCCGGCGTGCTGTCGGCTTATGGCATGGGCCTGGCCGACCAGCGCGTGCTGAAGGAAAAATCCGCCGAAGTGCCGCTGCAGGAAAGCGCCCTGCCCGGCCTGGCGAAGGAACTCGATACGCTTGCTGAAGAGTCCCGGGCCGAGATGCTGCGCCAGGGCGTGCCGGCAGAGAAGATCACGGTGATCCGCAAGCTGCATGTACGCTACGGCGGCTCGGATTCCGCGCTTGAGGTCGAATTCGGTTCGCTGTCGGAGATTAAAACTGCCTTTGAAACTGCGCATCGCCAGCGTTTCGGCTTCATCAGCCCGGAAAAGGCGCTGATCGCCGGCAGCGTGGCCGTGGAAGTGATCGGCCAGGGCGAACGTGCACCCGATGCGGTGGAAAAGATCGTCGATCCGCGCGGCCAGAATGCAATCCCGACACTGGCGAAGCGCAAGGCCTATATGGCCGGCGACTGGCGCGATACGCCGGTGTACGATCGCGCCGCGCTGCGCCCGGGTGAGACCATCAAGGGGCCTGCCATCGTGATCGAGCCGACCAGCACCATCGTGCTGGAACCCGGCTGGCAGGCCAGGCTGACCGAGCGCCGCGACCTGGTGCTGAAGCGCGTGGACGCCCTGCCCGAGCGCCGGGCCATCGGCACCAGCGTCGATCCGGTGATGCTGGAAATCTTCAACAACCTGTTCATGTCGATCGCCGAGCAGATGGGCAGCGTGCTGGAGAAGACGGCCTATTCTGTCAACATCAAGGAACGCCTCGATTTCTCCTGCGCGATTTTCGACCTGGATGGCGAGCTGATCGCCAACGCCCCGCATATGCCGGTGCATCTGGGCTCGATGTCGGAATCGATCAAGACGGTGATGCGCAAACGCGCCGGCCAGATGAAGCCGGGCGATGTCTATGTGCTGAACGCGCCCTATGCCGGCGGCACCCACCTGCCCGACGTCACCGTGATCACGCCGGTGTTCGACAGGGCCGGCAAGGAAGTGCTGTTCTATCTCGGCAGCCGTGGCCACCATGCCGATATCGGCGGCACCACGCCGGGCTCGATGCCGCCGGACAGCCGCACGGTGGAAGACGAAGGCGTGCTGCTGGACAACGTGCTGCTGGTCGACGGCGGCCGCATGCTGGAAGACGAGATGGTTGCCATCCTGAAATCCGGCAAATATCCCTCGCGCAACCCGGCGCAGAATATCGCCGACCTGAAGGCGCAGATCGCGTCCTGCGAGAAGGGTGCGCAGGAGCTGCGCAAGATGGTCGACCAGTTCGGCCTCGAGGTCGTGCGCGCCTATATGAACCATGTGCAGGACAATGCGGAAGAATCCGTGCGCCGCGTGATCAGCCGTCTGAAGGACGGCCAGTTCACCGATCCGATGGATGACGGCTTCGAGATCAAGGTGAAGGTGACGGTCAACCACCAGGACCGTACCGCCAAGATCGATTTCACCGGCACGTCCGGTGTGCATCCGACCAACTACAATGCGCCCAAGGCCGTGTGCGTCGCCGCCGTGCTCTACGCCTTCCGCTGCCTGGTCGACAGCGACATCCCGCTCAATGGCGGCTGCCTCAAGCCGCTGGAGATCGTGATTCCGGAAAACTCGATGCTGGATCCGGTCTATCCGGCCGCCACCGTGGCCGGCAATGTCGAGACCAGCCAGTGCATCACCGACGCGCTGTTCGGCGCGCTCGGCGTGATGGCCGCGGCGCAGGGCACGATGAACAACTTCACCTTCGGCAACAACGACTACCAGTATTACGAGACGATCTGCGGCGGCAGCGGCGCCGGCCCGGATTTCGATGGCTGCGACGCGGTGCATACCCATATGACCAACGCCCGCCTGACCGATCCGGAAGTGCTGGAATTCCGCTTCCCGGTGCTGCTGGAGAGCTTCCGTATCCGGCGCGGCTCCGGCGGCAAGGGGCGGCACAAGGGCGGCGACGGCACCGTCCGCCGCATGCGCTTCCTCACCGACATGGTGGCCACCCTGCTGTCGTCGCATCGCACCGTGCCGCCCTTCGGCCTTGAAGGCGGCGGCCAGGGTGAGACCGGCCGCCAGTGGGTGGAACGCACATCCGGCGCCAGGGAGCCGATGGAAGGCCGCTGCTCGACGCCGATGCAGCCGGGCGATGTCTTCGTCATTTCCACCCCCTCCGGTGGCGGCTTCGGCAAGGCGGATGACCTGAAGCAGGCGGCGGAATAATCCGCAGTTTCCCGATGGCCGTTTGCTGTAAGCTGCGGCCCGATGCGGATTCGATTCTGTACCTTCGCGCCGGCAGCCGCGATCGCCGGTGGCCACAGCGATCTGGCCAGCCTGCGCTATCGCGCCCTGCTGCCGGCCGCCGCCCTGCGCGCCGCCGGCCATGACGCCGCCGTGCTGGGGCTGGAGCAATGGGCCGCGCCGGATGCGGCCTTGCGCGATGCCGACGCGGTGATCCTGGCCCAGCCCAAGGAAGGCGCGCTGCTGCAGCCGGCGCAGGTGCAGGCCATCGGCGCGCTCGGCGCCACCATCGGCAGGCGCCTGATCGTCGATGTCTGCGATCTCAAGCTGGGCGACGACTTCCTGAGCCATATCCGGCAGCAGCGCGGCGCGGAACTGGCTGCCGGCTGCGCCGGCTTCTACCCTGCCCTGCTCGGCCGTGCCGGGCGGATCGTTGCGGCATCCGCCACCCTGGCGCAGCAGCTGCGCGCCTATCTGCCGGATGCCGATCTGCGGATGATCGGCGATGTGGTCGAAGTGGCGCCGGCACCGGTACGCTTTGCCCCCGGAGAAACCCTGAAGCTGTTGTGGTTCGGTTTCTTCGGTGCCCATGCCACCGCCATGCACCGCTTCTGCGCCGAGGACCTGCCGGCGCTGGCGGCGCAACGCCCTGTGCAGCTCACCTTGCTCTGCGAACCGCTTGGCACGGCCCTTCTCGATGGCCTGCGCAGCAAGGCGGCACCGGCGCAGATCGCCGCCTCGCCCTGGTCGGTGCCGGCACTGCAGCAGGCGCTGGCGACCTGCGATGCCGTGGTGCTGCCCTTTGAGCATGACAATGCCCTGGTGCGCGGCAAGAGCGCCAACCGTGCCCTGCAGGCGCTGCAGGCCGGCCGTGCCGTCTTCGCCCATCCGCTCGACAGTTACCGCGAGCTGGCGCCATATGTCGCGATTTCTGACTCACTGCCGCAGGCGCTGCTGGATGCCTGCGACAATCCGGCTGCCGTGATAGCACGCACGACAGCGGGGCAGGCTCACGTCGCCGCCCACTACAGCCCTGCCGCCATTGCGCAACTCTGGCTGGCGGCGGCGGCGGCTCTGCCCTAGACCTTCGGCAGGCGCAATTCCTTGGCGATTTTCGCCGCCGCTTCGGCGGGATTAAGCTTGCCAGTGTCGATGCTGACATCCGGTTTCGGCATATGCGATGTGGCAAAGACGCCGGCGGCCTCCAGCTTCTCATAGACCTCATGCGAGGTGATCTTGCCGCTCTGCTGGCGCGACTTGTGGTCGATGCGGCGGTAGACCTCGTCCATCGCGCAGGTCAGTTCGACGAAGCGCACCCGGCTGCCGGCCGGCTCCACCGCATCGAGCACCTGCTCGATGAATTTTGGCTGCACCGTGGTTTCCGGCGCGAACGTGAAGATCAGGCCATGCAGCCGCTCCTTGGCGGCGCGAGCAAAGACCTTGATCCAGATTTCTTCGCGCAGCTCGACGAAAGGCTTGCTGCCGAAGTCGAAGACCGAGAGCAGCAGATCGACGGTCTGATGGTTATGAAACAGCTTGTAGCCGGTGAGCCTGGCCAGTTCGCGGGCCACGGTGAGCTTGCCGGTGGCCGGCTTGCCGTAAATAAAGATCAGATTCATAGCATGACTTTACGGCCAGGCTGCGTTCAGCGAAACCGGCTTTAGCGCGGAGAGCTGCAAAAAAGTGACATTGCCTCGCTAGCGCTGCCCCAATTCGGCCACAGGCGTGCTTGATAAACCTCCGGTAACACCTCTGTGGCAGACTCGACTCTGCAGCAGATATTCGGGGAAGAGGTGCCGTGTTTCGTCACGTCCGATCCAGCGCAGCTCTGATATGCGCATTCGCGGGCGTGGCCCTGTCTGGCACCACCGCGGAGGCGCAATCGGCGTTGCCGTCCTGTCCGCTGATCGTCGGCCCAATGGATGCCGGCCTGTGCCAGATCGCCGCCCTGCCCGATAAGTACGACCCGCTGCTCGCAACTTCGCGCAGCAGCCTCGCGTTGCTCGCCTACAATCCCGATGACGGCAATTATCTTCTGACGCGGCGCCCGCTGTTCACCGCCAGCGATGTCAGCCTGCTCAGCCGGCGCAGCGATTCTTCAGCCATGGCCCTCCCCGGCCATGACATGCTGGCGCAGGACGGCGACAGGATCGGCGTTTACAGCGAACAGGATGCCGCACCAGGTGCCTTGAACAAGGCTTACGATGTACCGCTGTTCGACGGCCTGGCGCTGAGCAATACCAGCGCCATCAGCCAGAGTGGCGGCATGGATAACGAAAGCCGCTCGGCCAGCAGCAAATTCGGCCTCGCTTACGAGGAATACGGCCTGACCTTCAAGGTCGATCCGGATGCCGCCGCCAACTGGGGCGATCTGGCTGGCAGCGGCAGCCGCCGTTTCGGCATCGACAATTCGATCTCGGCGATGATCGCGCGCGACCTGACCCTGACGCTGTCGTCGGGCTATACGACGGAATCCACCTTCGGCAATCCGGCCTCGGCCAGCAGCAACGAGCGACACCGTGTCGCCATCGCGCAGCATTTCTCCAGTGGCTACAAACTCGGCGCCTCGCTGCAGCGGCGCAATGAATACCGCTACCAGGAGGAACGCGACCTCAACGTCCTGGGCCTGCAGATCGGCGTGCCGCTCGGCGAGACGCTCAACCTCACCGCCAGCCACGAATTCGGCCTCGGCGAGAAACGCAATCTGAGCGACGCCGACGCCGTGCCGTTTTATGGCAAACAGCAGAGCCTGGACCTGCAGCTGCACTGGACCCCGGCCGCCCTGGCCAGCCGGGCGATGACCATCATGGCCGGCTACGCGGTGAGCCAGGACGACATGGCCGGCACCGACGACGGCTACCTGACGCAGGCCCGGCTCAATCTGGCGATGCGATTCTGATGGCGGTTCTGACGTCTACTGCCCTGAATACAGATCGCCCTCCGGCCAAATCTGCACGGCATTCGCGGCACGCCACAGGCTCTGGTCAAGGTCCGTGGCGAAGCCGTTGCGGTCTTTCGGCCGGCTGTTGAAAGCCGCGACCCAAGCGTAGCCCTTCGCCGTGCGAACCGCGAGAGTCTTCGTCCCGGCATGCGAGCCGGAATGCCACCAGTTCAGCCCCCCGCTGACCGGCCGCACCTGCATGCCCAACCCGTAGAAGGATGGCTTGACATCAAGACCTGCCGGAGGCGCCAACATCGCCTTCAGGCTCGGCGGACGCAGCAGCGGTGCCCCGCGCTGTCCGTCGATGGCCAGCATGAAGCGCAGATAATCCAGCGACGAGCCGATCCAACCGCCGAAGGAATCCATGGTCTCCATGGCATAGAGGCCGTAAGGTGCCGCCACCATGCGGGACGAACCGACTCCGGGCATCGCTTCGACCAGCGGCGCACCGGGATAGTCGTAATAGGCAGCTTCTCCCTCGGCCATGTCGAAGGTGCGCGCCAGCTGCAGGCCGCCGGCACCCGCCGGGGTCAGGATATGCTGGCGCACAAAGGCCTCGTAAGTCTGCCCGCTGACGCGCTCGATCACCCGGCCAAGAATGCAGTAGCCGATATTCGAATAGGCGTGGCGACTGCCAGGATCGAAATCCAACCTGCGTTCCAGGCTGTCGCGCAGGACGACCGCGCAACTCGGTGGCATGGCGGCATTCTGACGCGCCGCCGCCTCTCCCGCGCGTGGCATGAACACCAAATCGCCGGCGATTCCACGATCGAAGCCCGCGGTATGCTGTAGCAACTGCCGGATGGTAATTCGGTACACGCGCGGATCGGTGATCGCGGCCGGCCGTGGCCCGAGCTCACCCAGCACCGGCAGCAGCGGCGCATCGAGATCGAGCTGGCCCTGCTCAACCAGCCGCAGCACGGCAACCGCAGTCAGCGGCTTGGCCAGACTGCCGAGACGGAAACGCGTCGCCGGCTGCACCGGCTCCTGCTTTTCGCGATCGGCCAGGCCATAGCCGCGTGTCAGCACGATCCGCCCGTGCACGGCGACGGCAAGGCTCGCGCCCGGCATTTTCCATCGCTCGATCAGGGCAGCCATTTCGGCATCGAAGGCCTCCAGTCCCGCCAGGGCAGAACCGGTGGGACTGGCGCCGGCGATCTGCACAGACAGAATCGTCAGCAGAAGCGCATAACCGATCCGCTTCAGGCAGCGCGCTCCTGTTGTGACAGCGCCAACCGTATCAGCCATGACGCAAACCTCGTGTATGCACCTGCTTCCTCTGTCACAAACCATAACGCCGCCACCGGGTTTTTCCTGCCGAAATCAAGGCCGGATACGGACCGTTACGCTTGGGCAAGGCCCGATTTCACTCTTGCCGAAAGAAGTGAATCATGTTTCACTTCTTTGCGGAGGAAAGATTGACATGGCCTATCGCCGCACCGAAACCGTGGTGGCGCGCCTGAACGAAACGCGCGAGCGCATCGTTATGGCGGCCCTGACCCTGGTGGCGCAACATGGCTATGGCGGCACCGGCATTCCGGCGATTGCCGCCGAGGCCGGCCTGAGTACCGGCGCGCTGTATCGCTATTTCCCCTCCAAGGCCGAACTGTTCGACGAAGTCTTCCGTCGCGCCTCGCAGCGCGAGATCGATGTCTGTGCCGCCGCGGCGCAGACTCCGGGATCGGCGGCGGCGCGGATCGCGCATGTCGTCGAAGTCTTCGCCCAGCGCGCCATGAAGGGCCGCCGCCTGGCCTGGGCGCTCCTCGCAGAGCCGGTGGATGCCCTGGTCGAGGCCGACCGCCGGCGCTACCGCGCGCCCTATCGCGACATTTTCCGCACCCTGATCGAGGATGGCATCCGTACTGGCGAATTGCCGCAGCAGGATGCCATGCTCGCCGCCTCGGCCATCGTCGGCGCGCTGGTGGAGGCGCTGCTCGGCCCGCTGGCGCCGCAGGCCAGGAAAACCGACCAGGAACAACTGATTCACGACCTGGCGCTGTTCTGCATCCGCGCCGTGAGCGCGCGAGACAAATGATAACGGGAGAAACGCCATGACCGATGCCGTCTTCGATGTGCTCAACCAGCCGCCGGCGCTGGAGGACTACAATCTCTTCACCACCGACAGGGCACTGCTGCAGGTGGCCGAGATCAATGGCGCCGGCTGGGCGAAAGACCGCCTCACCGTCTATGGCCAGCGTCTGGGCGATGCCGAGACCATCGAGATGGGCCGGCTGGCCCACAAGCATCCGCCACAGCTGAAACTGTTCGACCGCTTCGGTCATCGACTTGACGAAGTCGACTTCCATCCGGCTTGGCACGGCATCATGGCGCTGATCATCGGCGAGGGCCTGCATTCGGCCCCCTGGGCCGAGCCAAAACCCGGCGCCCATGTCGCCCGCGCCGCCGCCTATATCATGCATGCGCAGATCGAGCCGGGCAGCCAGTGCCCGACCACCATGACCTATGGCAGCGTGCCGGCGATCCGCAAGGACAGGCATCTGGCGGAAACCTGGCTGCCGAAAATCTATTCGCGCCAGTATGACGGCAGCAACAAGCCGGTGACACAGAAGACCGGCGCCCTGATCGGCATGGGCATGACCGAAAAACAGGGCGGCTCGGATGTGCGCAGCAACACGACGGTCGCCAAACCGGTGGGTACGGGCGGTCCGGGCGCCGAATACATCATCAACGGGCATAAATGGTTTTTCTCCTGCCCGCAGAACGACGCGCATCTGGTGCTGGCGCAGTCGCCCCATGGCCTGAGCTGTTTCTTCGTGCCGCGCTGGCTGCCGGATGGCAGCAAAAATGCCGTACAGATCCAGCGCCTGAAGGACAAGGTCGGCAACAAGTCGAATGCGTCGTCCGAGGTAGAATTCCACAATGCGCATGGCTGGCTGCTCGGCGAGGAAGGCCGGGGCGTGCCCACGATTATCGAAATGGGAACGTATACGCGATTGGACTGCGCGCTGGGGTCAACCGGGCTCCTGCGTGGTGCCGTGGCGCAGGCCCTGCACCATGTCGCGCATCGCCGCGCCTTCCAGCGCCATCTGATCGACCAGCCGCTGATGACCAATGTGGTGGCGGATCTCGCCATCGAGTCCGAAGCCGCCACGCTGCTGGCGATGCGACTGGCGCGCGCCTTCGACCGCGCCGAACACGACCCCGTCGAGGCCGCCTTCCGTCGCCTGTGCACACCGGCGGTGAAATACTGGATCTGCAAACGCGCGCCCAATGCGGTGGTGGAAGCCATGGAGGTGCATGGCGGCAACGGCTATGTCGACGAGGGTCCGCTCGGCATGCTGTACAAGGAAATTCCGCTCAATTCGATCTGGGAAGGCTCGGGCAACGTGATGTGCCTCGACGTGCTGCGCGCCATGCAGAAAAACCCGGACGGACTGGAGGCCTATTTCGCCGACCTGATCCCGGCCCGCGGCAACGACAAACGGCTGGATGCGGCGATCAACGACCTGAAGACGGAATTCGCCGACCTGGGAGAGATCGAGCATCGCGCCCGGCGCGTGGTGGAGAAAATGATGGTGACGCTGCAGGCTGCGCTGCTGGTGCGCCACTCCACCCCGGACGTGGCCGATGCCTTCTGCGCCTCGCGGCTGGGCGGCGACTGGGGCCATGCCTTCGGCACTTTGCCGAAAGGCATCAATACCCGCGCCATCGCGGACCGCGCGCTGCCCGTTTAAAAGACTGGTGGTTTACGCGGACTCCACCGGCATGCGCACCTTGAGCGCCCGGGGTGCCACGGCGTAGCGGATCGGGCCTTTCAGCATGTCGATCTCGCCGTCATTGGCGACCGGCTTGGCGCGGCGGAAGTCGATCTGCAGGCTGTGTGCCTTGATCACCTGCAGCGACGGATCGTCCTGCAATGTCCCTAGGAGCAGCTTGGCGAGCTGGCTGGCCGAGCCGAGCCAGGTTTTCTCGTGGCTGACATAGATGGTGAGTTCGCCGCTCTGCAGATCGGAGCGGTTGAACAGTCGGCCGGCATTGAATTCATAGCTGCCGACCGCCACCACGATGGCCGGCGACAGGATTTCTGACCGCTGGCCATGATGGTCGATGGCAATTTCCATCATCCGGTGACGGCGCACCGCACGCCAGGCCGAGCGCATCATGGCCGGCCATTTGGTCAGGCCGAACAGGCGTCGGCGCCGTTCGCGGTCCACCACCATTTCCGGATATAGGCCGAGCGCCGACTTGTTGAGGAACAGGCTCTGGTTCACGCGCCCGACATCGATGGCGGCCACGGTGGCTTCGCAAAGCGCGGCCACGGCATTTTCGATTTCCAGCGGTATGTTCAGGTCGCGCGCCAGCAGATTCATGGTCCCGAGCGGCAGCACGCCCAGCACGATATCGCGTTTCATGGCCAGTTCGGCCGCCGCGCGGAGCGTGCCATCGCCACCACCGACCCAGACTTCCGTGCTGCCCTGCGCGGCCGCGGCCAGTGCCCGCGACAACTGCGCCGGCGCCACCATCTGCACATCGACATCGGGCTGGCCGGCCTTGGCGGCCGCCGTATGGATCAGGTCGCGCAAAGCCACCGCGCCATACTGTCGCGCCGTGCCTGATTCGGCATTGATGACGATAGAGATGGTCATGCGTTACCAGAGCAGCCAATCGGTCAGATCGGTGCCGGCTCGCGCCAACCCGATCCCGAGGGTAACGAACAAGGCCGTGCTGGCGATCCCGACAAAATGTCCGGCCAATGCACCAAGGCCGTCGCGGGTCAGCAGGCCGAGCGCGGTCAGTACGATACCGAAGGCAAACGGCAGGTTGCCGAAGGGCAATGGCAGCGCCAGACCGATACCCTGGATCGCGATGGCAATGGCGGCGAAGGCCACGCCCGTGCCGCTGACCACCCAGGTCAGCCGTGGCCGGAAACGGCGTTCCAGCCGGCGCACGAAGGGAATCGCAAAGCCCATGAATCTGCGCAGCAGGCCGCTCGAGAGGCGACGACGGCCGAGCAGGCCCGGGATCGGTGGATTACCGGGGCGCAGCAGCATGCCAAAGGCGATGCAGACCACCAGCGACCCGGTGATCAGGCCGAGCGGCAGGCCGGGCGACGGGATGAAACCGAGCAGGCCGAGGAAAAGCAGCAGCAGCGGCGTCGAACGGTCGGCAAACATCGCGCTGGCTTCCGCCAGTGTCAGGCTGCGCGTGCGGCCATGACGGCGCAGGCGCGACAGGTCGCCGGCAATGCTGGGCCGACGGCGCGGCGCAGAGGCTGACATATCGGCACGCTTCCCGTTCATGCCGTGATGATGGCGAGCGAATGGGGCGAAAGCGCGGCGATAAAAAAGAGGCGGGCCTGAGCCCGCCTCTTCGGATGCATGAAGACCATCAGCCTCAGTCGGCTTCGCTGCGTCCTTCGGGGTCGCGGATGGCCCGATAGGTGCGGCTGAGCTGGGCCTTGCGCGAGGCCATGTTGAGCAGCTCGACCGTCACCGAGAAGGCCATGGCGCCGTAAATCATGATCTTGGGGATCTCGATGTCGAACCCTTCGGCGACCAGCGCCATGCCGATCATGACGAGGAACGACAGCGCCAGCATGACGATATTGGGGTTCTTCTTCACGAAACGGGCGAGCGGCTCGGCCAGCGCCACCATGATGGCGACCGAGATGAGTACAGCAGCCACCATGATCTCGATCTGGCGCGCCAGACCGATGGCGGTGATCACGCTGTCGAGCGAGAAGACGATATCCAGCACAGCGATCTGGCCGATGATGGCCCAGAAGGCGGGATACTTCTTTTTCGGCTCGCCGCCGGTTGCACCGGGGGTGCCATTCTCCATCTCGTCGCTGTCCTTCGGCGTGACACGCTCATGGATTTCCATGGTTGCCTTCCAGATCAGGAACAGGCCGCCGAGGATCAGCACCAGGTCACGACCGGAAATTTCATAGTCGAAGAGGGTGAACCAGGGCGCCGTCAGCGTGATCAGCCAGGCCGCCGACAGAAGCAGCATGACGCGGGTAATGACCGCGCCGAGCAGGCCGAGCTTGCGGCCCAGCGGCTGCTGGTGTTCCGGCAGCCGGCTGGTGAGGATGGTGATGAAGATCAGGTTGTCGACCGCGAGGACGAGTTCGAGGGCGATAAGGCCGACCAACGCAAGCAGCGCAGCCGGTTCAAGGAAAACCGAAAGATCCATGAGAGATATCCTGGGCGGGGGGCTTTTGCAAAAAGCCGTCCGACATCGCTGCCATCCCGTTCATGGCAGCCAGAGGGGCCCGGACGTGGGCTGCAATCTACCCGGAATTATGGCGTTTTCAAGGCGTTATTCTCACTCTGAACGAGTTAAGACCGCCGAAATACAAATTCGTCGCAACCCGAGCCGAACACGGCCCAGCCCCCGGGGCGTGTGAAACTGCGCACTGGATCGAAACCGAGCTTTCCCATCAGGGCAGCGACCTCGGCCGGGGAGATCGACTCATAAGGATAGCCACCAAGCCAGTCATGCACATCGTGCTCGAAATCCATGCCACGTTGCTCTTTATAGCTTCGCAGATGCGCTTTGAAATCCCGACCGAGTAACCAATACGCTAAACGCATCATACCAATATAAAGCCGCTGCATCATACGTTGCGCAGTGGGCGATGCTTTGGCATACCAACGTTTCTCAACCTTCCACAGCCAGCACAACTTGGTCTTGCGGTACAGCGCGAAAACGAAAGTTCCTCCGGGCGCCGTCATCCCCGCCGCTTTCTCAAGCGCTTCATGCATGGCACCGGTATGATGCAGAACACCCCAGGAATAGACGACATCGAATTGCCCGAGGCCGGCGTTTTCAAGCTCAAATACGCTGCATTCCTGCGCACTACATTGCGCCTCAGTACCCATGCGGGCAAAAACTTGCCGAGATGTAGCGACGGAACTCCGGTCGATATCAACACCAAGAACACGCCGGGCACCGAGCGCCTGTGCCGCTACAGCATGCAAGCCTGAACCACAGCCGATATCCAGCACGGTTTTGTCGCGCAGACCATCTTCGCCTAATAGCCGAACCAAACCTTCACGGGCTTTAGCAAGGCGGCTTTGGTCGATTAGGTGGGCATAACTCGCCCAGTTTTCACCGAAGGCAAAATGGCTGTCTGCGGTTTTAAGTTTCTCGTTCATATCTGATACTCAGGCAGGAAATCGTAGTTGTTATAACTCAGCGACCACGGTCCGTCTCCGGTTTTCGGCCATAAACGATACCAGACTGTTCGCATCCACCGTATTCACTTCATGCGGGTTTGAATGCATCCTGCCGCAGCTCGCGACGGGCATGCAGGATCACCTGGACCGAGCCCCAGAGCGCCAACGCCGCCATGAAGGACGCCACGGCCAGGTCGGGCCAGGCTGAATTGGTGACGAACACGCCGCTGGCCGCCGCCATCACGGCGAGGTTGCCGAGCGCATCGTTGCGGCTGCAGATCCACACCGCGCGCATGTTGCTGTCACCGGTCCGGAAGCGATACAGGATCATCGTGACCAGCACATTCACGGCAAGCGCCGCGAAACCCACCATGCCCATGGTGGCCGGCTCCGGCACTGTGCCGGCGACGGCATGATGAATCGTCATGCTGGCAACCCACAGGCCGAACAGGCCCATCGAAATGCCCTTAAGCAGCGCAACCCGGGCGCGCCAGACCAGCGCCATCGAGAATACGGCCAGCGCGAGGCCGTAATTGGCTGCGTCACCCAGGAAGTCGGCGGAATCGGCGAGCAGCGAGGTTGAAGCAGCGCTTAGGCCAGCCCCCAGCTCGACGACGAACATGCCGCCATTCAACAGCAGCGCGATCCACAAGGCAGGCCGAGCTGCATTGCCGTGATCATGATCGTGATCGCCATGACCATGGCCGGGCTGGTGGTTATGTGCAGGAGAGCAGCAGGACGCACTCATGATTACACCCTATCTCAAATCGTGTGTTCAAGATGGTCGTCGAGCGCCGTCTCATCCTTATGCGGCTCCGCGACGTGTTCGGCCATGTCTGCCAGCATGTGGCGCACATGATCGTCGGCCAGGTCGTAATAGATCTGCCGGCCGCGCCGGATGCCGCGCACCAGCCGTGCCGCCTTCAGCAGCCGCAGATGATGGCTGGCGAGTTGCGGCGACAGGCCGGCAGCTTCGGCCGCAGCCGACGCCGGACAGGGCCCGGCACAGAGCGCCACCACGAGGCGCAAACGTGAGGGGTCGCCCAGCAGCCGGAACATGTCGGCGAGCTGAATCACCTCGGCATCTTCGATATGGCTAAGATCAAACATTTCAATATTTATTTAAATGTTTGAGTATTGAGTGTCAAGCGGGACAATTCCGCCCTCGCCTGCCCAGCATCCCGGGTCTATGCTCCTAGGATATAACGATAAATGTTCCCCGCTCGCATGATGATCCGTATGCCGCCCCTGACTTTCTGTTCCCTCTATGTTTCACGTGAAACTCCCCTGTTTTCCAGCCGGAAGCCCAAGCCGTGATCCGTACCCTGCTCTGGAGGCCGCTCGACTACATGGGCCGCCATGCCACCAAATTCCTGTTCGGCGGCGTGCTGGTCGGCCTGTTGGTGCCGCCGCTGGCCAGCCTGCTGCGGCCGGGCCTGGTGGTCTTCCTGCTGCTGCCGTTGTCGCTGTCGCTGATGCGGCTCGACTGGAGCGCCTTCCAGGCCTATGCGCGGCGGCCGCTGCTGTTCGTGCCGATCATCATCTTCCTGCTGCTGGTCTGCCCGCTGCTGATGTTTGCCGCGCTGACCCCACTCGGCCTGCCGCGCCCGTTGATGGAAGCCATCGTGCTGATGTCGGCGGCGCCGCCGGTGACGGCAACGGTGGCTTTCGCACTGATCCTCGGGCTGGATGCGGCACTCGCCGTCATCGTCATGGTGATCGCCACCGCGCTGGTGCCCTTCACGCTGCCGCCGCTGGCGCTGCTGCTGCTCGATATCGAGGTGCAGATGTCGCTGATCGAATTCATGGGGCGTCTGGCGCTCATGGTCGGCTTTGCCTTCGCCGCCGCGCTGCTGGCGCACTGGAAGCTGCCGCCCGGCTGGCTGCGGAAGAACCAGCGGCTGATGGACGGCAGTTCCGTGCTGGCACTGGTGCTGTTTGCCATCGCCATCATGGATGGCGTCGCCGTCAAGCTGATGGCGCAACCGGGCTATGTGTTGCTCGCCACGGCCTCGGCCTTCATCGCCAACCTGGCCCTGCAGGTGCTGGGCTATGCTGTCGGGCGCTTTGTCTTCCGCTTCGGGCAAGCAGCGGCGCTGACACTGGGAATCCTCACCGGCAACTGCAACATGGGCCTGGTGATGGTGTCGCTGGCCGACCGTGCGGTGTTCGACATGGTGGTGTTTTTCGCCATGGGCCAGTTGCCGATGTATATGCTGCCCGGATTGCTGCAACCGCTGTATCGCCGCGTCGCGGCGCGACCCGCATAAGGAGCGAAACATGCCCACATTGCTGATCACCGGCGCCAACCGCGGCATCGGCCTGGAGCTGACCAAACGCTATGCCGCCGATGGCTGGACCGTGATCGCCACCTGCCGCGACCCGCAGGCCGCCACGGCCTTGAAGGCGGTGCGCGGCGTCAGCATCGAGGCGCTGGAGGTGACCGACTATGCCGCCGTCGATGCACTAGCGCAGAAATACCAGGGCACCGCCATCGACCTGCTGCTGAATAACGCCGGCATCTATGGCAACCGCGACGGCGGACTGACGGTGAGCGATTTTGACATCTACCTGCAGGTGCTGCAGGTCAACAGCGTGGCGCCGATGAAAATGGCGCTCGCCTTCCTGCCGCATCTGAAGGCTGCGAAAGGGGGGGCTAAAATAGCCACCATCTCCAGCCGCATGGGCTCGATTGCCGCCGGCAGCGGCGGGGCTTACGCCTATCGTGCCTCGAAAGCCGCGATCAATGCCGGCATGCACAATCTGGCGCTCGACCTGAAATCCAGCAACATCAGCGTCATCACGCTGCATCCCGGCTGGGTGAAGACCGATATGGGCGGCGCCGGCGCGGACATCGATGTGGCGACCAGCGGCGCCGGACTGAAAAATGTGATCGACGGCCTGACGATCAAGGATACCGGCAAATTCTTCAACTACGACGGCAGCGAGATTCCATGGTGAGTGCAGCAAAAGCGATCCTGATCACCGGCGGCAGTCGCGGCATCGGCCGCGCCGTCGCCATCCTGGCCGGCCAGCGGGGCTGGTCGGTCGGCGTGAACTATGCCGGCAACGAGAAGGCCGCGCAGGACACCGCGCAGGCCGTGCAGAAAGCCGGCGGTCGCGCTATCGCCATCAAGGGCGATGTCGCCGTCGAGGCCGATGTGATCGCGATGTTCGATGCCACCGAGAGGGCTTTCGGCAAGCTTGATGGCCTGGTGAACAACGCCGGGGTAGTGGCACCGACGGCCGACCTGGCCGATATGTCGCTGGAGCGGCTGAAGCGCCTGTTCGACACCAATATCCTCGGCAGCGTGCTGTGTGCCCGCGAAGCCGCGCGACGCCTGTCAACCAGACGCGGCGGCAAAGGTGGCGGCATCGTCAACCTGTCTTCGGTGGCGGCGCGGCTCGGCTCGCCCAACCTGTTTGTCGATTATGCCACCTCGAAAGGCGCCATCGACACGCTGACGCTTGGCCTGTCCAAGGAACTCGGCCCGGAAGGCATCCGCGTCAATGCAGTACGGCCAGGCATCATCGAAACCGATATCCATGCCAGCGCCGGCGAACCGGATCGCGCCGCGCGGCTCGGTCCCACTGCGCCACTGGGACGCGCCGGCACTGCGATGGAAGTGGCGGAAGCCATCATCTGGCTGCTGGATGACGCATCGAGCTACGTCAACGGTGCCCTGCTGGATGTCGCCGGCGGGCGCTGAGGTCTAGTCGAGATACAGCTTCATGCCGACATGGCTCGCCTTGAAGCCGAGCCGCTCGTAAAGGCGGTGCGCGCCCTGGCGGCTGTTGTCCGACGTGAGCTGCACCAGCTTGCAGCCCTTTTCCTTCGCGCGGGTTACAGCGTGGCGGATCAGTTCCGAGCCGAGCCCCTTGCCGCGCAGCGAGGATTCGATCCGCACGGCCTCGATCTGGGCGCGCTGCTTGCCCAGACTGCCAAGGCCGGGCAGCACCAATAACTGGAGGCAGCCCACTACGATGCCCGAAGCATCCAGTGCCAGGATCACTTCGGCGCCGATGCGCTGCAGGCCAGCGAAGGCGATGCCGTATTCGGCCGGCAGCGGATCGGTGTGGCGTTCGCGGCTGCCGCCGAGATGATCATCGGCCAGCAGGCGCACGATCTCGGGCAGATCGGCCGCGGTGGCCAAGCGGAATGTCAGACTCACTCGGCGGCCTCGGCTGGCGGCGCCTCGCGCGCCGGATCGTAGGCCAGGTTCGGCGCCAGCCAGCGTTCCATCGTCGCCAGGTCCATGCCCTTGCGCCTGGCATAATCGGCGACCTGGTCGCGCTCGATACGGCCGATACCGAAATAGGCCGATTGCGGGTGGCTGAAATACCAGCCGCTGACCGCCGCCGAGGGCCACATGGCGAAGCTTTCGGTCAGCGTGATACCAGCCTTCTGCGTGGCATCGAGCAGGCTGAACAGGGTCGCCTTCTCGGTATGGTCGGGGCAGGCCGGATAGCCCGGTGCGGGCCGGATCCCGCGATATTTCTCGGCGATCAGGTCGTCGTTGCCCAGCGTCTCATCGGCGGCATAGCCCCAGAAGTCCTTGCGCACGCGCTCATGCATGCGCTCGGCAAAGGCTTCGGCCAGGCGGTCGGCCAGCGCCTGCGCCAGGATGCCCGAATAGTCGTCCTGTTTCGCGGTGAATTCGCGCTTGATCCAGTCATCCAGTCCGATCCCCGCCGTGACGGCAAAGGCGCCGACATAATCAGCCAGGCCGGATTCCTTCGGGGCGACGAAATCGGCCAGCGAGATATTAGCCCGCTCGCGGTCGCGCTTCATCTGCTGGCGCAGCATATGCAGCCGCGCCACTTCCTCGCCCTGGACCTCATCGGCATAGAGCGCGATGTCGTCATCATCGATCTGCGCCGCCGGCCAGAAGCCGATCACAGCGCTGGCCCTGATCGGCTTCTCCGCAACGATGCGTTTCAGCATCGCCTGGGCATCCTTGAAAAGGTTGGTGGCCGCCTCGCCCACCACCGGGTCTTTCAAAATCTCGGGATACTTGCCGCGCAATTCCCAGGAAGAGAAGAACGGCGTCCAGTCGATGCACTCGACCAGTTCGACAATCGGATAATCGTCAAATGCCTTCACCCCGAGGAAGGACGGCCGCGGCGGCACATAGCCGTTCCAGTCGATCCTGGTTTTGTTGCGGCGCGCATCGGCAATGCTCTGGCGTGGGCCGGTATTGCGCTCGCGGGCGTGGATGTCGCGGATTTTTTCATATTCGCTGGCGATCTCGCCGGCATAGGTCGGCCGGTCGTTGGCCGAAACCAGCCGGCCGGCCACGCCGACGGCACGCGAGGCGTCAGTGACGTAGATCACCGGGCCCTTGTAGTTGGGCGCGATCTTGACCGCCGTATGCACCTTCGAGGTGGTAGCGCCGCCGATCAGCAGCGGCAACTGGAAACCCTCACGCTGCATCTCGCTGGCGACATAGCACATCTCGTCCAGGCTCGGCGTGATCAGGCCGCTGAGGCCGATAATGTCGACATTCTGCCGCTTCGCCTCATCCAGGATGCGGGCGCAGGACACCATGACGCCGAGATCGATCACTTCGTAATTGTTGCACTGGAGCACGACACCGACAATGTTCTTGCCGATATCGTGCACATCGCCCTTCACTGTGGCCATCAGCACCTTGCCGTTGGTCCTGGCCGGACCGGCGTTCTTCTCGGCTTCGATAAACGGCAGCAGATAGGCGACTGCCTTTTTCATCACGCGGGCGGATTTCACCACCTGCGGCAGGAACATTTTGCCCGCACCAAACAGGTCGCCGACGACATTCATGCCGTCCATCAGCGGGCCTTCGATGACTTCGAGCGGCCTGGCCACGATGTGGCGCGCCTCTTCGGTATCCTCATCGATGAAATCGGAAATACCATGTACCAGCGCATGGGTCAGGCGGGCGCGCACATCCTTCTCGCGCCATGACATGTCGATTTCCTGTGTCCGCGCGCCGCCCTTGAAGCGTTCGGCGATTTCCAGCATGCGTTCGGTGGCATCCGGGCGGCGGTTGAGCAGCACGTCTTCGACGCGTTCGCGCAGTTCAGTCGGAATATCCTCATAGACCGGCAGCTGGCCGGCATTGACGATGCCCATGTCCATGCCGTTCTGCATGCCGTAATACAGAAAAACGGCGTGCATCGCCTCACGGACCTGTTCGTTGCCGCGGAAGGAGAAGGAGACGTTGGAAACGCCGCCGGAGATATGGCAGTGCGGCAGGTTCTCGCGGATACGCCTGGCGCCCTCGAAGAACTCGACCGCGTAATTGTTATGCTCCTCGATGCCGGTGGCGACCGCGAAGATATTGGGGTCGAAGATAATGTCTTCCGGCGGAAAGCCGATTTTCTCGGTCAGCAACTTGTAGGCACGGGCGCAGATTTCGTATTTGCGGTCAGCCGTATCGGCCTGGCCCTGCTCGTCGAAGGCCATGACCACGACGGCGGCACCGTAACGCCGCACCTTGCGGGCATGTTCCAGGAAGGCATCCTCGCCTTCCTTCATACTGATCGAATTGACGATGGCCTTGCCCTGCACGCATTTCAGGCCGGCCTCGATCACATCCCATTTCGAGGAGTCGATCATGATCGGCACGCGCGAAATATCGGGCTCGGAGGCGATCAGGTTCAGGTATTTCACCATCGCCGCCTTGGAGTCGAGCATGCCCTCGTCCATGTTGATATCGATGATCTGGGCGCCGTTTTCCACCTGCTGGCGCGCCACCGTGAGCGCGGCATCGAAATCGCCGTTCAGGATCAGTTTGCGGAATTTCGCCGAACCGGTGACGTTCGTGCGTTCGCCGATGTTGATAAAGACCGGACCGTTGAAGCCGCGGTTTTCCGATTCAGGCGAGAATGCTTCATCAATATCGGTCATGCGGCAGGCACAGCAAAGGGTTCGAGGCCGCTGAGGCGGAGCTGCGGCGGGATGGTGGGGATGCGGCGCGGTTTCACGCCCTTCACACTGTCGGCGATCGCCCTGATATGCTCCGGCGTGGTGCCGCAGCAGCCGCCGACGATATTGACCAGGCCATGTTCGGCCCATTCACGCAGATGCGCGGCCGTAGCATGTGGCGGTTCGTCATATTCACCGAACTGGTTGGGCAGCCCGGCATTGGGATAGGCGCTGACCGGCACATCGGCGACGCGGCTCAGCTCGGCGACGTAGGGCCGCATCTGCTGGGCGCCGAAAGCGCAGTTGAGGCCGACTGAAAACGGCCTGGTGTGGCGCAACGAATTCCAGAAGGCTTCGGTGGTCTGACCCGACAGCGTGCGGCCAGACAAATCCGTGATGGTGCCCGAAATCATGATCGGCCATTCCTCGCCCAACTCGTCGAACAGCTCGTAGACGCCGAAAGCTGCGGCCTTGGCATTCAGCGTGTCAAACACGGTTTCGATCAGCAGCAGATCGGCACCGCCTTCGACCAAGCCGCGCGCCTGTTCCTTATAGGCATCCTTCAGCTCGTCGAAGGTGATGTTGCGAAAATCCGGTCGGTTCACATCAGGCGACAGCGAAGCGGTGCGGTTGGTCGGCCCGATGGCCCCAGCCACGAAGCGCGGCTTCGACGGATCTTTCGCGGTATATTCATCAGCCGCCTTGCGCGCCAGTTTCGCGCCCTCGCGGTTGATGTCGGCCACCGCAGCTTCGAGATGGTAGTCGGCCTGGCTGATCCAGGTGCCGCTGAAGGTGTTGGTTTCGATGATGTCGGCGCCGGCGTCGAGATATTCCTTGTGCACCTCGTAGATCACATCGGGCCGGGTAATATTCAGGATGTCGTGATTCCCTTTAAGGTCGCTGTTGGCACCCTTGAAGCGGTCGCCACGATAGTCGGCCTCGCTCAGCTTGCGCCGCTGCAGCATCGTGCCCATGGCGCCATCCAGCACCAGGATGCGGTTTTTCGCCGCCACCTTCAGGGCCGCGCGGCGCGTCTTGCGGTTTTCCGGTGTATCGAACATCAGGCCGCCGCCTCTCCTGCGATGCTGGGTTTGGGCCGCACGCCGAGCACATGACAGATCGCGTAGGTGAGATCGGCGCGGTTCAGCGTGTAGAAATGGAACTCGTCGATCCCGGCAGAGAGCAGCCTGCGGCACTGCTCGGCAGCCATATGCGCCGCCACCATACGGCGGGTTTCGGCATCGTCGTCCAGCCCATCGAACATATCGGCCATCCAGGCCGGCACGCTGGCACCGCAGGCGGCGGAAAATTTCACCACCTGGCGGAAATTGGTTACCGGCAGGATGCCGGGCACGATCGGCACGGTGATGCCGGCGGAGCGGGCACGGTCGAGAAAGCGGAAATAGACATCGGGGTCGAAGAAGTACTGCGTGATGCAGCGGGTGGCACCGGCATCCACCTTGCGCTTGAGGTGCTCCAGTTCGATCCGCGGCGAGGCGGTATCGGGATGGCCTTCGGGATAGCACCCGACGCTGATCTCGAAATCGCCGATCTTCTTCAGTCCGGCGATCAGGTCGGTGGAATTGGCATAACCCTGCGGATGTGGCGCGAAACCGCCAGTGCCTTCCTGCGGGTCGCCGCGGAGCGCAACGATATGACGGATGCCGGCCTGCCAGTAATGCTGCGCCACCTCATCCACCTCGCCTTTCGAGGCACCGACGCAGGTGAGATGCGCAGCGGGCTTCAGGCCGGTTTCATTGAGGATTCGCACCACCGTATTATGGGTGCGCTCGCGGGTCGAACCGCCGGCACCGTAGGTGACCGAAACAAAGCGCGGACCGAGCGGCGCCAGCCGGGTGACGCTGCGCCACAGGCTTTCTTCCATCTCCGCCGTCTTGGGCGGGAAGAATTCGAACGAAACTTTGAGCGGACCGGGCCGGCGGGCGGCATAGGCATTGGTATCAGGGAGGGTCATTCGGCAGCACTCTTCTGCGAGGGCGTAACATGGACGACAGCCGGCGCGCGCTTGACGGCGCGCCAGACATGCACGGTGAGCGGCTGACCCGGCAGGGCCGTGACCGGATCGAGATCGAGCCCGGCGGCGGCGCACCAATGACGCAGTTCGGCATCGGCAAAGCCAAGCCGGCGATGGGCATGACGGGCACGCAGGTCTTCCAAGTCGTGCGGGGCAAAATCGACAATCACCAGGCGGCCCTGCGGCTTCAGCACGCGGGCCGCTTCCAGAATCGCCTTCTGCGGCTCATCGGCGAAATGCAGCACCTGGTGGATCACTGCGGCATCGACGCTGCTGCTGTCGAGTGGCAGAGCATACATGTCGGCCTGACGCACCTGGCAATGCTTGATCCCGGCGCGTTCCAGATTGCTGCGCGCGATGCTGAGCATGTCACGGCTCATATCGACGCCCAGGCCACGCTTGACCCGGGGAGCGAGGATTTCAAGCAGGCGCCCGGTGCCGGTGCCGATATCGAGCAGATCGTCGATCGGTGCGCCCTGACCCAGCAGGCGCAGCACGGCGGCTTCGACCTGGGCCTCATCGATATGCAGCGAGCGGATCGCCGACCACTGCGCGGCATTGTCGCGGAAATAGCGTTCGGCGGTATCGGCGCGGGCGCGCTTCACTGCCACCAGCCGTTCGGCATCGCGGGCCAGGATCGGGTCGCTGGCCGGCAGCAGGGTGGCGAGTGCGCGGACCAGCGGCGCCCCGGCCAGCCGGTCGCCGACACGGTAAAAGGCCCAGGTGCCTTCCGGTACACGTTCCAGCAGCCCCGCTTCGCAGAGCAGTTTCAGATGACGCGAGACCCGCGGCTGGCTCTGCCCCAGGATCTGGGTCAGTTCCGATACCGTCAGCTGGCTGTCGGCACACAGCGCCAGCAGGCGCAGCCGCGTCGGTTCGGCCGCAGCCCGCAGGGCAGCCATCAGGACATCAAGGGAAAGGCTCGGTTCGGCGTTCATGCGGGAGATATAAACATATCTTTATGTATTTGTGTAGAGCCAAATCGGGTCATAAAAAGAATCATGGTCTTCATAAGGCAGCCGGGCTATGTATTCGCCTCGTTAAGGCCTTATTGTCAGCTCAAAAGATCATTGATCTCCAAGCTTTAGTCCGGTTGTCCCCATGCTCGCTGCCCTGCCCCGCCGATTCCTGTTCGCTGCCCTGGCCGGCCTGACCCTGGCCATATCGGGCCTGGCGACCGCCTCCGCACCAGCCGCGCCGGACCAGTTTATCCGCGAGGTCGGCACCGGCACCCTGAAGGCTCTGGGCGATCGCTCCCTGACCGCCGAGAAGCGCGAAGGTCTGGTCCGCGACCTGCTGACCAACCATCTCGATCTCGATGCGGTCGGCCGTTTCTGCCTTGGCCGCTACAGCCGCGGCATCACTCCGGAGCAGAAGAAGGAATACGACGCGCTGTTCGAGGACTATCTGGTGAAAGTCTATGCGCAGCTGCTGTCGCAATATAACGGCGAGACTCTGGATGTCCGGGACGGTGCCCGCGCCGCCGGCAGCGAAACTATTGTCGAGTCGCAAATCAACCGCCAGAGCGGCCCGCCGATTCGCGTCGAATGGAAAACCCATGAGAAGAACGGCAAACCGCTGGTCACCGATGTGGTGGTGGAAGGCGTATCGATGGCGTTCACCCAGCGCCAGCAATTCGAATCGGTGATCCAGAATAACGGCGGCAAGCTCGAAGCCCTGTTCGCGGCGATGAAGAAGCAGATCGCCGGCCGCCGCTAGACGGCCGCTTCAAAACGCAAAAAAAAGCCAGCCGTTTTGCGACGGCTGGCTTTTTTTGTTGGCGCTCATCGCCAGCGTCGGATAGCGCCATCGACGCTGCTCGACATAAATGCCGCGACAGCCCGCCCCAAATTGGCCGCGCCGGCCGGACCTGAATGACATCGCCAGACAGGAGCGGATTAGACGGGGGTTGCGGCTGTCTTGGATTTTTCAGGAACATCCGGCATGCGAACGATGAATTCGCTGCCTTTTCCGAGTTCGGATTCGATGACAAGCCGGCCACGGTGGCGGTTGATAATGTGCTTCACGATGGCAAGGCCAAGTCCTGTTCCACCCAGATCGCGGCTGCGCGCCGAGTCGACCCGGTAGAATCGTTCGGTCAGACGGGGCAGATGTTCGCGCGGAATACCTTCGCCATGATCGCGCACGCCAACCTCGATCCAGTCGGCATCGCGGCGCGCCAGCCGAACCACCACCGCTGTCTCGGCACGGCCGTATTTGATCGCATTGTCGATCAGGTTCTGGAACACCTGCATCAGTTCGTCGCGGGCGCCGCGCACCGGCGGCAGGCTGTCGTCGAGATTGAGCTGAATCTGAATCTTCTTGGCCTTGGCCTGCGGCTCCAGGGCGGCGGCGGCATCGCGCAACAACGGTGCGAGTGCCACCGGCTCCGACGGCTGATCATGCTCGCGCATCTCGATCTGCGACAGCGACAGCAGATCCTGAATCAAACGCGCCATACGGGCAGCCTGGTCGCGCATGATGCCGAGGAACCGCAGCCGCGCCGGCTCGTCATCCCTGGCCGGCCCCAACAGCGTCTCGATGAAGCCGACCAGCGACGCCAGCGGGGTACGCAACTCGTGGCTGGCATTGGCGACGAAATCGGCGCGCATTTTCTCGGCCTTGCGCAGCGAGGTGAGGTCATGCAGCGCCAGCACGGCTGCGGTATCCTCGCGCGCCGCCGGCAGGGCCACCACGCGCACCGAGAAGCTACGCCCGTCCGGCACCGGCAAGTTCAGATCGGCCGCTGCCATACCGGTTTCGCCGCCCAGCACGGCATCGGCCGCGTCCAGTACCGTGGGATGGCGCAGCGCCGCCGTCAGGTCATTGCCGACGATGTCGTTGCCGAAGAATTTGCGCGCGGCGAAATTGGCGCGCGCAATGGTGCGCCGGCCGTCGAGCAGCAGCACCGGATCGGGCAGCGCATTGAGAATCGCATCCGCCGTGGTGGTCTGCAGGACAACCTGGCCTTTCTCGTCCAGCAGAGTCTGGCGCAGGCGCTCCACGGTCAGCCCCAGCTCGCCGATCATGGTCAGCGCATCCCAGTCGCTGCGGGTGCGCGGACCGGCGCCGGCGATCTCGTCGGTGCTGCGCAACACACGCCAGGCGGCCAGCGTGTGCCAACCTGAAAACAGGGCGATGATGCCGAGGATCGGGATGGTGATCGACCAGACCGCACCATCCGACAGCGCCCCGGCAAACCAGGCGATGAGGATCACACCAGACAGCGGCACACCGAGGATGAGAAACAGCGCCAGCCAGCGCATCACCGGGTAGCGCATGGTGCGCAGGCTGCCGGCCGGCTGATCGCTCATGCGGGCGTCCAGTGCAGAAGGGTTTCCACCAGCCGGCGCAGCACGGCCGTCAGCGGCGCAGCGCGCTGCGGATCCCAAAGTTCGAGGTTGCCTTCATCCATATAGCAACTCTGCGCCATTTCGAGCTGAAGGGCATGCATGTTTTCAGCCGGCCGGCCATAATGACGGGTAATATAGCCACCCTTGAAACGGCCATTATGGATATGGGTGAAACCGGAAGCTGTGCCAAGCACACCATAAGCCTGGGTGGCCAGCGCCGGGGCGCAGCTGCGGCCTTCGTTGGTGCCGAGATTGAGATCCGGCAGCTTGCCCTGGAAAAAGCGCGGCGCCTCGCTGACGATACTGTGACCGTCGAGCAGGATAACATGGCCATGGCGGACGCGAATCGCTTCCAGTTCGGCGGTCAGCCGATCATGATAGGGTTGCCAGTATGCATCCGTGCGCTGCCTCACCTCGGCCGCATCGGGTGCGGCACCGTCGGCATAGAGCGGTGCGCCATCGAAGCCGCGGGTGGGACAGAGCTCGGTATTGTCGGCACCGGGATACAGCGCCCGGCCGGCAGGATCGCGGTTGAGATCGACGACATAGCGCGACTGCGTCGCCACCATGAGGCCGACGCCGAGGCCAGTGACAAAATCGTACAGTTTCTCCACATGCCAGTCAGTATCAGCCAGCCGACGGGCCGTCGGCGTCAGACGCTCGGCAAGGCCGGGGCTGAGCCCGCGCCCGGCATGGGGCACGTTGACCAGTAGCGGCGTATGGCCGGGAACAAGCGTGAACAGGTTTGGGCTGGGGCTCATGGCGAAGACTGGAAATTGCGGCCGACATAGGTAACAAAGCAGGCTGCCTGCGCCAAGCTGGGAGTGCAGGCCGACACGGATAATTCACGGCCGGCATTCCCTATTTGAGCAAAGGCCGGGTTTCGCCTAGAGTGCGGCGGATTTCCGCTCCCCAGCTTAAGCTTCATCATTCCAAGGCTATTCGATGGATATTACTCTCTTCGGCCTCACAATCACCGCTGCCGAACTTAGTGCTTTCGCCCAGGTCATTCTGATCGACGTCATTCTGTCAGGCGACAATGCGATTGTGATCGGCATGGCCGTTGCCGGCCTGCCGGCGGCGCAGCGCAACAAGATCATCGTTTACGGCATTCTCGCCGCGACCGTTTTGCGCATCCTGTTCGCCAGCGTGGCCGTGCAACTGCTGCAGATCATCGGCCTGACGCTCGCGGGCGGCATCCTGCTGCTCTGGGTGGCCTGGAAGATGTGGCGTGAGCTGCGCGAACAGGCCAAGGCCGCCAAAGCGGGCGAAAACGGCGAAGCGAAGGAAAAGCCGGCGCCGAAGACCCAGCGCGAAGCGGTGATGCAGATCATCGTGGCCGACCTGTCGATGTCGATCGACAACGTGCTGGCGGTCGCCGGTGCGGCGCGCGAGCATCCCTACATTCTGGGCTTTGGCCTGGTGCTGTCGATCGCGCTGATGGCTGTCGCCTCCAAGGCGATTGCCCGCCTGCTCGACCGCTTCCATTGGATCGCCTATATCGGCCTGATAATCATCGCCTATGTGGCGCTGAAGATGATCTGGGATGGTGGCCTCCAGGTGGCCCCGTTCATCCCTGCGCTGAACGGCGGCTGATTGCATCGCCTGCGCCGGCCCGGCCAGCCCGGGCCGGCAGGCCATCATTCCTTCCAGTAGGCCGTAACCGCGTCGGCAAGGTCCTCGCCATAAAGGTCCTTGAAGAAATGATCCGCACCATCGACCGTGACGATGCGCAGCCGGTCCGATTTCGGCAGTGCCTGCAGCCGGGCCGGCAGATCGGTGACGACTTCATCGCCGCCGGCCACCACCACCAGTACCGGCCGCGGCAACTTCGCCAGCAGGCTCGGCGCATCGTTTCGCCCATCGGCGGCGTGATAATCGGCAAAGGTGGCGGCCGCCACACTGGCATTCGGGCAATACATGAAGCCGGGCACGGCCATCATCTCGGTGCCCTTCCCGGCTGCCCCCAGGGCTTCGGCCCCGGCAATCACCGGCGCGAAATCGGCCCTGAAGCGCGCCTTGAATTCGGCCGCGGCGCGATTGCGGTCAAAGGTGGTCGGTCCCGCCAGCACGATTTTCTGCACGGCAGACGGCAACGCGGCGCCGGCACGCGCGGCATAAAACGCAACCTGCGCACCGCCGCGCGAATGGCCCAGAATACCGATCTTGCCGGCACCGGCTTTCACAGCCCAATCAACCCAGGCGGCGATCTCGGCGGCGGCCTGTGCATTGCTGTGGCGATGCGGCTGCGCGCAATCATACATGCCCTTGCGATCGGAGATGCCAAGCGACAGCGACACCGCTAGCGTCGAAAGCCCGCGCTCGGCGAGCAACGCCTGCTGCGCCTGCATGATCTCCATGCGGTTATGCGCCAGCGTGCCATGCACCAGCAGCAGCACGCCGTCCTTCACCGTCTTGCCGGCGGCGAGTTTCAACTCGCCATCGAGGCCACGCCCCTCCTGCACCAGGCGAACCGGTTCCGCCCAGGCCGGCAAGGCGAGACACAGGCAACCGAGCAGCGCTGCGACATTGCGCATGGCAATCATTGAGTCCTCCCATAGTGATCCTGCCCATTGATAACCGGGCATCTCTAAATTAACATCACACTATGCTGCTTTTTCGCATTGCACAATTTTTATGTGTTTTAGCTACTGTGCTGTTTGCCTCACCCCTGACGGTGCTGGCCCAGGCCAAGGCCCCGTTACAGCTGGTGATGTTCGAGCGCGACGATTGCCCGTGGTGCAGGGTCTGGCACCGGGAGATCGGCACCGGCTATCCGAAATCCGACGAGGGCCTGCAGGCGCCGCTGCGCCGTGTCGACCTGGACAGGTCTTGGCCTGCCGATCTGCCGAAATTGCCGATTCTCTACACGCCCACCTTCGTGCTGATGGCCTGCAACCGCGAAGTGGCACGTTTCATCGGCTATCCCGGCGCGGATTTCTTTTATCCCAAAATTGCGCAGTTAATCGCCGATCACGCCGGGGGCGCAGCATGCGGCTAAAGGGTGCGACAAAACTCCACTTGCAAAATGTGGAATGAGTTTGTTATGGACTCCTCAACCAGCAGTCGACAGGCTGCGCCATCGGTCCGAAGCATCAACGGGCAGTGTGGTCATAAAACCGGAGGAACGATGCGCCTGACGCTTGCCGCCGCAGCCCTGCTGCTGGCTTCTGCATCACTCTCGACCGCCCTCGCCCAGACGGCGGACGTCCGCGAGCCCGGCCTGCTGCCCTATATGGTCAAGGATTATGCGATCGAGAAGTCGCTGACCGGCAAGCCCGGCGACGCGGCAAATGGTCGCGCGCTTGCCATAACCAGCGGCCAGGGCAATTGCGTGATCTGCCATAAAATGCCGATCCCCGAAGTCGCTTTCCGCATCGGCAATGTCGGCCCCGATCTGACCGAGGTCGGCGGTCGCCTGACGCCCGGCGAGATTCGCATGCGGATCGTGAACCCGAAGCTGCTCAACGAAGAAACCATCATGCCGGCCTATTACCGGGTCAACGGCCTGAACCGCGTTGCCACCCGCTTCGCCAACAAGCCGATGCTGACGCCCGAGCAGGTCGAAGATCTCGTCGCCTATCTGTCGTCGCTGAAGTAAGCGCGTACCGTTCCAGCAGGAGTGTCTGTCATGACCGAATCCCTTCACCTCCCCCGGCGCCAGACCGGCGTCAGCCGCCGTCAGGCGGTTGCCGCGCTGGGAGCGGCTGCGGCGTTGATGCCCTTTGCCGCTTCGGCGTCGCCCGAAACCGCCAAGAAACTGCTGAGCGAGCTGGCCAAGGCCGAGCCGAAGGCCGGCAAGGTGCAGATCAAAACCCAGGAAATCGCCGAGAACGGCAATACCGTGCCGGTCACCATCGCGGTCGAAAGCCCGATGACGGAAAAGGATTACGTCAAAGCGATCCATGTCGTCGCCGACCGCAATCCGCAGCCCGGCGTTGCCAGCTTTCTGCTGACGCCGGCCAACGGCAAGGCGGAAGTGCAGCTGCGCATGCGCATGGCGGAAACGCAGAATATCATCGCTGTCGCCGAGATGAACGACGGTACAACCTGGACCGCGACCCGCGAGGTCAAGGTCACCATCGGCGGCTGCGGCGGCTGAGCGGCGAAGCGGAATAGGAAAGGATCAAGACCATGGCTGAAGATATCAAGCCGCGCATCCGGGTGCCGCAAAGCGCCAAGAAGGATGAAATCATAGAGATCAAGACACTGATCTCGCATCCGATGGAATCTGGTCAGCGCAAGGATTCGCAGGGCAAAACCATCCCGCGCAAGATCATCAACAAGATGACCGTCGCCTTCAACGGCAAGCAGGTCTTCGAGGCGAAGCTGGAACCCGCCATCTCGGCGAATCCCTATCTGTCGTTCTTCCTGAAATGCACGCAGAGCGGCAGCCTGGAATTCGCCTGGACCGACGACGACGGCAGCACCTACAAGGCCACCCAGGCCATTACGGTAGCCTGAGCGATGCGCATGCCCCATTCACGCATCCTCCCCGCCGCCGCAGCGCTGATGCTGATGAGTGGATTGGCCGCCTGCGACAACAAGCAGACGGCCGGCAGCAACGAGAACGAGGTGCTGGCGCAATATCGCGCCAATCCGAAATTCGCCGACCGCATCGTTGGCGACAAGTTTTCCGGTTATGTCTTCGCCTCTCCGGAAACCCAGACGATGCAGGACGACGATTTCGAGAATCCCGGCATGCTGGCGGTACAGGATGGCGAAACGGAATGGAGCACGGTGGCTGGCAGCGCCGGAAAATCCTGCGCCTCCTGCCATGGCGACGCCGCCAAGAGCATGAAGGGCGTGGCCGTCACCTATCCGAAATTCGAGCCCAAGCGCGGCAAACTCGCCAATATCGAGCATCGCATCAACCTCTGCCGCACCGAGCAGATGAAGGCGCCGGAGCTGAAATGGGAATCCAAACCCCTGCTCGGCCTGACCGCCTATGTCGAATACCAGTCGCGCGGCCTGCCGATCAGCGTCAAGGTCGATGGCGCGGCCCAGCCCTTCTTCGAGGAGGGCAAGAAGTTCTACTACACCCGGCGCGGCCAGATGGACATTGCCTGTAACCAGTGCCACGAGGCCAATGCCGGCATGAGCATCGGCGTCGAGAATCTCAGCCAGGGCCAGTCGAACGGCTATCCGACCTATCGGCTGAAATGGCAGTCCTTCGGCTCGCTGCATCGCCGCTTCGAAGGCTGCAACGAGGAAGTCCGGGCCCAGCCTTTCCCGCGCGGCTCCGACGAATACACCAATCTCGAACTCTTCGTTGCCTGGCGCGGCAACGGACTGAAGTCCGAAGCTCCCAGCGTCCGCCGCTAAGCCTTTCGCCCCGCAAGGGGCGGAAGCACGCAGGTTTTGTACAGAAAAATACTGTTGTCGATTGCAAACGAAGGATGCGAGTGAATGCTGAGCCGCCGCGATATCCTGCAAGCCGGTGCCGCCGCCGCAGTGCTGCTCGGCGGCGCGTCCGTGGGCACGCGAGCCGCAGACCAGAAAATCAGCCAGGCCGACCTGCTGCGCTTCCAACCGCTTGGTCAGGTCACGCTGCTGCATTTCACCGACATCCATGCCCAGCTGATGCCGCTGTATTTCCGCGAGCCCAGCGTGAATATCGGTGTCGGCGAGGCGCTCGGCCTGCCGCCGCATCTGGTCGGTTCCCACCTGCTGCGCCAGTACGGCATCAAGGCCGCTTCACCCGAGGCTCATGCGCTGACCTATGCGGATTTCGCCCAGCTGGCAAAGGAATATGGCCGGCTTGGCGGTGTGGCGCAGCTCGCTACACTGGTGAAAGCGATCCGCGCCGAACGGCCGAACAACACGCTGCTGCTCGATGGTGGTGACACCTGGCAGGGCAGCTACACCTCGCTGGCCGAGAAGGGCGGCGACATGGTGAAGGTGATGCAGGCGCTTGGCGTGGAAGCCATGACCGCGCACTGGGAATTTACCTACGGCGCGGAGCGCGTGAAGCAGATCACCGAGAGCATGGGCATCCCCTTCCTGTGCGGCAATGTGAAGGATACCAGCTTCGGCGACGAGGTTTTCGAATCGACCAAGATGTTTGAGCGCGGCGGGGTGAAGATCGCCGTAATCGGCCAAGCCTTCCCCTATACGCCGATTGCCAATCCGCGCTACCTGATTCCCGACTGGTCGTTCGGCATCGAGGAAGACAAGGTACAGCAGCGCGTCGATGCCGCGCGCGCCGGCGGCGCCGAGCTGATCGTGCTGCTGAGCCATAACGGCTTCGATGTCGACCGCAAGCTGGCCGCCCGCGTCAAGGGTATCGACGTGATCCTGACCGGCCATACTCATGATGCGATTCCTGCCGTGGTCGAAATCGGCACCACCCTGCTGGTGGCGCCGGGCAGCCATGGCAAGTTCCTTGCCCGCCTCGACCTCGACGTGAAGAACAAGAAAGTGGCGGCCTACCGCTTCCGCCTGATCCCGGTTTTCTCCGATGCGATCACGCCGGATCCGGCCATGAAGAAATTGGTCGACGACATCCGCGCGCCGCATAAGGCGGTGATCGACAAGGTCTATGGCCAGGCGGATTCACTGCTGTACCGGCGCGGCAATTTCAACGGCACCTTCGACGACCTGATCTGCCAGGCCATGCTGGCCGAGCGCGAGGCGGAGATCGCGCTGTCGCCCGGTTTCCGCTGGGGCGCCACCCTGCTGCCCGGCCAGGCGATCACCGGCGACATCCTGTATTCGCAGACGGCCATCACCTATCCCAATGTCTATCGCAACCAGATGACGGGCGAATTCCTCAAGACCGTGCTGGAGGATGTCGCCGATAACCTGTTCAACCCGGACCCTTACTATCAGCAGGGCGGCGATATGGTGCGGGTCGGTGGGCTGGCCTACAGCATCGATGTGTCCAAGCCGATCGGCCAGCGCATTTCCAACATGACCCTGCTGCGCAACAACCAGCCAATCGATCCGGGCAGGAGCTATACGGTGGCCGGCTGGGCCTCGATCAACGAGGGCACCGAAGGGCCGCCGATCTACGACCTGGTCGGCAAATACATCAGCAGCAGGAAGGCCATCGCCATCCCGGAGAACCGCAGCGTCAAAGTCACCGGCGCCGATCCGCGCGGCATGGCAGCGTAAGGAGGGAATGACTCATGAGCCCACCGAATGACCCATCCCGGCGCCGCTTCCTGAAAACCTCTGCCATTGGCGGCCTGACGCTGGTGGCGGGCGCCGGTGTCGGCGAAGCGATGGCGGCCGGCGCCGACAACCTGCCGCCCAATGTGCCGGAATGGATGAAGACGCTCGGACCCGGCGTCACCGCCAATCCCTACGGCAATCCGTCGCCGTATGAAAAGAATACGATCCGGCGCAACGTGCCCTGGTTGACGGCGACGGAAGAATCCTCGATCAATTTCACACCGCTGCATGAACTCGACGGCATCATTACGCCGAGCGGCCTGTGTTTCGAACGCCATCACGGCGGTGTGCCCGATATCGACCCTGAACAGCACCGGCTGATGATCCATGGCCTGGTCGACCGGCCGCTGATCTTCACCATGGCCGACCTGATGCGCTTCCCTTCGGTCAGCCGCATCCATTTCCTGGAATGCCCGGCGAACGGCGGCATGGAATGGAAGGGCGCGCAGATGGCCGGCGTGCAGTTCAGCCACGGCATGGTGCATTGCTGCGAATGGACCGGCGTCAAGCTTTCCACCCTGCTGGCAGAAGCGGGCGTGCAGAAAAGCGCCAAATGGATTCTCGCCGAGGGTGCCGATGCCGCGGCGATGACACGCAGCATCCCGCTGGCCAAGGCGATGGACGATATCATCGTCTGCTATTCGCAGAACGGCGAGCGCATCCGGCCGGAAAACGGCTATCCGCTGCGCCTGCTGGTGCCGGGCTGGGAAGGCAATGTCAACATCAAATGGCTGCGCCGCATCAAGGTCGGCGACCAGCCCTGGCATCATCGCGAGGAGACCTCGAAATACACCGACCTGATGCCGGACGGCAAAGCCCGCCAGTTCACTTTCGTGCAGGAGGCTAATTCGGTCATCACCTCCCCATGTCCGGAAAAGCCGCTGAAGCATGGCAAGGGCTTCTACGAAATCCGCGGCCTCGCATGGTCCGGCTACGGCAGGATCAAGAAAGTGGATGTCAGCACCGATGGCGGCATGAACTGGCGCACGGCTGAATTGCAGGGCCCGGTGCTGTCGCGCTGCCTGACCCGCTTCCGCCTGCCGCTGCAATGGGACGGGCGGCCGATGCTGCTGCAGAGCCGCGCCACCGATGACAGCGGTTATGTGCAGCCGAGCATCGAAAATTTGCGCAAGGCGCGCGGCCTCAATTCGATCTATCACAAGAATTCGATCCATACCTGGCGCGTGCGTCCCGATGGCGAGGTTGAGAATGTTCAGATCGCTTAAAATCCTTGCCATCCTGCTGGCGCTCGGCCTGGCGCTACCGGTGGCGGCGCAGGACAAGCCGGCAAAGCGCTTCGGCTTCGGCACACCGGCCACGACCGAACAGATCGCCGGCTGGAATATCGACGTGCGCGGCCCCGATGGCGCCGGCCTGCCGCCCGGCAAGGGCAGCGTCGCCGCTGGCGAAGAGCTTTTCATGGCGCAATGCGCAGCCTGCCATGGCGAGTTCGCCGAAGGTGCCGGCCGCTACCCGGAGCTGATCGGCGGCCGCGGCACGCTGAAATCCGACGACCCGCGCAAGACCATCGACAGTTACTGGCCGCACGGCCCCAGTCTGTATGATTACATCTATCGGGCCATGCCCTTCGGTGCGCCGCAGAGCTTGACCCATGACGAGGTCTATTCCATCGTCGCCTGGCTGCTGAACCAGGGCGACCTGTGGCCGGCCGACAAGGACCTCGACGCCGCCAGCCTCAAGGCGCTGAAACTGCCGAACCGCGACGGCTTCATTACCGGCGGCGATCCGCGACCCGATGTGAAACCCGATACCTGCATGACCAACTGCCGCACAGCGCCGCCCAAGATCACCAGCGACCTGGCCGCCCGGCTGGGCGTGACGCCGACACAACAGAAGGCGGCTGACTGAGCATGTCCACGCGGCGTGCCGTTCTGTTTGCCCTGACCGCGCTGCTGCCCGCCGCTGCCCATATCGACGCCTGGGCCCAGGCCGGAAAATTCGCCGATCCGCAGCCGACCATCGACAATCCGCGCAAGATTGTGCTCAGCCTGTCGGAAGACGATCCGAAGCGGATCAGCGCCGTGTTCAGCAACATCACGAATATCCAGAAATATTACGATGCCACCCAGGTGAAACTGGCGGTGATCGCCTACGGGCCCGGACTGGTTGCCGTGCTGAAGGGCAGCCCGGTGGCCCAGCGCATCGCCAGCCTGCAGGAACTTGAGGTCGACTTCATCGCCTGCGGCGCTACATTGGACACCATGAAGAAAACAAAAGCCGATCTGCTGCCCGAAGTCTCCGTCGTGCCGAACGGCCTGCCGGAGATCGTCGAGCGCAGCCTGCGCGGCTGGATTCACCTGCGTCCGTGAAGGCTATGCTGACCCGCCGCCGTCTGCTCGCCGCCCTGCCCGCCAGTCTGATTCTGGCACCGGCCGCCCTGCATGCTGCGCGGGTGAATGACGATGGCCTGCATGTGCAGGACTGGTTTCTCGACAGTTTCCTAGATCTCAAGCAGGACATCGAGGAAGCCGCGGCCAAAGGCAAGCGGGTGGCGCTGAGCTTCGAGCAGCGCGGCTGCATCTTCTGCACCGAGATGCACGAGAAACATCTCGCCGACCCGGCGATCAGCGGCTATATCCGCCAGCATTTCGAAATGATCCAGCTTAACCTGTTCGGCGCCCGCGAAGTCACCGATCTGGACGGCCGTGCCCTGCCGGAAAAGGACATGGCCCGGCGCTGGGCGGTATCGGCCACGCCGACCATCCTGTTCCTGCCCGACAAACCGGTGAAGGGATCGGCCAAGGATGTGGCGTCGGCGCGCATGCGTGGCCTGTTGCCGCCGCCGGCTTTCCTCGCCATGTTCAAATTCGTGGCCGAGCGTGCCTACGAAAAGATGGAATTCCCCGCCTATCTGGCGCAGCATCGGATCGATGCGGCCAAGGCGGCCGCCACGCCCAGCAACTGAACCTTTCCGTCTGTCCATTCGCGTGCGCACCAGACAGGCCGGCTATGGCCTCACCCTCTTCCTCACCTCGGCCGGCGCGCTGATCGTCGAGATCGTCGCCGGACGCATGCTGGCGCCCCATGTCGGCATGTCGCTCTATACCTGGACTGCGATCATCGCCGTGGTGCTGGCCGGCCTGTCGGTCGGCCACTGGATCGGCGGCCTGCTGGCGGCACCGCATGTGTCACACCGCCGCGCACTGCGCGGCGTTGCTCTCGCCCTGCTGCTGGCCGGGCTGACCGCCGCCGGAGCCGCACCGCTGCTTGGCATCCTGGCGGGGCTGCTGGGCGGTGAGAGCACCGCGCCACTGCTGCTGATCGTGCTGCTGGCTGCCGGAGTGTTTCTGCTGCCCAGCCTGTTCGTCGGCGTTGTGTCGCCCGTGCTGACCAAACTGGCCATCGACGATGCGCCCGACCGGCAGGGCCCGATCATCGGCCGCATGTTCGCGCTGGGTGCCGCTGGCAGCATTCTCGGCACGCTCAGCGCCGGCTATCTGTTCATTTCCTGGATCGGCTCGACCGGTACCATGCTGGCGGTGGCCGGGCTGTATCTGATTTTCGCCGTGCTGTTCTGGCAGGGCAGCCGGGCGATCGCCGCGGCTGCGATCCTGACCGTCATCGCCGGCAGTTTCGGCCTGAGCCGCCTGCCTGCCTTTGCCGCGCCCTGCGCTGCGGAGAGCGACTATTACTGTATCCGCATCGTCGATTTCGCGCCGCAGAGCGGCCGGCCTTCGGCGGCCATGGTACTCGACCATCTGGCGCACAGCATCAACGACCGCGACGACCCCACCCTGCTCTACAGCCCCTACCTGCATTTCGTTTCCGAACGCAGCGAGCGGCTGCTGGGCCAGCGTTCGCCGCAGGCCTATTTCATCGGCGGCGGCGCCTTCACCCTGCCACGGGCCTGGGCCGCGCGCTATCCCGATGCCTCGCTCACCGTGGCCGAGATCGATCCGGCGGTGACGCACATGGCGACGCAGGCCATGTGGCTCGATCCCGCCGCCCCGGGGCTGCAAATCCGCCATGCCGATGCCCGACGCCTGCTCGCCAGCCTGCCGGCACAGCCGACCTTCGATCTGGTGCTGGGCGACGCCTTCCACGATTACGCCATTCCGGCTCATCTGGTGACCCGCGAATTTCACCGCATCATCCTGCAGCGGCTGGCACCGAATGGCGCTTATGCGATCAACGTGATCGACCAGAGCGAGAATCCGCGCTTCACCTTCAGCCTGGTCAAGACCATGCAGCGCGACTTTCCCGCCGTGGAAGTCTGGCTCGACGATGATAGCCGCCGGCGCGGCGGGCGCGTCACCTTCGTCGTGCTGGGCCTGCGCGAGGCGAGCGAGAGTGCCGCCCTGCGTGTGTCGCAGCCTTTCCGCCGCATCTGGCTGCGCTGGCCGCAGGACGATCTCGATGCGCGGATTACGGCTGCAAATGTGCCGGTGCTGACCGACGATTTCGCGCCGGTCGACCGGCTGATGGCCGGTTTCGTGCTGCGCCCGGATGAGGCCCTGCGCTAAACGGCAGGAACTTCGCCGGCTTCCTGTGCAGCCCGGCGCGCCTGGAAACGGTCGATCGCCACTGCGACCTCGCCGGCCAGCGCCGAGGCATCGCGGTCGGGATGGAAGAAAGCCAGCACCGCATCGCCCAGCGACTTGAGCAGGTCGAAGGATGCCTGCCAGTCGTGGGTGAAGACGAAATCCTCTCCCGTTTCATACATCCGCCGCGCCGGCTGCAGCAGCCGCTCGCAGATCTGGCCGACATGGGCGAGGTCGGTATCGGCAATACGGCGCTGGATATCCTCTGTCGAGGCAATCAGGTCGCGCAGCATGGCCAGGGTATTGGCGTCGGGCATGGTCTGCGCCTTGTACAGCGGCACGATCTGCGCCGTGACGAAGGCGATGCGGAAGGCCGAGGCGCACAAGCGCTGCCGGTTGATCTGCTCGTTCATCGCCATCACCGCCTGCTGCAGCATGCGGGCATCGAAGGCCTCGCCGGTCAGCTTGGCACGCATCGGATTGGGCACATCAAACAGCGGCACATTGCTGTCGCGCCGGGCAGAAGCACGGCGGCGGTCCGGGCCGATATAATCGGAGGTGACGACGAAGGGTTTGCGGTTCATGGCAACCGCTTCGAGACGGTCGAGCAACGCCTTGGTGGAAAGCGGCTTGACCAGCAGGTCATCCGCACCGGCATCCATCAGCCGGCGCACCACCGATTGTTCAGCTTCCCAGGTGGTGAGAATCACCGGCAGGTAGGGGTTGATGCCGAGTTTGCCGTGGCGCAGGTCGGCGACGAGCTGCGCCACATTACCGCCTGGCAGGCCGATATCCATCAGGATCAGATCGGGCTGCGCCACCGCCACCAGGTCGATGAAATTCTCGAGCGTGTCGAATTCACGCAGATTGCCGTAACCGGCGCCGATCATCGCCTGCCGATACAGCGCACGCGATCCCTGTGCGGCGTCGCCGTACAGGATACGTACCTCGTTGCGGCGCCCCGAATTCATGGACTGATCCTAAGGAGCGTGCCCACCGACAATCAAGCACCAGACTGCGACCAACTGTTGCCGGGTCAACGTATACGGGGTTTGGCACGCGCGGTTGGCGTTGCCGCAAGCGGATTCTCGGGCCAGTCGTGTTTGGGGTATTGACCGCGCATCTCTGCCCGCACAGCGCGATAGCTCGACTGCCAGAAGCCGGCCAGGTCGCTGGTCACCTGCAAGGGCCGACGCGCCGGCGACAACAGGTGCAGCAGCAATTTGACACGGCCGCCGGCAATCGCCGGCGTATCGGCATAACCGAACATTTCCTGCAGGCGCACCGCCAGAACCGGCACTTCGCCCTGTGCATAATCAAGCGGGATATTCGAGCCCGATGGCACGCGCCAGTGGGTCGGCGCCTCGGCCTCCAGCAGCCTCTGCTGCGCGTAGTCGAGCTGATGGGTCAGGGCCGCCTGCAGATCAATACCCGTCAATTGCGACAGTTTGGCGACGCCATCGAGATAGGGTCCGAGCCACTCGGCCAGCCTCTCCATCAGAGCCGGATCGCCCATATCGGGCCAATCGGCAGCCGAAGGCAAATGCTGACGCAGCAGGGCCACCCGCGCCTGCCACTGCCGCAGGGCCGGCGTCCATGGCAGCACATCGAGGCCGCGCCTGACAATCGCAGCCAGCAATGCCGCACGGATCGCCTCGGCCGGCGGTTCGGGCAACGGCTGTTCGCGCAGCACCAGGGCGCCGAGTCGACGTTGCCGTCGCGCCAGGACCGCATTGCTGCGTTCGTCCCATTCGACTGCATCGCGCATCGTGATGGCCGCATTGAACTGCGCCTCGATCCCCGCCTCGTCGATGGGGGCCGCCAGAAAAACCCGCGCATCGGCCTGGGCGCCATCGACCTCGGCAATGGCAAGGTAGTCTTCGCGGCCCAGGGCATCGAGCGGATCAAGTTTGGCACCGCGGCCATTGCTGAGCAGGAAACTGCCGCCGCCGCGTTTTTTCGCGATACGATCGGGATAGGCCAGCGCTATCAGCAGGCCGGCATCCTCGACCGGGCCCAGATGCGGTGCGGCGCCGATCTGGCGCCGCCAGTCGGAGGCCAGCTTGCGAATCTGCCGTACGGCATTCATATCGACCTGCAGACCATGCGGTGCTGAATGGCGCTCGGACTCGCCTGCAACAATCTCCAGCCGCCAGCGCAGATCGGCATCGCGTGCCACCCCCCGCGCGGTACTGGGCGGCACCCGGGCGATATCGCGCTCGCCCAGCAGCGCGGCCAGCGCGCAGGCCAGGCCGCCCAGACCCTGGGCATGACCGCGGATCACCATATGGGCCAGACGCGGATGCAGCGGCAATTCAGCCATTGCCTTACCATGCGCAGTGATGGCTCCGCCGGCATCGACGGCTTCCAGATCGCGCAGCAGGGCCTGGGCATAAGCCATCGCCGCAGCCGGCGGCGGGTCGAGCCATGGCAGGGCCGCCGCGTCGCGCACGCCCCAGGCGGCCAGATCGAGTGCCAGCGGCGTGATATCGGTGACGGCGATTTCCGGCGCGGTGAATTTCGCCAGACCGCCATGGGCTGCCTCGGCCCACAGGCGATAGCAGATGCCCGGTGCGACACGGCCGGCACGGCCGCGACGCTGATCCGCCGAGGCCTGGCTGACGCGCACGGTTTCCAGCTTGGCCATGCCGGTAGCGGGAGAAAAGCGCGGCTGGCGCATGTAGCCGCTGTCGACCACCACACGCACGCCTTCGATAGTCAGCGAGCTTTCGGCAATCGAAGTCGACAGCACCACCTTGCGTCGTCCGGGGGGACTGGGCTGCAGGGCCTGATCCTGCTGGATACCGGGCAGATCGCCATAGAGCGGCAGCACGCTGACGCTGGCCGGCAGGCGTGCCTCGGCCAGCAGGCTTTCGACGCGGCGGATTTCAGCAATACCGGGCAGAAAAACCAGCAGATCGCCTTCGGTCTCCAGCAACGCATCCTGCACCGTGCCGGCCACGGCAGCATCCAGGCGCATCTGCGGCGATATCGCACGCCAGCGGGTTTCAACCGGATAGCTCTGGCCCGAACCGGTTACGATGGCACAATCACCCATCAATCTGGCAAAGGGCGCGGCGTCCAGCGTGGCCGACATGGCCACCAGCCGCAGGTCCGGCCGCAAGGCGGCCTGCGCTTCCAGGCAGAGGGCAAGGCTGGCATCCGAGTCCAGGCCGCGTTCGTGGCATTCGTCGAACAACACGGCGCTGACGCCCTTCAGCTCCGGATCGCGCTGCAGGCGACGCAGGAAGACGCCATCGGTGTTCAGCTCGAGGCGCGTCTTCGGTCCCACCTTGCTGTCGAGCCGGACGCGGTAGCCAATGGTTTCCCCCACCGCCTCGCCCAGCAGATCGGCCATGCGCTTTGCGGCCATGCGTGCTGCCAGCCGCCGCGGTTCCAGAACGATGATGCGGCCGGATCTGAGCCATGGCTCATTCAGCAGTGCCAGCGGCAGAACCGTGGTTTTGCCCGAGCCGGGCGGCGCCTGCACGACCAGATTGCTTGTCTGCGCCAGGCTTGCGCAGACTTCAGGCAGAATGGCCTGAATCGGCAATGCATGAGAGAGTTGCAATTTTTGCAATGTTCGCGCGCCCGACAAGCTGAAATGGTACGATTTTAGCGAAACACCGGTCAAATGTCCGAAAGCCCCGTTACCGCTCCATCCATCTCGGCCCCCCCGCTCAAGGCTACGCTGATGATGGTCGGCTCGGCCTTCTGTTTCTGCGTCATGCATGCCTTGGTCGCCAGGGCCTCGCAAGAGGTGCCGCCGATCGAGGTGGCGTTTTTCCGCAACCTTTTCGGCTTCCTGGTGCTGCTCCCCGCCATCATGCGCAGCCGCTTCATCGCATTCCGCACCACCAAGCTGCACCTGCATGCGGTTCGCGGCGGACTCAACAGCGTTTCGATGATGATGTTCTTCAGCGCGCTGGCCATCACGCCACTGGCTGAGGCCACCGCGCTGTCCTATACCGCGCCGTTGTTCATGACCATCGGGGCCGTGCTGGTGCTGCATGAAAAGATCCATGCCCGCCGGATGGTGGCGCTCGCGATCGGCTTCCTCGGCGCGCTGGTGGTGTTGCGGCCCGGCATGGTGCCGATCGGGCTCGGCCCGATGCTGGTGATCGGTTCGACCGTGCTCTGGGCCGGGTCGATGCTCGACATCAAGATTCTGGCCCGCACCGATTCCAGCCTCACCATCGCCACCTATATGGTGGTGTTCCTGATGCCCATCACGCTGGTGGCCGCCCTGTTCGTCTGGCAGTGGCCGACCTGGGAGCAGCTCGGCATCATGTTCCTGCTCGGCGCCTGTGGCTCGGCCGGCCATATGCTGTTCACCGAGGCTTTCCGCCATGGCGATACCACGGCCCTGATGCCGCTGGATTTCACCAAGCTGATCTGGGCCTCGATCATCGGCTTCCTGTTTTTCGGCCAAATGCCCGATATGTGGACCTGGATCGGCGGCACGGTGATTTTTGCCAGCGCCACCTACCTGTCCTATCGCGAGCATCAGCTGGCGCGGCGAGCCAAAACGGCACCCCTGACGACAGCTATCCCTCCGGGGCCAGCCACAGCAGCCGCGGAACTGCCCCGAAGTTAGGCACAGTCACTCTTATTTCGCGGTGCAACACATTGTACCTCTAGGGCTATTTACAAGTTCGGCCGAATCCCGTTTGATTTGCACCGCGTTCGGAACACCGGGCGTCAGGGAGCAAAAATTAACGAGCGTTCGGGATAATGGCCGACGACTATATTCTCACGACCGAGAATCTGACCAAGGAATTCGCCGGCTTCATCGCGGTGAAGGATGTCAATCTCAATGTCCGGCGTCACACGATCCATGCCTTGATCGGGCCGAACGGTGCGGGGAAGACGACATGCTTCAACCTGCTGACGAAATTCCTGATCCCGAGCCGGGGCCAGATCACCTATAACGGCCGCGACATCACGAGCCAGAAACCGGCCGATATCGCCCGCAGCGGCATGGTGCGCAGCTTTCAGATTTCCGCGGTATTCCCGCATCTTAGCTTGCTGGAGAATGTGCGCGTGGCGCTGCAGCGGCCGCTGGGGACCAGCTTCCATTTCTGGCGACCGGAGAGCAGCCTGAATGCGCTGAACGACCGCGCCGAGGAACTGCTGACGGCGGTTGGCCTGATCGAGTATCGCAAGAATACTGCTGTGGAACTGCCCTACGGCCGCAAGCGGGCGCTGGAGATTGCCACCACGCTGGCGCTCGAGCCGGAGATGATGCTGCTGGACGAGCCGATGGCCGGTATGGGCCATGAGGATATCGACAAGATTTCCGAGCTAATCAAGACGGTGGCGAAGAATCGTACCGTGCTGATGGTCGAGCATAATCTCAGTGTCGTGGCCAGGCTCAGCGACACCATCACGGTACTGCGGCGTGGCGAAATCCTCGCCGAAGGCAATTACGAGACGGTGTCAAAGAATCCGGAAGTGATCGAGGCGTATATGGGGACCGGCCATGCATAACGGATCGATCGAGCTGGCGGTATCCGAACTGAATGCCTGGTATGGCGAGAGCCATATCCTGCATGGCATGCAGTTCGAGGTGAACAAGGGCGAGGTGGTCACCCTGCTCGGCCGCAATGGCGCCGGCAAGACCACCACGATGAAGGCCGTCATGGGCATGATCCCGAGCCGTCAGGGCTCGGTGAAATTCGAAGGCCAGGAGCTGATCCAGCTGCCGTCCAACCGGATCGCCAAGCTGGGCCTGGCCTTCTGCCCGGAAGAACGTGGTATCTTTTCCAGCCTGAACGTTTACGAGAACCTGACGCTGCCGCCGGTGGTGAAGAGCGGCGGCATGAGTCTGGAAGACATCTACCAGATATTCCCGAACCTGAAGGAACGCCTGAAAAGCCAGGGCACCAAGCTCAGCGGCGGCGAACAGCAGATGCTCGCGATCGGCCGTATCCTGCGCACCGGCGCCACCTTGCTGCTGCTGGATGAACCGACCGAAGGTCTGGCGCCTGTGATCGTGCAGCAGATTGGTGCGATGATCCGACTGCTCAAGGAAAAAGGCTTTACGATTTTGCTGGTGGAGCAGAATTTCCGCTTTGCCAGTACCGTTGCCGACCGCCATTACGTGGTCGAGCACGGCAAGGTCATCGACATGATCCCCAACGATCAGATCGACGCCAACACAAAAAAACTCGAGTCTTATCTCGGCGTATAAAACAGATCCAACCAGGAGGAAGTGACCATGAGATTCAAGAGTTTGCTCGTCACCACGGCCGCCGTACTGGCCGCCGGCGCCGCCAACGCCCAGATGTCGGATGGCGTGATCAAGATCGGCGTCATGAACGACCAGTCGGGCCTCTATGCCGACGTGTCCGGTCCGGGCGGGACCTGGGCCGCCAAGAAGGCAGTTGAGGATTATGGCGCTGCCGCCAAGGGCCTGAAGGTGGAAGTGGTTTTCGCCGATCACCAGAACAAGCCCGATGTCGGCTCCAACATCGCCCGCCAGTGGTATGACGTCGACAAGGTCGATGTGATCGTCGACGTGCCGACCTCGTCGGTCGCGCTCGCGATCAACCAGATCACCAAAGAGAAGAATAAGGTCTTCCTCGGCTCCGGTCCGGCGACCGCCGATCTCACCGGTCCGGCCTGCACGCCCAACACCGTGCACTGGACCTACGATACCTGGGCGCTGGCCAACGGCACCGGCAAGGCGATCGTGGACACCGGCGGCAAGAGCTGGTTCTTCCTGACCGCCGATTACGCCTTCGGCCATGCGCTGGAGCGTGATACCAAGGCGGTGGTCGAGGCGAATGGCGGCAAGGTTCTCGGTGCCGTCCGCACGCCCTTCCCGGGCACCGATTTCTCGTCCTTCCTGCTGCAGGCGCAGGCGTCGAAGGCTCAGATCATCGGTCTGGCCAATGCCGGCGGCGACACCATCAACTCGATCAAGCAGGCATCCGAATTCGGTATCGTTGAAGGCGGCCAGAAGCTTGCCGGCATGCTGATGTTCGACACCGACATCCATGCGCTGGGCCTCAAGACGGCCCAGGGCCTGAACTTCACCACCGCCTGGTACTGGGATGCCAACGACAACAACCGCGCCTTCGCCAAGGACTTCTCCGCGGCCAATGGCGGCAAGTATCCGACCATGGTGCATGCCGGCATTTATTCCGCGGTGATCCATTACCTGAAGGCCGTCGAAGCGCTGAAGAGCGACGCTGACGGCGCCAAGGTGGTGGCCAAGATGAAGGAACTGCCGAGCGATGATAAGCTGTTCGGCAAGGGCACCGTGCGCGAGGACGGCCGTCATATGCATGACATGTATCTCGTCGAGGTGAAGAAGCCGGCTGAGTCGAAGAAGCCGTGGGATTACCTCACTGTGAAGAAGACCATTCCGGCCGCCCAGGCTTTCCGCCCGCTGAAGGACGGCAACTGCCCGCTGGTCAAGAAGAGCTGATCCAAGCTGCAACCGGAGCCGCCGGACACACACCCGGCGGCTCCGGCCAGTCTTTCAGCCTGCGGCCGCATGAACGGCACCAGGCTCAAGGACTGCCAACCGGCAGAAATGGAACGACAGGGTTAAAGAGGGGACGTTTTAGCGATGTTCGAACTGCTCGGCATACCGCCGCAGGCATTGTTCGGCCAGCTGCTGCTCGGTCTGATCAATGGTGCCTTTTACGCCATGCTCAGCCTTGGGCTGGCGGTGATTTTCGGCCTGCTCAACGTCATCAATTTCACCCATGGCGCGCAGTATATGATGGGGGCCTTTGCTGCCTGGATGCTGCTGGAATGGGTCGGCGTACCCTACTGGGGCGCGCTGATCATCGTGCCGGTTCTGATCGGCGCCACCGGAATCCTGCTGGAAAAGCTGTTTCTCAAACGGCTGTATCACCTGGACCACCTTTACGGCCTGCTGCTCACCTTCGGCCTGGCGCTGATCATCGAGGGCCTGTTCCGCAAGCAGTTCGGCTCCAGCGGCCTGCCTTATCCCAATCCGCTGCCCGGCGGAACGCGGCTCGATTTCATGTTCCTGCCGAATTACCGCGCCTGGGTCGTGGTCGCATCGCTGGTGCTGTGCTTCGGCACCTGGTTCATGATCGAACGCACCAAGCTGGGCTCCTATCTGCGCGCCGCCGTGGAGCGGCCCGATCTGGTGCAGGCCTTCGGCATCAACGTGCCGCGCATGATCACGCTCACCTACGGTTTCGGCGTCGGCCTCGCGGCCCTGGCCGGCGTGCTGGCCGCCCCGATCTATAACGTCAATCCGGTGATGGGCTCCAACCTCATCATCATCGTCTTTGCCGTCGTCGTCATCGGCGGCATGGGCTCGATTCTCGGCGCCATCATCACCGGTTTCGCGCTCGGCATCATCGAGGGCCTGACCAAGGTCTTCTACCCGGAAGCCTCGAACACCGTGATCTTCATCATCATGGCGATCGTGCTGATGGTGAAGCCCGCCGGTCTGTTCGGCACGCCGAAGTGAGGATTTCCACATGAGCAACGCCGCGATCACCGCTTCCCCGGCTGCCGCCAAGACCGGCACCAAAAACCGCGACCTCGTCATCTTCGCCGTCCTGGTGGCGGTCGGTCTGGTGGCGCCAGCCGTGATCTATCCCGTCTTCCTGATGAAGGTGCTGTGCTTTGCGCTGTTTGCACTCGCCTTCAACCTGCTGATCGGCTATGTCGGCCTGCTGTCGTTCGGCCATGCCATGTTCTTCGGCTTCGCCGCCTATGTCAGCGGCTATGCGGTCAAGGCCTGGGGCTTCTCGCCCGAACTCGGCATCCTGGCCGGCACCGCCTGCGCCGCCGTGCTGGGACTGGTTACCGGACTGCTCGCCATCCGCCGCCAGGGCATCTATTTCGCCATGGTCACCCTGGCGTTGTCGCAGATGGTGTTTTTCTACTGCGTGCAGGCCAAGTTCACCGGCGGTGAAGACGGCATCCAGGCGATCCCGCGGCGCGCCCTGTTCGGCCTGATCGACATCAAGAGCGACCTGGCCTTCTACTACCTGGTGCTGGCGATCTTCTGCTTCGGTTTCCTGGTGATCTGGCGCACCATCCATTCGCCGTTCGGCCAGGTGCTCAAGGCGATCCGCGAGAACGAGCCGCGCGCGATCTCGCTGGGCTACCGGGTCGACCAGTACAAGCTGCTCGCCTTCGTGCTCTCCGCCACCCTCGCCGGCCTGGCCGGCGCCACCAAGGCGCTGGTCTTCCAGCTCGCGTCGCTGACCGATGTGACCTGGCAGATGTCGGGCGAGGTGGTGCTGATGACCCTGGTCGGCGGCATGGGTACCGTCTTCGGCCCCATCGTCGGCGCCGGCATCATCATCACCATGCAGAACTATCTCGCCGGCTTCGGCGAATGGGTGCTGGTGATCCAGGGCTTCATCTTCGTCATTGTCGTGCTGGCCTTCCGCAAAGGCATCGTCGGCGAAATCCAGGCCTGGTGGACGCGTCGGGCCAACAAGGTCTGACGCGTCGGGCTAGCCTGTGGCGCCGAGGCCGATGCGGCCGCGATCGTAAGCCTGGCTGGCGCGCCGGCACCAGGACGAATTGTCCAGATACCACTGCACCGTCGCCTTGAGGCCGGCCTCCAGCGCGTAGCCGGGCTTCCAGCCCAGCTCACGCTCGGCTTTCGATGGGTCGATGGCATACCGTGCATCATGGCCGGGCCGGTCAGTCACATAAGTGATCTGCGCGGCATAACCCTTGCCGTCCTGACGCGGCACCAGGCCGTCGAGCACGGCGCAGAGCCGGTGGACCAGATCGATATTGCGCTGCTCGCCGCGTGAACCGACCAGATAGGTCTCGCCCGGCCGGCCCTTTTCGACCGCCAGCTGCAATGCTGCAGCATGATCCTCGACATGGATCCAGTCACGCACCTGTTCGCCCTTGCCGTAGATCGGCAGCGGCTTGCCCTCCAGGGCGTTCAGCACGGTGAGCGGGATCAGCTTTTCCGGAAACTGGTACGGCCCGTAATTGTTGCCACAGTTGGTGACCAGGATCGGCAGGCCATAGGTACGACCGAAGGCGCGCGCCAGATGATCGGACGACGCCTTGCTGGCGGCATAGGGCGAATTCGGCTTGTAGGGGCTGTTCTCATCGAACAGCCCCGTGGCGCCGAGCTCGCCATAGACCTCGTCGGTCGAAACCTGCAGGTGGCGGAACTGGCCTTTCGCGGTGGCATCCAGTCCGCGCCAGTGGTCCAGTGCCGCTTCCAGCAGCACCAGGCTGCCATTCACATTGGTTTCGATAAACGGCGCCGGGCTGTCGATCGAACGGTCGACATGGCTCTCGGCGGCCAGATGATAGACTGCCTGCGGTTTTACTGCGGCATAGATGCGTTTGATCGCCGCGCGGTCACAGATATCGACCTGTTCGAAGCTGTGCAGCTCCGGATGCGGCAGAGCCGCGATATTGTCCGGGTTGCCGGCATAGGTCAGCTTGTCGATGGTGACGACGCGGCGCTTCTGTGCATTGAGCCGGCGGACCAGGGCGGAGCCGATGAAGCCGGCGCCGCCGGTGACGATAACGGTCATGGATGATCTCCCTGCCCCCTGTATACCGGAGGCCCGAACAGGTCGGAAGGTCTTGCCAAACTATGGCAGTAGCGGGACGCACAGTCGCGTCCGGGCCGATTCCCGGCCGATCTGGTCCCGGGGGGCGGGCGGGGGCCCGCCCCCGCCCCCCCCCCCAATGGCGCCCACAGACCC
>NZ_JAOZVR010000048.1 GCF_025869515.1 Ferrovibrio sp.
ACCATCCCGCAGCCCCTTTTCCCATGTGATTCACCATGACCCGTTTCCTGCTTCGGCGCCTCGCCATCCTGCTGCCGACACTGGTGTTCGTGTCGATCATCATCTTCGGGCTGCAGCAACTGCTGCCCGGCGATCCCGCCATCGCCATGGCCGGCGAGGAACGCGATCCCCAGGCGATTGCCGAGGTGCGGGCCAAGTACAATCTCGACAAGCCAATCTGGGTGCAGTACGGCCTGTGGATCGGCGGCATCCTGCATGGCGATTTCGGCGAATCGATCCGCATCCAGCTGCCGGTGTCGCAGCTGCTGCTGGAAAAGCTGCCGGTCACCATCGAACTGGCGGTCCTGTCGATGCTGGTGGCGCTTGCCATCGGTTTGCCCGCGGGTGTCATTTCAGCACTGCACAACGGCCGCTGGCCGGATTACGTCGCCAATGTCATCGGCCTGTGGGGCCTGTCGACGCCGAATTTCTGGCTCGGCATCATGATGATCCTGTTTTTCTCGGTCGAGCTCGGCTGGCTGCCGGCATCGGGCTACGTCCCGCCGACCGAAGACCTCTGGGCCAACCTGCAGGCGATGATCATGCCGGCCTTCGTGCTGGGCACCGGCATCGCCGCCGTCTTCATGCGCCACACCCGCAGCGCCATGCTGCAGGTTCTGGCCAGCGATTACATCCGCACCGCACGCGCCAAGGGCCTGTATGAGCGCGTGGTGATCGGCAAACATGCCTTCCGCAATGCCGCCGTACCGGTGATCACGCTGGGCGCGCTGGAATTCGGCCAGCTGCTGTCGGGCGCGGTGCTGACCGAGCAGATTTTCTCCATCCCCGGTTTCGGCAAACTGATCGTCGATGCGGTGTTCAACCGCGACTATGCGGTCGTTCAGGGCGTCGTGCTGTGCACGGCCACTGCCTATATCCTGCTGAACCTGCTGGCCGATATCGCCTATTTCCTGGTCAATCCGAGGCTGCGCGCATGACCGCTGTTGAATCCGGCGTCGTGCCGGCTGCTGCTGCTGCCATGCCCAAGACCGAGGAAAGTCCGGCACGACGCGCCTTCCGCCGCCTGCTCAGGCGCAAGGGCGCCGTGGTCGGGCTGGCCGTGGTGCTGACCTTCATCTGCTTCGCGCTGCTGGCCGATTTCGTTGCCCCCTACAGTCCCGTTGAAGCCGACTGGAGCGCCTTGCGCGGCGAACCGACGCTGGAGCATCCCTTCGGCGGCGACGAACTGGGCCGCGACGTGCTGTCGCGCGTGATCCACGGCGCCAGGGCATCGCTGTTTGCCGGGGTCGTCTCCGTCATTCTCGCCCTGCTGATCGGCATTCCGGTCGGGCTTCTGTCTGGATATGCCGGAGGACTTGTGGATGGGGTGATCATGCGATTCACCGATGCCATGCTGGCCGTGCCCTTCCTGATTCTCGCCATTGCCATGGCGGCGTTTCTCGGCCCCAGCCTGACCAATGCAATGATCGCCATCGGCATCGCCGCTGCCCCCATCTTCGTGCGCCTTACACGGGCCCAGGTGCAGTCGGTCAAGATGGAAGACTATGTCGAGGCCGCACGTGCGGTCGGCAATTCGCCGCTGCGCATTGCCTTCCGCCACATCCTGCCCAATATCTGGCCGGCGCTGATGGTGCAGGCCACGCTCACCATCGCCTCGGCCATCATCGCCGAAGCCAGCCTCTCCTTCCTCGGGCTGGGCCAGCAGCCACCGGAACCGAGCTGGGGCAGCATGCTGAATTCGGCCAAGGATTACCTGACCCAGGCCCCCTGGATGGCGGTCTATCCCGGCCTGTCGATCTTCATCGTCGTACTGTCCTTCAACCTGCTGGGCGATGGTCTGCGCGATGCGCTCGACCCGCGACATCGGGAGTGAGACAGTATGGTATGTCGACGACTCGTCCATATGCCGCACTCCTTTTCCTGTTGTTGCCGCTTCTGGCCTTCCTGGCCCTTGCGAACCGCTTTCCGATCCAGGAACCGCTGCTCCAGACGGACTCGGAAGGCTACCTGACCTTCTCCAGTATCCGCACCGGTGGATACCCATTCTTCCTGGCCCTGCTGAAGCCTTTCGTCAGCGATCTGTCAGGCTATATCCCGATACAATTGGCGCTCTACGGCTTCGCCTGCTGTGCATTCGCCTATGTTTTCTGGCGAGCCTATGGCGCAATCCTTCCGGCGCTTCTGGCCGAGATCGTCTTACTCGGGAATCCCCTGGCAAATGCCTTCCATTTTACCATTACGACAGAGTCGCTGTTCCTTACCGTCTCCGTGCTTTTCTTCGCTGCCTCTTTCAGCGCCTTGCATGGCCGCCATATCACCCCCCTGATCTGCGCCAGCCTTCTGGCCGGCATTGCCGTGACAATCAGGCCAACCGGACTGGCCTTGCTGCCAGCGCTTGCAGTGTTGCCATTCATGCTGCGTTCGGATGGCCTCGGGCGGCGCTGCCTCTTCGCCGCGATGCCGTGCCTGGCGGTGCTGGCACTGGAGGCGACCTATTACCGCGCCCATAACGGCCCGGACCGTCAGAGCCTGCTGCCCATCGTTCTGCTGGCCAAGGGCGGCATGGTGTCAGTGCCGGATGCCGACGCCATCATCGCGGCCGCGCCCGAAACGCGGCGCGCCCTCGACCGGGCGCTGGAGACCGATCTGGCCAAGGTGCGCCAGCTGATCGCGGAATCTCCCAACCTGCCGGCAACATGCAGGCTGATCGATGGATATGAGCCGTATATCCAATATCGTTTTGCTCTCACCGAACGAGCAACGGCACAGGCTGCCGGTGGCACGCAGGCCCTCAAGGATGCCGCCATCGCGCGCATGCTTACCGCCCCAACGAGCTACATGGAGAATGTGTGGCAGCACTGGCTTTGCCTGTGGACGCTCTGGGCTGCAACGGGTGCCGAGAAGCAGGCGTTCCGCGTCTATCTGGAACAGAACCAACCGATTCCATACATTCCGGAAATACTCGATCAAATGCGACCCGGTGATACCCTGCCTTTCACACGTCTAGTCATCGCGCTGCTGTGGATGGTTGCGGCGGGCCTGGCCGCGGCGGGCGGTGCCGCGGTCTATGCCGCCTTGCGCGGTCGCTTCGATGCCGGCCTGGCAACGGCAGGGCTGGCCGGGATAGTGGCGCATGGCGCACTGGTCATGACGGCGGCCATGGGGGTCAGCATCCCGCGCTATACGGTTGGGTTCTGGCCCGCCCTTGCCATCGGTGCTGGCATGCTGGTCTGGTTTGGCCTAAAAAGATTTTACCGGCCATCTAGTCAGCCTCTGTATTGATCAACCGTCCGTCACACGCGTCAGGAGCGTCCCCATGACCGACCACCACCACACCGACTGGAAACATGACGGCGTGCGGGTGATTCCGGGCGACCAGCTGGACCCGACTACGGCGGGGCAGACGAGCGGTATGAACCGCGCCACCGCGATCAATTTCGCCCGCGCCGGCGCGCAGAAAATCTGGGCCGGCACCGTGCATATCCACGCCAGTGCCAAGACCGGCGCGCATCACCATGGCGACCTGGAAAGCGTGATCTACGTGGTGAAGGGCAAGGCGCGCATGCGCTGGGGCAACGCCCTGGAATTCGTGGCTGAAGCCGGGCCGGGCGATTTCATCTTCGTGCCGCCCTATGTGCCGCACCAGGAAATCAATGCCAGCAGCGACGAGACACTGGAATGCGTGCTGGTGCGTTCGGGCCAGGATCCGGTGGTGGTGAATCTCGACATCGAGCCGGTCGAGAAGCCGGAAAACGTGCTCTGGGTCGATCCGATCCACGCCGCACCCAAGACATGACAGCCGGCCCCGGCATTCATGCTCTATAACCGGCTGTTCGGCACCGGCAACCGCCGCGGCATCATTTCCTTTTCGCTGGCCGTCTTCCTCTTCGTCATCAACGAGGCGCTGTGCAAGCTGGTCTACGGCGATGTGCCGGCGAGCCAGATCCTTGCCGTGCGCGGCCTGATCGCCACCGTCATCATCCTCGCCATCGCCCATCTGCTGGGCGCCACGCGCCGGATCGCCGCGCTGCTGGACCGGCGGGTCGTCGCCCGCAGCGGGATCGACCTGCTCGGCAGCTATGCCTATATGGTTGCCCTGTTCCATATGCCGATCGCCAATATGACCGCGATCAACATGGCCTCGCCGCTGATGATGACCGCCGTGGTGGCGGTGGTGCTGCACGAACCGGTCGGCTGGCGCCGCTGGAGCGCCATTGTCGCCGGGTTTTTCGGCGTGCTGCTGGTGGTGCAGCCCCAGGCGAGCAATTTCAACGCCTATTCGATCCTCGGCGTCGGCGCCGTCACCTGCATCGTGCTGCGCGATCTGGTGACGCGACGCATCGATGCGGCAATCCCTTCGATCATGGTGACGCTGACCAATGTCGGCATGATGGCTGCTGTGGCGCTGGCCTTCGCCCTGGTCGAGGGCTGGGTGGCGATGGCCTGGGGCGATCTCGGCTTCCTGGCGCTGGCGGCGCTGTTCATCGCGGCCGGCTATCAGCTCGCCGTCGATGCCTTCCGCCATGCCGAGGTGCCGGTGATCGTGCCGCTGCGCTATACCGGCCTGCTCTGGGCGCTACTGATCGGCTATCTGGTCTGGGGTGACGTGCCCAACAGCCTGGCAACCGCCGGAATCATACTGATCGTCGCCAGCGGCCTGTATGTGGTGCATCGCGAACGCGTGCGCGGCAGAGCCATGCCGCCGGTCGAACCGCAGCCCTGATCAGCCCGGCTGCGCGGCGTCTTCCAGCACGAACTGCACGCGCTTTTCGCCGCGCCAGTGATTGGTGCGCAGATGGCCGCCGATATGCAGTGCCGAACCGGTCTGGCGCGCCTGCATCAGCGCCGGGCCAAGATCGGCCTCGACCGAGCGGAAGGCAATCGCAGCCAGCCGCGGCCCGCTGCCATCGCCCGCAGTGATCAGGCAGCGCACATGCTTCTCGCCCACCACATCGGCCTGCACGACGTGGGCGCCGGCGAGTGCGAAACGCGGTTCCGGGTTGCCTGAGCCGTAGGGACCGAGCAGCTCCAGCTTGTCGCAAAGCTCGGCGTTGGCGCCACCGATGCCGAGCGCGCCATCGAAACCCATCGAGGCCGAAGCGCCGGCCTTTGCCACTGCAACTGCCAGCCGTTCGTTGAGGAAGGCCTTCAGCTCGTTCAGCTTGGCGGTTTCCACCGTCAGGCCGGCCGCCATGGCATGGCCGCCGCCATTGACCAGCAGGCCGGCCTGCCCGGCCGCCACCACGGCGGCGCCGAGATCGACGCCGGGGATCGAACGGCCCGAGCCTTTGCCGATCCCGTTCTCATCCAGCGCGATGACAAAGCTGGGACGGCCGGCGGCCTCGCGCACGCGGGCGGCGACAATGCCGATCACGCCGGGATGCCAGCCCTGCCGCGCCACCAGCGCCAGCGCGGCGGTATCGGGCACATGCTCCAGCTCCTGCATGGCCTCCAGCAGCACGCCGGCCTCGATCTCCTGGCGCTCGCGGTTGTAGCGGTCCAGCTCGATGGCGATCTGCTGGGCCAGCCGCGCATCGTCAGTGGAGAGCAGCCGGGTGCCGAGATCCGCCTGGCCGACGCGGCCGCCGGCATTGACGCGCGGTCCGAGCAGGAAACCCAGGTGATAGGCGCCGGGCGGCTCGGCCACGCCGGCGATATCGGCCAGCGCCGCCATGCCGACATTGCTGCGGCCGCGCAGAATCTTCAGCCCCTGCCCGACCAGCGCGCGGTTCAGGCCGGTGAGCGGCACCACGTCGCAGACGGTGCCCAGCGCCACCAGATCGAGCCAGCCCATCAGGTTCGGTTCCGGCCGCTCGCTCGAATAATACCCCATGGCGCGCAGGCGACGGTTGATCGCCACGATCAGCAGGAAGGTGACACCGACCGCCGCAAGCTGGCCGAAGCCGGGCGTTTCGTCCAGGCGGTTGGGATTGACCACCGCGAGCGCCCTGGGCAGTTCCGGCTCGGCGAGATGATGATCGGCGACGATCACGTCCAGGCCAACGCTGGCCGCTTCTTCCAGCGGCGCAAAAGCCAGCGTGCCGCAATCGACCGTCACCACCACTTTCACGCCGTCCTGCGCCAGCCGGCGCAGCGCCGGCGCATTGGGGCCATAGCCTTCCTTCAACCGGTCCGGGATATAGACGCGCAGATCGCGGCCGACCGCTGTGAAGAAGCGGCTGAGCAGCGCCGTCGAGGTGGCGCCGTCGACATCGTAGTCACCGAAGACGGCGACGCTCTCGCCCTTCACGATAGCATGAGCCAGACGTTCTGCCGCCGCATCCATGTCGCGGAAACGCGAGGGATCGGGCAGCAGGCGCCGCAGCGACGGATTGAGATGGTCTTCCAGGTCGTCGAGGCCGATGCCGCGGCCGGCCAGCACGCGGCCGAGGATTTCCGGCAGCCCGGCCTGCTGCGCCAGCGCCAGCGCCAGACGGTCATCGGTGTTGCGCAGACGCCAGCGCCGCCCGCCGATCGAACGGGTCACGCCCAGAAACGCAGGCGCGGAATCGGTCAGCATGTTCAACTCTGGTGTGGAGGACGGATAACAGCCGCGATGCGGCGGATCGTGCCGGTCTGCGAGCGCATGACGATCGAATTGACCATGAAGCCGCCGGGCACCCGCTTGACACCATGCAGCAGCGAGCCGTCGGTGACGCCGGTGGCGGCGAAGATCACATCGCCCGAGGCAAGATCGGCCAGGCTGTATTTACGGTCGAATTTCTCGATGCCGAGCCGGCGGGCGCGGCTGCGCTCGTCCTCATTGCGGAACAGCAGCCGGGCCTGCATCTGGCCGCCGATGCAGCGCAGCGCGGCGGCCGCCAGCACGCCTTCGGGAGCGCCGCCCGAGCCCATATAGATATCGACGCCGGTGGCGGGATCGGTGGTGGCGATGATGCCGGCCACGTCGCCATCGGAAATCAGCGCGATGCGGGCGCCGGTGGCGCGCACCTGGTTGATCAGATCCATATGGCGCGGCCGGTCGAGGATGCAGGCCGTGAGCTCCGAGATCGCGATGCCCTTGGCGGCGGCCAGACGCCTGAGATTGTCCGCCGGCGGCATATCGAGATCGACGACGCCCTCGGGCAGTCCGCCGCCGACCGCGATCTTGTCCATGTAGACATCCGGCGCATTGAGGAAGCAGCCGGCATTGGCGAAGGCGATCACGGTGAGCGCGTTGCTGCCGCCCTTGGCGGTGATCGAGGTGCCTTCGAGCGGGTCGAGCGCGATATCGATGCGCGGCCCCTTCCCGGTGCCGACCTTCTCGCCGATATAGAGCATCGGCGCTTCGTCGCGCTCGCCCTCGCCGATCACGATGGTGCCGTCGATATTGAGGTCGTTGAGCGCCGTGCGCATGGCGTCGACAGCGGCCTGGTCCGCCGCCATTTCGTCGCCCAGGCCGGTCAGCCTGGCTGCCGCGATGGCAGCCGCCTCGGTCACGCGCACGACTTCAAGAGTCAGATTGCGTTCGACCGAGAGGCTGTCAGCCACAACCGCCGTCTTTTCCGGCTTGGCCTTTTTCGCGCTCACTGTCTTGCCTGGCGCCATGATCTGCCTCAGAGCGGTTCGATGCGGATCAGCGCCGGCGCCTGCAGCACCGAACGCAGCTTGCCGATCTTTTTCATTGCCCGGGCCATATCGGCCTCGCGCGCCTCGTGGCTGATCAGCATGACGGCGACCGGCTGGTTCTCGGCTTCCGAACGGCCGCGCTGCACCAGGCTTTCGATGGAAATCTTTTCATCGCGCAGCACGGCGGAGACATCGGCCAGCACGCCCGGCTGGTCGCGCACGATCAGGCGGATGTAATAGCGACCGACATGATCGGCCATCGGGGCGGCCTTGAGCGGCTGCAGCTTCACCGCCGGCACGCCGAAGGCATGCAGGCGACGGCCGGCGGCCAGATCGGCCAGATCAGCCACTACGGCAGATGCGGTCGGGTTGCTGCCGGCGCCGCGGCCCTCGAACATCATGCGGCCGACATAATCGCCTTCGGCGGCCACGGCATTGAACACGCCGTCGACATGGGCGATCGGCGTATCGGCCGGCACCATGCAGGGATGCACGCGCTGCTCGATGCCGCGCGGCGTCCGGCGGGCAATCGCCAGCAGCTTGATGCGGTAGCCGAATTCCCTGGCGAAGGCGATATCGACCGCCGAGACATGGCGGATGCCCTCGACATGCACGGCCTTGAAATCGACCTGGGTATTGAAGGCCAGCGAGGTCAGCACCGCCAGCTTGTGCGCCGCATCGATACCATCGACGTCGAAGCTGGGATCGGCCTCGGCATAGCCGAGCTGCTGGGCTTCCTTCAGCACCACGCCGAAATCGCGGCCGGTCTGGCGCATTTCGGTGAGGATGTAATTGCAGGTTCCATTCAGGATGCCGGTGATGCGCTGGATACGGTTGCCGACCAGGCCCTCGCGCAGGGCCTTGAGGATCGGGATGCCGCCGGCCACCGCCGCCTCGAAGGCGAGCGGCGCATCTTTCGCTTCGGCCATCGCGGCAAGCTTCGCACCATGCATGGCGAGCAGCGCCTTGTTGGCGGTGACCACGCCCTTGCCGGCCTTCAGCGCCGCCTCGACCAGCGCCCGCGCCTTGCCCTCGGAACCGCCGATCAGCTCGACCACCACGTCCACCTCGGGGTCGCCGACCAGATCGAGCGCATCGGCATACCAGCGCCAGCTGCCCTTCGGCATGTCGCGTTTCTTGCGCTTGTCGCGCGCCGACACCGCCACCACCTTGATCGGCCGGCCGGCGCGGGCCGCCAGCATGCCGGCCTGCTGGTCCAGCAGGCGCACCACGCCGGCGCCGACCACGCCCAGACCCGCGATACCCACTTTCAGCGGCGGCGCGGATTTCACATAAGCCTTAACCATGGGCAACTGCCTTATCAGCCTGATCGGAGAGATTGGATGGCGACGCGAGCAGTTTCTTGATGTTCTTCACCGCCTGCCGGGTGCGATGCTCGTTCTCGACGAAAGCAAGGCGCACGAAATTGTCGCCATGCTCGCCAAAGCCGATGCCCGGCGCCACGGCCACCTCGGCCTCGCGCAGCAGCAGCTTGGAGAATTCCACCGAGCCGAGATGGGCATAACGCTGCGGGATCGGCGCCCAGCAGAACATCGACGCATTCGGCATCGGGATGTCCCAGCCGGCGGCATTCAGGCCTTTCACCAGCACGTCGCGGCGCGACTTGTAGGTCTGGCGGATTTCCTCGACGCAGTCCTGCGGGCCGTTCAGCGCCGCGGTGGCGGCAACCTGGATCGGCGTGAAGGCACCGTAATCCAGATACGATTTCATGCGCGCCAGTGCGCCGATCAGGGTGGAATTTCCGGCACCGAAACCGATGCGCCAGCCCGGCATGTTGTAGGTCTTGGACAGCGAGGTGAATTCGATGGCGATATCCCTGGCACCCTTCACCTGCAGGATCGAGGGCGGCGGATTGCCGTCGAAATAGATTTCCGAATAGGCCAGGTCGGAGATCACCCACATGCCGCGCTTCCTGGCGAAATCGACCACGGCCTCGTAGAAGGACAGATCAACCGTCATCGCGGTCGGGTTGGCCGGAAAGCTGACGATCAGCGCGATCGGCTTCGGGATGCTGTGCTGATAGGCGCGATCCAGACCGGCGAAAAAGTCGATGCCCGGGCCGATCTGCACGCTGCGCACATTGGCGCCGGCAATGATGAAGCCAAAGGCATGCATCGGATAGCTCGGGTTCGGCACCAGCACGGTGTCGCCCGGCGCGGAGATCGCCATGGCCAGGTTGGCAAGGCCTTCCTTCGAGCCGAGCGTGACGATCGCTTCTTTCTCCGGGTCGAGCTCGACGCCGAAGCGGCGGCCGTAATAATTCGACAGCGCCTTGCGCAGGCCCGGCACGCCGCGGCTGGAGGAGTAGCGGTGGGCCTTCGGATTCTGCGCCGCCTCCACCAGCTTGGCGACGATATGCGGCGGGGTCGCATTATCCGGGTTGCCCATGCCGAAATCGATGATGTCCTCACCGCGAGCTCGCGCCGCGGCCTTCATACGGTTCACTTCCTCGAACACGTAGGGCGGCAGGCGCTTGATGCGGTAGAACTCGGTATCCATGGTCTTTGGTCCAGTACGAATGAAAAAGAAAACAGGGCCTCAGTTACGCGAAAGCGCGGCAGCTTTTCGCCCCGCGCCTCCGCCGCCGTTCTGCTGAAATCCGTTTAGTTCACGAGATAGATTTCAACCCGGCGGCTATAGTCATCGGTAGCGCCGGCGGCATAGGCGGCCGGTGGCGCGGCGGTCGTCGCGGCAATCTGCGCCGCACCATGCTTGCGCAGTTCGGCCGTGACATTGTCGGTCCGGCGCTGCGCCAGGCCGGTGGCAGCCGGGCCGGCATAGGTGACAACCTTCAGATTGCCCTTGTTGCCCACGCCTTTGTAATACTCGGCCACTTTCTTGATCAGCGCCTTGTCGTCATTGCCAAGACCGCTGGCGCCATTGCCAAACCGCACGATGGCCAGCAGCTGCTGCGCACCGGGCAGTGCGACCGGGCTGTAGCCCGTGCCCTGCGGCTGTGCCAGGCCGGCCGGCAATGCATTGGCCCCGGACTGCGCCAGGCTCTGAGAGTAGGTGTCGGTCATATTGGCGCGTGCACCCTGCGCCGGCGCCTGTTGCATCGGGGCCTGCTGCTGCATCGGGGCAGCCTGGCCGGCAGTGGCCTGACCCGACTGGGCCACCGCCCGCGGCTCGGTGGCGCCGCGCGGCAACGGCGCCTGATTGGCATTCGGCAACTGGGTGACCGGCGCGCGCGGCGACGGCGGCGGCGTATTGCTGTCGGCCGGGCGGGCGCGCAGCTCCTCATCGGTGTAGCGGGCATTGGTGCGGTCGGCGGCCAGATTGTCGATGGCCTGGCGGCGTTCGCTGTTGGCCGACATTTCCACCGGACGCGGCGGGACCCGGGCCAGATTGGGGAAGCGATCGGCATTGGCCCCGGCGTCCCGGGCGATATTGCCGCTCGGCACCGGCGCCGCCGCCTCATCCTCCCCACCGAACAAGCCGGTCGGGTCAGACCATTCCGTCGGGTCGGCCCAGGTGCCGCAGCCGCCAAGCCCCAGCATGGCGGCCAGCAGCGCCGCCGCAGTCATACTGCGCAGCCCGAAACCGCCCGACGCCATTGCGCTGGCGGAACTCTTGCCGATCCGAACCATCCGTAACCCCCTCAACACTCAAAAACCGGCCGATCGCCTGCCGGCGGCTTGTCGGCCTTGCAGGGCGATTCCCTATCCCGTAACCTCAATTCGCAGCGTGAAAATCCGGCCGAAAACCGGAATCGCGCGGCGAGGAAACGGCCCCGAGAATAAGGACTGTCGGATGGCGAAGCAACCGGACAGTGGCAAACCGGATACCGACGTCAAACTGCCCGATCCGGCGGTCTGGGCCCGGAACTGGGCCCGGATTACCGAGCAGAGCCAGAAAATGCTGGCCGAGTTCGCCGCCAAGCAGCAATCCGAGCCCGGCCCAGCCCCGGCCGGCCCCCTCCCGGCCCCGGTGAACCCCGATCCCCTGAATATCGGCGGTGCCTTCATGGAAATCGCCGCCAAGCTGATGGCCGACCCGGCCAAGCTGGCCGAGGCCCAGACCAGATTCTGGCAGGATTACGCCACGCTGTGGGCCAATACCGCCGACCGTTTCCTGGGCCGGGAGGCCCCCCCGCTGGTGCAGCCCGACAAGGGCGACAAACGCTTCAAGGACCCGGCCTGGCAGGAAAGTGCTGTTTTCGACTACCTCAAGCAGTCCTACCTGCTGACGGCGCGCTGGGTGCAGACCACGGTGCAGAGCGCCGAAGGGGTCGACCCCAAGGTGGCCCGCAAGGCCGAGTTCTACACCAAGCAATTCGTCGATGCCCTGTCGCCGTCGAACTTCGCCCTCACCAATCCCGAAGTGGTGCGTGCCACGCTGGACAGCAACGGCGAAAACCTGGTCAACGGCCTGAAGAACCTGCTGGAGGATATCGAGCGCGGCAAGGGCAAGCTCAACGTCAAGATGGTGGATGCCAAGGCCTTCACGGTGGGCGAGACCATCGCCACGACGCCGGGCAAGGTGATCTACCAGAACGACCTGATGCAGCTGCTGCAGTTCGAACCGACCACTAAGCAGGTGTATCGCCGGCCGCTGTTCATCGTGCCGCCCTGGATCAACAAATATTACATCCTCGATCTCAAGCCGCAGAATTCCTTCATCCGCTGGATGGTCGCCAGGGGCTACACCGTCTTCGTCGTCTCCTGGAACCAGCCGGACGAAACCACGGTGGACAAGACCTTCGAAAGCTACATGCGCGAAGGCATCCTCGAAGGCCTCGATGCCGTGAAAAAAGCCACCGGCGAGGACGAGGTCACCGCCATCGGCTACTGTATCGGCGGCACGCTGATGGCCTCGACTCTGGCCTGGATGGCGCAGAAGAAGGACGAACGCATCAAGGCGGTCACCTTCTTCGCCGCCCAGGTGGATTTCGCCGATGCCGGCGAGCTCAGCGTCTTCACCGACGAGGACACGCTGAAATACCTGGAAAATCTGATGTCGGAAAAAGGTTATCTCGACGGCGGCGAGATGGCGACCACCTTCAACATGCTGCGCGCCAACGACCTGATCTGGTCCTTCGTGGTGAACAACTACCTGCTGGGCAAGGAACCTTTCCCCTTCGACCTGCTGTACTGGAATTCCGACTGCACGCGCATGCCGGCCAAGATGCACGGCTTCTACCTGCGCAACATGTATCAGAAGAACCTGCTGTCGCAGCCGGGCCAGCTCGAACTGGCGGGCGAGAAACTCGACCTGCGCAAGATCAAAATCCCGGTCTATTTGCAGGCCAGCAAGGACGATCATATCGCGCCTTACAAGTCGGTCTACAAGGCGACACAGCTCTATGGCGGGCCGGTGCGTTTCCTGATGGCCGGCTCCGGCCATATCGCCGGCGTGATCAACCATCCCGATGCCAGGAAATACCAGCACTGGCGCAACGACACCGCGACCAATCCGGCCAATGTGGAAGACTGGATCAAGGGCGCCAGGGAATATCCGGGCTCCTGGTGGGACGACTGGGATGCCTGGCTGTCGGAAAAATCCGGCGACAAGGTGCCGGCACGCAAGCCCGGCGACGGCAAGCTGAAGGTGATCGAGCCGGCACCGGGCAGCTATGTGAAAAAGCGGATCGTGGATTAGGAGAGCATCTCATTGCCCCACAAGTGTCATGGCCGGGCTTGTCCCGGCCATCCACGTGTTAGGGTTCTCCTGATCGCTGCGGCGAAAAGGCGTGGATGCCCGGGTCAAGCCCGGGCATGACAAAACTAAAGGACAAGGGACAATACAATGCTCGCTCTTATCGACGTCACCTTCAATTTCACCACGCTGGGCGACAAGGCGCAGCAGCTGGTGCGCGCCGAATGGGACGAGGAAGAGCGGCTGCTGGCGAAGGGCCAGTTTGTCGGCATCTGGCGCAAGGCCAATGGCATGGGCACGATGTTCATCCTTGATGTGCCGAACAACGAGGCGCTGGGCAACCAGGTGCGCGCCATGCCGCTCTATCCCTGGTTCACCGATGTGAAGGTCACGCCGCTGATCAGCCATCCGAACTTTCCGCAATTCGCGCGTGGCGCCAGAGAGCATGAGAAGCCGGATACCAAGCCGAAGCCGGACAGCAACCTGTTCCTCTGCGACGTGCGGATCGAATACCTGCGCGCCGGCGACAAGTTCAAGGAACTGGTGCAGGCCGAATGGCGCGAGTCCGAGGCGATGCTGGCCAAGCGGCAACTCGTTGGCATCTGGCGCCGCGCCAATGCGCTCGGCACCTTTGTGCTGTGGAACCTGCCCGATGCCGATGCGGTGGCAACCACCCTGCGCGGGATGCCGCTCTATCCCTGCTTCACCAAGGTGGACGTGATCCCGCTGGCGCTGCACCCGAACTTCCCGCAATTCGCGCGGCCCGCCGAGACGCACGAGAAACCGGCAGCGTAATTTGGCTCCCTGCCCCTGCCAGTCCGGCCAGCCCTTCGAGACCTGCTGCGGCCCGATCCTGGCCGGCACACCGGCGCCCACCGCGCTGGCGCTGATGCGCTCGCGCTACACGGCCTATGCGCGCGGCGATGTGGCGCATCTGGCGCGCACGCTGGCGCCCGAGCAGCGCGCCGGCTTCGATACGGCCGATGTCAGCGCCGGCATGAATAGTACGCAGTGGCTCGGGCTGGAGATCCTCGATACGGAAGCCGGCGGCACGGACGACAGCACCGGCATCGTGGAATTCGTCGCCCGCTTCCAGGCGCAAGGGCAGACCCGCGCATTGCACGAACGCTCGCGCTTCCGCCGCGACGCGACAGACGGCGGCTGGGTCTATATCGATGGCGATACCGATGTTCAGCCGGTGAAAAAGCCCGGCCGCAACGAACCCTGCCCCTGCGGCTCAGGCAAGAAGTTCAAGCACTGCTGCGGGCGAACCTAATAATCAATCTACACTTCACGCATTCCGCCGTTCTCCACGCAATGTCGGCAGACCAATGCCCGTTGAATCAAACCCGCCATCCACGCACAGCACCTGCCCGGTGACATAGCCGGCCTGGTCGCCGCAGAGAAAACAGATCGCATTCGCCAGTTCGGTCTCCAGCCCGTAGCGGTTGAGCGGGATATGGTCGTGATAGTCGGCGCGGATTTCCGGCGTGTGCACCGCCAGCGCCATGGCGGTATCGACCGGGCCCGGCGCCACCGCATTCACCCGGATGCCATACTGGCCGAGTTCGGCCGCCTGCTGCTTGGTCAGATGCGCCAGCCCGGCCTTGCTGGTGCCATAGGCGACCCGCAGGGTCGAGGCACGCAGCCCCGAGATCGAGGTGATGTTGACGATGGCGCCGCCGCCCTGGTCGCGCATGACCGGCGCCACCGCCTGGGTCATCAGGAAAGGGCCGGTCAGGTTCACCGCCATGACGCGCTGCCAGTCGTCCAGCGTCACCTCCAGGATCGGCTTGAAGATGGCGATGCCGGCGTTGTTCACCAGCGCATCGATGCGGCCGAAATGATCTTTCGCCTGTTTCACGGCCCGCTGCACGGCAGCCGGATCGGAGACATCGGCTTCCAGGGTCAGTGTCATACCCGGTCGATCGAGCGATGCTGCCGCCGTCCGCACCGTGTCGCCCAGAATGTCGAGCATGGCGACCTGCCAGCCCTCAGCGAGGAATTTCGTGGCTGCCGCCAGCCCCAGACCGCGCGCCGCGCCGGTGACCAAGGCTACTTTGTTCGATGTACTGGCCATCCTGACGACTCGCTCCCTGCCATTTTCTCAGGCAAGGCTAGCGTGTCCGGTAGCAGTCGGGCCAGTGTTCGCGACAGGATTACGCCCGGCAGACATAGCCGGCCGGGCGTTCCCCGTCTCAGCCACCCATGCAGCTCTTGCCGAGTTTCTGCCCCGCCTCGGCACCCACCGCCTGTGGGTTGCCCTTGATCTTTCCGGCCATGGCCAGGGTCCGTACCTGGGCCGAAACCGCTGACGTGATGCCAGCCGGTCCGCCTTTGCACACATTCGGATCGGCCGCCTTGGTGGCAGCGACAACGGCGTCGACTTCAGCAGGATTTTCCGCTGCCTGCGCCACCTGCATGGTCAGTGCGAGTGCCGCAGCGCCGATCAGTAAACCGAGTTTCATAATGCTGTCTCCCCATCATGGATCGTTATGTCCGCGCCATTCATCCGTGGACGGCGCATGACCCGCCTGATCAGCCTGCCGGAGCGCACGCAGCCGCGCATCGCCCGAACGAGGTATGGGCATAAAGTTCATGTACACGCAGCAGGCGTGCCGTGTTTAGATGGCAGTGGCAGGAAAGAACCGCATCAGACGGTTTGGGGGACGCATGGAGTTACGTCAGTTCTCTGTGTTGGTGGAAGGCCTGTACGAAGCCGCGCTGAATCCGGAAGGCTGGCGTACCATGGCTGCCGACCTCGCCCGTGCCTTTCATTCCGGCAGCTGCGCCATCCAGCTGCGCGATCTGGCGGCCGGACAGACCGTCGTTCTCACGAACACCGCCAATTATGACACCAAGGCAATCGCCGATTACGAAGCGCATTTCCATGCATCGGATATGTATGTTGAAGGCGCGATGAAGATCGGTGTGGGTGTTCCGCTGCTCGGCAGCCAGATCGTCGACGACAACAAGCTGCTTAATTCGGAATACTACGCCGACTGGCTGAAGCATGTCGGGATATTCCATCTCACCGGCGGGATGATGGCCGTCGACAGCAGCGCCATCGCCGGTATCGGCATCCATCGTGCCTATGGCAGCGAAAACTACGATCTTGCCGACCGCGAGGCGATGGGCCTTCTGCTGCCGCACCTGACCCGCGCGCTGCAGATGTACCGCAAACTGAGTGGTCTGGAATGCCAGGGGCAGATCAGTCTCGCCGCACTGGAAGCGCTCAGCCTCGGCGTCATCGTCGTCGATGCGGCGGGCCGGTTGCTGTTCGCCAATACCGTCGCCGAAAGACTGCTGCAGAAAGGCCAGGGCATCACCGTCAGCCATGGACACCTGCGCGCCCAGTTCACAGACCGCAACCTTGTGCTGCAGCATACGATTCGGGAGGCTGTGGCCGGTTTTTCCGGCCGGTCGTCGCATACGGGTATGCTGGTGATGCCGCGACGCGATGCCCTGCCGCTGTCGCTGCTGGTCTGTCCGGCGCCAGGCGACCGGCTGGGCAGCGACCGGCTGAAAGCCGCCGCGATCATCTTCGTGAACAACCCCGACGACCGCATCACGCCGACGGAAGCTTCGCTGATCGCACAATTCCACCTCACGCCGGCTGAAGCCCGCCTGACCGCCGCGCTGCTCGACGGCGAACATGTTGACGACTACGCCCTGCGGACCGGGCTCAGCCTGCATACGGTGAAGACCCAGCTGAAACATGTCTTCGCCAAGACCGGCAGCACGCGGCAATCCGATCTGATCCGCATAGTCCTAGCAAATCCGGTATTGCGCATGTGTCGCGCCGGCTGACAACCCCTGCCTTTTGCGGTATCCTGCGGCGAAACATACCGGATGTTGGGTCGGCATCCGGGTCTTCGCGACTAAGAGTGGTAAATTGGGGGGTAGTGAAACAGCCGCATGGGCCTGATGCTGGAAGGCGCGCCGCAACTGACGCTGGAGACGCTCCGGGCCCTGTATGCCTACTGGGCCGGCAAGCGTGCTGGCCGCGCCCTGCCCGACCGTGCCGATATCGACCCGATCGAGATGAAACCCTGGCTCGGCAACCTGATGCTGGTCGAGCGCAAGGAGGACGGCGACTATTTATACCGTCTCTACGGCTCGACCTTCGTGAACCAGTTCAAGGTCGACATGACCGGCAAGCGGGTCAACGAGCTGCCGGCCCAGCAGGCCGACCTGCTGCGCAGCGAATATGACGCCGTGGTGCATAGCGGCATCCCGATGTCGCGCCGCTACACCGCCACTTTCGACTACACCTCGCGCGACAAGCGTTCCACCTGGCAGGTCGAGCGCAGCTGGGAACGGCTGGCCCTGCCGCTGACCGCCGGCGGCCCGGAAGTGAAGATGCTGCTGGTCGCCGCCTTCCCGCTGGAACCGGCCCCGGAAGACCGCCTGTCGTAAATAATTCCGTAAAATCAATATCTTAATGGAATGTCGCGCCGGTCGGGTTTGACAAGGCGGATTCCATCGCCCATGTTCCGCCTGCCGCGCCGTTCGGGACTCCGCCCAGAACCGGCCCATAACCGGTAAGTGTGTCAGTGTCATTTTTGTTGGAAAACCGAGCATTATGAAAGTCGTTGTCGTCGAGAGCCCGGCGAAGGCAAAGACCATCGAGAAGTATCTCGGCCCAGGCCATACGGTCCTGGCCTCCTTTGGCCATGTCCGCGATCTGCCGGCCAAAGATGGCTCGGTAGAGCCCGATAAAGACTTCATGATGCATTATGAGATGTCCGGCCGCGGTTCGGAATCGATCCGCGCCATCGCCGGCGCGCTCAAGGATGCCGATACCCTGATCCTGGCGACCGATCCGGATCGCGAGGGCGAGGCGATCTCCTGGCATGTGCTGGAAGCCCTGAACAACCGCAAGGTCGTGAAGAGCAAGACCGTGCGCCGGGTGGTGTTCAACGAGATCACCAAGACCGCCGTGCTGGATGCGATGGCGCATCCGCGCGACATCGACATGGACCTGGTCAATGCCCAGCAGGCCCGCCGGGCGCTGGATTACCTGGTCGGCTTCACCCTCTCGCCGGTGCTGTGGCGCAAGCTGCCGTCGGCCAAGTCGGCCGGCCGCGTGCAGTCGGTGGCTTTGCGCCTGATCTGCGAGCGCGAGACCGAGATCGAGGCCTTCCGCGCCCGGGAATACTGGACCATCGGCGCCGATTTCCGCACCCCGCAGAACCAGACCGTGACCGCGCGCCTGGTCGAGCTGGCCGGCAAGAAACTCGACAAGTTCGACATCAACAATGAGGCGGCGGCCAAGGCTGCCGTGGCCAAGCTGGCGGGGCTGAGCTACGCCGTCACCGACGTCTCGATCAAGCCGGCCAAGCGCCATCCCTCGCCGCCCTTCACCACCTCGACCCTGCAGCAGGAAGCCGCGCGCAAACTCGGTTTCTCGGCGCAGATGACTATGCAGATTGCCCAGCGCCTGTATGAAGGCGTCACCATCGGCGGCGAGACCACCGGCCTGATCAGCTATATGCGTACTGACGGCGTCAGCATGGCCGATGAAGCCATCCGGGCCGCCCGCGACGTGATCGCCGAGGATTTCGGCCGCGAAGCGGTGCCGGAAAGCTGGCGCGTCTACAAGACCAAGCAGAAGAACGCGCAGGAAGCCCATGAGGCAATCCGCCCGACCGATTTCCGCCGCCGGCCGAAAGCCGTCGCGCGCTATCTCGACGAAGTCCAGCTCAAGCTCTACGAACTGATCTGGGTGCGTGCGCTCGCCAGCCAGATGGAATCCGCCGAACTGGAACGCACCACCGTCGATATCGCGGACGCCAAAAAGACCGGCATGTTCCGCGTCACCGGCACCGTGGTGCTGTCGCCCGGCTTCCTCAAACTTTACGAAGAAGGCGTCGACGACAAGACCGCCGACGATGAGGAAGGCGCCCGCCTGCCGAAGATGAGCGTCGGCGAGGCGATGAAGGAAGAAGGCGTCAAGCCGGAACAGCATTTCACCGAGCCGCCGCCGCGCTATTCGGAAGCCAGCCTGGTGCGCAAGCTGGAAGAGCTCGGCATCGGCCGGCCGTCCACCTATGCCGCCATCCTGGAAGTCCTGAAGGCCCGCTCTTACGTCAAGCTGGAGAACAAGCGCTTCACGCCGGAAGATGCCGGCTGGCTGGCCTATGCCTTCCTGGTCTGCTTCTTCGAACAGTATTTCGCCTACAGCTTCACCGCCGGGCTGGAAGAAAAGCTCGACGAGATCGCCGAGCATAATCTCGACTGGAAGAAGGTGCTGACCGACTTCTGGCAGGATTTCAGCCAGCACGATCCGAAGGAGCCGAACTTCTCGTCGGTCAAGGATGCCGTCACCCGCATCGACGAGAAGATGGGGCGGCGCGGCGAAGTGCTGGATGCCATCAACGCGCTGCTGGAGCATCATTTCTTTCCGGCGCGCGAAGACGGCAAGGATGCCCGTCTCTGCCCGGCCTGCAACAAGGGCCAGCTGGCGATCAAGGCCGGCCGTACCGGCGCCTTCATCGGCTGCTCGGACTATCCCGAATGCAGCTACACCCGGCCGCTGAGCGCCGGTGGCAACGGCCACGGCGATATCGCCATCTCCGGCCCGCAGGAACTCGGTGCCGATCCGGCCACCGGCCAGATGATCACCCTGCGCCAGGGCCCGTTCGGCCCCTATGTGCAGCTCGGCGAAGCGGAAGGCGAAGGCAAGGCCAAGACCAAGCCGAAGCGCGCCTCGCTGCCCAAGGGCGTGACACTGGAAGACGTGACGCTGGAAATGGCGCTGAAATTACTGGCGCTGCCGCGTGTCGTCGGCATGCATCCCGATACCGGCAAGGAAATCCTCGCCGGCCTCGGCCGTTTCGGACCCTACCTGTTGCATGATGGCGCCTATACCAAGCTGAAGGATGCCATGGAGGCGCTGGAAATCGGCATCAACCATGCCGTCCAGAAGATCGCCGAGGCCGATGCGCGCCGCAAAGGCCCGCGCCAGCGCGCCGAGCTGAAGGTGCTGCGCGAAGTGGGCAAGCATCCCGATGACGGCGAGGCGATCCAGGTGATCGACGGCCGCTATGGTCCCTACATCAAGCACGGTGCCACCAATGCGCCGATCCCGCGCGGCACCGAGGTCGATGCCGTGACCATGGATATGGCGATCCTGGCGATTGCCTCGCGCGCCAAGAAGGGCGGCAAGGGCAAGAAAAAAGCCGCTGCGCCCAAGAGCGCGCCAAAGGCGAAGAAGGCTGCGGCGCCCAAGGCTGAAAAGTCAGGGGCTGAAAAGTCAGGGGCTGAAAAGCCTGTCGCCAAGAAGGCAGCGAAGAAAGCGGCTCCGAAAAAGAAGGCCGCAGCCAAGAAAGCCGCCGCGGCGTAAGCGACGTGGCAAAGAAGAAAATCGTCGCCGGCCTGCCGTCCAAACAGGACATCCTGAAATACATTGCCGACAATCCCGGCATGGTCGGCAAGCGCGAGATCGCCAAGGCCTTCGGTGTCGGCCCGGAGCTGCGCGTCGCGCTGAAAGGCCTGCTGCGCGAACTGAAAGCTGAAGGCGATATCAACCAGGGCCATGGCAAGCGCATGGCGCCGAAGGACAGCCTGCCGGAAGTCACTCTCGTCGATCTGGTCAAGCTCGACCGCGATGGCGACCTGATGGGGCGCCCGGTGGAATGGACCGGCGACGGCGAGGCGCCGCGCATCATCTTCGAGACCGGCGGCAAGGCACGCCGGCGCGAGATGGCCGATGTCGGCGTCGGCGATCGTGTGCTGGCGCGTGTGACCCGCGCCGGCCGTAACCGCTATGTCGGCCGCGTCATCAAACGGCTGGAAAAAGACGAACAGCCGGTGCTGGGCGTCTACGCCCAGACCGAAGACGGCGAAGGCCGCCTGCAGCCGACCGACAAGAAAGTGCGCCACGAATACGTGATCGCACAGGAACACCGCAACAACGCCAAGCCCGGCGAGATCGTGGTGGCGCAACCGATGCAGGGTCGCCGCTTCGGCCTGAAGACGGCGAAAGTGATCGAGGTGATCGGCAGCAGCACCGATCCCAAAGCGCTGAGCCTGATCCCGATCTTCAGCCTCGGCATCCCGACCAAATTCACCGAAGCCGCGCTCCACGATGCCGAGAAAGCCAAGCCGGTCCATCTTGGCCAGCGCGAAGACTTGCGCCCGATTCCGCTGATCACCATAGATCCGGAAGATGCCCGCGACCATGACGATGCGGTATTCGCCGAACCCGACGAAGACCCGAGCAATAAAGGCGGCTGGCATGCCATCGTCGCCATCGCCGATGTGGCGCATTACGTGACACCGGGCGGCGCGCTGGATCATGATGCGCGCCAACGCGGCAACTCCACCTATTTCCCCGACCGCGTGGTGCCGATGCTGCCCGAGGCGCTGTCGGCCGACCTGTGTTCGCTGGTCGAACACAAGGACCGCGCCTGCCTGGCCGTGCATCTGTGGTTCGATGCCGATGGCAACAAGCGGCGGCACAAATTCGTGCGCGGCCTGATGCGCTGCGCCGCCGGCCTGAATTACCGCCAGGTGCAGCAGGCGATCGATGGCGAGCCCGATGAAACCGCCGCTCCCTTCCTCGAAACCGTGCTGAAGCCGCTCTATGCCTGCCATGCTGCTGTGAACAAGGCCCGCGAGGCGCGTCAGCCGCTGGCGATCAACGCGCCGGAACGCCGCGTCGTGATGGGCAAGAACGGTCATATCGCGGCCATCAAACCGCGCGATCATATGCTGAGCCATCAGGTGATCGAGGATTTCATGATCGCGGCCAATGTGGCCGCAGCGGAAGAGCTGGAAAAGCGCAGGCAGCCCTGCATGTACCGCGTGCACGAGCAGCCATCGGACGAGAAGATCGACTCGCTTCGCAAATTCCTCAACACGCTGGATTACAAACTGGCCAAGGGCCAGGGCCTGCGGCCGATGCATTTCAATGCGATCCTGGAAGCTGCCAAAGGCAGCGAGCATGAGCGCCTGATCAATGAGGTGGTGCTGCGCAGCCAGATGCAGGCCACCTACTCGCCCGACAACAAGGGGCATTTCGGCCTCAACCTGCACAAATACGCCCACTTCACCTCGCCGATCCGCCGCTATGCCGACGTGCTGGTGCATCGCGCGCTGATCCGCGGCCTCGGCCTGGGCGACGACGGCCTGCCGCCGGCAGACGATGTGGATTTCGAAAATATCGCCGAGCATATCTCGCTGACCGAGCGGCGCTCGATGCAGGCCGAACGCGACGCGATGGACCGTTTCGTCGCCGCCTTCATGTCCGAGCATGTCGGTGCCCAATTCGACGGCCGCATCACCGGCGTCACCCGCTTCGGGCTTTTTGTCGAACTGGATGAGACCGGCGCCGATGGCTTCGTGCCGATTTCCACCCTGGGCGACGATTTTTACGAGCATGACGAGGCGCATCGCGCGCTGGTCGGCAAGCGCGGCCACAAGCGGTTCCGGCTTGGCGATGGCGTCACCGTGCGGCTGGCCGAGGCCACGCCGGTGACCGGCGGCCTGCGCTTCGAGATCATGGGCGGCGATGGCGCCAGCACCAACACACGACGCGGCGGCACTGGTGGCAAACCCACCATCAAGAAGCCGACCAATCGCGCACCATGGTCGAAGCATCGGAGCAAGAAGCGGAAATGAAATCCGCGATCCTGACGATGGCTCTCATGCTGGCGGCAGGTCCCGCCTTCGCTTTCGACCTGCAGGGCCATCGCGGCGCCCGCGGCCTGGCGCCGGAAAACACCCTGCCCGCTTTCGCCACGGCGCTGACGCTGGGCGTCACCACACTGGAATTCGATGTCAACCTGAGCCGCGACGGCAGGCTGGTGGTCGGCCATGACCCGGTGCTGCTGCCGCATCTGGCACGGCTGGACGGCAAGTGGATCGCCGCTCCCGGCCCGGCAATCTGGCACAGCACGCTGGATGCGCTGCAGCGCTACGACGTCGGTCGTCTCGATCCGGCCAGCCGTTACGGCCAGACCTATCCCGAACAGAAGCCGGTCGACGGTACGCGCATGCCGCTGCTGGAACAGGTCTTCGCCCTGGCGGCGAAAAGCGGCAACGCGGATGTGCGTTTCAATATCGAGACCAAGCTCAGTCCGCTGAAACCCGACGAGAGCGCACCCCCTGCACAGCTCGCCCAGGCCCTTGTACAGGCGATTCGTCAGGCCGGCCTCGGCCATCGCAGCAGCATCCAGTCCTTCGACTGGCGCACGCTGAAGGAAGCCGCGAAGCTGGCCCCGGAGATCCCGCGCGTGCATCTCACCATCGAAGGCACCGGCAGCGACAATGTGCAGCGCGGCCGGCCCGATGCCAGCCCCTGGCTCGGCGGGTTGGATGCCGATGATTTCACTTCCACGCCGGCCCTTATCAAAGCCGCCGGTGGCCAGGTCTGGTCGCCGTTCTGGCGCAATGTCACACCGGCCCTGGTGACTGAGGCGCGGCAACTGGGCCTGCAGGTCATCCCCTGGACGGTGAATGATCCGGCCATGATGGAGCAGCTGATCGCCATGCAGGTCGATGGCCTGATCTCTGACTATCCCGACCGCTTGCGCGCTGTCATGCAGGCCCGCGGCATGGCCCTGCCCAGGGCCACACCGGTATCGCCATAAAACGGCCGTATCCCGCAGGCAGTATCATCTGAGGTAAAATCGCCGCAGGTGAGTTTCAGGGCTTCCCAGGCCCGGCTTCCGGGGCTACAAGGGCGCCGCGCTGCACCGCCGGGGCAGCGCCGGACTATCAGGGACGGCCAGCATGATCACTGCCTACCTGCCGCAAGGCGGCCAGCTGCAACGTATCGAGCTTACCCCCACCTCGACCCTGCCCGAAGGCGTCGTGTGGATCGACCTGCTCGAACCGAGCCAGGCCGAGGAGAAGGCCATCGAAACCCTGCTCGGCATCGAAGTGCCGACGCGCGAGGAGATGCAGGAGATCGAAATCTCCAGCCGTCTGTACCGCGAGGGCGATGCCAGCTTCATGACGGCGAATATCCTGTATCATGCCGAGACGCCGCAGCCGCGGACCACGGCCGTCACCTTCATGCGCACGCCGCGCGCCACCGTGACGCTGCGCTATGCCGATCCGCAATCCTTCCGCCAGTTCGTGGCCCGCGCCCAGCGCCAGCCCGCCCTGCTCGCCTCGCCCGATGCCGCGCTGTGCGGCATCCTCGATGCCGTGATCGATCGCGCCGCCGATGTGCTCGAGATCGGCAGCAAGGACCTCGACACGATTTCGCGCAACATCTTCGGCTACGACAAGACGCCCGATACCCAGCCCGACGATGAATCCGATCTGGAAGACGTGGTGCGCAAGCTCGGTCATATCGAGGATCTGAATTCGCGCATCCGCGACAGCCTGCTGTCGCTGACCCGCCTGATCGCCTTCCTGACCCTGACCATGGCGGAGCAGCGCGGCACCAAGGAAAGCCGCACCTGGCTGAAGACGCTGGCGCGCGACGTGCAGTCGCTGAACGAGCAGGCCGCCTTCCTGGCGCATAAGGGCAATTTCCTGCTCGATGCGACGCTGGGCCTGATCAACATCCAGCAGACCAAGATCATCAAGATCTTCTCGGTGGCCGCCACCGTATTCCTGCCGCCGACGCTGATTGCCAGCATCTATGGCATGAATTTCCAGCATATGCCGGAGCTGAGCTGGCCGGTCGGCTACCCGCTCGCCATCCTGATGATGATCGCATCCGCCATCCTGCCCTACTGGTGGTTCCGGCGAAAAGGCTGGCTGTGATCCCCTCCAGCCTCGACGATCTGACGGAACGTCCGACCGGCGAGGCGATGTGGCGCGGCTGGCGCCAGCGCTGCCCGCGCTGCGGCACCGGCCGTATGTATGGCCGTTATCTGAAAGTCAACGAGGCCTGTGCCTCCTGCGGCCTGGAACTGGCCGGCCACCGTGCCGACGATGCACCGCCCTATTTCACCATCCTGATCGTGGCGCATGTGATCGTGCCGCTGATGCTGATGCTGGAACAGCATTTCTCGCCGCCGGAATGGCTGCATATGGTGCTGTGGCTGCCGCTGACGGTGCTGCTCTGCCTGTGGCTGCTGCCGCGCATCAAGGGCGTGCTGATCGGCCTGCAATGGGCCCGGCGCATGCACGGTTTTGGCAGCGAGCCGCATTAGGCGTATTTGTCCTATACTGGGTCGATGGGAAACGCCGAATCGCCCCCTGCCAAAAAGCTGCCTCAACCGATCAGGGATGCTGCCACGCTGGTGCTCTGGCGCCGGCGCGCGGGCAAGCTGGAAGTGCTGATGGGCGAGCGCCACGGCGCCAGCGCCTTCATGCCGAACCGCTATGTGTTTCCCGGCGGCCGCCTCGATCTCAACGATTACCGCATCCGCCCCTCGGTTGCCCTCAACCCGGTCAGCACGGCGCGGCTCGGCCGCTGCAAGGGCACCGGCCCACGCAAGGCCCTCGCGCTGGCCCTGGCGGCGATCCGCGAGACCTTTGAGGAAAGCGGCCTGCGCATCGCCGGGCCGGCCCAGCACACAAAGGCGCCGCCGCCCAGCTGGGCCGCTTTCTGCGCCGGCGGGCTGGCCCCCGATCCTTCAGCCCTCCTGTACATCTGCCGGGCCATCACGCCGCCGGGCCGGCCGCGCCGCTTCGATGCCCGCTTTTTTGCCGCCCCGGCCGAGCTGGCAAGCGGCGATCTGGTTCCCTCGGCCGAACTCGACAAGCTGAGCTGGGTGACCCAGGCCGATACCGAGGGCCTGCCACTGCCCGGCATCACCCAGTATGTGATCGCCAATCTGGAGCACTGGCTCAACGCGGCACAGGCCGGTGACCCGGCCCAGCGCGTGCCCTTCCATCGCATGCTCCGGGGCGAACGGCAGGTGGACTGGGAGTGACGCCGCCTGTGAAGTCCGCTGTGAAAGCCAGGGATGCCGCCAGCCTGGTGCTGGTGCGGCAGACGGCGGCGGGACCGGAAGTGTTGCTTGGCCGCCGGGCCGGCAAACACCGCTTCCTGCCCAACGTTTATGCCTTTCCGGGTGGTCGGGTCGATTTATCCGATAAATCAGAAATCCCGCTCAAACCATTAAATTTCATTAGTAAACCCCACTTCGAAGCCCTCGCGATTGCTGCCGTGCGGGAAACCTGGGAGGAAACCGGGATCCTGCTCGGCGCGCTCGAAAACGGGCGGCTGCGGCCAGACCTTTCAGGCCTGCACTACCTTTGCCGGGCGATCACCCCGGCCGAAAGCCCGATCCGCTTCCATGCCCGGTTTTTCCTGCAGGATGTCAGCGGCCTGCCGCTCAGCCTGGGCGGCTCGGGCGAACTGCTCGATCTGGCCTTCCGGCCGCTGGAAGCCGCCCTGCGGCTGCCACTGGCCGACATCACCGAGTTCGTCGTCCGGCTGGTCGGGCAACTCGGCCCCAGCCTCACTCCGGAACAAGCGGCGTTCTGGCGCTATCGCCGGGGTAAACCCATGATCCGCTGGCATAATCCTTAAGCGTTGACATCCCGGGGCGAATCCCTATGCTGCGCCGCCAATCCCAGCCGCACGCATTTTTGGAACCGAGTCATGGCCAAGCCGACTACCCTCAAGATCAAGCTTCTGAGCACCGCCGATACCGGCTTCTTCTACGTGACCAAGAAGAACCCGCGCACCAAGACCGAGAAGTTGTCGTTCAAGAAGTACGACCCGGTCGCGCGCAAGCATGTCGAATTCAAGGAAACCAAGATCAAGTAAGGTTTCCCGCGCCGGCATTCCGTCGCCAGGCTGCAGACACTAAAAAGCCCCGCTCGAAAGCGGGGCTTTTCGTTTTGGCTATCCGCTCAGGATCAGGATGCCGTCCGGTAAATGATCCGGTTGCGACCGCCGTTCTTGGCCTCGTACATCGCATCGTCGGCGCGCTTGAGCAGGCTGTCGGCGGTATCGCCGCCCTGCGACGAGGTGCAGCCGATCGAGCAGGTCACCGTCAGGTCGCCGGCGCGCGTCGTCACCGGCTTGCCGCCGATCGCCTGCAGCAGGCGATTGGCCACCACCTCCGAGGATTCCAGGTCAGTATCGGGCATCAGCACGACGAATTCTTCGCCGCCGAAACGGCATGCCATATCGATGCCGCGGATGTTGCGCACGATGCGGTTGCCCACTTCGCGCAATACCTCGTCGCCCACCGGATGGCCGTGGGTATCGTTCACCTTCTTGAAGTAGTCGAGATCGAGGATCGCCACGGCCGTACCATGCTGGCTGGCGCTCTGCGCCAGCAGGGTGGCCAGATGCGAGGCCATGTAGCGGCGATTGTAGAGCCCGGTGAGCGGATCGGTGACCGCCATCTCCATGCTCTGCTGGTAATGCAGGCGCAGGCGATCCTGGTAGCGTTTGCGGCGCACCTGGGCGCGCAGACGGGCGATGAATTCGTTGCGGTCGATCGGCCGCACTACATAGTCGGTGACGCCGATTTCCAGGCCCTTCACCAGCTGCTTCTGGTCGTCCGGCCCCACCAGCAGCAGGATCGGCACATTGCGCGTTTCCTCGGTGGTGCGGAACTGCGAGCAGAGCCGCAGGCCATCTGGATTCTGCAGGCCCAGGCTGACCACGACGGAGTCATATTCGACCTGGCGGGCACGATGCAGCGCTTCGAGACCATCGGCGGTCATCTCGGTACGGAACTGGCCTTCGATCATGCGCTGCAGGCGCAACTGGTCGCGCGGATTGTCTTCCACCAGCAGGATCTGCGCTGCGGCATAGTCCTCATCCAGACTTGGTACTGGCGGCGAAATCACGCCCAGCGAGGCCGAGGTGCGCTCACGCATGCGCAGTTCGTCGAGCATGAGCTTCACGCGCAGCAGCGAGCGCACACGCGCAAACATCGCGATATCGTCTACCGGCTTGGTGAGGAAGTCGTCGGCGCCGGCGCTCAGGCCCTGCACGCGATCCTCGGGGTCGCCCAGAGCCGTCACCATGATCACCGGGATATGTGCGGTGTCAGGGTCGCCTTTCAGGCGGCGGCAAACCTCAAACCCGTCCATGCCCGGCATCATCACGTCGAGCAGGATCAGGTCAGGCTTCAGGTTTACGGCTGCTTCAAGCGCCTCCGGCCCGCTACTGGCGGAGATCACCTCGTAGTATTCACTGGTCAGCTTTGCTTCCAGCACCTTGATGTTGGTGCGGATGTCGTCGACGACCAGAATGCGCGCGGTCATCGGATCACTCGGATGCTAGAGCTTAGGCCTTGGGCTCAAGAAACTGCTTCACCGTCTCGATGAATTTGCCCACCGAGATAGGCTTGGCAATATAGGCGTCACAGCCGCCTTCGCGCATCTTTTCCTCATCGCCCTTCATGGCGAAGGCCGTCACGGCAACGACCGGGATGCTGCGCAGGTTATCGTCTTCCTTGATCCACTTGATCACTTCCAGGCCGGAGACCTCCGGCAACTGGATGTCCATCAGGATCAGGTCCGGCCGGTGCTTGCGCACCATGGCCAGGGCTTCCATGCCATCCTTGGTCTGCAGGGTCTGGTAGCCATGGGCATCCAGCAGGTCGTGGAACAACTTCATATTGAGCTCGTTGTCCTCGACGATCAGTACAGTCTTGCTCATCAGCCCCCATCCCCGGATAGTATCTGCGGCCGTACGCGCCGTTTTCCCTGCGTATCCAGTATTTTGTAGCACCCCCTATCGGCCGGGCCAAGCCGTTTACCATGACATTCCAGCACCAGATGAGCCCCAAATCCCCTGATCCGACTGCGCTTCCCGCCCCGGTAGCCGAGCAACTGGCCGCCCTTGCCCTGAGACGAGGCCGTCCCCTGCTGATTGTCGATGCCGACGAGGTGCTGTTCTACTTCATGCGCGGCCTCGAACGCTTCCTGGAAAGCCGCAATCTCTACTTCGACTGGGCCTCCTATGCCCTGCACGGCAATATCCGCCAGCGCGCGGATAACGCCCCTGTCGCAGCGGAAATCCTCCACCCCCTGCTGCAGCGCTTCTTTGCCGAGGCAACGGAGGAGCTGGAACCTGTGGATGGCGCCGCGCAGGCCCTGGCCGTCCTGAGCGAAACCGCGCAGGTTGTGGTGCTCAGCAATGTGCCGATGCCGGCACGCGCCGCACGCCTTCGTGCGCTGGCCCGCCACGGCATGGATTTTCCGCTGATCGCCAATACCGGCCCGAAAGGCCCGGCAGTGGCCGTGCTGCTGCGGCAGGTAATGGCTCCGGCAGTCTTCATCGACGACATTCCGCACAATCACAAATCCGTGGCCGAGCTGGCGCCGGCCACCCACCGCCTGCATTACATTGCCGATACGCGCCTCGCTGCCCTGCTCGGACCGGCGCCCGACTGCCACCACCGCGCCGAAACCTGGCCCGATATGCAGCAGCATATCCAGGCCCTGTTGACGCAAACGTGACCGGAAGCGCCATGCGTATCGGCATCGATCTGGGCGGCACAAAAATCGAAGCCATCGCACTCGACCGTGATGGCGCGATCCGCGCACGCCGTCGCGTGCCGGCGCCGCGCGGCGACTATGCCGCGACACTCACTGCGCTCCGCGATCTGGCGCAGGCCGTGCAAAGCGAAGCCGGCGCCACCGGACCGATCGGCGTCGGCATTCCCGGCACGATTTCGCCAGCCACCGGCCTGATCAAGAATGCCAATTCGGTCTGGCTGATCGGTCATCCGCTCGACCGCGATCTGGCAGACGCGACCGGACGGCCGGTACGGCTGGCCAATGACGCCAACTGTTTCGCGCTGTCGGAAGCCAGCGATGGCGCAGGCGCCGGCCATGCCGTGGTCTTCGGCGCCATCCTCGGCACCGGCTGCGGCTCGGGCATCGTTGTCGATGGCCGTGCGCTGACCGGGCCGAATGCGATTGCCGGCGAATGGGGCCATAATCCCCTGCCCTGGCCGCAACCCGACGAACTGCCTGGTCCGCTTTGCTATTGCGGCAAGCGCGGCTGCCAGGAGACCTTCCTGTCCGGCACCGGTCTGGAACGCGATTTCCGCGAGCAGACCGGCCGTGACCTGAACGGTGCCGCAATCGTTGCGGCATCCGAGGCCGGCGATGCGCAGGCCGAAGCGGCGTTGCAGCGCTACGAACACCGGCTGGCGCGCGGCCTGGCCACCATCCTGAACGTGGTCGATCCCGATGTCGTGGTGCTGGGCGGCGGCCTGTCGAATCTCGAGAGGCTCTATCGCAATGTGCCGAAACTCTGGGGCGCCTTTGTGTTTTCCGATACCGTCAGCACCCCGCTGGTGAAGAACCGGCATGGCGACAGTTCCGGCGTGCGCGGTGCAGCCTGGTTGTGGCCGCCTGAATAGGGCTAGCAGGCGTCGCGCGGTTTGAGTTCCAGCAGCTTCAGTGTGGCGCGGATCGCATAGTCGCCGTAATCGAAGACGATATCGTCGGCCACGCCGTTTTCATACAGGCGATAGGCGATCTCGTAATCGGGGGTGTCCTGCGTCTTGTCCGAGGTGAAATAGGCCAGCCGGATGCGCCATGAACGCTGGCCCTTCAGCGGCGCCACAATCTCATTGGTGCCGGTTTCCACCGGCAATTCGCTGCCGATAAAACCGCCTACTTCGCTATATGCATCGGCCGAGGCGCCATCATAGACGCTGGCCTGCAACCAGTTGCCGCCGCTGCGCGCCAGCGCCAGCAGGCTCACGGTATGTTCGGTGGGAAACAGCGTCATCGGCGGCAGAGCCAGGTCGGTATCCTCAGGCAGCGTGAAATGCACATTGCCGCCATGGCTGTTCATTTTACCTTCGCCATTCAGCTCCTGCTCGACATCGCCGTTGACTTCGTCCCGCATCTTGAAGCGGAAGCTCTTGCCATCGAGCGCTTCCCAGGAATTCAGCACCATGTTGTTGAGGATCGAGCCATCATCGGTGGTGGTTTCGATCACGAAGCGCTGGTTCAACACGTAGCCGTCGCAGGCATGCACGAATTCCAGGCTGAGGCCGCCGGCGATGCCGCTGCGGTAATTGCGCGGATCGAGCCGGGCGACCGACAGGGTGTAGAGCGCGCGATGACTGACCAGATTGCGGGCAATGGCCTGCTTCTCGGCGCTGTCGACCGCATGGGAATTGCCACCCGGCACGGCAACAAGGCCAAGCAGCAGCAGAACCAGCGCCACGCGATACAGCGGGAATACTCGAATCCGGGCCATCATCCTGCGGCTATACCTGCCTGAACCTGGGGTGGGCAAAAAACGGTGTCCCAGAATAGCCTTAGCCGGAATGGAAAGGAACCGGTCGCTCCGTGTAAGATGGACTCGGCATTTGCTGGAGGTTGCATGGCCCGGCCGGTTGTATTCGTCACCCGCAAGCTGCCTCCCGCCGTGGAGGCCCGTGCCGCGCGCGATTACGACGCCCGGCTCAATGCCGACGACCGGATTTACACGGCCGACGAACTGGCCGCCGGTGCCCTGGGCGCCGATGCGCTGCTGATCTGCACGTCAGAGAAGATCACCGCCGGGCTGGTGGCACGCCTGCCCGGCAGCGTGAAAGCGGTTTCCACCTTCTCGGTCGGGCATGAGCATATCGATGTCGCTGCCTGTCGCGCGCGCGGCATCGTTGCCGCCAACACCCCCGGCGCCATGACCGAGGCGACGGCGAATATTGCCATGCTGCTGATGCTGGGTGCCGCCCGGCGCGGCTACGAGGCGCAGCAGATGGTGCGCCGGGGCGAATGGAGCGGCTGGACCTCGACCATGCTGCTGGGTGTCGATTTCAGCGGCCGGCGGCTCGGCATTTTCGGCATGGGACGGATCGGCCGGGCGGTGGCGCAGCGCGCCCGTGGCTTCGGCCTGACCATCCATTACCACAACCGCCGCCGTCTGCCGGCCGGGGAGGAACAGGGCGCGATCTTCCACGACAGCCTCGACGGCCTGCTGGCGGTCAGCGACATCCTGTCGATCAACGCGCCTTCCTCGGCTGAGACCCGCCATGTCCTGAACGCTGCCGCCATCGCCCGGCTGCCGGACGGCGCCATCGTGGTGAACACCGCCCGCGGCGACATGGTCGATGACGCCGCCCTGATCGCGGCACTGAAATCCGGCAAGCTGCGCGCCGCCGGCCTGGACGTGTTTGCCGGCGAGCCGCAGCTGAATACCGCGTATCTCGACCTGCCCAATACCTATCTGCTACCGCATCTGGGCAGCGCCACGGTGGAAACCCGCGACCGGATGGGCTTCATGGCGCTGGATAATATCGATGCGGTCCTGCAGGGCCGCCCGGCACCGCATGCCCTGTAAAAGCGGCGCTGCCGCGATTCGGCCATCCCGGTAACCATAAATATCCCCGGCAGGCCGGCAATTTCTGCCTCCGGCTTTTATCAATATTGTCAGTTTTCTGCCGTTTATACTCTGGCATATGCCTTGCTAAGTCATAGGCGAGGAATGATTGCCATGATGCCCGCTAACGATACACCGCTGCCAAACTGGACCCTTCCGGCTTCCGCCGGGCAGGCCAACAGCACCGCTCAGTCTGCCGGCCAATCGGCTGGTTTTGCCAGCCTGGTGCTGCGGCTGCGGCTGGCGCTTCGGCGCGACCCCGATCCGCTCAAGCGCAATCTGGTTGAGCAGATTCTCACGGCAGCGGCCGAGAGCGAACAGCAACTGATCGACCAGGCCGACCGCATCGCCGAGCTGGAAGCCCTTTCCACCACTGACGAACTGACCGGCCTGCCGAACCGCCGCGCCTTCGAAAGCTTCATGACCAGCGACCTGGCCCGCGCCCGCCGCGACGGCCATGGCGGCACGCTGGCCTTCCTTGATCTCGACCGTTTCAAGGCTATCAACGACCGTCACGGCCATGCCGCCGGCGATGCGGTGCTGTGTCAGATCGCGCTGCGCCTGCACCCGATCGCCCGCACCACCGATTGCCTCGCCCGTCTGCATGGCGACGAGTTCGTGCTGGCCATGCCCGGCGCGGCCCGCGAACAGGCGGAAACCCGTCTGGCCGAGCTGGCCATGCGCGTGGAACGGCAGCCGCTGCGCTTCGGCGATGCCCTGATCCCGGTCGGCATCAGCTACGGCCTTGCCGGTTACGACGGCAATACCGAATTGCAGACCCTGCTGCGCGAAGGCGACCGTGCCATGTACCTGCGCAAGCAGGATCGCCGCCGCGACTGACCCCTCCTCGACGACCGCTGCGCGTTGCCAGCCGCGCGCCATCCGGGCTAGACAGTATCATCCGTACTGCTCCACCCCAGGATAGCGCCAAGGACTGCCACCATGAGCCACGACGCCCGCCTCGCCGCCCTCAAGATCGACCTGCCCAATCCTGCCGCGCCGGCGGCCAATTACGTGCCGACCGTGATCGCCGGCAACCTGCTGTTCGTGGCCGGCCAGATCACCATCTTCAACGGCGAGGTGCGCCATATCGGCAAGCTGGGTGCCGGCCTCGACGTGGAAACCGGCAAGCAGGCGGCACGCCTGTGCGGCCTCAATATTATTTCGCAGGCCCGCAACGCCCTGGGCGGCAGCCTCGACCGCATCAGGCGCTGCGTGAAGGTTGGCGGTTTCGTCAACTGCACGCCCGACTTCATCGACCACCCGCAGGTGATCAACGGGGCCTCCGATCTGATGGTGGAAGTGTTCGGCGATGCCGGCAAGCATGCGCGCTTTGCCGTCGGCGCCGTGTCGCTGCCGCGCGGCGTGGCCGTGGAAGTCGACGCCATCTTCGAGATCGCCTGAGCCGATGAACGGTATGGTCGCCGCCCGGCTGCATGCCAGCGGCCTGAGCCTGCCGCCGGCGCCGCCGCCGGTGGCGACCTATGTCGGTTTCGTCACCGTCGGCAAGCTGGTGCATGTCGCCGGTGTCGGCCCGACCTGGGGGCCGGAGATTCGCTATCGCGGCAAAGTCGGGCGCGAACTCAGCTTCGAGCAGGGTTATGCCGCGGCACGACTCACTGCGCTGAATCTTTTGGCCCATATGGAGGTGGCCTGCGGCGGTGACCTTGACCGCATTGCCTGTTGCGTCAAACTGCTGTGCCTGGTCAACACGGTGCCGGATTTCATCGACGCGCAGAAGGTCGCCAATGGCGCCACCGACCTGCTGACCGATCTGTTCGGCGTCGAGAACCGGCCGGCGCGGACCACGACGGCAGCCCCTTCGCTTCCCTTCGACATCGCCTTCGAGGCCGATGCCGTTTTTCTTCTGCATTGAGAGCATCGCATGCCACGCATGGATACCCCGAAATGGCTGACCAAAACGCCGGTGGCGCACCGCGGCCTGCATGACATCGCCAAGGGCGTGCCGGAGAATTCGCTGCTCGCTTTCCGCAAGGCGATGGAAGCCGGCTACGCCATCGAGACCGATGTGCGCATCACCGGCGACAAGCAGGTGGTGGTGTTCCATGACCCCGACCTCAAACGGCTTTGCGGCCGCGATGGCATCGTCTGCCGGATGCCGCTGGCCGATCTGAAGCCGCTCACGCTGCTCGGTACCGCGGAAACCGTGCCGAGCTTCCGCGATCTGCTCGACCTGGTGCAGGGTGCTGTCCCGCTGGTGGTGGAGATCAAGAAGGACAAGGGCGAGCCGGTCGGTCCGCTGGAAACCAGCGTCGCCCGCATGCTGCAGCATTACCCCGGCCCTTTCGTGGTGCAGTCCTTCAATCCCCGCACCGTGAAGTGGTTCGAGAAGCATGCGCCGCAGATCGTGCGCGGACAGATCTCGACCGACCTTGCCAATATGACCAAGGGCCTTAACTGGTTTACCCGGATGCAGCTGAAACGCGCCCTGATGACCGGTTACGGCAATCCTGATTTCCTCGCCTATGACGTGCGCGACCTGCCGTCGGAGATCACCGCGGCAGCGCGGCGGCGCGGCCTGCCGATCCTGAGCTGGACGGTGCGCACGCCTTCCGAACGCGCCCGGGCCGCCGCCCATGCCGATAATGTGATCTTCGAGGATTTGTCGACCCAGGCATGATTGTATTGGCATGACAGGTCGCGCAGCGGGGGCAGCAAGAAAAATCACGGTTCGGGCGCTGGGGCAGATCGCCGAACTGCCGGCGGCCGACTGGGACCGCTGCGCCGGCGACGAGAATCCCTTTGTCGCCCATGCCTTTCTCGATGCCCTGGAACAATCGCGCTGCGTCACGCCGCGCACCGGCTGGCAGCCCACGCATCTGGTGGCTGCGGATGAAGCGGGCTGCGTCATCGGCGCGCTGCCGCTCTATATCAAGGGCCACAGCCAGGGCGAATACATCTTCGATCACGGCTGGGCCGAAGGCTATGCCCGTGCCGGCGGACAGTATTACCCCAAGCTGCTCTCGGCCGTGCCTTTCTCCCCTGTCACCGGACCGCGGTTTCTGGTCGCGCCGGGGCAGGATTTCGCCAGCGTGGCCGGAGCCCTGCTGCAAGGTGCGCGCGAGATCGCCACGCGCTATGGCCTGTCGTCGCTGCATGTGAATTTCCTCACCGAGCGCGAAGCCATCTGGGCCGAAGGCAATGGCCTGCTGCTGCGGATCGGCGAGCAGTTTCACTGGAACAACGACTCTTACGCCGATTTCGATGCATTTCTGGCGCAGTTGGCCTCGCGCAAGCGCAAGGCCATCCGCAGGGAGCGCCGCGAGGCGATCGAGACCGGTATAGAGATCCAGGCCCTGCAGGGCGATGCGCTGACCGATGAGCACTGGGATGCGTTTTTCGACTTCTACATGGATACCGGCAGCCGCAAATGGGGCCGCCCCTATCTGAACCGCGATTTCTTCCGCCGCCTCCATGCCACGATGGCCGACCGTATCGTGCTGGTAATGGCGCGGCGCAAGGGGCACTGGATCGCCGGCGCCTGGAACATGCTGGGCCGCGATACGCTCTATGGCCGCAACTGGGGCTGCATCGAGTATCACCCCTGCCTGCATTTCGAATGCTGCTATTACCAGGCCATCGACTATGCGATTGCGCATGGCCTCGCCCGCGTCGAGGCCGGCGCCCAGGGCGAGCATAAACTGGCGCGCGGCTACCTTCCCGTGCCGATCCATTCGGTGCACTGGATGGCCGAGCCGGCCTTCCAGGAGGCCGTCGCCCGCTTTCTGAAGGAAGAGCGCGCCTACATGACCGGCATGATTGCCGCACTGGACCAGCATTCACCCTTTCGTCAGGTGACGGAGCCTCAGGAAAGCGAATAGTCTGTCCCCCGGACCCGGGATAACATCGGGCAATGGCTGGGAGGAACAGGACATGGCGGGATTACCGCACGACGGCGGCTGCATCTTCTGCAAGATCGTCCGGGGCGAGGCCCCGAGCTTCAAACTCTACGAAGACGATCTCAGCTTCGCCATCATGGATATCAACCCGTTCAATCACGGCCATGCGCTGGTGCTGAGCAAGGGCCACTTCCCCAATCTGTTCGAGGCCAGCGACGAAAGCGTTGCCGCCGTGGCACGCACCGCCAGGAAGATCGCGGTCGCCGTGGCCGACGCGGTGACCAACGACGGCATCAACATCGTGCAGGCCAACGGCCCGGGTGCGGCACAATCGGTGCCGCATTATCACGTCCATGTGCTGCCGCGCCGGCTCGGCGACAATGCGAAATTGAACTGGAGCCTGGCACCCGGCGACCACGAGGCCATCGCCAGGCAGGCGGCGGATATCAGGGCCAGGCTCTAGGCGCGCCCCGTGATGAGGGACGCGCCGTGAAACTCCGGCCGCTTCTGGTGCTGCCGTTCCTGCTGCTGACTTTGCCCGCGGCAGCCGAAGATTATGCCGCGCTCTGCCGCGAGGAGGCGCAGCGCGGCCTGACCAAAGCCTGCCAGAAAGCCATTGCCGCCAGCCCGCGTGACCCGGAACTGCATGCCCTGCTCGGCCATGCCTATTTCGCCAGCGGCTTCTACGCCGAGGGCCTGCAGGCCCTGCGCGATGCGGTCGCGGTCTCCAATGGCGCAGCGGCCTATCGTTACCGCTTTGCCGGCTTTGCCGCGCTGATCAACGAATATCCGCAGGCCGCGCAGGAACTGGAACTGGCAGTAGCCGATGAGCCGGGCAACCTGAAGGCCTGGACCCTGCTGGCCGACTGCTATCGTTATATGAAGGATCAGAAGCAGGCCCTGCGCGCCGGCCGCAAAGCCGCCGAGCTGGGCGATCCGGCGGAGGCGTATGTGCTTGCCAGCCGCTACAGCAGCGGCGATGGCGTGACCGCAGATCCGGCCCAGGAACTGCGCTGGCTGGAGCGCGCCGCCAGGGCCGGCTATGTGGCGGCGATGCAGGATCTGGCCCGCCTCTATGCCGATGGCCGCTCCGGCATCCCGCCCGACGCCGACAAACGCAAATACTGGGAAAAGAAAGCGCGCAAACTGGAATGACGCCCGGCGCGGGCGTCAGCCCTAATGCGCGTATTCGGGTACCTTGCCGTCCGGCGCGCCGTCGGTGCCGCCGCCGCCTTTGGCGCCCTTTTCAGCAGTAAATTCGAAGGTCAGCTTGTCGTCCTCGACCTTGACCTGGACGTGACCACCCTTGGCCAGCTGCCCGAACAACAGCTCGTCGGCCAGCGGCTTCTTGATATGCTCCTGGATCACCCGGCCGAGCGGACGCGCGCCATAGAGCTTGTCGTAGCCGCGCTCGGCCAGCCAGGCGCGGGCCTCGTCGGTCAGCGCGATGGTGACGTTGCGGTCGGCCAGCTGGCCTTCGAGCTGGGCGACGAACTTGTCGACCACCTTGTTGATCACTTCCGGTGCCAGCGCCGCGAAGGGGATCACCGCATCCAGACGGTTGCGGAATTCCGGCGTGAACATCTTCTTGATCGCCTCTTCGTCCTCGCCTTCCTTCATGCCGCGACCGAAGCCGATGGCATTCTTGGACATCTCGGACGCACCGGCATTGGTGGTCATGATCAGGACCACATTGCGGAAGTCGACATGCTTGCCGTTATTGTCGGTCAGCTTGCCGTGGTCCATCACCTGCAACAGGATGTTGAACAGGTCGCCATGGGCCTTTTCGATCTCGTCGAGCAGCAGCACGCAATGCGGATGCTGGTCGACCGCATCGGTCAGCAGGCCGCCCTGGTCGAAGCCGACATAGCCCGGCGGCGCGCCAATCAGACGGCTCACGCTGTGGCGTTCCATATATTCCGACATGTCGAAGCGGATCAGCTCGACCCCCATGATCTGGGCAAGCTGGCGCGCCACCTCGGTCTTGCCGACGCCGGTGGGGCCCGAGAACAGGTAGTTGCCGATCGGCTTCTCCGGTTCGCGCAGGCCGGCCCGGGCCAGCTTGATCGCGCTGGACAGAGCGTCGATGGCCTGGTCCTGGCCATAGACCACGCGCTTCAGTTCGGCATCGAGATTGCGCAGCGATTCCTTGTCCTCGCGCGACACCGACTTGGGCGGGATGCGGGCGATCTTGGCGACGATGGCCTCAATCTCCTTCACGCCGATGGTCTTGCGGCGCTTGCTTTCCGGCTTCATCAGTTCGGCCGCGCCGACTTCGTCGATCACGTCGATCGCCTTGTCGGGCAGTTTGCGGTCGTTGATGTACTTCGCCGACAGTTCGACGGCCGCCTTGATCGCATCCTCGGTGTAACGCACGCCGTGATGCTGCTCGTAATAGCCCTTGATACCCTTCAGGATCTTGACGGCATCGGCTGGCGACGGCTCGTTGACATCGATTTTCTGGAAGCGGCGCAGCAGGGCGCGATCCTTCTCGATGTAGGACCTGAACTCTTTGTACGTCGTCGAGCCGATGCAGCGCAGCGCACCCGAAGCCAGCGCCGGCTTCAGCAGGTTGGAGGCATCCATGGCACCGCCAGAGGTGGCGCCGGCGCCGATCACGGTATGCATCTCGTCGATGAACAGGATCGAGCCGGGCTGACCTTCCAGCTCCTGCATCACCTGCTTGAGGCGTTCCTCGAAATCGCCGCGATACCGCGTGCCGGCCAGCAGGCTGCCCATATCGAGCGCGTAGATGGTGGAATCCTTGAGAATCTCCGGCACCTCGCCGCGCACGATGCGGCGCGCCAGGCCTTCGGCGATGGCGGTCTTGCCCACGCCCGGATCGCCGACATACAGCGGATTGTTTTTGGTGCGACGGCACAGGATCTGGATGGTGCGCTCGATCTCGGCCTCGCGGCCGATCAGGGCGTCGATCTTGCCGGCCTTGGCCTTCTCATTGAGATTGACGCAGTAGGCGCTGAGCGCCTCCTTGTCCTTGCCGGCATTGCGGTCGGCAGCACCACGGTCGCGCTCGCCACGGTCGGCCCGCTCGGCACGCTGCTCCACATCGCTGTCGGCACCGCGCACCGGCCGGCGGTCGCCGCGGCCCGGCGCCTTGGCAACGCCATGGCTGATATAGCTGACGGCATCGAGGCGGGTCATGTCCTGCTCCTGCAGGAAATGCACGGCATGGCTTTCGCGTTCGGAGAAGATCGCCACCAGCACATTGGCGCCGGTCACTTCCTCGCGGCCAGACGACTGCACATGGAACAGGGCACGCTGCACGGCGCGCTGGAAACTCAGCGTCGGCTTGGCATCCTGCGGGATGCTGACCACCAGGCCGCGCAGCTCTTCGTCGATGAAAGTGCCGACGCGCTGGCGCAGCTTTTCGACATCGACATTGCAGGCACGCAGCACCGCGATGGCATCCTGGTCTTCGGTCAGGGCGAAGAGCAGATGTTCCAGCGTGGCGAATTCATGCTTCTTGGCACCGGCGAGCGACAGGGCGCGATGCAGGGTCTGTTCAAGCGTGCGGGAGAAAGATGCCATTCGTACGAAGCCTCCCTCAGTCGCGTTCCATGGTGCATTGCAGCGGGTGCTGATGCTGGCGCGCGAAATCAATCACCTGGGTTACTTTGGTCTCAGCCACTTCGTAGGTAAAGACGCCGCAGATGCCGACGCCCTTCTGGTGGACATGCAACATGATGCGGGTTGCGTCCTCGGCCGCCTTGTTGAAAAAGCGTTCGAGCACATGCACGACGAACTCCATCGGCGTGTAGTCGTCGTTCAGCAGCAGCACTTTGTACATGGGCGGCTTCTGCGTCTTCGGCCGGGTCTTGGTGACCACGCCGACCTCGGTACGCCCGCGCCCGTCACGTCCATCCCGTTCGCTCATGCCTCAGACCCAGCAACAACAGCGGCACCGGAAAACAATTGGTGCACAGACGGATGATATGGCCTCACTGGTTAAAAATACCAGTAGCCTTGGGACAAAAAAAGAGCCCGGTTTTTCAACCGGGCTCCAATCATACTCTGCTGGGGAGGAAACTATGACAGCGGCAACCCGCTGATTACGCAGCCAGCGGCTTGACGAACTTCTCGACCGAGGCCTGGACCTGGGCGTTGATCGGGGCGAAGGCATCCTGCGCCACCTTGGTAGCCACTTCGCTCAGCTTGGTGGTGTGGGCGGTGTAGGCCTCGAAGGCGCTCTTGGCGAAGCCGTTCTGCAGCTCGATCAGCTCCTGCAGGGTCTTGGCGCCCATCATCGCCTTGGCGGCGGAAATCTGGTCTTCGATCTGGGTCTTGGTGAAGGCCATCACTTCGGCATTGATGGTCTCAAAGCCCTTGGTGGCAACGTTGCCGGCCGTGACGCAGGCTTCAACCTGGTCTTTGCCCATCTTGGCAGCGTCTTCGAAACGGTCCTTGCTCATCGAGAAGGCCTTTTCCAGCGCTTCGGTGCTGGCGGAGATCGCCTTTTCGACCTGCTCCTTGGAAGCGAAAATCGCCGCTTCGAACGGATTGGCGGTCAGGGCTTCGGTTTCGGTTCCGTCGATCTTCTTCTTGGTAGCCATGGGGTGCTGTCCTTGCTGTGTCCGGGTTTGTAACGGGGCCAGACCCGCCTTGGCGGGGACGGCGGAAATTCACGCAAATGGTGCGCTGCAACACCTTCAATCTAGGCGGGAAACCCCGAGTCGTCAATGGAAAAATTGTGCGCTGCACAAAAATCTTGTGCAGCGCACCAGAATCGGCGGAAAAGCGTAAAATTTGATCAGTTGAACAGGATGCCCTGGCTGTAGCGCAGCCCGTTCTTGCCGACAATATACCGGTGCGGGATGGCGTTTGGCTGGTTGCCGCCCTGGCTGAGGTAACTGCTGTAAGGCGGCAGCGGCACCTCATAAGGCTCGATCGGCTTCTCGGCCGTTTTGTCGAACGGCGCCAGGGCACGGAGCAGCGGCACCGCCATGCGGTCGAATTCCGGTGACGGCCAGACCCAGGCATGGAAATGGAACTGCCCGTCCCGGCAGGCGCTGGCGGCCCAGTAGAAACTGTCGCCGCGCAGGAACGTCCCCTCCGGCGCCGGGGCCTCGAAACCGGTGGCCGTAATGGCGGCCTTCAGCTGCGTGAATTCCGCCGGGGTCAGCCGGTAGAGCGCCTGCTCGCCGTTCCAGGGCTTCAGCGGATCGCTCAGCAGGATGGTGTTGAGATAGCCCCGCCCCAGCACCCGGGCCTCCATCATGGCGCCGCCATCCGGCTGGGCCGAGATGTCATAACTGCGCTGCTGATCATTCTGGCGGGCGTTGTAGACCAGCCTGTAACGGGCCGGCTGACCCGCGGCGCAGGACCGGGCCATGTCATCGCCGCCGACATACCGATCCCAGGTCAGATTGCGCCGGATCGGGTTGTCGGTCGGCCCCTGCGAGGCGCAGGCCGTCAGGCCGGCGGCCAGGCCGAATACAATCGCAACCGCCAACACTTTGTTAAAGCTCTTTGCCATAGTCTGGGTTTTCCTGCGTTTCCGGCCCATGGGGACCCGGTGAATCCATGCAGATTCAATTTGTTAGTGAACATTGCGCTGGACAAGGGGTAGGTCTGGTTAATATTCTTCTCCCGATTCGCGGCCTGGGGGGCACCCGGTCGTTACCCGTCGTTAGGGAAACCGAGGTAAGGCATAATGATGCGAAGTGATTTGGCCAAGGGGCGGATTCTGCCGGCCATTGTAACAATCTGTTTCACTTTCCTCTTCCTGGTCTTCGCCGCTGCCCCGGCCGAAGCCGGTCCCTATTCCGCCATCGTGGTCGATGCCAATACCGGCCGGGTGCTGCACGCCCAGGAGCCCGATGCCTCGCGCTACCCGGCGTCGCTGACCAAGATGATGACGCTGTATATGGCCTTCGATGCCCTGAAGGACGGACGGCTGAAAATGGACCAGCGCCTGACCGTGTCCAAGCATGCCGCCGCCCAGCCCTACGGGATCGCCCTGCGGGCCGGCCAGACCATCACCGTGCGCGATGCCATTCTGGCCTCAATTACCAAATCTGCCAACAATGCCGCCGCCGTGCTGGGTGAAGCCATTGGCGGCAGCGAGAAGCAGTTCGCCGTCATGATGACCCGCCGGGCGCATCAGCTCGGCATGAACAGCACCGTATTCCAGAACGCCTCGGGCCTGCCCAATACCAAGCAAAAAAGCACTGCCCGCGACATGGCCATCCTGGGCATCGCTCTGATCAAGAACCACCAGAACTACTACAGCTATTTCTCCACGGCCCAGTTCGAATGGCAGGATGCGGTGATCCGCAATCACAATCATGTGCTGGCGCGCTATGAAGGCGCCGACGGCATCAAGACCGGCTTCATCGCTGCCTCGGGTTTCAACCTGGTGGCCTCGGCCAAACGTGACGGCCGCCGGGTCGTGGCGGTTGTGTTCGGCGGCACCAGCGTGACCGCCCGCGACAATCGCATGATCCAGCTGCTGGATATCGGCTTCGACAAGATCGATGACCGCAACGGCACCGATGCCCCGCTGCTGATGGTGGAAGCCCCGCAGAAGTCGCGTCAGGGCCTGAGCCTGATTTCCGATGCCGAGGCTGCCACGACCGCGCCGAGCCCGGCCAAGGCCAAACAGATCAAGAAGGCGACCCAGGCCGCTGCTCCGCGTGATGCTGCTGCCAGCGCTACAGCTCCCGCCGGCGAATGGGCGGTGCAGCTCGGCGCCTTCAAGCAGGCCGCCGCCGCCGAGAAGCTGCTCGACCGGGTCCGCGGCAAGCTGCCCGCCGCCGAGCCGCTCGTCGATGCCGTCGACGCGGGCAGGATGACACTCTATCGCGCCCGCCTGACCGGTCTGACTCAGACCAGCGCGCGCCAGGCCTGCGAACAGCTCAAGCGCGAAAAGATGACCTGTTCGGTCGTCTCGCCGGACGCCTGATCGATATCCGGTCTCCGCCTTCCGACGTCGCAGTGACCGCCATCACCGCGACGTTTTCATTTTCGACCCAGAATTCTGTCCGTTTCCCGGGGCCCTCCCGGCGGCCGACAATGCCGTGCCTCTGCTGATCCCGACCACCACATGACCTCCCCCAATCTCCAGCGCCGCTACCAGAAGACCCTGGCCTATGTGCTGGCGGTTTCAGCCGTTGCCGGCGCGATCTATGGCGGCGTCATCACCTACATCCTGGCCTATGCCGAGCCGCATGAACTGCTGGAGGACGTCATCCGCGGCATCCTGCGCGGCATATTCACCGGCCTGCTGATCGGTGGCCTGATCGGCTGGTTCGACATTTTCCTGGTCAATAGCGGCCGCGCGCGACTGCGCAGGCTGCCCTTCCTGTGGCTGATCCTGACCAAGGGGACCTATTACACCGTCGTGATCCTGGGCAGCATCTGGCTGGGCGGGCAGCTCTTCCGGATCGAAGGCGATCCCGGCACCGGCTTCAACCGCACAACGATCATCACGGTCACTTTCGCCCTGATCTTCAGTACGATCTTTTCGTTCATGATGGAGATGTCGCAGTTGCTCGGGCCGGGCGTGCTGCGCGACGTGCTGCGCGGCCGCTATCACCATCCGCGCCGGGAAAAACGCCTGTTCGTCTTCTTCGACATGCGCGGATCGACCGCCATCGCCGAACGCATCGGCGACCTGGCCTTCCACCGTCTGCTCAACCGGTTCTTCTCCGATCTCACCGAGCCGGTGCTGAGTTGGCGCGGCGTGATCCACAAATATGTCGGCGATGAGATGATCGTGACCTGGCCGCTGGACGGCAGCCGGGATCCCTCGGGCGCCTTTGCTGCGGTGGCCGAGGCCCATGCCCGGCTGGATAGCCTGCGCGAGGACTATCTGCGCGATTTCGGCGTCGCCCCGCAATTCCGCGCCGTGCTGCATGCCGGTGAGGTGGTGACCGGCGAAATGGGTGAAGTGAAGCGCGAGATCGTATTGCTGGGTGACACCATCAACACCACGTCCCGCATCGAACAGCTCGCCAAAAGCCTGCCCGAATACGCCACCATCGCCTCGGCCGAAGCGATTGCCGCCGCCCCGCCGCCGCCGGGCCTTGCCGCAGCCCCGCTCGGGCAGTTCTCGCTCCCGGGCAAAAGCGCTGCTATAAACCTGTTCGCCGTCTCCTAGGCAATACAAAAAAGTTTGAGGAAATGTCCGTCGTTCCGCTGCTGACAAGCCGCTGTCGGTTGGCTATTTTCGCCACCGCCCGAAGCCCTGATTTGCCGCCCCTGTCCTGTGAGCGGCATGGCATCCCGCCCCTTGGTTGCTTCCCTCTGTCTGGTCATCCGGACCGACAGGACGGCATAACCAAAGAGGATTGAGGCAGATGCCCCTTTCTAATCAAAGCATGTCCGTTCCCACCATGGCCTTCGTGGCCTTCCGCGTGCTGCTGCCGTTCGCCTGCGGCTATTTCATGTCCTACCTGTTCCGCAGCGTGAATGCGGTGATCGCGCCGAACCTGCAGCGCGACCTCGGCATCGGCGCCGCCGATCTCGGCACGCTGACCGCCGCCTACTTCCTCTCCTTCTCGCTGTTCCAGCTGCCGCTCGGCATCCTGCTCGACCGTTTCGGGCCGCGCCGGGTACAGGCCTGCCTGCTGCTTTCGGCTGCCCTGGGCGCCGTGGTCTTTGCCGTCGGCAGCGGCCTGAGCCATCTGGTGATCGGCCGGGCGCTGATCGGCTTCGGCGTCGCCGGCGGCCTGATGTCGGCGATGAAGGCCATTGCGCTCTGGCTGCCGAAGGAACGCTGGGCGCTGGCCAACGGCGTGTTCATGACCGCCGGCGGCCTAGGCGCCCTGGCCGCCACCCTGCCCGTCGAGCTGGTGCTGGAGCATGCACACTGGACCATGCTGTTCTGGGGGCTGGCGGTGCTGACTGTCATAGCCTCCACCCTGATCTTCTTTGTCGTGCCCGAGCGCGAAGCCGCGGCCACCGTTCCCAGCAACCTGGGGACCCAGCTGCGCGAATGCGGCCGCTTTCTGATCGACGCACGCTTCTGGCGTATCGCGCCGGTCTCGATGATGGGCATGGCCAGCGGCATGTCGATCCAGGGCCTGTGGGCCGGACCTTATCTGCGCGATGTCGGCGGCCTCGACCGCGCCGCCACGGCGCAGGTGCTGTTCATCGTTGCGGCCGCCCTGACCGCCGGCTTCACACTCACCGGCATCGCCGCCGACCGGCTGCAGCGCCGCGGCTTTCCGTTAAGCCGCACCATGGTCTGGGGCGTCGTGCTGTATGCCTGCGTGCTGGCCACGCTTGCCAGCGGCTGGACGCCGACCAACCCGCTGCTGTGGATCGCCTTCGGCATCCTGAGCAACACCACGGTGCTGGCTTACCCGATCCTGAGCGGGCAGTTCGCACCGGAGCAGGCCGGGCGGGTCAATACCCTGCTGAACGGCGTGGTGTTCGGCTTCACCTTTTTCGCCCAGGCCGGCATGGGCTGGCTGATCGGCCTGTGGCCGTCCGGCGCTAATGGCGACTACCCGCCCGAGGCCTATCAATGGACCTTCGGCCTGGCGCTGGCGCTGCTGCTGCTCGGGCTGGCCTGGTATCTGGCGCCGCGCCGGAAAGCCTGATTTAGAGGACTGGCGGGCGCCCGACCGAGTAATAGCGGAAGCCCGCCTGCTTCATCTCGGCCGGCTTATAGATGTTGCGCATGTCGACCATCACCGGCTGGCGCAGCAGGGCCTTGAGCCGGTCGAGATCCAGCGCGCGGAACTGGTTCCATTCGGTGATGATCACCAGGGCATCGGCGCCGGTGGCGGTCTCGTAGCTATCGCCGCACCAGGTGACATCCTTGAGCAGCTTCTTCGCCTCGTGCATGCCTTCGGGGTCGAAGGCCCGCACCGTGGCACCGGCGGCCTGCAGCGCCGGCACGATCTCCAGGCTGGGGCTGTCGCGCATGTCGTCGGTTTCCGGCTTGAAGGTCAGGCCCAGCACGGCAATCGTCTTGCCCTTGGCCGAACCGCCCAGGGCAGCGACCACCTTGTCGGCCATATGGCTCTTGCGGCGGTCGTTGACCTCGATCACCGTCTCGACGATGCGCAGCGGCGCCTCGTACTTACGGCCGGTTGCCGCGAGCGCGTTGGTATCCTTCGGGAAGCACGATCCGCCATAACCCGGACCGGCATGCAGGAACTTGCCGCCGATGCGACCGTCCAGGCCGATGCCGCGCGCCACGTCCTGCACGTTCACATTCACCTTTTCGCACAGATCGGCGATCTCGTTGATGAAGGTGATCTTGGTCGCCAGGAAAGCATTCGCCGCGTATTTGATCAGCTCCGCCGTTTCCAGCGCGGTGAACAGAATCGGCGTTTCGTTGATGTAGAGCGGCCGGTACAGCGCCCGCAGCAGCTCCTTTGCCCGGTCGCTGCCGGCGCCGCAGACCACGCGGTCGGGCCGCATGAAATCCTCGATGGCCGCACCTTCGCGCAGGAATTCCGGATTGGAGGCAACCTCGAATTCGGCATCGGGCCGGGTTTCGCGGATGATGCGCTCGACCTCGCGGCCGGTGCCGACCGGCACCGTCGACTTGGTCACCACCAGGGTATAATGCGTCATCGCCTCGGCGATTTCCCTGGCGGCGGCATAGACAAAGGACAGGTCAGCCTCACCATCGCCGCGCCGCGACGGTGTGCCGACCGCGATGAAGACCGCATCGGCATTGCCGACCGCTGCCTTGATATCCTGGGTGAAGGACAGCCGGCCGGCCTTGACGTTGCGCGCCACCAGGTCTTCCAGTCCGGGCTCGAAGATCGGGCTTTCGCCGCGCAGCAGGCTGTTGATGCGGTCGGGGTTCTTATCGACGCAGACGACGCTGTGGCCGAATTCGGAGAAACAGGTCCCTGACACCAGGCCAACATAACCGGTGCCGATCATGGCTACGCGCATTCTCTACCCCCCGGCACTCCGGCCGTCCTGAACTAAAGCGTCTTGTGAATTTCGCGCACGATCTCGGCCGCATCCTTGCGCATTTCCGGCCGGTCGAGCGCGAAGGCAATATTGGCATGCAGGAAACCGATCTTGTCGCCGCAGTCATAGCGTGTGCCGCTGAAACGCAGGCCATGGAACGGTACCTCGCCGATCATGCGGGCCAGCGCGTCGGTCAGCTGGATTTCGCCGCCGGCGCCGCGCTGCACCTTGTCGAGATGATCGAACACCGAGGGCTGCACGATATAGCGGCCGATCACGGCGGTGCGGCTGGGTGCCTTGTCGGGGCTCGGCTTTTCCACCAGGCCCTTCACTTCCACAAGCGTATCGGCATCCTTGCCCGGCTGCACGATGCCGTAGCGCTTGGTATGCTCATGCGGCACATCCATGGCGGCGATCAGGTTGCCGCCGACCTTGTTATAGGCCTCGACCATTTCAGCCAGGCACCCCTTCTCCGACAGGATCAGGTCGTCGGCCAGCAACACAGCAAACGGCTCGTCGCCGATCAGCGACTTGGCGCATCGCACGGCATGACCCAGCCCCAGCGGCTCCATCTGGCGGGTGTAGGACACCGCGCCGGCCTTGGGCATCCAGCTGTTGATCAGATCGAGCATGTCCTGCTTGTCGCGCTCGCGCAGCACGTCCTCCAGCTCGTAGGAGCGGTCGAAGTGGTCTTCGATCGCCTGCTTGCCGCGGCCGGTGACGAAAACGAATTCCTCGATGCCGGCGGCCTGCGCCTCTTCCACGGCATACTGGATCAGCGGCTTGTCGACGACCGGCAGCATTTCCTTCGGCATCGCCTTGGTGGCGGGCAGGAAGCGGGTGCCGAGGCCACCGACGGGGAACACGGCTTTGCGGATCGGACGGATCATGCGGCAGGGACTTTCTTGTTGTTGGGCGATGGGCGATTCGGGCCCGGGCCACTTCGCGGTTTTACGCTGCCGCCCCTGTCTCTTGCAACTGGGGCAACCCTGCCCGGCCTGCCTTTCATGGCCCGGTAATGGGGCGAAAATACGACCCCCGCCGCCCCCTGGGCCGGTTCGGAAACCGCCTGCGGCCGGGCAAGCTTTCCCTGCCCGGTACAGCACCTTATCATGGCCCCCGACTTGTTAAAAAACACCCCCGGGAGACGCCCGTGTCCGCCGCAGCCGATCTCAAAACCGCCGATGCCGCCCCTGTCCTGCTCACCCAGCCCGAGGCCGGCATTGTCCGCCTGACCCTGAACCGGCCCAGGGCCTATAACAGCCTTTCCACCGGGATGATGGCTGCCCTGCAGGCCGAGCTGGATGCAGTGAAGGCCGACCGCAATGTCAAAGCGGTGATCATTGCCGCCAACGGTCCCGGCTTCTGCGCCGGCCATGACCTGAAGGAAGTGCGGGCCAATCCGGGCCGCCCGCAGTACGAGGCGCTGTTCCGCCAGTGCTCGATGCTGATGCAGTCCATCGTCGCCCTGCCCCAGCCGGTGATCGCCCAGGTACATGGCGTGGCCTCGGCCGCCGGCTGCCAGCTGGTGGCGAGCTGCGACTTGGCGGTGGCGGCCGAAACTGCCCGCTTCGCCACCCCGGGGGTCAATATCGGCCTGTTCTGCTCGACCCCGATGGTGGCGCTGTCGCGCAACGTATCGCGCAAGCATGCGATGGAAATGCTGCTGACCGGCGACCTGCTGCCGGCCGGTCGTGCCGCCGAGATCGGCCTGGTCAACCGTGTGGTGCCCGAGGGCGCCCTGGCTGAAACCGCCCTGGTGCTGGCCAGACAGATCGCGGCCAAATCGCCGCTGACCGTGAAGATCGGCAAGGAGGCCTTCTACCGCCAGCTCGATATGCCGCTGGCGCAGGCTTACGACTATGCCAGCCGGGTGATGACGGAAAACATGCTGGCCCGCGATGCAGAGGAAGGCATCGACGCCTTTATCGAAAAACGCGAACCCCGGTGGGAAGGTCGCTGACCATGAGTGCCGTTTTGGAAAAAATCGATCACGACGCTTACGACGACGACTACATCCGCGGCATCCTGCGGCAGGTGAATGTCATCGCCATGGTGGGCGCCAGTTCCAACTGGAACCGTCCGTCGTATTTCGCGATGAAATACCTGCAGCAGAAGGGCTACCGCGTCATCCCGGTGAATCCCAAGGATGCCGGCACGGAAATCCTCGGCGAAAAGGTCTACGCCGCGCTGTCGGAGATTCCGGTGAAGGTCGACATGGTCGACTGCTTCCGCAATTCCGATGCCATCCCGCCGATTGCCGACGAGGCGATCAAAATCGGCGCGAAGATGCTATGGCTGCAGCTCGGCGTGCGCCATGACGAGGCCGCGAAAAAGGCCGAGGCCGCCGGGCTGAAGGTGGTGATGAATCGCTGCCCCAAGATCGAATACGGCCGCCTCAGCCAGGAGATCGGCTGGATGGGCGTGAACACCCGCGTCATCAATTCCAAGCGCAATCGCAGGATTTAAGCGTATGGCTGACACGAACAAAGCTGCTGCGGAATCAGGAACGCCTCCTGGCCGCGCGGCGGACAACACCTCGCCCTACGGGTTCGATACCCTGCAGGTGCATGCCGGCACCGCGCCCGATCCGGTGACCGGCGCGCGCTCGACACCGATCTACCAGACCACGGCCTTTGTCTTCGAGGATGCCGACCAGGCCGCCTCGCTGTTCAACCTGCAGAGCTTCGGCAACATCTACACCCGCCTGACCAACCCGACGACCGCCGTACTGGAGCAGAAAGTCGCCGCGCTGGAAAACGGCCGCGCCGCCACGGCAGTGGCGACCGGCCATGCCTCGCAGCTGGTCGCCTTCCACATGCTGATGAGCCCGGGCGATCATATCGTGGCCTCCAGCAAACTCTACGGCGGCTCGATCACCCAGCTCGGCGTCAGTTTCCAGCGCTTCGACTGGCATACCACCTTTGTCGACCCGGACGACCTTGCCGGTTTCGAAAAAGCCATCACACCGAAGACCAGGGCGATCTATGCCGAAAGCCTGTCCAATCCGGGCGGTGTGATTGCCGATATCGCGGCCCTGGCCGGGATTGCCCATCGTAACGGCATTCCGCTGATCATCGACAACACCATGGCCTCGCCATATCTCTGCCGCCCGATCGAGCATGGCGCCGACATCGTGCTGCATTCGGCCACCAAGTTCCTCGGCGGTCATGGCAATTCCATGGGCGGCGTGATCGTCGATTCCGGCAAGTTCGACTGGGGCCAGAACGACAAATTCCCGCATCTCTCCAAGCCTTCGCCGGCCTATCACGGCCTCACCTTCTGGGAGACCTTCGGCGACATGGCCTTCGCCGTCGCCTGCCGCGTGATCTCTTTACGCGATCTCGGCCCCGCGATCTCGCCCTTCAATGCCTTCATGATCCTGACCGGCATGGAAACGCTGAGCCTGCGCATGCGCAAGCATTGCGACAATGCGCTGGCGGTGGCGGAATTCCTGTCGAAGCATCCCCGCGTGGCCTGGGTGAACTATGCTGGCCTGCCGGGCGACAAGCATCACAAGCTGGCGCAGCGCTACCTGCCCAAAGGCGCCGGCTCGGTCTTCACCTTCGGCCTGAAGGGCGGCTATGAAGCCGGACTGAAATTCGTCGACACCGTGCAGATCTTCTCGCATCTGGCCAATGTGGGCGACACGCGCAGCCTGGTGATCCATCCGGCCTCGACCACCCATCGCCAGCTCAGCCCTGAGCAGCGCACGGCGGCCGGCTCCGGCGACGATGTGATCCGGCTATCGATCGGCATCGAGGATGTCGCCGACCTGATCAAGGACCTCGATCGGGCCCTGAACGCAGTCTGATTACTCGGCCGCTGCCGGCATGGTTGCCTGCTGTGCAGCGGCAGCTTTCTCGCGCGGCAGCAGCAGCGCGAAGATGCCAGCGCCCGCGGCCGCCACCGCCAGCAGGATGAACAGCATGTCGAGCGTGCCGGTGACGCGGTAGATCACCGGGATCACCGCGACGCCGAGCGAGGAGACGCCGAGCGTCAGCACGAACTTGGCGCCGAAGGCACGGCCGCGCCATTGCGGCGGGGTATATTTCGCCAGCAGCGAATTCTCCGCCGCCTGCCCCGCCACATTGAGGCTGACCATCAGCGCCGCCACCGGCACCAGCGCCGGATGGATCAGCAGCATGGCAATGACAATCACCGGGATCTGCAGCCACTGCACGGTGGCATAAACGCTGCGCAGATTGTAGCGGTCGGCCAGTTCGCCGCCGACCAGCTGCGACAGCGCCGAGGCCGTATAGACCAGCGTGACCATGCCGCCGATGCCCAGCATGCTGTCGTTGAACAGGCCGGACAGCCGCGTGTCGAACACCTTGGGCAGAGCAAAAGCGGTCGCCTGGAAAATCAGCCCGGTGCACAGCATGGTGGCCGACATGACCCAGAAGACGCGCCAGATGTCGCTCTTGCCCGGCGCTGGCGTCGGCACGGCATCTTCGCCGCGATCCAGCAGCAGCCCGGACTGCCGAGCCCAGACGAAGGCGGCGCCGGTGATCAGGCAGAGGATGCCCGGGATAATGAAAGCGGCACGCCAGCCATAGAGATCGGCGAGGAAGCCGGCGACAAGCGCCGCCGCCGCCGTGCCGACCGAGCCGAACACGCCGTTGATGCCGAGCGCGCGGCCGCGATTGACGGCATTGCGCACCAGCCAGGGAATCCCGACCGGATGATAGATCGCGGCGAACAGCCCGATGCCGGCTAGCCCCAGGCCGATGGTGAGCGGGGTATCGGCCAGGCCGGTGAGGATCGAGCAGGCGCCGACGCCGAGGAAGAACAGCGCCATCATGCCGGACGCGCTCCACTTGTCGCCCAGCCAGCCGGCCGGCAGCGCGGCGGCGCCGAACAGCACGCTCATCGGAATCGACAGCGCGAACAGCGTGTCGTAGCCCAGCCCCCATTCGCGCTCGAGCACCAGCACCACGGTGGCATAAAGCAGCGTGAACAGATGGGAATAGGTATGGGCGAGACTGGAAAACACCAGCGTCAGAAAACCGGCAAACCGCGACATCGGGAGACTCCTGGGGAGGCCTGAAAGCCTACTCCCCGGATCGCGTCAGGCAAGCCCGAAAATGTACCGCGACAATCAGGATCCGGCCTTCACCAGCACCGGCTTCTCGCGATAGGCCGCCGGGAAGAACTTCTTCAGCTCGCCGATCTTGGGCAGGTCGTTGAGGGCGATATAGGGCTGGGTCGGATGCAGGGTCATGTAGTCCTGGTGATAGGCCTCGGCCGGGTAGAAAGCCCTGTCGGTCTCGATGGTCGTCACCACGGGCCGGGAATAGGCCTTGGCCTGGTTCAGCTGGGCGATATAGGCCCGGGCCACGCCAGCCTGCTCTGCATCGACCGGGAAGATGGCCGAACGATACTGCGGCCCGACATCGGGGCCCTGGCGATTCAGCTGGGTCGGGTTATGGGCGACCGAGAAATAGATCTGCAGCAGCCCGCCGTAGCTGATCTTGCGCGGATCGTAGGTGATCTCCACCGCTTCGGCATGGGGCGTGGCGCCGCTGCTGACCTTCTTGTAGTCGGCCGAGGCCTTGTCGCCGCCGGCATAGCCGGAAACAGCATTGATGACGCCCTCGGTATGCTGGAACACGCCCTGCACGCCCCAGAAGCAGCCGCCGGCGAAAACGGCCACCGCAGACGGCGCGTCCTGCGCGGCTACATCCATCGCCGGCGCCGGGATCGCGCGGCCGGCCTCGAAGGCAGACGCCGGCCCGGCGGCAAACAGCATCAGGGTGGCAAGAGCGGCGGCGATTTTCAGGCGGGACATGGCAGGCTCCAATGCACAGGCTTGTCTGCTATGTAGTCTGCGCCCATGCCGGAGAAAAGCCGGATCACGATCTTGTGGTCTCGCCCAGCAGCCAGGCGATGTAGTCCGCGTTGCCGCCCGGCCCCACGCTGAGCGGCAGTACGCAGGGCACACTATAGCTATGGACGGCTTTCACGGCCGCCGTTGCCGCTTCGACCAGATCCGGGCGGGTCTTGAGGATCAGCACGGCCTCCTCGCCCTTCTCCAGTTTGCCCTGCCACCAATACAGGGACCGCATGCCCGGGATGATATTGGCGCAGGCGGCGAGCCGCTGGCCCACCACGGCCTCGGCAATCGCCTCGGCTTCGACGACGCTTGCGGCCGTGCAGTAGAGCAGGACGATCTCAGTCATACCTGGCCAGCGACCGGTCATGCCACAAGATGACTGCAACGCCGAGCACCATCACGGCACCGGCCTGGTGCAGGGTGCCGAGCGCGACCGGCACATGCGCCAGCAGAGTGGCGATGCCGAGCCCGGCCTGCACCAGCACGGCCGTCAGCAGGCCATGGCGCAGACCGACCGGCGCCCTGCCCTTCAGCAGGATCGTGGTAACCAGCGCCAGCACGAAAACGGTGTAGGCCAGCATGCGATGCTGGAACTGCACGGTCATCGCATTCTCGAAAAAGTTGATCCACCACGGATTGGCGATCAGCAGGCCATCGGGGATGAAGGCGCCATCCATCAGCGGCCAGGTGTTATGCGCCAGACCGGCATTCATGCCGGCAACCAGACCGCCGGACAGCACCTGCAGGAAGATCGCCGCGGTGAGCAGCGCCGCGATGCCGCCGCCTCTGGCCGAGACCATGCGGCCGTGACGCAGCAGCGACAGCGCGCCCCACAGCAGATAGGCAAAGATCAGGAAAGCGAGGCCCAGATGGGCGGTGAGCCGGTAGTGGCTGACATCGGGATGATCGACCAGGCCGCTGGCGACCATGAACCAGCCGAGCGCGCCCTGGCTGCCGCCGAGCAGGAGCATCAGCAGCAGATGCGGTTTCATGCCGGAGGGAATGCGGCCGGCGATCCAGAAGCCGATCATCGGCAGCGCGAAGGCAACGCCGATCAGGCGGCCGAGCAGGCGGTGGATATATTCGAGCCAGAAGATGCTTTTGAAGCCGTCCAGCGTCATGCCGATATTGATCTTCTGGTATTCGGGGAACTGTTTGTATTTCTCGAACTCGGCCGCCCAGGCGGTATCGGACAGCGGCGGCAGCCAGCCGGTCACCGGTTTCCATTCCACCATCGACAGGCCGGACTCAGTCAGCCGCGTCAGACCGCCGATCACCACCATCAGGGCCACCAGACCGGCAACGGCAAACAGCCACAGCGCCACTGCCTGGGCATCGCCCTCGCGCCGCGCCGCCACTGCCTTCAGGGCCGTCATTGCCTGCATGTCGAATCCTCAAGAAAACCAGTGCTCATCGGGCAAAAAGAAAGACCGCACCCTGCCCGGGGTCAAGCCCGGCCGACTGCGACATTTTACCGTTTCTTGCGGCCGCGGAAGTCGTAAATCCCCGGCCGCTGGCGCGGATCCTCGCCGGGTTTGAAAATCTGCGTCTTCTGCACCTTCTGGGTGCCGGTGGTGGGCAGGCTGTCGACGAACAGCAGCCAGCCCGGCGCCTTGAAATAGGCCAGCCGGTCGAAGCACCAGGTAAACAGCGCCTCGGCCAGCGCCGGCGTCGGCGTCTGTCCGCTCATGGGCACGATGCAGGCCATCACTTCCTCTTCGCGAATCTCATCAGGTGCGGCCAGCACCGCCACCTGCGCCACGGCCTCATGCGCCTGCAGGCAGGCCTCGATCTCGGCGGCGGCAATATTTTCGCCCGAACGGCGGATGATGTTTTTCATGCGGTCGACGAAATACAGCATGCCGTCTTCCGACTGTCGCACCACGTCGCCGGTATGGAACCAGCCGCCGGCCCAGGAGTCTTCCGTCGCCTTGTCATTCTTCAGATAGCCGGAGAAGAATCCGCGGCGCGGATCGGCAGCGCTGCAGCGCACCAGCAGTTCGCCTTCCTGCCCGCACGGCACTTCGCGGCCATCATTGCCGGCGACCATGGCTTCCAGCCCCGGCAGCGGCCGGCCGAAGGCACGGGTGTCGATCTGGCGCGGCGCGTGGCAGTCAGCAAAGATGCGGCCGGTCTCGGTCATGCCCCAGACCTCGATCAGCGGGAAGCCATAGCGCTGCTCGAACACGCCGTGTAATTGCGGTTCTACACCGGCACCTAAACCGAAACGCACGCTGTGCTGTTTCTCCTCCGGCGTCTCCGGCTGGTTGAGCAGCAGCGGCGGCACGATGCCAAGATAATGGATGATGGTGGCGCGGGTCTGTACGACTTCCTGCCACCAGCGGGTCGGGCTGAAGCGTTCGGTGAGAATCAGGCAGTTGGCGGTCAGCATGGCGCAGGTGGCCGTGACCGCCCCGTGATTCATGTGGAACAGCGGCAGCGGATTGTAGATGCGGTCCTGTCCCGGCCTGATGGTGAGCATGCCGCCGAGACTGCGATACCAGTCGCCGGCATTGAGCACATAGAAGTTGCTGAGGATGCAGCCCTTCGGCCGGCCGGTGGTGCCGGAGGTGTAGAGCAAGGTGCATTCGGTATCATGCGCGATGCTGCCACCGACTGCCTTCGCCTGCGGCGACGGGATGATCGCCGGGATGGCCGTGCAATCCAGCACGGGCAGCGGTTTCTCAGCGCGATCCTTTGCCACTGCCTGAAGGTCGGCGACGCGATGCGGCACGCTGACCACCAGATCGGCCTCGGAATGCTGCATCTGGTACAGCATTTCGTCATGGCGGTAATCGGGATTGATCGGCACCACGCCGCAGCCGAGCGCATTCAGCGCCAGGTAATGGAAGAAAAACTCCGGCCGCATGTCCAGCAGCAGGCCGACACGATGGCCGATACCGTAACCGGCGGCGGCATATTTCGCCGCCAGATCGTCGACGATGGCCGCGGTCGCGCTGTAGCTCAGCTCCAGCCCGTCCGGCGCGTAGGCGCGATCGGAGCGGATCGGAACGCAGAGAAAACTGTTCTGCGGATGCGCCTCGGCCGTGCGTTTAAACGCCGCGTAAACGGATGGCGGCAGCACCTCTGCCATGGGTGGTTTCCTCCGGACTTTTTTCAGTCTTCTAGCGCAGGCCGAGCAACACAAGCATCGCGGTGCCGATGACGATGCGGTACCAGGCGAAGGGCGTAAATCCATAGCGGTTGATGAAGCCGATCACCGTCCGCACCACCAGCATGGCGCACAGAAAAGCGACCAGAAAGCCCACGGCAATCAGGCCGGCGCCATCCAGGGTCAGGCCATCGCGGTTCTTGAACAGGTCGTAGGCCGTGGCCGCCACCATGGTCGGCACGGCGAGGAAAAAGGAGTATTCCGCCGCCGCCGCGCGCTGCACGCCGAGCAGCCGCGCCCCCATGATGGTGGCGCCCGAACGCGACACGCCCGGGATCATGGCCAGACATTGCAGCAGGCCGATCTTCAGGCTGAGCCGGAATTTGAAGTCATCGACACTGCGCACCTCACCCTGGCCGACGAAGCGTTCGATGGCGAGGATGGCGATACCGCCGACGATCAGCGCCACCGACACGACCCAGGGGTTGAACAGCACGCCCTTGATGAAGCCATGCGCAAAGAATCCGATCACCAGCGCCGGCAGAAAGCCCAGCAGCACATTGACAGTGAAACGGTTGGCCGTGTCGTTGCGGCCCAGCCCCGAGATCGTGCCCCAGAGGCGCGGCCAGTACACGATGCAGATGGCCAGGATGGCGCCGAGCTGGATGGCGATCTCAAATACCTTGCCCGGCGGGCCCTCGAAACCGAGCAGATCGACCAGCAGGATCAGGTGACCGGTCGAAGACACCGGGATGAATTCGGTGAGCCCTTCGACGACACCGAGGAAGGCTGCCTGCAAATAATCGATCAGCATTGGCCCGAACCCGTCCCGTTATGCACCGGTTGCGACCGGTTCGGAGCCAGTTCGATGCCAGTTCGATCCGGTTCAGAGCCAGTCCGATCCAATCCGATCCAGTTCGATCCAGTTCGATCCAGTTCGATCCTGCTGAAATCCTGAAAAACCAACAAAATCATGTCTGACCTATGCCTATTCGCTTCAGGGAGTGCCCGCGCATTCCGCCACGACCGCGGCGGCACCCCAGTACTAGAACAAATATAGTACATTTTGCCCGACTCGGCAAGCTGACCTCTCTATCTGACAGGCTTTGCGGCAAGGCTGCAAAGCCTGCCGCCAGGCTGAAACGAAATGACGCATCAGACGTTTATGAGGAAGTTACAACAACAGGAGTCTCTCCCTCATGCGTGCCATTTTGCTCTGGCTGCTGGGAATCCCCATCCCGGTTATCATTCTTCTCTATATCTTCGGTGTGTTCTGATCGCGACACCTGAAGCAGACGGGCCGGCCGGGCAACCCCGCGCCGGCCCTTTTCATTTCAGCCAGCTTACCGAACCGTGTCAGGGCAGCTTGCCGGGCGGATCACAGAGCAGCCCCAGCCGTACCAGGCGCGCGGCCACGGCATCGCGCGAGCGCCCGAACCGCCGGGCAATTTCGCCGGCCCGCAATCCGTGACGAAACAGCGCCTGCAATGCGGCCTCCTCACCAAGAGTCCAGGGCTTGCCGGTATTGAGCGGGAGTCCCAGCTCGCGCACGCGCTGCTGCCGGCGCTGTTCCCGCTCCGCCATCTCATGGTCGCGCATCAGAGACGGGCCGACGGGGGGCTGCGCCGCGATCCGTGGTGCGCCGAAGCCGACGCTGCGTACGGCCTCGCGCAACTGCCGCCGTGCATCGGACTGCAGCGGCACATTGAGCAACTCGTTGCCGCGCCGGCGCAGCAGCGCAATCCAGAAACTTTCCGCCATGCTGAGCCGACGAGAAGGCAGATCGGTTTCCAGCACCACCACGAGCGGCAGCAGGCCGTTGCTGCGCAGAACCTTGATCTTGGCACCTGAGATGGAATGCCCGCCGGCGAAATGACTGCGCTTGCGACTATCGAGATCCCGGGTCTGGCCGACATAGAAAATGTTGTGATCGCGCGGATCGACCAGCGCGTAAATACAGCCGGTCAGCTGCGGCGAATCCTGCCTGTCACCGCCCTGAACATCACCCGCGAAAGCCTCAACCATTCGCTACTTCTAATATTTGAATTCACTATACAGACACTCTTAACTAGAGGATTTCGGTTTTACAATACGCTTTTTAATTGATTTTCCGCGCAGAAAATACGTGGCCTCATCCAGACTCGCCGCAGGCCTGCCCCGTCCCACCGGCGGCGCGCGCGAGACCCCGTCGAAGGCGGCATTGAAACGGCGCAGCAGCCGCAGGAACTCCATCGCTTCCGCCTTGCCGAAAGGCGCCAGCAGCGCGGCCCGCGCCTGTTCAGCGGCATTCTGGCTGGCATCCAGCAGCTTCCGGCCGGCCGGCGTCAGGGTCAGTGCAAACTTGCGCCGGTCATCCGGGTTCGGGGTCCGCGCGATCAGGTGCCGCTCCACCAGCAGCCGCACCACCAGGGCGGTGGTCGACCGGTCGAAGCCCAGGCTGCGCGCCAGGTCGATCTGGCTGACCGGCCCCCAGCGACGCACCATCGTGAGGGCGCCGAACTGGGTCGGCGTCAGGTCGAAGGGCTTCAGGCATTCGAGGAAGACCGAGACGGAGTTCTGATGCGCCCGGCGGATCTGGAAACCGGGACGGTCGTATATCTCGGGCAGCGGATGCGCGTTGGGGTTGGATTTTGCCATATCTCTCCCTGCCCCGGCCCGTGATCCGACGCAAGGGCCGATTTCGTGAATTGACAGACCAGCCGGCCCGGCATATTCGTCAGACGTATGATGATTTACCAGCGACCCGCCACCATAAGCGGCGCGCTTCTCAGGAGGAAGACCATGCCGTCATCATTGCCGCTATCCCGCCGTCGCCTGCTTGCCGCCACTGCGGCCTCCTTCGCGCTGGGCGCCCTGCCGGCCGGTTTCATGTCGGCGCGGGCGCAGTCGCTGATCCAGCGGCCGGTGAAGATCGTGGTGCCCTTCTCGCCCGGCACCGGCATGGACAGCCTGGCCCGCATCGTGGGCCAGCAACTGCAGCAGCGTTCGGGCCAGCCGGCCGTGGTGGAGAACCGCGTCGGCGCCTCGGGCAACATCGGCAGCCAGGTGGTGGCCACGTCGGCGCCGGACGGCTACACGCTGATGGTCACGGCCAATACTTTCGTGATGACGCCGCCGCTGTACAAGAACGTACCCTACGACGTGGTGAAGGACTTCGCGCCGATCGGCCAGATGGCGCTGGGCCAGATGGTGCTGGCGATCCATCCCTCGGTGAAGGCGGCGAACCTGAAGGAGTTCATCGCGCAGGCGAAAGCGCAGCCGGGCAAGATCGACTATGCCTCCCCGGGCAACGGCACGCCGCAGCATCTGGCGATGGAATCCTTCAAACTCGCCGCCGGCATCAACATCAACCATATTCCCTACAAGGGCTCGGGCGGCGCGGTGCAGGACCTGCTGGGCGGCACGGTCGGCGCCATGATCATGCCCGTTCATACGGCACTGCCCTTCCTGGCGGATAAACGCATCCGCGTGCTGGGCCTGACCGGCGCCGAACGCTCGTCCATGGCGCCGCAGATCGCCACGCTGGCCGAACAGGGTGTCAGCGGTTTCGAAGTCGATCTGTGGTACGGCATGTATGCGCCGGCCAAGACCCCGCCGGAGATGGTGAAGCATCTCAACACCGAGCTGAACCAGATCCTGGCCGATCCGGCGGTGCGCGAGACGATCCAGAAGCAGGGCATGGTGGTGCGCACCGGCACACCGGAGGCACTGGCGCAGCTCACCGCGAAGGATCTGGCGCGCTGGACCAAGGTGATCGAGGACGCCAAGATTCAGCCCGAGTAAGGACATATCATGGATGTGCTGATTATCGGCGGCGGCATTGGCGGCCTGACGCTGGCCCTGACGCTGCACGACCGCGGCATTGCCTGCTGCGTCTTCGAAATGGCGCCGCAGATTAGGGCGGTGGGCGTCGGCGTCAACCTGCTGCCGCACAGCACGAAAGAGCTGATCCGGCTCGGGCTGGAGGATGAACTGGCGCGCGTGGCGGTGGCGACCAGGGATGCCGCCTTCTTCAACCGCTTCGGCCAGCTGATCCATCGCGAGCCGCTCGGCCGAACTGCGGGCTACGACTGGCCGCAATTCTCGATCCATCGCGGCGATCTGCAGATGATCCTGCTGGCCGCCGCGACCGAGCGTCTGGGCAAGGATCGTATCGTCACCGGCTGGCAGTGCACCGGGTTCAGCCAGGATGCGCAGACGGCCACGGCGCGGTTCCGCAATACCGAGACCGGCGAAGCCCTGCCCGACCAGAGCGCCGATGTCATCATCGCCTGCGACGGCATCCACTCGGCGATCCGCAAGCAGATGCATCCTGCCGAAGGCGAGCCGCGCTATTCCGGCGTCAACATGTGGCGCGGCGTGACGCGCATGCAGCCGATCCTGTCGGGTGCCTGCATGGTGCGCGCCGGCTGGCTCAGCCATGGCAAGATGGTGATCTATCCGATCCGCGACAATATCGATGCCGCGGGCAACCAGCTGATGAACTGGGTGGCCGAGATCGAGACGCCGGTCTATCGCAAGCGCGACTGGAGCCGGCCGGGGAATCTCGACGACTTCCTGCCCGCCTTTGCCGACTGGCATTTCGACTGGCTCGATGTGCCTGCGATGATCCGCAATGCGGATGCCGTGCTGGAATTTCCCATGGTGGATCAGGACCCGCTCGATCACTGGACCGAGGGCCGCGTCACCCTGCTGGGCGATGCCGCGCATCCGATGGTGCCGCGCGGCTCCAATGGTGCCGGCCAGGCGATCATCGACTGCGCCGTGCTGGCCGACCTGCTGGCCGAAAGCGCCGATCCATGCGAGGCGCTGAAGGCTTATGAGGCAAAGCGCCTGCCGGCGACGGCGCAGGTGGTGCTGACCAACCGCACCAATCCGCCGGATGCCATCCTGCGCGAGGTGTTCGAGCGCACCGGCGACAGGCCGTTTGCACGCATCGAGGATGTGATCAGTCCGGCAGAATTGCAGGGGATCACAGACAACTATAAACGCGTGGCGGGCTACGAGAAAGACAAGCTGAAGGCGGCGGGTTGAATGGGATATGCGGGTCAAGCCCGCGTATGCCCCTCTTCACTTTAGCTCTTTTTGGTCATGCCCGGGCTTGACGATGAGTTTTAATGGAATACATCGGTATTCTGCTTGCCGGCACTCTTAGCTGAACCGGTTGTTCTTGTTGAAGCCGCGGAAGACCACGCGGCCGGCCTGCGCCCGTTCGCCGCGATAGTCCTTGATGTCGGTCTCGGTCTTGGTGCGGCCGGATGAATCGATCCAGCTGAGGCCCTGCTTGAGCGTGAAGGTCCGGGCATCGGCCAGGCCGCCATCCTTGTATTTCTGCAGGGTGATGCCGCGGCCCTTGGTCATCTCGGGCAGTTCCGACAGCGGGAACAGCAGCAGTTTGCGATTATCGCCGATCACGGCAACCGTATCGCCTTCGACGCTGCGACAGACGCAGGCCTCGGCCGGCGCCTGCACGTTGAGAATCTGCTTGCCGGTGCGGGTGGCGGCCTGCATCTCGGCCTCGGGGCAGACGAAGCCCCGCCCGTCGCTGCTGGCGACCAGGAACTTGCGCTCGCCCTGGTATTTCATCAGCTCGACGATCTCCTGGTCGTTGCCCAGGTCGATCATCAGGCGCACCGGCTCGCCATGGCCGCGGCCGCGCGGCAGCTTGTCGCAAGCGATCGTATAGGCGCGACCGTTGGTGCCGAACAGCAGCAGCTTGTCGGTGGTTTCGGCATGCAGCCAGAAGCGGCCCTTGTCGCCTTCCTTGAACGTGGCGCTGCCATCGTCCGCCACATGCCCCTTGATGGCGCGGATCCAGCCCTTGGCCGAGCAGATCACGGTGATCGGCTCGCGCTCGACCAGAATCTCGAAGGCCTCTTCGGAGATCACCGGCGCATCGCCGATCCGGGTGCGGCGCTTGCCGAGCGCCGATTTCGGGCCGAACTGCTTCTTCAGCTCCTGGATTTCCGCGCTGATCGCGGTCCAGCGCATGCTCTCGTCGCCGAGCAGCTTTTTCAGCTCGGCCAGTTCCTTCGAGAGTTCCTTGTGCTCGCCGCGCAGCTCCATCTCTTCCAGCTTGCGCAGACTGCGCAGCCGCATGTTGAGGATGGCTTCGGCCTGCACATCGGTGAGCCTGAATCGCTTCATCATCACCGGCTTGGGTTCGTCTTCCCGGCGGATGATCTCGATCAGTTCATCGAGATTGAGATAGGCGATCAGGTAGCCGTCGAGCACTTCGAGGCGATGCTCGATCTTGCCCTGGCGGTATTTGCTCTTGCGCTCCAGCACCTCATGGCGGTGGTCGAGATAGGCCTGCAGCGCCTCGCGCAGGTTCATCACGCGCGGCAGCTTGCCGCCATCCAGCACATTGAGGTTGAGCGGGAAGCGCGTTTCCAGGTCGGTGGTCCGGAACAGGCTTTCCATCAGCACTGCCGGATCGACGGTCTTGTTCTTGGGGATGATGACCAGCCGCACGTCTTCGGTCGATTCATCGCGCACATCGTCCAGCAGCGGCGCCTTGCGCTCGGTGATCAGCTCGGCGATGCGCTCGATCAGCTTCGACTTCTGCACCTGGTAGGGAATTTCGGTGACGACGATCTGCCACATGCCGCGCGGCAGCTCTTCCTGCTGCCAGACCGCGCGATGACGGAAGCTGCCGCGGCCGGTCCGGTAGGCCTCGATACGGGCGCTCAGCGGCTCGACCATGATGCCGCCGGTGGGGAAATCCGGGCCCTGCACGAATTCCACCAGCTTCTCGATGCTGGCGTTCTTATGCTTGATCAGGTGCAGCAGCGCATCGCACAGCTCGGGCAGATTATGCGGCGGGATCGAGGTGGCCATGCCCACGGCGATACCGCTGGCGCCATTGGCCAGCAGATTCGGCAGGCCGGCCGGCAGCACCACCGGCTCGTCATTCTCGCCGTCGTAATTGGGGCGGAAATCGACCGTCTCGTCATCGAGGCTGGCGAGCAGCACATTGGCGACGTCGGTGAGGCGTGCCTCGGTGTATCGCATCGCCGCCGCATTATCGCCGTCGATATTGCCGAAATTGCCCTGGCCGTCGACCAGCGGATAGCGCTGGGCGAAATCCTGCGCCAGGCGCACCAATGCGTCATAGACCGACTGGTCGCCATGCGGATGGTATTTACCGATCACGTCGCCGACGACACGGGCGCATTTCTTGTAACCGGCACCGGGATCGAGCTTGAGCAGCCGCATAGCGAACAGCACGCGGCGCTGCACCGGCTTGAGCCCGTCGCGCGCATCGGGCAGCGAGCGCGAGGTGATGGTGCTCAGCGCATAGGCGAGATACCGCTCGGACAGCGCATCGGGCAGCGGCACATTGCGGATATCTTCGGGAACGTCTTTGGGGGGCAGGTGCTTGCTCATGACGCGCTTTCTACACCAGACAGCCTGATCTTTCTACTTTTGGGCCAGGGTCTGAGCCTGGCCACGCACGACCTCCAGCAGGCGCGCCCTTGCCTGCGGCACCGGCGCATGCAACTGGGCGAACAGGCGGTTTTCCAGGAAATGACCCGTGAGGGCGAGGCCATCCTGCACGGCTCTGATCGCTGAATCTGGCTGCAGCGAATCGACAGGTACCGAATCGGTAGCTCCCCTTCCCGGCACCAGGAAGCCCGGCAGCACCAGCAGACGCTCGGCGTAAGGCGCCGCGGCACCCGCCGACACCGCGCGGCCGGTGCGCGGCGAGACATGCGTCAGGTCCACAGTAGCACCGGTGGCGGCACAGCTTTGCAGATCGATGCCGTAGCCCATCTCGGCAAGCAGGCCGATTTCCCAGCGCACATAGAGCGCGCCCCAGTCGCCGGCATCTTCCATCTCGGCCATCAGGCTGAACAGTGAGCGGGTGGCGGCGAAGAGATTCGGATGCGGCTCGCGTTCGGAAACGGCGGCGTCGATCAGGGCGCAGGCGGCGCGTAATGCTGCCAGCCGCGCCGGATCGTCGAGCATCAGGGCGGCCGGGTGGCCGAGCGATTCCAGCGTGTAGTAGCCGAGCTGTTCCGACAGCCGCGCGCGCCAGTCGGCCCGCACGATCTGCCCGGGCTGCAGCGCCCCGCCCCGGCCCGTGCCGCTGCCGCGCAGAAGCCCGGCATGCCGGCCATGCGCCTCGGTCAGCAATGTCACGATCCGGGCGCTCTCGCCGTGGTGGCGCACGCTGAGGACCACGCCTTCATCCTGCCAGTCCATACTGATGGCTTAGGGTGATTCTGCGAAGGGGGCAAGCCGGCTCACGGGGTGCCCGTCAGCACGCTGTCGTCTTCAAGCTCAGCCTCAAAACCAGCTCCGATTTGGCGCAGGCGCAGCAAGGGCGCGGACAAATGCTCAACCCGTTCTTCTCGCAACCCGCCATCCAGCAGCGCTATCAGGACAAGTCGCCGTCGCTGCCGGTCGGGCAACAGAATTCTGTCGCGCTTTTGCCCACGCTCGATAAGTGACATGGAAATTTCCGACCGCCCATAGATATGATTGCTGTAGCCTGCCGCCTCGACCATCAGTGGCAATTCACCGGCCTGAATTCGATAGATTCGCAGCAATCCGACCAAATGCGGCATGGCCACCAACGCCACTTCACCAACCACGCCGTCGCCGTCGAAGTCACCGATGCCGATGGGGGCAAGCCAGCGATTCCCTGTACCGATGTAGGGTGTGGCAGCCAGCAGCCGCCCTTGCCCATCGGAAAGACCATACAGCGACAGTCGTGCGCCCATCTTCCGGTCGCTTTCGACCACCATCGCCACATCGCCAACCACCGGTGCGCTCACCAGGCGCGGAAACACATCCTCAAACACGCGGTTTTCAGGCAACACAATGCGGGCTATGCCGCCGTCGCGGCCCTGCAGGACCAGCGTGCCGGCCTCGATATCGTCACCCAGCGCGCCATGCGGGTAACGCGTGGTCGGATCTGCAAACCACGCCCGGGCGATACTGCCCTGCCCCGTCGCCAGAGCCGTGCCCGGCACCAGATCGGCCTGCTGCGCTTTTACAGACATGGCGCAGAACAGCAAGAGCGCAAAAAGAAAGGGAGCGGTATTGCGACCGCTCCCCATCTTTCGCATTGCTACGCAGCCCTTATTCGGCGGCGTCGCCGACGGCAGCCTGCAGTTCGCTTTCCAGCGCATCGGCGAAATCGCGGTCGCGCTGGGCGGCGAGGCCCTTCATCCGGTTCATGATGGCACCGGTGCCGACCGGGATCAGGCGGCCGACGATGACGTTTTCCTTCAGACCGATCAGCTTGTCGACCTTGCCGCCAACGGCAGCTTCGGTGAGCACGCGGGTGGTCTCCTGGAACGAGGCCGCCGAGAAGAACGACCGGGTCTGCAGGCTCGCCTTGGTGATGCCGAGCAGGACCGGCATGCCCTTGGCCACCTTGCGGCCTTCGGCTTCGGTCTTGGCATTCACTTCTTCGAACTCACTGCGGTCGACCTGCTCGCCGATCAGGAAGGTGGTCTCGGCCGGGTCGATGATCTCGATCTTCTGCAGCATCTGGCGGCAAATCACCTCGATGTGCTTGTCGTTGATCTTCACGCCCTGCAGACGATAGACCTCCTGGATCTCGTTGACGAGATAGTTGGCCAGCGCCTCGATGCCGAGCACCTTCAGGATGTCGTGCGGCGCCGGGTTGCCATCGAGCAGATGGTCGCCGACACGCACGAAGTCGCCTTCCTGAACGGCAATATGCTTGCCCTTCGGGATCAGGTATTCGACCGGATCGACGCCCTCTTCGGCCGGCTTCAGGATCAGGCGGCGCTTGGCCTTGTAATCCTTGCCGAACTCGACGCGGCCGTCGATTTCCGCGATGACCGCATGGTCCTTCGGACGACGGGCCTCGAACAGCTCCGCCACGCGCGGCAGACCGCCCGTGATGTCGCGGGTCTTGGTGCCTTCCACCGGGATACGCGCCAGCACGTCGCCGGCATGGACCTGGGCGCCGTCCTCAACCGACAGAATGGCGTCGGCCGAGAGGTAGTAGCGCGCCTCGGACCCGCTGACGAGCATGAGGATCTCGCCCTTGTCGTTGCGCAGCGTGATGCGCGGACGCAGCTCGCTGCCCTTCGGGTTCTGCTTCCAGTCGGAGACGACCTTGTAGGAAATGCCGGTCGACTCATCGGTGGCTTCACGCACCGACACGCCTTCGACGAGGTCGCGGTAGTTCACCACACCCTCGCGCTCGGTGATGATCGGGCGGGTGTAGGGATCCCACTCGGCGATGCGCTGGCCCTTCTTGACCTTGCCGCCTTCGTCGGCCACCAGACGGGCACCGTAAGGCACCTTGTGGCGGGCGCGCTCGCGACCGTTGGCATCGACCAGGATGACCTCGCAGTTACGGCCCATGACCACGAAACGGCCCTGGCTGTCGGTCACCAGGTTGCGGTTCGCGACCTTGATGGTCGCATCATAGGCGGCTTCCAGGCTCGACTGCTCCGCCACCTGGGCGGTGCCGCCGATGTGGAAGGTACGCATGGTCAGCTGGGTGCCCGGCTCGCCGATCGACTGCGCGGCAATGACGCCGACAGCCTCGCCGATGTTGACCTTGGTACCGCGGGCCAGATCGCGGCCGTAGCACTTGCCGCAGACGCCGGTCTCGGAGTTGCAGGTCAGCACCGAACGGATCAGCATGGATTCCACGCCGGCCTGCTCGATGATGTCGACGTCCTTCTCCTCGATCAGTTCGCCGGCCTTGACCAGCACTTCACCGGTCAGCGGATGCTTCACATCCGTGCTGGGGGTGCGGCCGAGGATGCGCTCGCCAAGGGTGGCGATCACTTCGGCGCCTTCGACGACCTCGCGCACGGTCAGGCCGCGCTCGGTGCCGCAATCTTCCTCGGTGATGATGCAATCCTGCGCCACGTCGACGAGACGACGGGTCAGGTAGCCCGAGTTGGCGGTCTTCAGGGCGGTATCGGCCAGACCCTTGCGGGCGCCGTGGGTCGAGTTGAAATACTCGAGCACGGTGAGGCCTTCCTTGAAGTTCGAGATGATCGGCGTCTCGATGATTTCGCCCGACGGCTTGGCCATCAGGCCGCGCATGCCGGCGAGCTGCTTCATCTGGGCGGCCGAACCGCGGGCGCCGGAATGCGCCATCATCCAGATCGAGTTGATCGGCTTGCGCTCGCCGGTGACCTGATCGATGTCGGTCTGAATGACCTTCATCATCTCGTCGGCGACGCGATCGGTGCACTGCGACCAGGCATCGACCACCTTGTTGTACTTCTCGCCCTGGGTGATCAGGCCGTCCTGATACTGCTGTTCGTATTCGCCGACCAGCTTGCGGGTGTCATCGATATGCTTCTCCTTCGTCAGCGGCACGACCATGTCGTCCTTGCCGAAGGAAATGCCGGCCTTGAAGGCGCGGGTGAAGCCGAGCGCCATCATGCGATCGCAGAAGATGACGGTCTCTTTCTGGCCGCAATGGCGATACACCACGTCGATGACGTTGGTGATCTCCTTCTTGGTCAGCTGCTGGTTGATGACCCGGAACGGCACGTTCTTGTGACGCGGCAGGATCTCGCTCAGCAGCATGCGGCCGGGCGTGGTGGTGACGCGGGCGACAATCGGGTTGCCTTCCGAATCCACCGTGTTCAGGCGGGCCTTGATGCGGTGATGCAGGGTGATCGCCTTGGCATCCAGCGCCTGCTGGATTTCCGCAATGGTCGAGAAGACCGGGGTCTTCTCCACGATGGCGCCGCTCTGGACGATACGCTCCAGCTCGGCCTTCACTGCGGTCTTCGGCACTTCCACCCTGGTCTTGGGGTCATAGATGACGACGTCATCTTCCGCCCAGGCCTTCAGCAGCGCATTCATGTCCTTCATCTTGAGGACATCGCCCAGCGGGCTGTTGCGCTCCATCGTGGTGTAATACAGGCCGAGCACGATATCCTGCGACGGTACGATGATCGGCTTGCCGTTGGCGGGGCTGAGGATGTTGTTGGTCGACATCATCAGCACGCGGGCTTCAAGCTGGGCTTCCAGCGAGAGCGGCACGTGCACCGCCATCTGGTCGCCGTCGAAGTCGGCGTTGAAGGCGGCGCAGACCAGCGGATGCAGCTGGATCGCCTTGCCCTCGATCAGGGTCGGCTCGAAAGCCTGGATGCCCAGACGATGCAGGGTCGGCGCGCGGTTCAGCAGCACCGGATGCTCGCGGATGACCTCTTCGAGGATATCCCAGACTTCCGGACGCTCCTTCTCCACCATCTTCTTCGCCATCTTGACGGTGGCGGCCAGGCCGCGCAGCTCAAGCTTGGAGTAGATGAAGGGCTTGAACAGTTCGAGCGCCATCTTCTTCGGCAGGCCGCACTGGTGCAGCTTCAGCTCCGGACCGACCACGATGACCGAACGGCCCGAGTAGTCGACGCGCTTGCCGAGCAGGTTCTGGCGGAAGCGGCCCTGCTTGCCCTTGAGCATGTCGGACAGCGACTTCAGCGGACGCTTGTTGGCGCCGGTGATGACGCGGCCGCGACGGCCGTTGTCGAACAGGGCGTCGACGGCTTCCTGCAGCATGCGCTTTTCGTTACGCACGATGATGTCAGGCGCGCGCAGCTCGATCAGCCGCTTCAGGCGGTTGTTGCGGTTGATGACGCGGCGATA
>NZ_JAOZVR010000049.1 GCF_025869515.1 Ferrovibrio sp.
GCAAAATTCAGCGACCGGACCGCGCCGAGGCCGAAGAGGCCGTGCGCACGCTGATCCGCTGGGCCGGCGACGATCCGACCCGCGAGGGCCTGCTGGGCACGCCCGACCGCGTCGTGCGCTCGTATGAGGAATTCTTCGGCGGCTATGACGAAGACCCGGTCGGCATGCTGGAGCGCACCTTCGAGGAGATTGAGGGCTACGACGAGATGGTGGTGCTGCGCGATATCCGGCTCGAAAGCCATTGCGAGCATCATATGGTGCCGATCATCGGCAAGGCGCATGTCGCCTATCTGCCGGGCAAGCGCGTGGTAGGCATCTCCAAGCTGGCCCGGGTGGTCGAGGTCTATGCCAAGCGGCTGCAGATTCAGGAGAAGCTCACCGCCCAGGTCGCCAATACGCTGCAGGCCGTACTGCAGCCGCGCGGCGTCGCCGTGGTGATGGAGGCGGCGCACCAGTGCATGACCACCCGCGGCGTGCATAAACATGGCGTCACCATGGTGACCAGCCGCATGCTGGGCGCCTTCCGCGACGATCCGCGCACCCGCCAGGAATTCCTTTCCATGATCGCCAGCGGCGGCGGCGTCCGCGGCATGGACGACTGAACCAATTACCGCAATATTTGCCAATTGTTCGTTGTTGACCGGCGCGGTTTGCCGCCCTAAACCGGACCAATGACTTCTCCTAGCCAGGCTTCCCTCGACTGGATCGCCCGGCTGGTCGGTTTCGATACCACCAGCCGCCTGTCCAACCTCAATCTGATCGACGACATCGCCGGATACCTGGCGCAGCATGGTGTCGCATCCGAAAAGATCTTCGACGCCACCGGCAAGAAGGCCAATCTCTACGCCACCATCGGGCCGAAGGATGTCGGCGGCATCGTGCTGTCGGGCCATACCGATGTGGTGCCGGTGGATGGCCAGCCCTGGACCAGCGACCCGTTCAAGATCGTGCAGCGCGGCGAGCGGCTGTTCGGCCGCGGCACCTCGGACATGAAAAGCTTCATCGCGCTCTGCCTGGCGCTGCTGCCCGAGATGCTGGAAAAGCCCTTGAGCGTGCCGCTGCATTTCGCCTTTTCCTACGACGAGGAGGTCGGCTGCATCGGCGTGCATGGCATCGTCGAATTCATCAATCGCGGTGGCCCGATGCCGAAACTCGCCATCATCGGCGAGCCGACCGACATGCAGGTTGTCAACGCGCATAAGAGCGTCTGCGCCTGCAACACTTTGGTACGCGGTTTCGAGGCGCATTCCTCGGCTATCCATCAGGGCGTCAATGCCGTCCAGATGGCGGCCGAGCTGATCGCCGAGATGAACCGCATCCAGGTGGAATACCAGAAGCCCCAGCATCAGGATGCCCGCTTTGAGCCGCCTTTCACCACCATCACGGTGGGCGAGATCCATGGCGGTACCGCGCGCAACATCCTGGCGCGCGAATGCAGGCTGGCCTGGGATATCCGCAGCGTGAAGCCCGAGCATGACACGGTGATTCTGGAGGCCGTGAAACGCTATGCCGCTGAAGAACTGGTGCCGAAGATGCAGCGTATCCGGCCCGAGACCGGCATCGACACCGAGATGGTTGCCTATGCGCCGGCCCTGCTGCCGGCCGAGCGCAATCCGGCCGAGACGCTGGCGCTCAAGCTGGCCGGGCAGAACCAGACCCATGCGGTGTCCTACGGCACCGAGGCCGGCATTTTCCAGATCGGCGGCGTACCGGCGGTGGTCTGCGGCCCGGGCAATATCCGCGAGGCGCATAAGCCTGACGAGTATATCGAGCTCAGCCAGGTGGCCGAGGGCGAGGCCTTCCTGCGTCGCCTGATCGCCTTCTGCCGCGAGCCCGGCAGCCGCTCAGTCCTGGAGCAGGCGGCCTAGCGTTTTGCGGTAAGCGGCGGCGAGGCTGTCGCTGCGGATATGGCGGCCCTGTTCGACCACGCGACTGCCGGCGACATAGACATCGCGGATCGCTGAACGCGCCTGGTTCGAAAAGATCCAGGCATCCAGCACGGCATCGCCGCGTCGCGCCGTCAGGCTGGGCGCATCGGCATCCAGCAGCACGAAATCGGCGCGATGGCCCGGCGCGATGGCGCCCATCGGCTGGCCCAGCGCCTGTGCACCGCCCCGGGCCGCAGCCTCGAACAGGCGCCGTCCGTTCGAACGGTCGGGACCGCCCGCCAGCAGCGTGCGGCTGCGCCGTACCAGGCGCTGGCCGTATTCCAGCAGCCGCAGCTCTTCGGTCACGGATACGCTGATATGGCTGTCGGAGCCGATGCCGATGCGGCCGTCGGCAGCCATGTAGTCAACCGCCGGAAACAGCCCGTCGCCGAGATTGGCTTCCGTGGTCGGGCAGAAGCCGGCGACCGCCTGCGATGCGGCCAGCCGCAGCACCTCGTCTTCATCCAGATGCGTGGCATGCACCAGGCACCAGCGCCGGTCGACAATGCCCTGGTCGAGCAGCCATTGCACCGGGCGTTTGCCGCTCCAGGCGAGGCAGTCGTCCACCTCGGCGGTCTGCTCGGCGATATGGATATGAATCGGCGCCGCCGCATCGATCTCGTTCAGCGCCGCGATGCCGTCGCGCAGCAGCTCAGGCGAAACGGCGCGCAAGGAATGCGGCGCGATGCCGAGCCGCCGGTCGCTGCGGCCGCGGAAAGCCGGCGCCAGCGCCTGCAGCAGGCGGGCGTAAGCCTCGGCGTCATGCAGGAAGCGACGCTGGCGCGGCTGCGGCTCTTTGCTGCCGAAACCGCCATAGCGATACAGCACCGGCAGATGCGTCAGGCCGATACCGGCGGTATCGGCAGCCGCAATCACACGGCGGCTCAGTTCGGCGGGATCGTCATACGGTGCACCGCCGGGCTGGTGATGCACATAATGGAACTCGGCCACGGCGGTGAAGCCGGCCTCCAGCATCTCGGCATAGAGCTGGCCGGCAATCGCTTCGATGTCTTCCGGGGTCAGCCGCGATGCGAAACCGTACATGGTCTCGCGCCAGGTCCAGAAACTGTCCTGTCCCGGCCCGCTGCGTTCGGCCAGGCCGGCCATGGCGCGCTGGAAGGCGTGACTGTGCAGGTTGGGCAGGCCGGGCAGGACCGGGCCATCCAGCAGCGTCGCCGTGGCATCCACAGACTTCGGTGTTGCCCGTGCGATCAGGCCGGCGGCATCCACGCTGACCAGTACGTCGTCGTGCCAGCCATCCGGCAGCAGGGCGTGGCGCAACAGGAAGCGGCGCATGACGGGGTCTCCCAACTTGTATATATAAGCTGGCAGAAACCGCGGTGAGGCGAAAGGCACAGATGACCGAGACCTGGGACAGCGTCTGGCGCGGCGCCGATCTTGCCACCATGCAGGCTGGCAGCGCCGATGGCTTTGGGGCCATCCACAATGGCGCGCTGGCGCTGAAAGACGGCCGCATCGCCTGGATCGGTCCGGCCGATGCCCTGCCGAAGGACGGCATCGGCCGCGAGACCGCCGTGCATGATGTCGGCGGCGGCTGGATCACGCCCGGTCTGATCGATTGCCACACCCATCTGGTCTATGGCGGCGATCGCGCCCATGAATTCGAGCTGCGGCTGAACGGCGCGTCCTACGAAGAGATCGCCCGCGCCGGCGGCGGCATCCGCGCCACCGTGACGGCGACGCGCACCGCCGATGAAGCCACCCTGCTGGCACAGGGCGAAAAACGCCTGCGGCCGCTGCTGGCCGAAGGTGTCACCACGCTGGAAATCAAATCGGGCTACGGCCTCGATCTGGAAAACGAGCTGAAGACGCTGCGCGTGGCGCGCCGGCTCGGCGAGACATATCCGCTGCGCGTGCGCAGCACGCTGTTGGCCGCCCATGCGCTGCCGCCGGAATATGCCGGCGATGCCGATGGCTATATCGATCTGGTCTGCGAAAAGATCATTCCGGCCGCCAAACAGGCTGGCCTCGCCGATGCGGTGGATGCTTTCTGCGAGACCATCGGCTTCACGCTGGCGCAGACGCGGCGGGTTTTCGAGGCGGCGCGCAAGCATGGCCTGCCGGTGAAGCTGCATGCCGAGCAGCTCAGCAACATGAACGGCGCCGCGCTGGCCGCGAGCTTCCGGGCGCTGTCGGCCGATCATCTGGAATATCTTGACGAGGCCGGCGTGCAGGCGATGGCGCAGGCCGGCACCGTGGCGGTGCTGCTGCCCGGCGCTTTCTACATCCTGCGCGAAACGAAACTGCCGCCGATCGACCTGCTGCGCCGCCATGGTGTGCCGATCGCCATCTCCACCGACTGCAATCCCGGCACCTCGCCGGTCACCTCGCTGCTGCTGATGCTGTCCATGGCCTGCACGCTGTTCCACCTGACCCCGGCCGAGGCGCTGGCGGGCGTCACCCACGAGGCCGCGCGGGCCTTGGGCATGGCCGATTCGGTGGGCAGTCTCGAAACCGGGAAAATGGCGGATTTCGTGGTCTGGGATATCGAACGTCCGGCTGCCCTGGCCTATCAGGTGGGGCTCAACCCGATACGCCAGGTTGTCTTCGCCGGCCGACCGGTTGCGGCCTGCCCGCCGCGTTAACCACGACAAAAAGCTACGTTGCGTTGGAACGGACGGGGCCTATATCCTGTTAGACACGCAAGGGCGCCTGATTCTCTGTGGCGCCGCGGGCGGAAGGTGACACATGAACGACTGGCTCTATGTGTTGGGCGGAGGCATTGTCCTGCTGTGGCTGGGCGCCTGGCTGCTGCTGCATCTGGGCAATTTCGAACAGCGCATCAGCCAGATGCGCATGTCGCTGGAAGTGCGCATGGGCGCCATCGAAAGACAGTTCACCTCCTACAACAAGTTTTTCGCCGACAACGAGCGCGCCTCGCAGCTCACCTATAGCGAACTCAGCGACCTCAAGAGCGATATTTCCGAGCTGAAGACGCAGCTCGACGAAGTGAAGCGCGCCATCAACGTGCTGGAAGTCTCTGTCAACGACCTCAAGCTGCGCAGCAACGCCCGCAACCTGCGGATCGTCTGAACTTCAGATTTTAAAGATCCGGCCAGAGCTGCCGCAGGTCGGCGACGATTTCGTCGATGACCGCAGCCAGCAGGCGCTCGCCCTTTTCCGCCGTCGCCGTCGTGGCGTCGCCGGTGGTGCCGGTGCGATTCAGCACGCCGCCGGCGCGTTCTTCCGGCGTGAAACGCAGCGGCCGGCGCAGGCTCAGCAGACGCGGCTCGTCGTCGCCCTCGATAAATCCGTCCTCGTCATCCTCGGCGGCGTCTTCGGCCATCTGCTCCAGCCGGTCGAGCCGCACCAGGGCCGGCGCGATGGCCAGCAGCAGCGAGGTATCGCGTTCGTCCAGATCGTCGGCCGAGGCGGAGGTGCTGCCGAGCCGGGGCAGGTCGGCGGTGGCGATGCGCACACCATGCCGCTGCAGGATGGTCTGTGCCACCAGCTTGAGCGGCGCCTCGGTGGAAATGCCGTTGTTGAGCAGCAGGATGCGCTCGGCGCCGTGGCGCAGATAGCCCTCGATGATTTCGGTCACCAGCGCCTGAAAGGTATCGGCCTCGATATGCTGGCTGCCCGGATAATCCATGAAGGCCGGCTGGAAGCCCTGCGCGATGCAGGGGGCCACCAGAACCGGAAGGCTGGCCAGCAGGCGCTCGGCCACCACCTCGACCACCAGGCGGTCGGTGCCGAGCGGCAGATGCGGGCCGTGGGCGCGCGAGGCGGCACCAATGGGGATCACCACGGGCAGGCCGTCGCCGATCAGGTCGGCGGCGTCGACCCAGGTCAGGTCGGCAAGGCGGAAGCCGGAGCGGGGATGCGAGGAGGCGGTCACGGAGGGATAACGCGGATCGGTGGTGAAAGGTTCGCCAAGCTTAGCATGGCGCCGGGGCGGGACGGCAGATGCTTATGGCGCTTGTGATTGGCCCGCCCCCGGCCTATGACAGCCCAAAGATCCACCCCATAACACCGAGTATCCGCCGTGTCCCGCCGCCCGCCTCCCGGCCGCCCGTCTTCCGCTGGCCGTCCCCCTGCCGCCCGTTCTGCTGCCGGCCGCCCCGCTGCCAGCCGTCCCGCTGCCGGTCGGGCGGGGAAACCGGCTGGCACCCGCCCGCCCGGCAGTGGCAGTGGCAGCGGCAGCAAGGCTGCCAAGGGCAAGGGCGGTCCGAAGCGGGCGCCGGGCCAGGATGGCCCGCGCCAGCCGGCCGGGTCCCGTGAGGAGCGGCCTGGCCGCGACCAGACGCGACAGGGCAGGCAGGATCAGGATCGTTCCCAGAAGGCCGCTCGCCCGGCCAAGGCCAAGAGCTGGGGCGAGACCCGCAATGCCGAGCGCGAGGCGATCCGCAAGGGGCCGCGCGTCGACAGCACTGCCCGCGAAGAGCGGCCCCGCGACGACAGGCCCCGGTCAGACAGGCCCCGGGCGGATCGGCCCCGGTCAGACAGGCCCCGCGAAGAGCGGCCCCGGTCAGACAGACCCCGGGCAGACCGTCCGCGTGAGGATCGCCCCCGCGAAGACAGATCCGGTGGAGACCGGCCGCGCCGCGACCAGGAGGCTGCGCCCGTCCGGCCGCGTTCCGATGCCAAATTCGGCGGCCGCTCCGACCGCAAGGCGGCCGCGTCACCCGCGCGTGGCTTCGGCGCCCGTGCTTCTGGCGCCCGCGCTTCTGGCGAACGTGCCCCGGCTGAGCGCGAGCGCCGCCCCAGCACGCTGCGTCCGGCCGGCAGCCGCAAGGTCGCCGAAGGCGCCGTCAACCTGCTGGATGCCATGTTCCCGAACCGGGAGACCGGCGACCGCGTGCGCCATGCCTGGATGAAGCAGCATCACCAACTCTATGACGAGGCCGAGCGCGAGGCGCTGCTGCATATCGTCGACGAGGTGCTGCGCCTGCGCGGCCGGCTCGACTGGTGGATTTCTGCTGGCAAGACCGGCCTGCCGCCCGACAACCGCCTGCGCGTCGCCGCCTGGCGCATCCTCTCCTCGGGCGCCAAGGCCGAAGGCCTGCTGCCGCTGTTTCCCGCCGGCGACGGTGCCATCGAAACGCTGCTGCGCCGGCTCGAAGGCCATACGCTGGAGCATCCGGATATGCCGCCGGCGGCGAAGTTCAGTGTGCCGGACTGGATCATGCCGCAGCTGCAGCGCCGTTTCGGTGCCGATCTCGATCTCGAACTCGCCGCCATGCTGCGGGCCGCACCGCTCGATGTGCGCGTCAACCGGCTGAAGACCACGCGCGAGGCGGCCAGCGCCGCGCTGCAGTCCGAAGGCCTGCGCAGCCAGCCGACGCCGTTCTCTCCCATAGGCCTGCGCCTGTCGCCGCAGGCTTACGTCAACAACACGCAGGCTTATGCCGAGGGCCTGGTCGAGCCGCAGGACGAGGGTTCGCAGCTCGCCGCCCAGCTGGTCGATGCCGGCGGCAAAAAGTTCGTGGTCGATTTCTGCGCCGGGGCCGGCGGCAAGACGCTGGTGCTGGGCGCCGCCATGAAGAATGCCGGCCGCCTGGTGGCGATGGATGTCAGCAAGGCGCGGCTGGCCCAGGCCAAGCTGCGGCTGCGCCGCGCCGGCGTGCACAATGCCGAATGCCGCGAGATCGACGGTAAATGGATCAAGCGCCATGCCGAGAAGGCCGAACGCGTGCTGGTCGATTCCCCCTGCACCGGTACCGGTACCTGGCGGCGCAAGCCCGATGCCAAATGGCGCCTGTCGCGGCAGGATCTCACTGAACTGGTACCGCGCCAGGCCGAAATCCTCGATCGCGCGGCGAAGCTGGTTGCCCCCAGGGGCGGGCGCCTGATCTACGTCACCTGTTCGGTGCTGGTCGAAGAAAACGAGGATCAGGTGGCGGCATTCCTGAAACGCCATCCGGATTTCAGTGTCCTGCCGGTGACGGATGTGTGGGCGCAGACGGTGGGCGGCGCCTGTCCGGTGCCGGGGCCTTATCTCAGCCTGTCACCCGGCCGCCACGGCACGGACGGCTTCTTCGCCGCCATTCTGCTTCGTCGCTGACGCGGGCGCGGCCAGCCAGCGGTCGAGAAAACCGCTGAGCCAGGCGGCGATGCCGGCATCATGTTTCTGGAAACGGGCGCGCTGCAGATCGCGGGCCTGCGCGCCGGGCAGCAGCAGGCGATGGCCGGCAAACTGCGTCCAGCGCTGCATCATCGCGCCGGTCACTTCCGGATGGAACTGCACCCCGTAGGCATTGTCGCCGATGCGCATGGCCTGGTTGGGGAACCAGCCGGTCGACGCCAGCCGCACCGCACCGCGCGGCAGCTCGAACCCCTCGCCATGCCACTGGAAGATATGCAGCGGATCGGGAAACAGGTCGCGCCCGCGCGGCGTCGGCTTCACGGCATAGTAGCCGATCTCGTGCCAGCCTTCCGCATGCGGCGCCACTTTCGCGCCGCCGGCGCGCGCCATCAGCTGCGCACCGAGGCAGACGCCGAGATAGGGCTTGCCACTGGCGATCACGCGCGGGATGAAATCGATTTCCTTGCGGATGAAGTCAAGATGATCGTCATTGGCACTCATCGGTCCGCCGAACACCACGCAGCCGTCATGGCCGTTCATGTCGGTGGGCAGGTCCTGGCCGAGGCAGGGCCGGCGGATATCCAGATGATAGCCGCGCGCCCGCAACTGCTCGCCGATGCGGCCGGGATCGGAACTCTCCTGATGCACCACTATCAGAATAGAGGGCATCAGGATGGAGGGCGCGGTGTTCATGCCCCTCAATATGGGGCGATTCGAGTCGCTTGAAAAGATAACTTCACAATCACCTGTGGTGGCGGTCACGTATCCCGCCGCCTAAAAAATCGTCATCCTCGGCCTTGTGCCGAGGATCCATCTGCGCGTTCCGAGGCGCGGGCGGAGGGGATGGACCCTCGGAATAAATCCGAGGGTGACGGTTTGTGTTGTGGTGAGTCCTGTGCTCGCCTACTGCGCCGTAATGCCGCCATCCAGCACGAATTCCGTGCCGGTGACGAATTTCGATTCATCGGACGCCAGATAGAGGATGCAGTTGGCCACGTCGATCGGCTCGCCCAGCCGGCCGAGCGGCACCTGCGCCTCCAGCTTGGCGCGGCGGTCGGCCGGGTCGCCGCCGGCATAGATCATGCTCTGCACCATCGGCGTGTCGATGAAGGTGGGATGCACCGAGTTGCAGCGGATGTCGTATTTGCGCTTGGCGCAATGCAGGGCCGTGGTCTTGGCCAGCATGCGGGCGCCGGCCTTGGAGGTGTTGTAGGCCGACATGTTATGGCCGGCGATGATGCCGGAAACGGAGGAGATGATGATGATCGAGCCCGGCGCATGCGCCTTCATGCGCGACAGGCCGTGCTTGATGCCGAGGAAGGGGCCGTGCAGGTTCACGTTATGCACGAAATGCCATTCCTCGACGCTGATGTCTTCCACATTCTTCAGCACGCCGACGCCGGCGGAATGCACCATCACATTCAGCTTGCCGAAGGCGGCATCCACCACATCGAGCGCCGCGATCCACTGCTGTTCGCTGGTGACGTCCAGATTGATGGCGATGGCATTCTTGCCGATCTTCTCGGCCACTTCGCGGGCGCCGTCCAGGTTGCGGTCGGCGACGGCGACCTTGGCGCCTTCGGCGGCCAGCAGCTCGGCGGTTGCCTTGCCGAGCCCCGAGGCTCCGCCGGTGATCAGCGCGACTTTATTGGCAACGCGGGCCATGATGTCCTCCCTGTCTTTGGCAGGAAGGATAGCCGCGTTTGCGCGGGCCTAGCAAACCTGCCGTAGCGTCAGAGCCTGGATTAATCCGGCTCTTCGATCTTGGCCGGCAGGCCGGCGGCGGCAAGGGCTGCCAGCAGGTCCTTCAGATGGGCGCGGTCACGGGCTTCCACCACGAATTCGATCTCGGTCGACTTGGCCGAGGCCAGCGTGAACAGGCGCTGGTGTGCCACTTCCACGATATTCACGCCGGCCGCGCCAATGATGCCGGCGGCCTTGGCGAGTCGGCCGGGCGCGTCGTCGGTCATCACGATGATGCGGGCCAGCCTTCCGTCGCGCACCAGGCCGCGCATCAGCACGCTGGCGAGCAGGCGGGTATCGATATTGCCGCCCGACAGCACGATGCCGACATGGCGGCCCTTGAATCTGGCCGGATCGGCGATCAGTGCGGCGAGGCCTGCCGCGCCGGCGCCCTCGGTGACGGTTTTCTCGATCTCGACCAGCGCCACGATGGCCCGTTCGATATCGGCCTCGCGGGCGATCAGCACGTCATCGACATAGCGCCGCACCACATCCATCGGCGCGCGGCCGATATCGCGCACGGAAATGCCCTCGGCGATCGAGATGCCGCCGACCTGCACCGGCAGGCCATGCATCTCCTGGTACATCGCGGTGTAAAGCTCGCTTTCGACGCCGAAGATGCGCAGCTCGGGCTTCAGCGCCTTGGCCGCCACGGCAATGCCGGAGATCAGTCCGCCGCCGCCGACCGGCACGATCAGGTCCTGCAGGTCGGGTGCCTGCTGCAGCATCTCGATCACTGCGGTGCCCTGGCCGGCCATGATGGCGGGATCGTCGTAAGGGTGCACGAAGACGAGGTTCTTTTCTGCCGCCAGCTGCCGCGCACGCGCCGCCGACTCCACCAGCGTGTCGCCCTCGATCACCACATTGGCGCCGAAGGCCTTCACATGCCGCACCTTCACATAGGGCGTGATGGTCGGCATCACGATGGTGGCGGGAATGCCTAAGCGCCCGGCGTGATAGGCCACGCCCTGGGCATGGTTGCCGGCCGACATGGCAATGACGCCGCGGCGGCGCTCGTCGTCGGTGAGCTGCAGCAGCTTGTTGAGCGCGCCGCGCTCCTTGAAGCTGGCGGTGAACTGGTGGTTCTCGAATTTCAGCCAGACCTGCGCGCCGGTCAGCTCCGAGAGCGTGCGCGAATGCAGGCAGGGCGTTTCGGCCACGGCGCCCTTGATGCGGGCGGCGGCGGCGCGCACATCTGCAAGTGTGATCGGCGGAGCCAGGCTGGTCATGGACGGGAACCGGGTAAAACTGCGGATTGCCTACTATAATCAACCGCTTCGCCGGGGTCATCCGGTATACGGGGGTTTTACTTGGCGCCGGCGCCCGCCGGAGCTAGCCTTGGGCCATGGACCAATCGGCGCAACACCAATCGGCGAGCCATAGGGCAAACGCCTTTTTCGATATCGAGCTGAAGCCCTACCGCTCGCTGGGGCCGCGCGGCTTCGTCCTCCTGATCGGCTTCGTCGCGCTGGCCAACCTGGGCGCCGGCATGGCCTTCTGGCTGCTCGGTGCCTGGCCGGTCTTCGCCTTCTGCGGGCTGGATGTGCTGCTGGTCTGGGCCGCCTTCAAATTCAGCTACCGCCAGCAGCGGGCGCGTGAATTCATCCGGCTCGATGCCGATGCGCTGGTGGTGCGCCGGGTCGATATCCAGGGCCGCGAAAAGACCTGGCGGCTGCAGCCCTACTGGCTGCGGGTGGACTGCGATGCGGAAGACGAGAGCGCGCCGCTGCGGCTGTGGAGCCATGGCCGGGCGCTGACGCTGGGCGCTTTTCTCAGTCCCGACGAACGCCGCCGGCTGGCCGAGGGGCTGCGCGAGGCGCTGTGGCGCTGGCGCCAGCCGCCGGGCGCCGGCCTGCGCCCGCTCGATACCGCCTAACGCCTAGCCGGCGAGGCCGAGCACATCGGCCATGCGATACAGGCCGGGCGCCTTGCCCTTGGTCCAGATCGCCGCGCGCACGGCGCCGCGGGCGAAGATGCTGCGGTCGGTCGCCTTGTGGGTCAGCTCGATCCGCTCGTTGTCGGCGGCGAAGATCACGCTGTGCTCGCCGGCCACGTTGCCGCCGCGCAGGGCCGCGAAGCCGATATCGCCGCGCTTGCGCGCGCCGGTGATGCCGTCGCGACCGCGGTCGGAGATTTTCTCCAGCGGCTGGCCGCGACCGAGCGCCGCCATCTCGCCGAACATGATTGCCGTGCCGCTCGGCGCATCCACCTTCATGCGGTGATGCATTTCCACGATCTCGATATCCCAGTCCTCGCCCAGCATGGCGGCGACCTGCCGCGTCAGCCCGGCGAGGATGTTGACGCCCAGGCTCATGTTGTAGCTCTGCACCACGGCGCAGTGATGCGCGGCCTTCTGCAGCGCCTCGAACTGCGCCGGCTCCAGCCCGGTGGTGCCGACCACATAGGCGGTCCGGCCCTGGGCGGCCAGCGCAGCATGCTTGCCGACCGCAGCCGGCGGCGAGAAGTCGATCACCACATCCACATTGCCGAACAGGGCGGCGGTATCCTCGGTGATGGTCACGCCGGAGGCTCCCACGCCGGCCAGCAGGCCGGGATCCTGGCCCAGCGTCGGATTGCCCGGCTGCTCAATGCCGCCGCCCAGCACGGCTGCGCCATTGCTGGCGGCGATTTCGCGCGTGATGGCCTGGCCCATGCGGCCGGCGATGCCGACGATGCCGATGCGGACTGCGGACATGACTTTCCCCACGAGAGACTGGCTAAACGGAAGCGGAGTTTAGCAGAGGGGGAGGGAGGGGGTGAAGCTACTCGGCCTTGCCGCCGAGCATCTCCTTGACCTTGTCGAAGAAGCCGGTGCTTTCCGGGCTGCTTTCCTCGGTATCCAGCTTGGCGAATTCCTCCAGCAGCTCGCGCTGCTTCTTGGAGAGCTTGACCGGCGTTTCCACCATCACCTGGATATAGAGATCGCCGTGGCCGGCGCCGAAGCCGGACTGCTGCAGCGAGGGCATGCCCTTGCCGCGCAGGCGGAACTGCTTGCCGGTCTGGGTGCCTTCGGGCAGCGTGATGCGGGCCTGGCCGCCATCCAGCGTCGGCACTTCCACCGCGCCGCCCAGAGCCGCCGTGGTCATCGAGACCGGCACGCGGCAATGCAGGTGCTGGCCCTCGCGGCGGAACAGCCGGTGCGGCTTCACGCTCAGGAAAACATAGAGATCGCCGGGCGCGCCGCCGCGCAGGCCGGCCTCGCCTTCGCCGGCCAGCCGGATGCGGTTGCCCTCATCCACGCCGGCCGGGATGTCGACGCTGAGCGTTTTTTCCTTATGGGTGCGGCCGGCGCCGCCGCAGACCTTGCAGGGTTTCTCGATCACCCGTCCGGCGCCGCCGCAGGTCGGGCAGGTGCGCTCGATGGTGAAGAAGCCCTGCTGGGCGCGGACCTTGCCGTTGCCCTTGCAGGTCGGGCAGGCGATCGGCTGGGCACCGGCCTCGGCGCCGGAGCCGTCGCAGGCCTCGCAGGCGATCGAGGTCGGCACGCGGATTTTCGCAGCCTTGCCGCGATAGCAGTCTTCCAGCGTGATTTCGAGATTGTAGCGCAGGTCCGAGCCGCGATTGCCGCCGCGCCCGCCGCCGCCGCGGCTGCCGCCCATGAATTCGCCGAACAGGTCGTCGAAAATGTCGGAGAAGGAGGTGAAGTCGAAACCGGCGCCGCCCGGGCCGCCAGGACCGCCGCGACCGCCCTCGAAGGCGGCGTGGCCATACTGGTCATAGGCCGCGCGCTTCTGGTCGTCGCGCAGGATGTCGTAGGCCTCGTTACATTCCTTGAACTTGTGCTCGGCCTCCTTGTCACCCGGATTGCGGTCCGGATGATGCTGCATGGCCTGTTTGCGGAAGGCCTTTTTCAGCTCTTCCGCATTCGCCGTCTTGGCCACGCCAAGAACTTCATAGTAATCGCGCTTGCTCGCCATACTGCGACTATCCCGCCCGCCAGCTTTAAGGTCCCCGAAGCGGAACCGGGCGCCGTCATGTGCTGGCGGCGCCCGGTATGCCCATTAGGGCTTACTTCTTTTTCTTGTCGTCTTTGACTTCCTCGAAGTCGGCGTCGACGATGCCGTCGTCCTTCTTCGCGGTGGCTTCAGCCTCGGGCTGCTCCGCGCCGCCGGCGCCGCCTTCGGCGGCACCCTGCGTCTTGTACAGCGCCTCGCCCAGCTTCATGGCCACCTGGCTCAGGCTCTGCGCCTTGGCCTTGATCGCCTCGGCGTCATCGGCCTCGATGGCCTTGCGCAGCTCGGCGATCGCCGCCTCGGCTTCGCCCTTTTCCGCCGCCGGAGCCTTGTCGCCGAGATCGGCGATGGTCTTCTCGGTGGCATGGATCAGGGCTTCGGCCTGGTTCCTGGCCTCGACCGCATCGCGCCGCTTCTTGTCTTCCGCGGCATGTTCCTCGGCGTCGCGCACCATCTTCTTGATGTCGTCTTCCGAGAGACCGCCCGAGGCCTGGATGCGGATCTGCTGTTCCTTGCCGGTGCCCTTGTCCTTGGCCGAGACATGCACGATGCCGTTGGCGTCGATGTCGAAGGTCACCTCGATCTGCGGCACGCCGCGCGGCGCCGACGGGATGCCGACCAGATCGAACTGGCCCAGCAGCTTGTTGTCGGCCGCCATCTCGCGCTCGCCCTGGAAGACCCGGATCGTCACCGCGCCCTGGTTGTCCTCGGCGGTGGAGAAGACCTGGCTCTTCTTGGTCGGGATCGTGGTGTTGCGTTCGATCAGCTTGGTGAACACGCCACCCAGCGTCTCGATGCCCAGCGACAGCGGAGTCACGTCGAGCAGCAGCACGTCCTTGACGTCGCCCTGCAGCACGCCGGCCTGGATGGCGGCGCCGATGGCAACCACTTCATCCGGGTTGACGCCCTTGTGCGGCTCGCGGCCGAACAGCTGCTTGACGACCTCGATCACCTTCGGCATGCGGCTCATGCCGCCGACCAGCACGACTTCGTCGATATCGCCGGCCGACAGGTCCGCGTCCTTGAGCGCCTTCTTGCAGGGCTCGATGGTGCGCTGGATCAGGTCGTCGACCAGGGCCTCAAGCTTGGCGCGGGTCAGCTTCATCACCAGATGCTTCGGACCCGAGGCATCGGCGGTGATGAAGGGCAGGTTGACTTCGGTCTGCGTCGAGGACGACAGCTCGATCTTGGCCTTTTCCGCGGCTTCCTTCAGGCGCTGCAGGGCCAGACGGTCGCTGCGCAGGTCGATGCCCTGCTCCTTCTTGAATTCGGTGGCGAAGTAATCGACCAGGCGAAGGTCGAAATCCTCACCGCCGAGGAAGGTGTCGCCGTTGGTGGAGCGCACTTCGAAGACGCCGTCGCCGATCTCGAGGATCGACACGTCGAAGGTGCCGCCGCCCAGATCGTAGACCGCGATCTTCTTGCCGTCGCTGGTCTTGTCCAGGCCATAGGCCAGGGCAGCCGCGGTCGGCTCGTTGATGATGCGCAGCACTTCAAGGCCGGCGATGCGGCCGGCGTCCTTGGTCGCCTGGCGCTGCGCGTCGTTGAAGTAGGCCGGCACGGTGATCACGGCCTGCGTGACCTTCTCGCCCAGGAAGCTCTCGGCGGTTTCCTTCATCTTCTGCAGGATGAAGGCCGACACCTGGCTCGGGCTGTATTTCTCGTCCTGCACGCCGACCCAGGCGTCGCCGTTGTCGCCCTTGACGACCTTGTACGGCACCATCTCGGTGAAGCGGCGGGTCGCGTCATCCGTGAAGGCGCGGCCGATCAGGCGCTTGACGGCGAATAGCGTGTTTTCCGGGTTGGTGACGGCCTGGCGCTTGGCCGGCTGGCCGATCAGACGCTCGCCATCCTTGGAGAAAGCCACCATCGACGGCGTGGTGCGCGCGCCCTCGGCATTCTCGATCACCTTCGGATTTTTGCCATCCATGATGGCAAGGCAGGAATTCGTGGTACCCAGGTCGATGCCAATAACTTTGGCCATATTTACTCTCCTTTTTCCGGCGATCCGCGGCAGCCTTATGCAAGCGCGGCGGCGGACCCCTTTCGGTTCAACATCTCGCCGGGTATGTAAGAGGGCCACCCCTGTCCCGCAACGGGTGGCCGCAAAAAATGTCCAGAAAAGCCATGGCGATGCCACCTCCCGGCCGACCGTCAGGCGCGAGGAAACCGATGACCGAGACCGGCCTCTCCCCGGCCACAGCGCCCATTCCCGGCCGATCCGCCGCCCCGCTCCCGGCCGCCTTACCCTGGGCCGGCATCGGTTTCGGGCTAGGTGGTTATTTTCTATGGGGAATTTCCCCGATCTATTTCAAGGCCGTGGGCGCGGCCGGGGTGCCGCTGCTGGAACTGACCGCCCATCGCATCCTGTGGTCCTGCCTGCTTTGCCTGGGGATTCTGCTGGCGTTCGGCAAACGGGCCGAATGGCTCGGCGTGCTGCGCAATCCGCGGCTGCGCACCGCGCTGGCCGGCAGCGCGGTGTTCCTGCTGATCAACTGGCTGGTCTTCGTCTGGGCGATCGACCGTAACCAGGTGATCGCCTGCAGCCTGGGCTATTACATCAATCCGCTGTTCGCCGTGCTGCTGGGCCGGCTGGTGCTGAAGGAGCGGATGACGGCTGTGCAATGGGGTGCATTTGGCCTTGCCGTGGCAGGCGTGGCGGTGCTGATCGGCAATGCCGACCAGGCGATCTGGCTGTCGCTGATCATCGCCGTCACCTGGGGCTTCTACGGCCTGATCCGCAAGCGCTTCCCGGTCGACAGCCTGATCGGCCTGACAGTCGAGACCATGGTGCTGCTGCCGTTTGCGCTGGCCTACATGATCTGGTTAGCCATGGGAGTTTCTGGGCAGGGGCAGGGCGCGCTGGGTGTCGCCGATGGCTGGACGCATCTCCTGCTGCTGCTGGCCGGACCGGTGACGGCGGCGCCGCTGGTGCTGTTTGCCGCCGGCTGGCGGCGGCTGCGCATGGCGACCATGAGCCTGCTGCAGTATCTCTCGCCCAGCCTGCAGTTCCTGCTCGCGGTGCTGTTGTGGAACGAGCCTTTCACGCCGGTGCATGCGATCGCTTTCGCCTGCATCTGGGGTGCACTGATCGTCTACAGCTGGAATTCCTGGCAGACGGCGCGCCGGGCCGCGTGATGGATAGCGCCGATTTTGCGCCGCTGCCGGGCTTCCGCCTGTTTCCCGGCCTGCTCGATGCGGCGCGGCAGCGCAGCCTGCTGGAGGCCGTGCAGGCGGTGCTGGCTGCCGCGCCGGCCTATCATGCGTGCATGCCGAAAAGCGGCCAGAAGATGAGCGTGGCGATGAGCAATGCCGGCCGCTTCGGCTGGTATTCCGACCGGGAACACGGCTACCGTTATATCGAGCGGCACCCGGAAACCGACCGGCCCTGGCCGGCGATTCCCGAGGCGGCGCTGGCGGTCTGGCATGCGGTCGCCGGTTACGACCACGCGCCGGAATGCTGCCTGATCAACCTGTATCGCGACACCGCGAAGATGGGCCTGCACCAGGATCGTGACGAGGCCGAGATGGCGGCGCCCGTCGTCTCGATCTCGCTGGGCGACGATGCGCTGTTCCGTCTCGGCGGCACGTCTCGCAAAGCGAGTACGCGGTCGTTCAAACTCTCATCGGGCGATGTGCTGGTGCTGGGGGGCGCAGCCCGGCTGGCCTATCACGGCATCGACCGGGTGCTGGGCGGCACCAGTCGCCTGATCTCCGGTGGCGGCCGCATCAACCTGACGCTGCGCCGGGTAACGCGGCCATAGCGGCTGCCGGTTCGCCAATCGCAGCCAGGCCCGGCGGCGGCGGGAATTCGGCGCTGATCGTGGTGCCCTCGCCGGGCACGGAGATGATTTCAAAGCGGCCGGCATGCATCTCGATCAGCGATTTCACCAGCGGCAGGCCCAGTCCGGTGCCTTCGTATTGCCGGGTCAGGTCGTTTTCCACCTGCCCGAACGGGGCCAGCACCACCGGGATATGCTCGGGCGCGATGCCAATGCCGGTATCGCGCACCCAGATGCGGAAGGCGCCGTTCTCCAGCGGCTGGGCGCCGACCTCGATGCGGCCGCCGGGCGGCGTGAATTTCACCGCATTGGAAATCAGGTTGAGCAGGATCTGGCGCAGCGCCTGACGGTCGACAAACCCTTCGAACAGCCGGGCATCGACGGCCATCGACATGAAGACGCCGCGGCCTTCGGCGCGTTCGCGGAAGGTGCGGATGCTGGCATCCATGATCTCGACCGGGTCGGTCATTTCCGGCTGGATGCGCCAGCTGCCGCTCTCGATCTTCGACATGTCGAGGATGTTGTTGATCAGGCTGAGCAGATGCTGGCCGCTGGAATGGATGTCGGAGACGTATTCGGCGTAGCGCGCATTGCCCATCGGCCCCAGCATTTCCTTCTGGATCACCTCGGCGAAGCCGATGATGGCATTCAGCGGCGTGCGCAATTCGTGGCTCATATTGGCGAGGAAGCGCGTCTTGCTCAAAGACGCTTCCTCGGCCTGTTGGCGGGCGCGGTCGAGCGCACGGTTGCGCCGCTCGCTGCGTGCCATGCCGAGCTGCAGCAGCGACAGCGCCGTGCCGACGCCGTAATAGCGGCCGTTGCGGGTGACGATGAAGCCGCGCAGCAGGGCGCTCTGGTGTTCGTCGGCGATCAGGCTTTCCAGCGTGTCGACGCTGATACTGGCGTCCACAATGAGCGGCGCGCGATCCATCAGCGCGGAGACCGGCTTCTTGGCATACAGCGCGCGGCCGTAGTCGCGCGACAGATGCGTGATCAGGTCGTAGCGGTTGATCAGGCCGACCGGGCGGCCGTTTTCCACCACGCCAAGCGCCCCGAGATCGGGGTCGGCCTGGAAGCGCAGGTCCACGTCTTCGCAACGCATCGTGGCGTGGACCGGCGGCAATGGCACGGCCATGGTGCCGATGGTCTCGAGCGCCTCGGAAGTCATCATGTCCAACAGTCATCCCCCGGTATGCGGGGTGACTATCGGCTGTCCAGATTGCGGATTTTTGACAAAGACGGATGACTGCGTCGAATTGTCGAGGCGAGTGATCGCCGCGACAATTCGCGCAGATCGGGACCGCGGCCTCAGGCCAGGGGCTAAGCCTGGGTATTGACCGCCTGGCCCGGCTGGATTTCGGGTGCGGGGCCGCCCTTGGACACGCCGACCATGGCGGCGCGCAGCAGGCGGCCATGCTGCAGGTAGCCTGCGGCAATTACCTGCACGACCATGCCGCTCGGCTGGGTCGGGTCCTGCACCTCGAACATGGCCTGATGCAGGTTGGGATCGAAGCGCTGGCCCTTGGGATCGATGCGGGTGATGCCGTGGCGTTCGAACACCGACAGTAGCTCGCGCTCGGTCGCCTCGATACCGACCACCAGGTTGCGCATCGGCTCGCTGGCTTCGCCTTCCGACTTGGGCGCGCTTTCCAGCGCGCGGCGCAGGTTGTCGGCCACCGTCAGCACATCCTTGGCGAATTTCCCTGAACCGTATTTCAGCGCGTCTTCCTTCTCGCGCTCCATCCGCTTGCGCAGATTCTCGCCCTCGGCGGCGGTGCGCAGCAGGCGGTCCTTCAGTTCGGCGATTTCCGCCTGGGCCCGGGAGAGAGCCTGGGCTAGCGCGTCCGGCGCGGCGGCCGGCTGCGGGTCCAGCCTGGGCGCTTCGGGCGCCGGAGCCGGCTGCTGGCCGCTGGCCTGGCTGGCGCCGGTATTCAGGGTCGGTTCGATACGGTCGTTCTGGCTCATCTGGGGGGTCTCTCTGCGCGCCCTTCGTATTACGGGCCTGCATATACGGATGGCGGCACTGAAATGAAAGGGGTGCGGTCTGGAATCCCCGGTTTTTAGCCCCGGTATCAGCCTATGAGGCGGCCGACCACCTGGGCGGTGAAATCCACCATCGGCACCACCCGGGCGTAGTTCATGCGCGTCGGCCCGATCACGCCGATGGCGCCGACGATGCGCTGCTGCTGGTTCTGCAGCGGCGCGACGATCAGCGAGCAGCCGGCCCGGCGGAACAGGGTATTTTCCGAGCCGATGAAAATGCGCACGCCTTCGCCGCCCTGGGTCAGGTCGATCAGGCGCAGCATCTCCTCGGAATTTTCCAGCTCTTCCATCAGATTGCGGATGCGTTCCAGATCGGCCATGGCCGCCACGTCATCCAGCAGGTTGGCGCTGCCGCGCACGATCAGGGTGCCGCGATCCGGCTCGCCGCCCCACACCGCCAGGCCGGCCTCGACCACGCGGGCGGCCAGCTGGTCCAGCTCGGCCTTGCGCAGGGTCAGGTCCTGCATGATCTCGTTGCGTGCCACGCCCATGGTGCGGCCCTTCAGGCGCCGCGACAGGAATTCGCCGGCTTCGGCCAGTGCCGCCTCGGTCAGGCCGACCGGCAGGTCCAGCACGCGGTTTTCCACCTGGCCGGACTCGCTCACCATCACCACCAGGGCCTTGCCCGGACCCAGCGGCACGAATTCGACATGGCGCAGCGGCGCGTCTTCCTTCGGCGCCACCACCAGCCCGGCATGGCCGGACAGGCCCGACAGCACGCCGGTGGCTTCCTTCAGCACGTCCTGGAAGCCGCGCCCCGAGGCGGCGACGCGGCCCTCGATGGAGCTGCGCTCGTCCTGGGTCAGGTCGCCAACCTGCAGCAGCCCGTCGACGAACAGCCGCAGGCCGCTTTCGGTCGGCAGCCGGCCGGCCGAGGTATGCGGCGCATAGAGCAGCCCGGCATCTTCCAGATCGGCCATGGTGTTGCGGATGCTGGCGGGCGACAGCCGGTGTTCCAGCTTCTTGGAAATGAAGCGCGAGCCGACCGGTTCCCCGGTCGTCATATAGGTCTCGACGACCAGCCGCAGGATATCGCGGCTCCGCTGGCTCATTTCCTGGATCATGGGTACCAGACTTAAGAAGGTGTTGGGGCGCCGTCAATGCTGGAAGCCGGGTTTCCCGGCCGCGGGCGGCGCCAAATCACCCAGTGCTGAGCCCGGACATGGAAGCCACATCTCTCATACAGTCGAGCCGCCGGGTTGTCGGGGAAGACATGGAGGAAGGGGATTTCGCCGCGTTCGAAGGCGGCGGCCATCAAATGTCGGATGAGGGCGGCGCCCAGGCCACGGCCGCGTGCGGCTGGATTCACGCAGATGGCGCTCAGTTCGACGTGATCCTGGCAGCGGAAGCGTTCGCCGGCCATGGCGATCAGGGATCCGCCTGCACCATCGCGAATGCCGACATACTGGCCGAGCAACGCCGTTCGATTGGAGAAGGGGCCGGGTTTTCCGATATCGACAAGCTCCATCATGTCAGGGATGTCGGCTGGGCCCAGCGGAAGTATCTCAACCTTGCCAGTCGCTTGCTGCCGCGCCCGCTCAGCAACCATCTGCAGGATCGGCCGCGCGCTGAGTGTTTCCCAGCCTGGAGGCGTGGGTTCTTTCTGTGGGCGAAACAGGCGTGCTTCATGCCCCATCAAGCCGGGTGCAAGATCGGCGTAGGCCTTTGGCGTTGTGTCGGCAATGGCAGAGAAAGGCGCCATATCGCGCGGATAATGCCTTGCCAGGCCACTGCCTGTTGCAAATGCAACATGCCGCGTGGTCAGGGCCGACCAGATGACGTTATCGAGCGGGTGATCTGTGATGCTATTCGTCATGTCGCGTAGACCATGAGGGGACGAAGGCTTAGTATCCTGTCGGCCTGTTTAAGGCTGGCCGGATTCGGACTCCGTCCCAAGGCACGCTTATGCTCGATCATGACGAATGCGAACGCGCCAGAATGCGGCGTGACCCCGCCTATGACGGTCGGTTTTTCACCGGGGTGCGGACGACCCGCATCTACTGCCGGCCGGTTTGCCCGGTGCGGCCGGCGCGGGCAACGAATGTTGACTTCTATCCGACCGCTGCCGCCGCGGAGGCTGCCGGCTTTCGCCCTTGCCTGCGCTGCCGGCCAGAAACGGCGCCATTCAGTCCGGCCTGGAAGGGCAGCCGGGCGACGGTCGAGCGGGCTGCACGTCTGATTGTTCGCGAGGGTGCGCTGGATGGCGAAAATGCCTCGGTAGAAATTTTGGCGGCACGCCTGGGCATCGGTGCCCGGCATCTGGCGCGATTGTTCGCTCATCACCTCGGCGCCAGTCCCTTGCAGCTGGCAAAAACGGCGCGGATACAGCGCGCCAAACGACTGCTGGACGAAACCGATCTGCCGATGACAGAGGTCGCGCTACAGGCCGGCTTCAGGAGCCTGCGGCGTTTCAATAGCGTCTTTGCCGAAGTCTATCGCCGTCCGCCGAGTGCTATTCGCCGCTCCTGCCGATAGTTCAGGACTTCATCCCGGCAGGTGCCAGGCTGCGGTCTTCCTCGCGCTGGGCCTGGCGCAGGCGGGCGGCTTTGGCGGCCTCCTCGCGGCGTTTCACCAGTTCGAAGGCGACGGCGCCCAGGAAGGTGACGGCGATGATCAGTACGGCCAGCGCGCTGATCGCCGGCGTGGTGCCCTGGCGCAGCCGGCCGGCCAGCACCGTGGTCAGGGTCTTGTCGGCCAGGATCGAGAAGGTGGTGGTGTTGTAATTCTCGAACGACGACAGGAAGGCCAGCGCCGCGGCCGACAGGATGGCCGGCCGCATGAAGGGCAGCAGGATGTGCAGGAAGACCTGCGGGTGGCTGGCGCCGAGATCCAGCGCGGCTTCCTCCTGCGCGCGGTCGAAACGCTGCAGCCGGGCGAGGAAGATCAGCATGGTATAGGCCGAAATGAAGCTCGATTGCGCCACCACGGTCATCAGCGTGCCGTCGTAGAGAAACCGCGTGCCGGTGGCGCCGGTCATCTCGCGCCAGAAGATCACGGTGGAGATGCCGATGATCACGCCCGGCGTCAGCACCGGCGACACCACGATCAGGTAGTAGAACGACCGCGCGCGGGCATAGACCTGGGTCATCAGGATGGCGGCGGCCAGTCCGACCGGTACGGAAACCAGCACCACCAGGAAACCGATCCATAGCGAATTCCTCAGGCCGTAGACGATGTCGGCATCGTTCAGCAGGCCGTCGAACCATTTCAGCGTGAAGCCCTCGAACGGGTAGACCTGCGGATAGCTCGAACTGTTGAAGGCGGTGATGCCCATGATCGCCAGCGGGCCGAACAGGTAGAGGAAGAACAGCCCGATATAGAACCAGACGGCGATGCGGTTGATCGTTGCCGTGTTCATCGCGCGATCTCGCCCAGGCCGACCCTGAACAGCCGCAGCACCAGCAGCACGAAGACGATGCAGGCCAGCAGCAGGATGAAGGCATAGGCGGCGCCCTGCTGCCAGTTGAAGGCCTGGTAGAAGCGGTCGTAGACGATCGGCGTGAACCACAGCGTGCGCGGCCCGCCCAGCACCAGCGGCGCCGCCAGCGCGCCGGCATTCAGCATGAAGACCAGCGTGGCACCCGAGGCGATGCCGGGTTTGGCATGCGGCATCACCACCGACCAGTGGATATACCACCACGGCGCGCCGAGATCGCGGGCAGCCTCGACCTGGTTGCGGTCCAGGCTTTCGATGGCGTTGTAGAGCGAGAACATCATCATCAGCAGATAGGCATAGGCCAAGCCTGCATAGAGCCCGACATCGAGGCCGAGGAAGTCGATCGGCTGGTCGATCAGGCCAAGCTTGAGCAGGATGGTGTTGATCACGCCCTGGCTGCCGAGCAGCACGCGGAAGGCGAAGGCGCGCAGCACCTCGTTGACCCAGTACGGCGTGATCAGCAGCAGCATGAAGATGCGCACGCGCGCCCTGGTGGTCACCTGCGCCATGTAGAAGGCGAGCGGATAGCAGAGGACGAAATTCAGCAGCGTCACCAGCACCGAGGCGCCGATGGTGAGGAAGAAGGCCTTGATATGGGTGGTGTTCCAGGCGGCCGTCGACGTGGTCGAGCCGTAGAGGAAGTAGCGGTAGTTCTCCAGCGTGTAGACGTCTTTCGGGCCGCCCACCTGGTTCGGCGGCAGCTTGGGGCGCAGCGACAGGTCGATCATGTAGAGTTGCGGCAGCACGATCATGATGACAGTCCACAGCCCGACCGCGACCACCAGATAGGTCGAGATGGCGATGCCGTTGCGGCGCCAGAAAGACACCGGCGCCAGGGCGCCGAGCCGCCGCCGTTCCAGCAGCGAGAAGAGGATAAAGCCGGCGGTCACCAGCAGCGGCAGGGCGAGGATCAGGCTGTGACCGGCCGAGCTGTGCATTGTCAGTCCTGGCCGAAAGTCTCGCGCGGCAGCACCAGGGCGTCCTCGGCTCTGTAGCCGATGGCGGCTTCGGTGCCGGCAGCGGGGATGGCGGCGGTATCGCCGCGCGCCAGCGTCATGGTCAGTTTGAGTCCACCCGTTCCGGCTGCCGCGAAAGCGACATGGGTGAGGCTGCCTTCATAGGCGATCTCGGCGACCTGGCCGGCGATCCACTGGTGATCGGCCGGCGGATTGGGCCGCAGCATCTCCGGCCGCACGAACAGCACGGCCTCCGAGCCTTTCACCAGGCCACGCGCATTGCGGCCCCTGAGCAGGCCGATGGACGTTTCCACCACGGCGGCACCGGCCTCGGACGCGACGACCCTGCCGATGAAGGCATTGTTCTCGCCGACGAAAGACGCGACGAAGGCGGTGCGCGGCGCTTCGTAGATCGTGCGACCGTCGCCGATCTGTTCGATCACCCCGCGATTCATCACCGCGATGCGATCCGACATGGTGAGTGCCTCGCCCTGGTCGTGCGTGATGTAGATGAAGGTGATGCCGACCCGGCGCTGGATGGCGCGCAGCTCGTTGCGCATATGCTGACGCAGTTTGAGGTCGAGTGCCGAGAGCGGCTCGTCCAGCAGCAGCACCTTGGGTTCGACGGCGAGCGCGCGGGCGATCGCCACGCGCTGCTTCTGGCCGCCCGACAGTTCGTCCACCCGCTTGCCGCCCTGGTCGGGCAGGGCGATCAGGTCGAGCAGGCTTTCGACCTTGGCATTGCGTTCGCGACGCGACAGGCCGCGCACGCGCAGGCCGTAGGCGATGTTGTCGGCCACGCTCATCATCGGGAACAGCGCCAGATTCTGGAAGATCAGCGCGGTGGGGCGCCGGTTCGGGCCGATGCCCTGCATGTCGCGGCCGTCCAGCAGCACGCGGCCCTGCGTCGGTTCGACAAAGCCCGAGATGGTGCGCAGCAGGGTGGTCTTGCCGCAGCCCGAGGGGCCGAGGAAGGAAAAGAATTCGCCCGGTGCGATCTGCAGCGACGCATCGTCCACGGCGGTGAAATCGCCGAAACGGACGCTGACATGATCCAGCGTGATGGCGGCGGTGAGGGCTGCTGTCATGGGCAATGCGGTGCCGGCGGCGGGAAGATCGCGGCCGGCACCGTCCTGTTACGCTGCTTTGAACTTTTCGGCGTATTGCGTGCGCAGCTCGGCGAACCACGAGGGCTCGGGCGGCCGCTGCCACAGCTTGCTGGTGGCATCGTCGGGATAGCTCTCGGCGAAATTCTTCTTCGCCGCGGGCGACAGCAGCGCATCGGCGCCCCTGGCCACCGGATTGTAGCCCGAGCCGTCCGCCACCTTGGCCGAGACCTCCGGCGAATGCAGGTAGTTGATCCATTCATAGGCCTGCGCGACATTCTTCGCACCGGTGGTCATTGCCCAGCCGTCGAGCCAGGCGATGGCGCCTTCCTGCGGCGCCATATAGGAGACCGGCTTGCCCTGTTTCTTCAGCGACAGCGCCGGGCCGTCCCAGGTCTGGCCGATCACCACGCCGTTTTCGATCAGGCCCGACTTGGTGTTGTCGGCCGAATCCCAGAACTGCTTGACCCAGGATTTCTTCTCGATGGCGAATTTCAGGATCGGGTCGTAGATCTTGCGCATCGTCGCCTCGTCCTTGAAGGCGTCGAGCATGCGGTTCGACGGCAGCTTGCCGGTGCGGTCCCACCACAGGCCGATGCCGAGCAGCAGCGAATGCGGCCGGCCCTGGATCTTGCCCTTGAACTGTTCGTCCCACAGCGTGCCGTAGCTCAGCGTCTTGTAGTCGAGCGTGACCAGATCGGTGCGCCAGGAGATCGCTTCGCTGCCCCAGCAATGCGGCACGTGATACAGCTTGCTGTCCCAGGTCCACTGCTTGGTCGAGCCTTCCAGCATCGCCGGCAGCAGGCCGTCCAGCAGCTTCAGCTTGTTGGTATCGAAGGGCTGCAGCACGCCGATTTCCTTGAACTGCGGCGCGCGGTCATGGGTCGGCTGGCACAGATCGAAGCCGGTGCCGGCGGTGGCCTGCAGCTTGTTGATCTGTTCCTCGTTCTGCGAGAACGGCGTCTTGTTGACCTTGATGCCGGTCTTTTTCTCGAATTCGGGGATCACCGGATCGGGCAGTTCGTCATCCCAGTGCAGAATGCTGAGTGTGCCCGACGATGAACGGGCATCCTGCACGATCCAGGGGCCCATCGCGGCGACGCCACCGGCGGCAATCGTGGATTTCAGAAGGGTGCGCCGGGTGAAACTGCTGGCGGCGCGCATGGTCGCAACAGCTGACGAAACAGGGGGACGCGTCTTGGTCATGGCCGAACTCCTCCGCTGAATACCAGACCAGGTTTCAGCAGGATTCATGCCATGCCCCCGGAATCATGCCCCGGCCATGCCCGGATGCCGTCCTGAGGCGAAATCGCGGTTTTACTGCTCCTATTGCGGGCAGACGCTTCCGGCGTCTGCATCGATTCCGGGCAGCAGTCAGGTTCAGGCCGGATTGAGCTGCCAGATCGAAAAGGTCAGCCAGGCGGCGAAGCTCACCCACAGCAGATACGGCACCAGCAGGAGCGCGGCGACACGGTCATGCCGCGCGAACAGCAGGATGCAGCCGGCAATCGCCAGCCACAGCACCACGATCTCGGCCACCGCCCAGCCGATCTGCTGCCGGCCGAAGAACAGCCACGACCAGGCGAGATTGAGCAGCAGTTGCAGGCCGAACAGCAGCAGCGCGCCGCGCGCCTGCCGGAGGCCTGACTGGCGCCAGACCCGCCAGGCGGCAATCGCCATCAGGGCGAACAGCAGCGTCCAGACGATCGGGAAGGCGAGGTCGGGCGGCGTCAGCGCCGGCTTGACCAGCGTGGGATACCAGCTTTTCACCGGCCCGGCGGTGATCGCGCCGCCCACAGCGGAAATGGTGAAACAGGCGAGCAGGCTCAGCACCAGGGCGGCGATGCTGGCGGCGGAATAGGTCGGCGGGATGCGGTGACGGCTCATGGTGAAGACCTAATCCCATGGCGGCCGCGCGCAAGGGCTGGCGGCGGTTTGCAGGTCGCTTTATCTGGAGAATTGGAGCGGGTGACCGGATTCGCCCCCGTCGCAGGCCTGGGGGCGGCTGAAGGCTCAATGACGGATGCCGATGATCGCCTTTCAACCCGGTAATATCAGCGCTTTGGATGAGTCTCGTGGGCTGCCGTTCCCGCCGGTCAGTAATTCAGGCTGCGCGGCAGCCACAGCACGATATCGGGCATCGCGACCAGGAGGATCAAGGCCAGCATCATCGCCAGCACAAACCACACGGCCCAGCGCGCCGTCTGCTCGATCGGCACGCCGGCCAGCTTGGCCGAGACCATCAGGTTCACCGCCATCGGCGGCGTGAACTGGCCGATCGCCACCATGTACGTCAGCAGCACGCCGAACCAGACCGGATCCCAGGCAAAGGTCCGCATCATCGGCAGCAGGATCGGAATGAAGATCAGGAAGATCGAAATGCCGTCCAGCACCATGCCGACTCCGAGCAGAACCAGCACGATCAGCGTCAGCGTGCCGTAGGAGCCCAGGCCGCTGCCGGTGATGGCGCGGGCAAGCGGGTCGATGATGCCGAGCGTGTTCACCGCATAGGCGAAAATGCTGGCCAGTGCGACAACAACCAGGATGATGCCCGATGTCTCGGCGGCGTCGACCAGGATGTCGAGCAGTTCCCTCAGGCGGATAGTGCGGTAGATCGCCATGCCGACGAACAGGCCGTAGACCACCGCCACCACGGCGGCCTCGGTCGGCGTGAACCATCCCATGCGCATGCCGCCCAGAATCAGCACGGGCGCCGCCAGGCCCCAGCTTGCAGCCTGCAGGGCCGGCCAGAATGGCGGACGCTTTGTCTCGCCATCGGTGCGGCCGAAGCCATGACGGCGTGCCAGCCAGGCCGCCGGGATCATCAGCGCGATGCCGGCCAGAAGACCCGGGAACAGCCCGCCGGCAAACAGCGCCGGCACCGAGGCGCCCGGCACCAGCACCGAATAGACGATGAAGGCGATGGAGGGCGGGATCAGGATATCGGTCGCGGCGGCCGCGCCGATCACGGTGGCGGAGTAAGCGGGCGGATAGCCGGCCCGCGCCATCGCCGCCAGCATCACGCCGCCCACCGCCGCGGCCGTGGCCGGACCGGAGCCGGAAATGCCACCCAGCAGCATGGCGACGGCAATCGCCACCAGCGGCAGCCGCCCGGGCTTCCGTCCGACGATGGCGATGGCGAGATTGACCAGCCGCTCGGCCACGCCGGACTTCTCGAAGATCACGCCGACCAGCACGAACATCGGCAATGCCAGCAACGGGTATTTGGCAATGCCGGCATAGAAGTTGTTCGGCAGGGACATCATGCCCAGATCGGCCAGCCAGATGCCGAGCGCACCGCCCAGCGTCAGCGCCACGCCGATCGGCACGCCGGCCAGCATCAGGATGACGAAAACCACAAAGATCGACAGGCCGATCATGGCGTCGCCCGCCATTTGCGCCAGAAAACCTGGGCGCCGCGCACCGCGATCACCAGCGACAGCACCGGCAGCCAGACGCTGTACCACCATTGCGGCACGCCGATGCCCGGCGAGGTCACCTCGAAACGGTAATCATCATAGGCGAAGCGCGTGGCCAGGACGGTGAGGATGACAAAAGCGGCAACCGTGGCGGCGGCGGAAACCAGCGCCAGCCGCCGGCGCCGCTGCGGAGAGCCGCGCTCGAAAAACGCCTCGATGCGGATATGGCGGTCGCGCGCCACGGCGGCGCTAGCCGCCACCATGGTCAGAACCACCATCAGGGAGATGGAGATCTCTTCGGTCCAGGCGAAGGACTGGTCGGTGAAATAGCGCATGATCACATTGGCAAAGGTGATCGCGGCGAGCGCCAGCAAGACGGCGGCGCCGACCCAGTCCTCCCAGCACAGCCGGCCGCGCGCCTGCGGCGGCATGGAAGAATTGGATTTCGAGGATTTCTGCACGCTGCTTCCCCATGCCGGCAACCGGCGGCCGGGCCGCAAAAGCAAGGGCCGGGAAATCCCGGCCCCGCTTCCGGCCCGCGCCGATTGCTTGCCGATCAGGCCTTCTTGCGGGCCGCGGCGACGGCCGCCTCGGCCTTTTTCACCAGATCAGGACCGATCTGCTGGACCCATTTGTCATAGGCCGGCTTGACCGCCTGTTTGAAGGCATCCTTCTCGGCGGTGGTCAGTTCGGTGACCTTCACGCCCAGCGCCTCGACTTCCTTGACGAAGGAGCTGTCACTGGCGGTAAGGCCCTTGCGGGCGATGGCGATTTCCTGCTTGCCGGCATCGATGGCGGCCTGGCGCACGATCTTCTGGTCGTCGGCGCTCCAGGACTTCCAGACATCCTGGTTGGCGACAAAGATAAGCGGATCGGCCACGTAGCCCCAGCGGGTGACGAATTTCTGCGCCAGGGTGTTGAGCTTGGCCGCGGTGAAGACATGCAGCGGATTTTCCTGACCCTCGACGGCGCCGGAGGCCAGCGCCGGCTGGGCATCGGCCCAGCTCATCTGCGTCGGATTCGCGCCCAGCGCGCTGAAGGTGTCATTGAAGATCGGTGAGCCGACGACGCGGAACTTCAGGCCCTTCATGTCGGCCGGCTTGCGGATCTCATGCTTGGAATTGCTGACCTCGCGGAAACCGTTCTCGCCCCAGGCCAGCGGCATCACGCCATTCTTCTCGACCAGTTGCATGATGTCCTTGCCCACCGCGCCCTGCACCAGGGCATCGAGACCGGCATGATCCTGCGCCAGGAACGGCAGCGAGAAGAGATTCAGCTGCTTGATCTGCGGCGACCAGTTGATGGTCGAACCGATGGCCAGATCGATCACGCCCTGACGGATGGCGGTAAATTCCCGCGTCTGATCGCCGTTCACCAGCGACACGCCCGGATACATCTTGATGTTGATGCGGCCCTTGGTCCGCTCCTTCACCAGTTCGATCCAGATGTCGCCGCCCTTGCCCCACGGGAAAGCCGAGCCGACCACGGTGGAAAGCTTGTATTCCGGTTTGTAGTTGCTCGCATAGGCACGGCGACCGACGATGGCGGGTGCGGCCAGGAGAGCGGTGCCGGCAAGGCCGGCCTTGAGCAGCGAACGACGATCCATGTTCAGTTTCCTCCAGGTTTATTATTATTGTTTCAGCGAAGAATACGCTTTGCCGACACTTGGATGTTTTGCCAATACAGTATTATCCGTGGCTCGCCAAGACGGTGCGCATGCGGGGCGCAGCGGCTGCCTGTTTTCCCGCGCTGCTCATCGCGCAAGCAGTTCCCGTGCTTTTGCCGCAATGCGGGACGGCGTGACGCGCGTTTCCGCTTCCAGCACCGGCGCATAGCCCACCGGGGCGCGCGGACCGCCCAGCCTTGCCACCCTGGCGTCAGTCTGTTCCGCCAGTGTTGCGGCGATTTCCGCGCCGAAGCCGGCGACCTGGATGGCCTCATGTGCCACCAGCACGCGGCCGGTTTTTGCTGCGGATGCGAAAACCGCTTCACGGTCCCAGGGCCAGAGCGTGCGCAGGTCGATCACTTCGGCCTCGATACCATCTCTGGCCAGGATCTCTGCCGCATCCAGCGACCAGTGCACCGCCTTGCTCCAGGAGATAATTGTCAGGTCGTCGCCGCTGCGTCGCAATGCGGCCTTGCCGAGCGGAACCGGCTGTCCCGGATCCACCTCGCCGTCCAGCGCCCAGAGTTCCTTGTGCTCGAAATAGGCCACCGGATCGCCGCATTGCAGTGCGGCCTGCAGCAGGCCGTAATTGTCCTGCGGTGTTGCAGGAGCAACCACGACGAGGCCCGGCACATGCGTGAACCAGCTTTCCAGAGACTGCGAATGCTGCGCCGCCGACGCGCTCCAGATGCCGATGGGCATGCGGATCACGGCCGGCACATGGCTCTGCCCGCCGAACATGTAGCGGTTCTTGGCGGCCTGGTTGATGATCTCGTCCATGGCGCAGAGGGCGAAGTCGATCACGCGCAGCTCGATCACCGGCTTCAGGCCGGTCAGCGCCATGCCCACAGCGGCACCCATGATGGTCGCCTCCGAGATCGGCGTGTCGATCACGCGTTCGGACCCGAAGGCCTCCTGCAGGCCGCGATACTGGCCGAAAATGCCGCCGCGTCCGACATCCTCACCCAGCGCGACGACAGCGGAATCCCGGCGCATGGCATCGCCGAGCGACGTGGCGGCGGCGGCGGCGTAGTTCATCACAGCCATTGCCCTGCCCCTGTATCCTGAATCTGCGAAAAGGCGTCGGACGCCGCCGGCCATGGCGCCTGGCCGGCGGTTTCAACCGCCCGCGCCACTTCCGTTCTCGCCGCCTGCAGCACCGCGTCGATCTCGGTTGGCGCAACGCCATGGGCGCGCAGTTGCGCCGCGGTCACCAGCAGCGGATCGGATTTCAGCGCAGCTTCCAGCTCCTTCGGATCGCGATAGATGGCGGGATCGACCGAGACATGGCCCTTGAAACGATAGGTACGGGCATGCAGCAGCCGTGGCCCCTTGCCGGCGCGAATGTCGGCGATCATGCCCCGCGCCGTCTCGCTGACGGCGCCGACATCGTTTCCATCCACCACTTCGGCCTCGATGCCAAAGCTTCTGGCCCGCGCGGCGGCGCCCTGGCCGGCGGACATCGTGCCGGTCTTGGTGGTGGCTGACCACTGGTTGTCCTCGCAGACGAACAGGATCGGCAGATTGAAAGCGGCGGCCCAGTTCAGGCTTTCGGCGAAGGGGCCGCGATTGATGGCGCCGTCGCCGAAGAAGGTGACGGCAATGGCATCCACTCTGCGGATTTTGATCGACTGCGCCGCGCCCAGCGCAATGGGAATGCCGGCTGCCACCACGCCATTGGCACCCAGCATGCCGACCGAAAAGTCGGCGATGTGCATGGAGCCGCCACGTCCGCCGCAAAAGCCGGTCGCCTTGCCAAACAGCTCATGCATCATGCGTTCAAGATCGGCGCCCTTGGCCAGCGTATGGCCATGGCCGCGATGGGTCGAGGTGAGATAGTCGTTGGGCCGCAGATGGCGGCATACGCCGGCCGCTACCGCTTCCTGCCCTGTGGAGAGGTGCAGCGGCCCGCGCACCTGTGCCTGGCCGACGGCCTGTTGGCCGAAGGCGGCAACACCGCCCCTGCTGGCTTCCTCGGCCGCATCCTCGAACGCGCGGATGCGGCACATCATGCGATAGAGATCCAGCAGCTCAGCTGCTGGAATGTTGGGTGGATTCACGGGCCTGTTCTCGGGACTTTATGTTCTGGTTGGCATCGACCCTAGCAATGGATCGTACAATGATCAATCGTGGCGCGTGAAAAAGCTGGTTCCTGCGGTCGAAAGCCAGGTTGAGCCGAAAGCCAGGGCCGTCTCGGCTCTCCATTTTCCTTACGCACTGCCGCGGCAGGTCATCGCACGAGAGAAGCCCCAGCCTGCGCCGATAGCCGCCGTTCAGCCCGGGGACGCGTCACGACGCCGACGACGTTTGCCCGATCGGAATGACCGAATGAGTGTCTGCACCGAGCCGCGGGGCCGGCGGCAGTTTCGGTCTCTGCTCCTCCTGCCAGCGAAACGCCGGGCCGAGCGCAGCGGCTTCGCCATCCATGCCGATCCCCGGGGTGGCCGGATAGAGATCGCGCAGATATTCGCCGAGATCGCGTACCTTGGCGGCCGGGACGCCGGCAGTATTGAGCGCGACTTCCAGTCCGGCCGCATCGGCGGTCGCGAAGGCCTGCGCCAGCCTGATGCGGAGCGGCTCGCTGGCCACATTGGCGAGGAAGTCGCCCGGCGCGAGTCCGGCCGGCACGAAAGGCGGCGCGGCAAGCTCCGGCCGCCCGAGCAGCCGGCACAGCGTGGCGAACTGGCCCATTGTGTTGGCTGCCACCGAGATATGGCCGTCCGTGGTGGCGAAGGTCTCGGCTCCGGGGCTGCCGACGAAGCCGCGGTTGCCGACGCGCTCGGGCGCACGGCCGGTCGCCAGCGTCATGGCGGCGGGGCCGGACATCAGTGCCAGCGCGGAATCGACCATCGAGACATCGAGCGTGATCGGGCTGGTGTCGCCGCGCAGGCGCCGGATGATCGCGGCCAGGATCGCTTCCGCGGCACTGATGCCGGTGGCAATGTCGATGACCGGGAAGCCGACTTTCACCGGGGCATCATCCGCCTGGCTTCCCTGCAGCGCCATCATTCCGGTCGCGGCCTGAATCACATGGTCGTAAGCCCCGTACCGGCTGTTCGGTCCGCTCTGGCCCCAGCCCGAAATCGAGCAGTAAACGATGTCCGGCCGCACCTTGCGGATATCCTCGGGGCCGAGGCCCAGGCGCCGGGCCACGCCGGGACGGAAATTCTCAACGAAAACGTCGACGCTTCCGGCGAGCCGCAGGACCGCGGCGCGGCCTTCGGATGTGGAAAGGTCGGCGACGACCGATTTCTTGCCGGCGTTCAGCGCGCGGAAGCCCGGCGGCAGGCCGCCATGTTCCGGCTGCATCGTGAGCGCGCGCATCGGGTCGCCGGAGCCCGGCCGCTCGATCTTGATCACTTCGGCGCCAAGGCAGCGCAAGTGGTGCGTGGCGCAGGGACCTGCCAGCACATGCGTCAGGTCGAGGACCCGAAAGCCTTCGAGCGGCTGCATCACACATTCCTCGGCGTGTCGGCGCGGCGCATCCGCATGGTCGCGGTCAGGGTCAGGATGCGATCTGTTTGAGCAGGTACGGACGTCACATTCGGGCTCATCTCGGTTTCACATCAGCGAGGGCAGGAGGAGCGCAATCTGCGGGAAGGCGATGATCAGCAGAATCAGCGCGAAATAGGCGATCCAGAAGGGGAAAACCCCGCGGAAGATGTCGTACATCGACACGTCCGACGTCATCGAGGCGATGGCGAAGACATTGACCCCGATCGGCGGCGTGACGACGCCGAGTTCGACCATGATGACGACGAGGACGCCGAACCACACCGGATCGAAACCGGCATTCATGGCCAGCGGGTAAAACAGCGGAACCGTCAGCACCAGCGCGGGCAGCGCATTCATGAACATGCCGATGACGACGTAGAAGAGCAGGATCGCGCCGATCAGCTCATAGGGGCCGAGTTTAAGCTCGGCGACCAGGCTGGCGATCTGCTGGGTCAGCCCGCTGATGGCGATGAAGCGGCTGAAGGCGGTGGCGAACAGGAAGATCAGGATGATGCCCGCGGTCAGCCGCAGCGTCTGTTCGATCGACCGCCAGAAGGCGCGCCAGGTGAGCCGCCGCGTCAGCACGGAGATCAGCAGCGCCCCGGCGACGCCGATGCCGCCCGCCTCGTTGGGCGTGACGATGCCCGTGTAGATGCCGCCGAGCACCAGCAGCATCAGCGCCAGCACCGGCCAGACTCCGGTGCTGGCATCCAGCCGCTCGCGCCAGGAGCTGACGGCGCCGCGCGGCGCCAGCGCGGGATTGAGCCAGGCCCGCACTGTGATCAGCAGCACCAGGATGACGGCGAACAGGATGCCCGGCAGCACGCCGGCCATGAACAGCTTGCCGATCGAGACTTCGGTGATCATGCCGTAGACGATGAAGGCGAGGCTGGGCGGTATCATCACCCCGATGGTCGCCGCGCAGGCGATCGAGGCCGTGGCAAGCTTCATGTCGTAGCCGTAGCGCTTCATCTGCGGCAGGGCGATCGAGCCCATGGCGTAGACGCCGGACAGCGTGTCGCCGACGATCGACGACAGTCCCGCGCAGGACACGGTGCTCGCGGAGGCAAGCCCGCCGGGCAGGTGGCCGATCCAGCGATAGGCGGCGCGATAGAGGTCCTCGGCGAAGCCCGAGGCGACGACGATCAGCCCCATCCAGGTAAACAGCGGAATGACGCTCCAGGTCTGGTCGCCGACGACATCGAGCGCCGTGGTGCCGAGGCTGGTCAGGCTGGCCTTCGCGCCGATCAGCAGGCTGATGCCCATCAGCGCCGTGATCGCCATCGCCGCGGCGACATGGATGCCGAGGAAGATCAGGACGAAACACAGGGCGATGCACAGCGCGCCGCGCGTTTCGCGCGGCAGGTCGAAGGGCAGGGCCTGCGGGAACAGGATGAGGCAGAAGATGGCCGCCGCCGCCAGCCCCCATGCCAGGCCCCATGCCAGGCCGATGGCCACGGCGCGCGGATCGCGCAGCGCGGCGACGGCCCTGAGCGCGGCGACCAGGTTGACCAGCAGCGTGACCGCGAACAGCAGCATGAAGATCGCCGCGACCAGCGCGAACGGCCATTCCGGCACCTTCAGCACGCCGGTGACGATCGAATCGTCGATCAGGAGCGCGGTCTCCTTGAAGATTTCCGAGGCGGTGATCGCGACCGTTCCCAGGGTGAGCAGCAGCCCGCCGGCGACGGTCGGCAGGCGGACATGGTCCGGCATCAGCTGAAGCAGCATGTCGACGCGGATATGCCCGCGCGCCAGTTCGACCACGCCGAGCGTGGACAGGGCGACGAGAATCATCAGCAGGCCGTTGATCTCCATGCCGCCGGGCACGACGACCGAAAAGAGATTGCGCAGCACGACATCCGCCATCGTCACGCCCGTCATCAGGACGAGCGCGCCGCCGCCGATCCACTGCGCGGCAAGGTTCGGCCAGGCGATGAAGCGCCACGGCGCCTTCGCGGGTGTTTCGCTCTCGACCGGCATCTCGGTTCCGATCCTGCCCATATCACTGCTCATGCTGCTCACTGCTCATGCTGCGTTCACCATTGTTCCGCCGACAGGCCGGCAGGGCGTGCGCCGCGGTGGGCGGCGCACGCTCGCCGGTGTTGCCGGGCGCGCCTAGTTCAGGTCGTAGAGCTTGAGCAGGCGCGCGGCCTCGTCGAGGATCTTCTGTCCCGGCAGGCCCTTGGCATTCGCGGTCTGCACCCACTGGTCCCAGAGCGGGCGCATCCTGCCGGCCAGGGCGGCGTGGTCCTCGGCCGACAGCGTGAGGATGTTGGCGGGCGGGATCGCCGCCATCGCGGCCGCGGCGGCATCGGTGGTGTTGTTGAAGAAATAGACCGGCAGCAGGTCGGCGAGATGCTGCTTCTCCTGCTCGGTCAGCTTCTTGTGGGTGTCGCGGTTCATCACGGTCGAGTAGGTGCCGGGATTGAGGTTGACCAGCGTGTGGTAGGTCGTCACCTCGTTGAGCTTGAAGTTGTTCACCCAGCCCCAGGCGCACAGCACGCCGTCGACGGCGCCGCGCTGCAGCGCCAGATAGGCATCGGGTCCGACCATGACGCTGGCGCTGGCGCCGAGCGTCTCCATCACCCGCACGCCGGCCGAATCCTGGGCCGCCAGCACCTTGCCCTTCAGGTCCGCCAGGGTGCGGATCGGCGTGCGCGTGTGCAGATGCGAGCCCATGGCGACGAAAGTGGCGAGATCGACGACGTTGTCGCTGGCGCTGAACAGTTTGCCCATTTCGGGGAACATCTCGCGCAGGCGCCAGTAGACCACGCTGGCAACCGTCTGGTTCTTCGACAGGCCCGGCAGGCCGAACAGGTCGAGCTGCGGGAACTTGCCCGGCAGCGCCGGATGCCAGACGAAACCGATATCGAGCAGGCCGGAGCCGGTGGCGCGCAGCCAGTCCTTGAACGGCGTCACCGAATTGGGCGGAAAGAACGACAGCCTGGCGCGGCCGCCCATGATGGCCTTGAGCTGGGCGGCGAAACGCCGGTCCATGTCGTTCCACGGCGTGCCGTCGGCGGAGGCGAACTGCATTTTCAGCTCGATCTCCGGCAGGGCCGCCTGGGCGCCGGTCGCCACCGTGGTGCCGGCGAGGGCGAGCAGCGACAGGCCGCCGAAGGCCCGGCGATTGAGGGATGAACGCGACGCGGATTGCACGATCGGCTGATCGGATGTCATTTTTGTCTCCTCCCGGGCCCCGCAGAGGCTGGGGCCTTATGATGACGCGCGATTGGGATGCGCGTATGCGCTGCCTGCCGCGAGCGGCAGATGGCGTTCCTCCGGTGGGAAACCTAAATCCGGCGATCAATCAGGAATACTTATTTCTCCTTAAGCGAGCCATCACTCTGGCTTAAAGCAGAAGCCGCCATGATCCGGCGCCAGTCCTCCTCGGAGCGGCGCAGTTCCTGGCTGAAATAGTCGTAGAGCGTCTGGGCGGGCCGCGACAGCGGATGCCGGGCGGGAATGATCAGCGCCACCTCGACGGCGAGGCTGGTTTCCTCGATCGGATTGACGCTCAGCCGCTCGTTGCCGAGTTCCTTCTGGCCGATCCAGTAGGGCAGGATCGCCGACCAGTCGGTCAGGGCGAGGAATTCGAGTCCCGCCGACAGGCTGGCATTGGAGATGATGCGCTCGATCGGAATCTCGCCGTTGCGGATCGCCGCGTCGATTTTCGGCCGCAGGCTGTTTTCCGCGTTGGGCAGGAACAGCTTCAGCGGCGGCAGGTCGGCGAGTTTCAGCGGCTTCATCGGCATCAGGCCGCGGCGCGAGCCGGAGACCAGCGTGACCGGGAAGCGGCCGATCGCCTGCGCCGCCAGCCCGATCTGCGGCTTCTCGAACTGGCCGACATAGAAATCGAGGGCGCCGCCGGCGACTTCGGCGAGCAGCGAATCCGACGTGCCGCTGGCGATGTCGATGTCGACGCGGGGAAATTCGCGCGTGAAGCGCGCCAGCGCCGGCGGCAGGATGGCCTTCGCCAGGCCCGGCGCGAAACCGGCCGAAACCGCGCCGCTCAGCCCGGCGGAGAAATCCTCGATCTCCAGCTCCGCCTCCGACACGGCTTTCAGGATGGCGAGCGAGCGCTCGTAGAACCGCTGGCCGGCCGGCGTCGGCACCACGCCGCGCCGCGTTCGTTCCAGCAGGCTGATCCCCAGCCGGCCCTCCAGCGCGCTCATCTGCTGGCTGACGCCGGACGCCGTGCAGTGCAGCCGGTTGGCGGCGGCGCTCAGCGAGCCCTCCTCGCAGGCGGCGACGAAGAATCGAATCTGCCTCAGCTCCATGCGGCGGCCTCCAGCCAGCTTTCACGATATCGGAATACAGACGTTAGGAATTTTAACTATCTGTAATAGCCAGTTCAACTCTATGGTTTGCGCCGGACGCCGCTTAACCGCGCCGGGAAGACGGGGCCGGGGAGGACAGAGAATGACGCCGCAGGAACGCGGATTGCGGGTGCGCCAGATGGGCGCGCGCGCCGACTGGTGGGCCTTGCGCCGCGAACCGGTGCTCGATCCGCAGCAGGAGATCGTCGACGCGCATTTCCATCTCTGGGACGAACGCGACTTTCCCGACCCGGCCGTGCCGGGCGCGATGCTGCGGACCAGCCGCTATCTGCTGGACGAGTTTCTGGCCGATGCCGGCGCCGGCCACAAAATCGCGCAGGCCGTCTATATCGAATGCGGCTCGGCATACCGCACAGACGGGCCGGAGCATCTGCGCGCCGCGGGCGAGACGGAATGGGCCGCCGGCCTGGCGGCGCGATCCGCCGGCAGCGGCGGCACGGCAACCATCGCGGCGATCGTGGCGCATGCCGATCTGCGGCATCCCGGGCTGGACGCGCTGCTCGACGCGCATGAGGCGGCCGGCGGCGGCCGCCTGCGCGGCATCCGCCAGAGCGGCGCCCGCCTGGAAGATCCGTCGGCGCGGCTGCTCGCCGGCGCCGCGCCGCCCGGCCTCTATGCCGATCCGGCCTTTCGCCGCGGCCTGGCCCGCGTGGCCGAACGCGGCCTCGCCTTCGATGCCTTCCTGTTTCATTTCCAGCTCGACGAACTGGCCGACCTGGCCCGCGCGGTGCCGGCCGCCACCATCGTGATCGATCACCTCGGCGCGCCGGTGGGCTATGCCGGCGGCCCGCCCGACCGCGACCCGCCCGGACGCGATCCGGTCTTCGCCGACTGGTGCGCCCGCATCGACCGGCTGGCCGGGCTGCCGAACCTGGTGATGAAACTCGGCGGCATGGCCTCGATCGTCACGCAGTATGACGCCCATACCCGCGCGCTGCCGCCGTCGTCGCAGAATTTCGTTGACGAGCGCGGCGCCTATTTCCATCACGCGATCCGGCGTTTCGGTCCGGACCGCTGCATGTTCGAAAGCAACTTCCCGGTCGACAGCGTGGCGATCGGCTACGGCACGCTGTGGAATGCCTACAAGATCATCGCCGCCGAACACGGCGCGGCGGCCGCGCAGCTGCTGCTGGCCGGCACCGCGCGGCGCATTTATGCCTGCTAGGCGCGGCTGCGGAAGACGGAGCTGACAGGAAGACGGGGGAATGATCGGAAGAATTGGAGCGGGCGAAGGGATTCGAACCCTCGACCCCAACCTTGGCAAGGTTGTGCTCTACCCCTGAGCTACGCCCGCTCGGCGCCCGGCTGAACCGGAGATGTCCGGGAAACCCGGCGACGTCCCAGACGAAGATGTCCGGAACGACCAACCGGGGGTGCCGGTTGCAGGCGCGCACTATACCCAGCCAAAACCCCGATGCAAGCGTCTCGTTTGACAAAATAAACCGCCCGGCCAATGACTTCCGGCGGGGGCTCCGGCCGCGCCGGCAGGCGACGGCAAAGTGCTTGGCCGGACTGGGCTTCTCGGCGGTTCCGGCGGGAAAGCCCTTGCGCGCTCCGGGGCGCTCCTGTATCAGGTGCGCCTCGCGCGGGCTCCTGGCCCGGCGGCTTATGGGTCCCCATCGTCTAGAGGCCCAGGACGGCGCCCTCTCACGGCGCAAACCGGGGTTCGAATCCCCGTGGGGACGCCAACTTCATTCCGGCAATCAAATTAATGCGTGGCTTGGTAGAGCGTATTTCGAAATACGTCTGCGCTTGTTTCGACTGGTTGCGATTTAGTTTTTGGGTTTGCTAGATACCAAATCAGAAAGCCAAGCCGGGTAACCACCGTATCCGAAGGTTAGTTCGAGCGCAGCTGCTATTTCTGGCCGAAGATTGTCAATGAGGTGTTCATAGCCGATGGAACAAAACTGCGGGCCCTCTGCGTAGCTAGCTACTTGATATGGAGGGAATCGTCCTAAATTGATGCTGAATAGCATCCTCTATGGCTTCGAATTGTTGATTATTCCAAGCTTGGACATGCTGTATTGAGGCGATTTGTTCAGGGATGGGTCTAATATCGTCAAGCAGAACTGGGATAAGATAGATATCAGAGAGTAGCTTCTCTTGATGCTTATCTAAGACAAGCTTGATTTCCCTTTGAAGATATCCTCGCCTGTCTATGGCTTGGTTCGAAAGAAACAGAACGATTAAATCCGCCTTGTTCAAAGCCTGTTTGATTTGGAAGTCCCAATTTTGTCCGGCTTTGATTCTCTGTACATCAAGCCAGACATCATATTCTTTCAGCTTTAAATATTTGACATACGGCAGTACTCGCTCCCGATCTGGCGAGGCATAGCTGACGAAAATTAAGGGAGCCTCAGCTGGCATGTTTTCGAGTCAATTTTTTTGAGCCGCACTCAGACGTATTTTCGTAAACCCCAGATAAAAGCCCAGAAGATCATGATCGCTATACAATGCGATGGTCAAACGTCATTAAGTCTCAATCCGCCGCGATATCCTCGGCCGGCATATCCACCGGCACGCCCGGCTCGCTTTTCGAGCAGCGGATGGTCAGCGCGGTTTTCACATGCGCCACGTTCTGCAAAGCAGTCAATTCTCGCGTCAGGAATGTCTGGTAGGCGTCCCAGTCGCGCGCCACGATCTTCAGGATGAAATCGTTCTCGCCGGCCAGCATGTAGCATTCGCGCACCTGGGCCCAGCCGGTCACGGTCTGCTCGAAGGCCACCAGGTCATGCTCGGCCTGGCTGTTCAGCCCCACCATGGCAAACACGGTGACGCCATAGCCCAGCAGCTGCGGGTTGAGGTCGGCGTGATAGCCCTTGATATAGCCGGCCTCCTCCAGCGCCCGCACCCGGCGCAGGCAGGGCGGCGCCGAGATGCCGACCCGCGAGGCGAGGTCGACATTGGTCATGCGGCCGTCGGCCTGCAGATCGGACAGAATCTTGCGGTCGATGAGGTCGAGTTTCACGCGTTGCATGGAAAATTTTCTCAAATGGGAAGGTTACGCAATAATATTATAAAATCCCGCAAGAATCCAAGGCTTCCGGCAGAAAGAAAATTTCGTGTGCGGAGTATCGGCCGGTTTGCCCGGCCGGGCCGGGCTGTCGGCGGCCGGCCGGGAGGGGCTTGATTTCCGGATTAAAGTTCCCAATATGTTCCCATTGGCCCTGCCGGCAGCCCGCCGGCGGGTCCGCCCGCGCTGTTGGACATGTGAATATCGCAGATGTGCATACCGGTGCATGCGCCCCGGCCGCGCCGGTTCGGCCCGGTTCGGACTCGAACGGGCTCCGTTCGGCACGCAATGGGACGCGTTCAGCACTCCATGGGCTCGGTACAGCATCGAATGGACCTGACCCGGCACTGAACGAACCCGAACGAGCCGAAACGAACGCAAACGAGCCGAAACGAACCCGAACGAAGCGAAACGAACCCGAACGAACCCGAACGAACCCGAACGAACGCAAACGAGCCAAAATGAAACCGGGAGGGCGGCCTGTGGCCGCCGTCACCGCCGCCGCCGATTCCGCCGCCCTGCCGCCCGGCCGCGCTATATCGACTGCATACCAACACCGAGTCGTTTCCCTGCTGTCACCGGCCTGTCATTTGACCTTGCGGAAAAGCCGCGCCATTGCTTGCGGGAATTGCTTTCCCCGGGCCTTTCCCCCGCACCTGCCCTTGGCACCTGACCGGCCCGCTGTCATAATCGGAAACCGCTGGTTTTCAGCGTCTTAGCGCGTCCGGAGTCGCACGTCCCATGGCCACCACCCATCGCACCAAGGTTCTCATCCTCGGCTCCGGCCCGGCCGGACTGACGGCGGCGATCTATGCCGCGCGCGCCTCGCTGCAGCCGATCCTGGTGCATGGCCTGCAGCCCGGCGGCCAGCTCACCATCACCACCGATGTCGAGAATTATCCCGGCTTCGCCGAGGTGATCCAGGGCCCCTGGCTGATGGAGCAGATGGAGGCGCAGGCCAGGCATGTCGGCACCACCATCCTCAACGACTACATCGTGTCGGTCGATCTCTCGCAGCGGCCCTTCGTGGCCAAGGGCGACGGCGGCGATACTTACGTGGCCGACACGCTGATCATCGCCACCGGCGCGCAGGCCAAATGGCTCGGCCTGCCCAGCGAGCAGGCCTTCCAGGGCTTCGGCGTTTCCGCCTGCGCCACCTGCGACGGTTTCTTCTATCGCGGCAAGAAGGTTGTGGTGGTCGGCGGCGGCAACACCGCGGTGGAAGAGGCGCTCTATCTCACCAACCATGCCAGCGAAGTGGTGCTGGTGCATCGCCGCGACACGCTGCGCGCCGAGAAGATCCTGCAGGAGCGCCTGTTCAAGCATCCGAAGATCACGGTGATCTGGGATCATGCGGTCGACGAGATTCTCGGCGCCGAGGGCCAGGGCGTCACCGGCGTGCGGCTCAAGCATGTGAAGACCGGCGCGACGCAGGAGATCGCCACCGACGGCGTCTTCGTCGCCATCGGCCACACGCCGAATACCGAACTGTTCAGGGGCCAGCTGCCGCTCGATGCCGAAGGCTACCTCACGACGAAGCCGGGCACGACGCAGACCACGGTGGCCGGCGTGTTCGCCGCCGGCGACGTGCAGGACAAGATCTATCGCCAGGCCGTGACGGCGGCCGGCACCGGCTGCATGGCGGCGCTGGAGGCCGAGAAATTCATCGCGCATCACGCGCACAGCGACGCGTCGGCTGAGGCGGCCGACTGAACGCAGCTGCAAACTGCGTCTGTAAGGGGGACCTATGTCGGCGCTTGATTGGGACAAGCTGCGCATTTTCCATGCGGTGGCGGAAGCCGGCAGCCTGACCCATGCCGGCGAATCGCTCGGCCTGAGCCAGTCGGCGGTCAGCCGGCAGATCGGCGCGCTCGAAACCCAGCTCAATGCCACGCTGTTCCATCGCCATGCGCGCGGCCTGATCCTGACCGAACAGGGCGAGCTGCTGTATCGCACGGCGCGCGACATCTTCGCCCGCCTCGCCGTCACCGAGGCGATGATCGCCGATGCCAAGGACAAGCCGTCCGGCGAGCTCTGCGTCACCACCACAGTTGCATTTGGGACTGTGTGGCTGGCGCCGCGGCTGAAGGAATTCATGGACCTCTATCCCGATATCCGCATCGAGATGGTGGTGGACGATCGCGAACTCGATCTCTCCATGCGCGAGGCCGATGTGGCGATCCGCATGTGGAAGCCGACCCAGGCCGACCTGATCCACCGCAAGCTGCTCACCGTGCACAATCACGTCTATGCCTCGGTGGATTACGTCACCCGCTTCGGCGCGCCGCAGACCATCGAGGATCTCGACCGTCACCACCTGATCGTCTACGGCGAGGAAGCCCCGGCGCATTTCAACAACATCAACTGGCTGCTGCATGCCGGCGAGCCGGCTGTGCCGCGCGATCCGGTCCTGACGGTGAACAACGTCTATGGCGTGATGCAGTCGGTGGCCAGCGGGCTCGGCATCGCCGCGCTGCCCGATTATATGGTCGAGGGCAATCCGCGCATCGTGCGGGTGATGCCCAATATCGACGGACCCAGCTTCGATACCTACCTCGTGTATCCCGAAGAGCTGCGCAACACCAAGCGCCTTGCCGTGTTCCGCGATTTTCTGCTGCGCAAGGTGGCGGACTGGCGCTACTGAACATGGCCCCGCAATCGGAATCGGCGAGCGGCGGCGTTGCCCGGCGTAACGAACTGCTGGTGCGCGTGCGCCGGCCGCTCGATATGGCGCTGCAGGTCTTCGCCGCGGTCGCCGTGGTTCTGCTGCTCGACGATTACCTGCCGCTCGGCCTGCGGCTGGGATACCTCGCCGCCACGGCATCGGTGGTCGGCCTGCAGTATCTCACCCATCGCCGGTTCATGGCCGATCGCGAGCGCCGCAGCCGTGCCGGGGCCTGGCGCTGGCGGCTGATCGCCGTTTACAGCCTGAACGGCGCGCTGTTCGGCGCCACGGCGGCGACCATCGTCAGCCTGCCCTACGAGGCCGCACCGCTGCTGGCGCTGCTCTGTGTCGTCGGCATGATCGTTTCGGTCAGCCTCACGGTCGCCGTGCAACTGGTGGTCTCGGGCATCGTGATCGTGCTGTCGGTCCTGCCGGGCGTCGTGACCCTGATGCTGGCCGGATTGCCGGACCAGCGGCTGTTCGGCGCCGCCGGCCTGATCGTCATGGTGCTGCTGTTCAGTTTCGCGCACCGGCTCAACCGCTATTTCCGCCGCACCACCGACCTGGTCGAGCGTCTGCGCATGATGCTGCAGGACCGCACGCGCAGCAGTGCCGATGCCGAGGCCGCGCAGCGCCGGCTGCGCTCGATCCTGGATACCGCGCCATTTCCCATCGTCGTCGCGCGGCGCAACGACGGCGCCTTCCTCTACAGCAACCGCCCGGCGGCGGAACTCTTCGGCATCGAGGATAACAGTCCGACCGCCGCGCCGCGCTATGTGCTCGACCCCGTGCATCGCGAGCGGATTTTCAATGCGGGCGCGGTGCAGCCCGAGGAAGAGCTGCAGATCGCCACCGTGCAGGGGCGGGCGATCTGGGCCACCATGGCCGCCGTGCCCATGCGGTATGGCGAGGAGGATGCCGCCCTGGTAGTGGTGAATGACATCACGGCGAAGAAGGCATCCGAGGAAAAACTGCGCGAGGCCGAGCAGCGCCTGATCGATGCCCTGGCCGTGGCGCCGGATGGCGTCGCCCTGTTCGATGGCGAGCAGCGCCTGCTGGTCTGCAATCCGGCCTATGCCGGTATCATCGGCGTGCCGCTTGAGGCCATCGCCGGCATGACGCACCAGGATATCTGCCTGGCCTCGGTGCGCGCCCGGCCGGCCCCGCAGGCGGCCGGCGTGCAGACCGATTACCAGGAATGGCTGGACACGCGGCGGCGCACCTTCACGGCCGGCCGCAGCGAGCCGCATATCTTCTACGACACGCGCGACCGGCGCTGGCTGCAGATCCGCGATTTCCGCCTCGACTCCGGCGGCACCGCATCGCTGATCACCGATATCACGGTGCTGAAGCGCAGCGAACGCGAACTGCGCGAAGCCAACGACACGCTCGCCGCCCGCGGCGAAACGCTGGAAGCGGCGCGCAAGGCGGCGATCAAGGCGCACCAGGATGCCGAATATGCCAATCGCGCCAAGAGCCAGTTCCTCGCGCATATGAGCCATGAGCTGCGCACGCCGCTGAATGCCATCATCGGTTTTTCCGAGATCATGGCGCTGCAGCTGCTCGGCGCCTCCGGCGTGCCGCAATACGACCGATACGCCAACGACATCCTGGCGGCCGGGCGTCATCTGCTGGCGGTGATCGACGACATCCTGGATCTCTCGAAGGTCGAAGCCGGCAAGATGAAACTGGCGGCCGCGCCGGTGCCCTGGGATCGCCTGTTCCAGGATTGCATGACACTGCTGCGCCCGCTCGCGGCCGACCGCATGGTGACGTTGCAGGTGGAGCCGGCGCCCGAGGGCGCCACGGTCTTTGCCGATGAACGGCTGGCCAAGCAGATGCTGGTCAACCTGCTGTCCAATGCGGTGAAATACACGCCCTCGGGCGGCTATGCGCTGATCCGGCTGCTGCCCGGCGCGGACGGCAGCGCGGTGGTCGAGGTGGTGGATAGCGGTGTCGGCATGGATCAGGCCGATGTGCAAAAGGCACTCGAGCCTTTCGGCCGCATCGATTCCGCGCTGGTCTCGCAGATGCGCGGCACCGGCCTGGGCCTGCCGCTGGTCAAGGCCCTGATCGAGCTGCATGGCGGCCGCCTGGATATCGAGTCCGTGCCTGGTACCGGCACGACGGTGCGCCTGTATTTTCCGGCCCCGCAGGCCCCGCAACTGCAGTTATAAGCTGTTGAATCGCATAACTTAGTAGGCGGCTTTCAGTTATGCGCTGCCCGCATGGCTGAGTTGTAAATTCAATGGATACTCAAACGAGTCACCAGGCGGTACATCATTGCCTGTCAGATGTTGCGTCGCAGCATCTTCCGGTTTTTGGCTTCGGCCAGAAACTCTGGCCGCTGCAGCTCCCCCGCTGCTTCGGTCAGTCCGCGCGTCTCGCGCGGAGCCTCCCTGTTAAGACTTTGCCGGCCTGTAACCCAGGCCGGCTTTTTTTTGCTCAGGCGGCCAGCAGAGCCGGCAATGCGGCCATGTCGCGAAAGACCCGGCAGCCCAGCGCGGCGAAGGCCGCATCATCACCCTCGGGCCGATAGGCAAAGACCGTCATGCCGGCGCGGATGCCGGCGGTGGCGCCGGGCAGGCTGTCCTCGATGGCGGCACAGCGCGCCGGGGCGTGGCCCATCTGCGCGGCGGCATAGAGATACACATCCGGCGCCGGCTTGGGTTCGGCGACATGATGCACGCTGAACAGCTTGTCGCCGAAATGCGTTGCCAGCCCGGTCAGTTCCAGGCTGAAGGCGATCTTCTCCGGTGCCGAGGAGGAGGCCACGCATTTGGGCTGGCTCAACTGCTGCAGCATTGCGGGTACCCCGGCAATTGGCACCAGCGCCTGGCGGTAGCTGGCATAGGTCGCTTCCTTCAGCTCGGCGACGAAGCCATCGGGCACCGACGGCAGGCCATAGGTGTCGCGGGCCAGGGAGAGGCAGTTGGAAACGGTGAGGCCGGTGAAATCCCGGGTGACGCGCGTCAGATCGAAGGCGGGGTCGAGACCGAGCGTCACGAGTTTTTCATAAAACACGCGATTGGCCAGCGTCTCTGAATCCACCAGCGTGCCGTCGAGATCAAAGATGATGAGGTCATGGGCCATCCGCCATGGATAGCCCGGCCCGTATCACATGAAAAGCTTTTCGCTGCCCAGGTTCTTGTACAGCTCGGCGACCTGCTCGCCGTAGCCGTTATAGATCTGGGTCGGGATGCGCTTGCCGGTGCCGATCACTTCCTCGGTGGCCTGGCTCCAGCGCGGATGCGCCACCATCGGATTGACGTTGGCCCAGAAGCCGTATTCGCCGTCCTGCAGCGCTTCCCAGAAGGTCTTCGGCCGCTTGTCGGTGAAGGTGAAGCGCACGATGGATTTCACCGACTTGAAACCGTATTTCCACGGCACCGCCAGGCGCAGCGGCGCGCCGTTCTGTTTCGGCATCGGCTTGCCGTAGATGCCGGTGGCGATATAGGCCAGCTCGTTGCGGGCTTCCTCGATGGTCAGGCCCTCGGTGTAGGGCCAGGGATACCAGAACTGCTTCTGGCCGCTGGCTTCTTGGGGCCGCGAGAAGGTTTCCATCTTCAGGTATTTCGCACCCGACATCGGCGCGGCGAAATCGACCAGCGCCCTGAGCGGGAAACCGGTCCACGGCACCGCCATGCTCCAGGCCTCGACGCAGCGGTGGCGATACAGCCGCTCATCGACCGGCATCTTGCGGATCAGGTCTTCGGCATCGATGGTGATGTCCTTGGCCACCATGCCGTCGATCTTCACCTGCCAGGGTTTGAGGGTCAGTGCCTGGGCCGGCTTGACGATGTTCTTGCTGGTGCCGAATTCGTAGAAGTTGTTGTAGCTGGTGGCGACCTTTTCCTCGGTCATGTCGCGGCCCAGCTCATAGGCCGGATTGCGCTTGGCCGGATAGAGATCGGCAGCCACAGCGGCGGCATCCGTCGCGCCCCAGGCCGGGCGCCAGCCAGCGCTGGCGGCGATGCCGGCCGCGCCCATGCCGAGCAGCAGCTTGCGGCGATCGAAGAACACGGCTTCCGGGGTTGCCTGGCTTTCCGGCAATTCCCAACCGCGACGACGCTTGATCAGCATGACATTCACTCCGCTTCGCATCCGGGTTCGGAAATCCGGCTGTAACCCGACAGGGGTGAACCTAGCGGGTCACAGGCCGGCTTCCAATCAAGCTTCGGTGAAGCGAGGCGAAACGTTACAGGCGGGCCGAAGAATTTTCGGCCGCTTACTTCTTTTCCAGCAGGCTGCGCAGCATCCAGGCGGTCTTTTCATGGATCTGCATGCGCTGGGTCAGCAGGTCGGCGGTCGGCTCGTCGGACGATTTCTCGACCACCGGGAAGATCGCACGCGCGGTCTTGCTCACCGCCTCGTTGCCCTTCACCAGGTCCTTGATCATGTCCTGCGCGGCCGGCACGCTGGTTTCTTCCTTGATCGAGGACAGCTTGGCGTATTGCGCATAGGAGCCCGGCGCGTAATGGCCCAGGGCGCGGATGCGCTCGGCGATCAGGTCCACGGCCAGCGCCAGTTCGGTGTATTGCACCTCGAACATGGTGTGCAGGGTCTGGAACATCGGGCCTTCGACATTCCAGTGGTAATTGTGGGTCTTCAGATAGAGCGTGTAGGTGTCGGCCAGCAGGCGCGACAGACCATCGGCAATCTTTTTGCGTTCTTTCTCGGCAATGCCGATATCGACAGCAACAGCCATGGGGGCTACTCCTTGTTTTCTGCGGTTCCGCTTCGTTAATTTAGAACTATTCCAATGGACTGCAAGTTTCCCTGCCATGCAAAGCTATCATGGCAGCCGCCATTCGGTGCCGATTGAAGCGGAAATTTATTGCCGCAGGATGTCGCAGCTCGCGCTGCTACTCGGCCGGTTCCAGCGCCACGCCTTCACCGGTGAGCAGCTTTTCCTTGCGCTCCAGACCCCAGCGATAACCGCCCAGACCGCCATCGCTGCGCAGGGCGCGGTGGCATGGCACCAGCACGCCGATGATGTTGTTGCCACAGGCCGAGCCGACAGCACGGGCGGCTTTCGGCGCACCCAGGCTCTGGGCGATCTGTTGGTAGGTGCGCGTCTCGCCGGCCGGAATGGCCTGCAGCGCGGTCCAGACGCGAATCTGGAACGGGGTGCCGCGCAGATCGAGCCGCAGGCCTTTCGGCGGCGCGCGGCCGGCCAGCATGGCATCGAGTGCGGCGAAGGCCGCGCTGCCGGCGGCATCGTCGCGGTCGATCCGCGCGGCGGGGAATTCGTCGCGCAGCTCGGCCAGCATGGCCTTTTCGGTGTTGCCGAACAGCAGGGCGGCCACGCCGCGCGTGCTCTCGGCCACCAGGGTGGAGCCCATCGCGGTGCGGCGGATCGCCACCGTCAGCGTCAGGCCTTCGCCGCCACGACGGTAATCGGCCGGCGTCATGCCGAGCCAGCGACCGGCTTTCTCGTAGACCCGGCTGGCGGCGCCGAAACCGGCGCCATAGATGGCATCGCTCACGCCGCTGCTATGCCGCAGTTCATGCTTGAGCACGGCAACACGCTGCGCTTCGGCATAGGCGCGCGGGCTGAGGCCGTAGGCCGCCGCGAAGCGACGCTGCAGATGGGTGGCGCCCATATGGGCGGTCTTCGCCAGTTCAGCCAGCGTGGGCGTAGCTTCGCCGGCGGCGAGCCGGCGGTCGATCAGCAGCCGCGCACGCTCCAGCCGTGCATCGGCGGCGGGGACCTGCCCCTCAACATAATTCTGGGGCCGGCAACGTTTGCAGGGCCGGAAGCCGGCAGCCTGTGCGCTCGCGGCATCATCGAAGATGCGCACATTCTCGCGTTTCGGCGCGCGGCTGACGCAGGACGGGCGGCAGAAGATTTTCGTGCTCGCCACGCCGTAGAAGAAGCGGCCATCGAAGCCGGCATCGTTGCCGCGGATGGCGGCGAACTCGGTGTCGGTGGGCAGTCTGGGGGTGGGCAGTCGCTGTGTCTGTGTCATGGGCAAAAGGATAGGGCGGCCATCCGGCTGCCACTATCCGCCTTTTGCGCAGCGATTCCCAGTTCCGGGGCTTTTTACACGGGCCAGTCTTTATAAGGGCCAGTCGACCGGCACCGGCACCGGGAAATCCAGCAGCATCTGGGCAAAGGCCTTGCCCTGCGGGTCATTCCGCAGGCTGGCGATCCCGCCGCCGCCCAGCGCGTCGTGCAGCAGGAAATTCAGCCCGTTGATACCCGGCCAGTCGAAGCGCTCGACCGATCCCTCCACCAGATGGGCGAACCAGCCCGCCACGGCTTCCGGGGTGAGTGCTGCGCGGATCGCCGGCAGATAGTCGGGCTTGCGGGCGATCACGCCGATATTGCTGTCGTTGCCCTTGTCGCCCGAACGGGCATAAGCGAGGCGCACCAGCGGCACGGTTCTGGTGGCACCGGCGGGAAGCGTGGCCGTCGTGGCGCGGCCGGCGGCCGGCCCTTCCGGTTCGCCGGCGATCAATGGGGCCGCGTAAGGCCTGGCTTCGCCATCCGTATCGAGGGCAAGAGCAAGACTGGCTTTCGGGATGAAGCAGGAAAACAGCCGCACCACCGGCTGCGGCGACGGCCGGCCACCGAAAAAGCCGGTGGTGCCGGGCGAGAAGGACGTGCCGGCCGGGGCGATCTCGCGGGCGAAGATTTCCAGCGCGGTTTTCTCGGCATGGCTGACCGCCAGCTTCATCACCACCTCGCGGCTGGTCCGCGCGCCGGGCGTGGCCTGCGGACCGTACATCGCCTCGCTGCCGAGGATTTCGATCGAGGTCGCGCGATAGTCGCCGAGATTGAGCATGGCGAAGATGCGACGGGTGCGTTTCAGGATCGCCTCGGCGCTGCGTTCGGCCTTCTCGCGCGCATCGATGCCGCCAATGGTCATATGCGCCACGGCGCGGAAACCATCGAGATACGTGGCCGAGACCTTGTAGCGGTCCGACGGCGGCCGGCCCTTCGCGTTCGACACGCGCACGCGGTTGCCACCCAGATTCTCGATTTTTACGGCGGTGAAATCGCAGGTCACATCCGGCAGCCTGTAGCAGGCCGGATCGCCGATCTCGTAGACCAGCTGTTCGGCCACGGTGCCGAAGCTGACCAGACCGCCGGTGTCTTTCGGCTTGGTGACGACGAAACTGCCGTCTGCGGAAATCTCGGCGATGGGATAGCCGATATTGTCCCAGTCCGGGACGTCGCGCCAATCGGTGAACAGACCGCCCGAGGCCTGCGCGCCGCATTCGATGATGTGTCCGGCGAGGCTGCCGCCGGCGAGGCGGTCGAAATCCCGCAGGTCCCAGCCGAATTCATGCAGCAGCGGGCCGAGGCATAAAGCTGAATCGACGCAGCGGCCGGTGACCACGATATCGGCGCCGGCCTGCAGCGCGGCGGCGATCGGCGCCGCGCCCAGATAGGCATTGGCCGACATGAAGCGGGCCGGTAGCTCGGTGCCCGCCTGCATCGGCTCAAGCTGCGGCTTCATCGTCTCGATCTGCGGCAGCAGGTCATCGCCCAGCACGACACCAACTTTGAGTGAAAGTCCGGCCTCGGCAATCAGTGCGCGGATAGCAGTAGCGCAGGCTGCGGGGTTCACGCCGCCGGCATTGGCCACCACCTTCACCTTGCGCCGCGCCAGTTCGGGCAGCAGGCGCTTCATGGTGACCGTGACGAAATCGGTGGCGTAACCCTGCATCGGGTCCTTGGCGCGCATGCGCGCCATGATCGACATGGTGATCTCGGCCAGGTAGTCGAAGATCAGATAATCGACCTCGCCCTGGGCCAGCAGCTGCGGCGCCGCCACCATGGAATCGCCCCAGAAGGCCGATGCGCCGCCGATGCGGATGGTCCTGCCACCCTCTGTGATGCTCATGTGTCGTTTCCTCTGCCGGCTTTTTCTGCCACCATAATCAGCCAGAGCGTCTTCGTCATGCCTGACGCTGCGTCATACCCGGGTATCCATGCTGGGCAGTCACGACAGTTTCGTATTGCACGGCCTGCGTCATGGCTGGCGCCGGATATGGCGCGGTGGTGTCGATGCGCTGCTGCCGCCCCAATGCATGCTGTGCACCGTGCAGGTCGACGAACCCGGCCGGCTCTGCCTCAACTGCTGGCCCAGCGTGAATTTCATCGCCGCGCCCTGCTGCCCGGTCTGCGGGATTCCTTATGCCGTGCCGGTGCCCGATGCCCTGGTCTGCGGTGCCTGCCTGAAACAGCCGCCGCCCTTCGCCCGGGCGCGTGCGGCTTTCATCTATGGCGGCGGCGGCCGCGATCTGGTGCTGCGGTTCAAACGCGGCGACCGCACCGACCTGGCGCCCGGCCTGGCGATGCTGATGCGGAATGCGGGTGCCGCCCTGCTGGCCGATTGCGATGTCATTCTGCCGGTCCCGCTGCATCGCTGGCGTTTGTGGCGGCGGCGGTTCAACCAGTCGGCCCTGCTGGCGCAGGCTCTGGGCCGGATCGCCGACCGGCCGGTCCGGCTCGACCTGCTGGAGCGCCCGCGCCCGACCCGCAGCCTCGGCCGGCTCAACCGTACGGCCCGGCAGCGGGAACTGGCCGGCGCGATCCGGGTTGCAGCCGGGCGGGCGGAAGAGGTCCGCGGCCGGCGCCTGCTGCTGGTGGATGACGTGTTTACCACCGGGGCGACGGTGAATGCCTGTTGCCGGGCGCTGCGCCGGGCCGGGGCCGCCGAGGTGACGGTGCTCACCCTCGCCCGGGTTGTTCGGGCCGAGCAGGGCGCCATATAATCGGACATGACAAGCGAGGGGCGCTCGCTTAAAGGAATCTGCCATGGCCCAGATCGAAATCTACACCACCTTCATGTGCCCCTACTGCGCGCGCGCCAAGGCGCTGCTCGACAAGAAGGGACAGAGCTACAACGAGATCGACGTGTCCTACGATGCCGCCAAGCGCGAAGAGATGACGCAGAAAGCCGGTGGCGTTCGCACCGTGCCGCAGATCTGGATCAACGGCACGCATGTCGGCGGTTCGGACGATCTCTACGCGCTGGAGCGCGCGGGCAAGCTCGATCCGCTGCTGAACGCAGCCTGAAACAGGGAAGCACCGGTATGGCGCGCAAGGTCAGGATCGGGCTGGTTCAGCCCAATATCTGGGACGACATGGAGACCAACATCGCCCATGTCTCCGCCCTGGTGCGCCAGGCGAAGACTGACGGCGCCGAGTTCATCGCCACGCCGGAGAATTCCGGTTTCATGGGACTGAATGCAGCCGCCAGTGTCGCCGCCGGCAGGCCGGAAGACAGCCATCCGGCGCTGCAGGCTTTCCGCAAACTCTCGGAAGAGCTCCGCACCTGGCTGCTGGTCGGCTCGCTGGCGATCAAACCTGACGGCGCCAACCGCAATTTCAATCGCTCCTACCTGCTGGCGCCCGATGGCAAAATCGCCGCGCGCTACGACAAGATCCATCTCTTCGATGTCGATCTGCCGTCGGGCGAAACCTATCGCGAGTCCAACTCGATCGCGCCGGGCGGCGAGGGCGTGCTGGCGTCGCTGCCCTTCGGCACGCTCGGCATGTCGGTCTGCTACGATCTGCGCTTCCCCGGCCTCTATCGCGGCCTGGCCCAGGCCGGCGCCGACCTGATCTCGATTCCGGCCGCCTTCACCCGCACCACCGGGCAGGCGCACTGGCATGTGCTGATGCGCGCCCGCGCCATCGAGACGGGCGCCTTCGTGATCGCGCCGGCGATGTGGGGCGACCATCCGGGCAACCGGCAGACCTATGGCCATTCGCTGGTGATCGATCCCTGGGGCCGCGTGCTGGCCGATATGGGCGATGGCGTCGGTACGAAAGTGGTGGAGATTGATCTGGCCGAAGTGGCCAAGGCGCGGGCGCAGATTCCGGCCTGGCGCCACGACCCGGCCTATGCGTTACCGGCCCGCAATTTCACCGGCCGCGCGGCGGAATAAAGCGGCAGGTTGACGCCCATCGCCTGCACGAAGGGTGTCCACAGCGCCGGCGTCAGCATCAGCACCGGCTCGGCCTGCTGCAGGCCGCCGGCTTCATAATCGTTGGTGAGGCCGCCGGCCTCGCGCACCAGGATCAGCCCGGCCAGCGCATCCCAGGCTTTCATCTTCAGTTCGTAGAAACCGTCCAGCCCGCCCGAGGCGGTCAGCGCCATCAGCAGCAATCCGCTGCCGAGCCGGCGATACTGGCAATGCGCGCCGAGCAGCCGGTCGATCACTTTGGCATGCGGTCCCGGCGCTTCGCCATGGCCATAGCCGATGCCGATGCAGGCGTGGTCGATCCGGGTGGTGTCGCTCACGGATATCGGCTTGCCGTTGCAGAAGGCGCCATGGCCATGCCGCGCGGTATAGAGCCTGTCGGCAACCGCATCATAGATCAGGCCGAGTTCGATACGGCCATTCACCATCAGGGCGATGGCGACGCACCAGTAGGGCAGGCCGCGCACGTAATTCGCCGTGCCGTCGATGGGATCGATCACCCAGAGCGCATCGGTATCGCCGCCGCGGCGGCCGCGTTCCTCGCCCAGGATGCCGTCATGCGGAAAGGCGGCGAGCAGCCGCGAGGCGATCAGGTCTTCGGTTTCGGCATCGGCCTGGCTGACGAAATCCTGCACGCCCTTCAGCTGGACCACCAGCTCGCTGCGATTGTCGAAAAAGCCGCGCGCCAGCCTGCCCGCTTCGCGGATCACCTGGGTCGCATGCTGCAGGCGCTGGTCGATATCGATCATCATGGCCGGATGCTACGCCCCGGCGCGGCGCGACCCAACAGCTAATTGGTAAAATTCACGCTTGCACACTTTCCGTTTGCATCGTGTTCCAGGTTTCGCGCGGCAGGTTGAACCAGCTCACGGTCTTTTCCCAGATCGGCCCGTCGCCGGTATAAGCGAAGCCGAGTTTCGTCAGCACGCGTTGCGAGCCCCGGTTTTCCGGTGCCGTCAGCCCGATCAGCTGCTGCAGGCCGATCTGCCCGAAGCCGAAGCGCAGCGCGGCCTGCCCGGCCTCGCTGGCCAGGCCGCGGCCCCAGGCCGTCTTGGCCAGCAGATAGAGCAATTCCGTTTGCTCCGCCTCCGCCACCCAGCGCAATCCGCATTGCCCGAGCAGCCGGCCGCTGACGCGATCCTGCACCGCCCAGACGCCGTAGCCGCGACGGTCCCAGTGGTCGTTGAAATTGTGGATGTTGCTCTTGGCGCGCTCCTGCGCCTGGGCGCGCGGCAGGCCGCGTCCGGGCAGCATATGGCGCATCACCTGATCGTCAGCGTAAAAGCGCGCCAGGCCTTCCCAGTCGGCGCCGACGAAACGGCGCAGCACCAGCCGTTCGGTTTCGATCATGATGCCTTCACGGCGCAGATGCGTTGCCGCACGGCATTGGTCTCTTCGCCCTGTTCGAAGGCGCGGATGTCGCAGCCGGCCTCGCGGCACCAGTCCAGCAGTTCATGCGGCTGCAGCAGGAAATCGGGATTGCCCGGCTTGCCGAAGCGCTCGTTGCCGTGCATGAAGGTTTCATAGATCAGCACGCCGCCGGGCTTCAGCGCAGCGATCAGTTGCGGCTTCAGCGGTCGCCACAGATAGTTGGTGACGACCAGAGCGTCGAACTGCCGGCCATCTTTCAGAGGCCAGGGGCCGTTTTCGATATCGGCCTCGATCAGCTCGGCGCTTTCGCGATCCTTCAGGTCGGCCACGCCGGCGAGAGTCCGGTCCAGGAAAACCACCGGATGCCCGCGCTCCAGGAACAGCCGGCCGTGACGGCCGCCGCCGCAGGCCAGGTCGAGCACGGCGCCGCCCGCTGCCACCAGCGGGGCGAAGCGCACAACCCAGGGCGAGGGGGCGCCGCTACCGGGCGGATGTGCTGTCGCCATCCCGGTTTTTCGCCCCCTTGTTGCGCGGTTGTGACCGCCCCATGTATAACCTGTTGCAGTTTAAGGAAGGTTACGGCACGGGCCGAATCACCGACGAGCCATGATCAAGTACGAACTCAAATGCCGCAAGGACCATGTCTTCGAGGCGTGGTTTTATGACAGCGCCACCTACGACAAACAGGAGGCCGGCGGCAAGGTCGTGTGCCCGGTCTGCAACTCGCGCAAAGTGACCAGAGCGCCGATGGCGCCGCGCATCGGCAAGTCGAAAAGTCAGGTCGCGGCCGCCGAAGCCAAACAGCAGGCCATGGCGCTGAAAGCGCTGGCCGAAATCCGCGACCATGTCGAGAAGAATGCCGACTATGTCGGCGACCAGTTCGCCGAAGAGGCGCGCAAGATCCATTACGGCGAAGTGGACAAGCGCAGCATCTACGGCGAGGCGACCAGGGAAGAGGCCGAGGACCTGGCCGAAGAAGGCGTCGACGTCGCCATGATTCCCTGGCTGCCCAGAGGAGATGCCTAACTGGGGGATGCGTAAGTCACGCGTCCTTCACCGCCACCAGCATGTAATTCACGTCGGTATCGCGGCTGATCTTCCAGCGGTCGTCGAGCAGACTGTAGCTGACGCCAGCGACCTCCTGCAGCGTCAGCCCGGCGCGGCGCAAGCCGCCGGCCAGTTCATGCGGCTTGAGAAACTTCTTCCAGTCATGCGTGCCGCGCGGCACCCAGCCGAGAATGTATTCGGCCGCCACGATGCCGAGCGCGTAGGATTTCGGCGTGCGGTTCAGCGTGGCGGCGATCAGCAGGCCGCCGGGCTTCACCATCTCGCCGCAACTGCTGAGGAAGCCCTCCAGGTCGGCGACATGCTCCACCACCTCCAGCGCCAGCACCACGTCGAACTGCTCGCCGGCCGCCGCCAGGTCCTCAGCGCTGGTGCAGCGATAGTCGATGGCCACGCCGGCCTCGGCGGCATGCAGGCCGGCCACGCCGATATTGCGTTCGGACGCGTCGGCGCCGATCACTTCGGCGCCCAGCCGGGCCATCGGCTCCGACACCAGACCGCCGCCGCAGCCGATATCCAGCAGCCGCAGGCCCCTGAATGGATTGTCGGACAAGGTGTCGCGACGGAAATGTGTTGCGATGCGGTCGCGGATAAACTGCAGCCGGACCGGGTTGAATTTGTGCAGCGGCCTGAACTTCCCCTGCGGGTCCCACCATTCCGCCGCCATGGCGGAAAAACGGGCGATTTCGGCGGGGTCGATACTGGCGGCGGACTGGCTCATGCGGCGACTCGCTCGGGCCCGACAAAGGGCTAAGGAAACGGGGGAATTTTCCGTCCCGGTCGGCTTGCTCCGGACCGGTCCCGAGAGTATTAAGGACCCGCCTTTTAACCGGCAAGGTTCCTGCCGGTAACTATCGACAACGAACAGTGAAATAGGATCGAGCGACATGGCGCGCTTGGTGATGAAATTCGGCGGCACATCGGTCGGTTCGGTCGATCGGATCAGGAATGTCGCCAACAAGGTGAAGCGCGAGGTCGACGCCGGCAACCAGGTTGCCGTGGTGGTGTCGGCCATGTCGGGCGAGACCAACCGTCTGGTCGACCTGTGCAAGCAGATCGACCCGGTGCACGACCAGCGCGAATACGACACCGTTGTGGCCGCCGGCGAACAGGTCACCACCGGCCTGGTCTCGATCGCGCTGCAGGCGGCCGGCATCAAGGCCCGCTCCTGGCAGGGCTGGCAGGTGCCGATCCGCACCAACGACATGCACGGCCGCGCCCGCATCGAGGAGATCGACGGCGCCGCCATGATCGCCGACATGACCGCCGGCGTGGTGCCGGTGGTGGCCGGGTTCCAGGGCGTCGGTCCGGGCGAGCGCATCGCCACTCTGGGCCGCGGCGGTTCGGATACCTCGGCGGTGGCGCTGGCCGCCGCGCTGAAGGCCGACCGTTGCGACATCTACACCGATGTCGATGGCGTCTACACCGCCGATCCGCGCATCGTGAAAAAGGCGCGCAAGCTGGATAAGATCACCTACGAGGAGATGCTGGAACTGGCCTCGCTCGGTGCCAAGGTGCTGCAGACCCGCTCGGTGGAAATGGCGATGAACCACCGGGTACGGACCCAGGTTCTGTCGAGCTTTGCCGATGTGGCCGGCACGCTCGTAGTGGATGAGGAAGAGATCGTGGAAAAGCAGATTGTCTCCGGCGTCACCTATTCCGCCGATGAAGCCAAGGTCACCCTGATCGGCGTCGCCGACCGCCCCGGCATTGCCGCCGGCATTTTCGGCCCGCTGTCGGATGCCGGCATCAATGTCGACATGATCGTCCAGAACATCTCCGAGGACGGCAAGAAGACCGACATGACCTTCACCATGGGCCGCAGCGATCTCGATCGCGCCGTGCAGATCCTGGAGAAGCAGGAAAAGAACCTCGGCTGGGTCAAGCTGGTGCCGGACAAGAACGTGATCAAGGTCTCGGTGGTCGGCGTCGGCATGCGCAGCCATGCCGGCGTGGCGCATATCATGTTCAAGGCGCTGGCCGACAAGAACATCAATATCCAGGCGATCACCACCTCCGAGATCAAGGTCAGCGTGTTGATCAGTGCCGATTATACCGAACTGGCGGTGCGCGCCCTGCACACCGCCTTCGGGCTCGACGCCGAATGAAGACGAGCCGCATGAAGACGGAGGGCCGATGCGGGGAGGGCATGCCACACCAGCCTCTCCGGTAGCTGTTAGCGGAGACAGGCCGTGACGCCGGGCCGGGCACCACCGCCCGGGCCGCGCGGCCTGCTGCGCCGTCTCCGCGAGGTGATGGCCGAGGCCGGCACGGTCGACGAGCGCCTCGCCCGCGTGGTGCGCAACATTGCCGCCAACATGGTGGCCGAAGTCTGCTCGGCCTATCTGCTGCGCAACGACGAACTCGAACTCTACGCCACCGAGGGCCTGAATCCCGAGGCGGTGCACAAGACCCGCCTGAAGGTAGGCGAGGGTCTGGTCGGCGACATCGCCGCCCATGCGCGGCCGCTGGCGCTGGCCGACGCGCAAAGCCATCCGCAATTCGCCTACAAGCCGGAAACCGGCGAAGAGGTCTATCACTCGCTGCTCGGCGTGCCGATCCTGCGCGACAATCGCGTGATCGGCGTGCTGGTGGTGCAGAACCAGACCCGCCGGCAATATGCCGAGGAAGAGGTCGAGGCGCTCGAGACCATCGCCATGGTGCTGGCCGAGATGGTGGCCTCGGGTCAGCTCTCGGGTGGCGAAGACCTGGCCAGCACCAATCGCGCGCCATTCGGTCCGTTCCGCGCCGATGGTCGCATGCTGTCGGAAGGTCTCGCCATCGGCGTCGCCGTGCTGCATGAGCCGCGCATCCATGTCGAGAAGACGATTGCCGACGACATTCCGTACGAGAAGGACCGGCTCGATGCCGCCGTTGCCTCGATGCGCGACCAGGTCAATCGCATGCTGGAGACGCCGGACAGCGATCTGGTCGGCGAGAGCCGCGATGTGCTCGAGACCTACAAGATGTTCGCGCATGACACCGGCTGGCTGGCCAAGCTGCACCAGGCGGTCGATTCCGGCCTGACGGCGGAAGCCGCCGTGCTGCGCGTGCAGGGCGATACGCGCCACCGCATGCAGGCGATCACCGACCCTTACCTGCGCGAACGTCTGGCCGATCTCGACGACCTGGCCAATCGCCTGCTGCTGCATCTGGCCGGCAAGCCGTATCATTCGGCGGCCGAGAACCTGCCCGACAATGCCATCCTGCTGGCCCGCAGCATGGGGCCGGCCGAGCTGCTGGATTACGACCGCCGCAAGCTGCAGGGCGTGGTGCTGGAAGAAGGCTCCAGCGCCAGCCATGTCGCCATTGTCGCGCGTGCCCTGTCGATTCCGGTGATCGGCGGCGTCGAGGGCGTGATCGCCAAAGTCGAGCCCGGCGATACCGTGGTGGTCGACAGCGACCATGCGCAGGTTTTCGTGCGGCCGGCGCCCGATGTGGTGTCGGCTTTCCATCAGAGCGTGGCTTTGCGCCGGGCCCGGCTGGCGAAATACGCCGCCCAGCGCGAAGATCCGGCGATCACCGCCGACGGCACCAAGATCGCCATGCTGGTGAATGCCGGCCTGCTGATCGATCTCAGCAACCTCGACGAAACCAATGCCGACGGCATCGGACTCTATCGCACCGAGCTGCAGTTCATGGTGCGCCCGACCATGCCCAAGGCGGATGCGCAGACCGCGATCTATCGCCGCGTGATCGAACATGCCGGCGACCGCCCGGTGGTGTTCCGCACGCTGGATATCGGCGGCGACAAGGTGCTGCCTTATCTGACGAAATACCCGGAAGAGAATCCGGCCATGGGCTGGCGCGCCATCCGCCTGACGCTGGATCGTCCGGCGCTGCTGAAGGTGCAACTGCGCGCGATGCTGGAAGCGGCCGCCGGCCGCAGCCTGCATGTCATGTTCCCGATGATCGCCGAGGTGGATGAATTCCGCCGCGCCCGCCGCCTGCTCGACCGCGAGGTGCAGCGCCTGGTCAGCTTACGCAAGCCGGTGCCGCTCAAGGTGCAGGTCGGCAGCATGCTGGAAGTGCCGGCGCTCGCCTGGCAGCTGCCGGCCCTGCTGCCGCTGGTCGATTTCATCTCGGTCGGCTCCAACGATCTCATGCAGTTCATGTTCGCCGCCGACCGCGGCAATACCAGGCTGGCCGACCGTTACGATCCGCTGAGCCCGGCCATGCTCAGCTTCCTGCACTGGGTGGTGCAGCAGTGCCATGCCGCCAGCACGCCGATCACCATGTGCGGTGAAATGGGCAGCCGGCCGCTGGAGGCCATGGCGCTGCTCGGACTGGGCTTCCGGCGCCTGTCGATGCCGGCCAATGCGGTTGGGCCGGTCAAGGAAATGCTCCGTAGTCTTTCTGTTCCTGTCTTGTCGGAATATATGTCTAAACTTTATGCCTCACCCGAGCACAGCGTGCGTGGACCGCTGGAGGAATTCGCCCGGGAAAATGGTGTAATTGTTTGAAAATGCTGGCCTGATCGGCACATTGCCGTAATATGGCCAAAGCGGAAACCGCGGACGAGACAATGAATATGCAGTCCGGCAGTCAGCCGGCCATGACCGACATCGCCGCCGTATCGGGGCGCTATGAGGGAGTCGGACATAGCCTGAAAGTGGTGCGTGAACGTCGCGAGCTCGCGCTGGCGGACGTGTCTGCGCGCCTGCGCATCCGCCGCCCCTATCTGGAAGCCATCGAGGAAGGCCGTTTCGGCGAATTGCCCGGCGCAGTCTATGTCAGCGGCTTCCTGCGCCAGTATGCCGAATTCCTTGGCCTCGATCCCGACCAGGTGCTGAAAAGCTATCAGACCGAGGCCGATGGCACGGTGCAGCGCACGGTGCTGAATTTCCCGATGCCGCGGCCGGAAGAGCGCACGCCGCGCCTGTGGCTGGTGGTCGTCGCCCTGGTGGCGGCCGGCATTGTCTATGCGCTGTGGTATCGCCACCAGGAAGCCCTGCGTGTCGGCCAGGACCTGATCCAGGCCGTGCCGTCGCGGCTGGCCGATCTGGTGCCGAGCCCGCAGCCGATCGCGCCGGCGGCGCCGCCGATGGTGCTGCCACCGCCGACACCGCCGGCGCCGCCCCAGGTGGCACAGGCACCGGCGGCAGACGCACCGGCACCCCAGATGCCGCCGCCGCCCTCCGCACCGGTCGTGGCGTCCGTCCCGGCTCAGGTTCCGGCTCAGGTTCCGGCTCAGGCCCCGGCTCAGGCTCCGGCGCCTGCAGTTGCCGAGCCAGCCACGCCGGCGCCCGCGACACCTGCGGCGCAGCCGCCCGCGGTGGCTGCCGCGCCCGCTGCGGAGACGGGGAGTTACGGTGCCGCCGAGGCGGGCCGGATCCGTGTCGAGGCCACGGCGCCAGCCTGGATTCAGGTGCGCGGTCCCAACAACGAGCAGATTTTCACCCGGCTGCTGAATGCCGGCGAACGTTACCAGGTGCCCGACCGGGCCGGCCTGACCCTGCTGACCGGCAATGCCGGCGGGGTGCGGATCGTGGTCGATGGCCAGACCCTGGCGCCGCTGGGCGCCAGCGGCGAGGTCAAGCGCGGTATTTCGCTCGATCCGGAACGGCTGAAAAACCAGGATGGGGAACGCCAGGGCTAGGGCGCCTGCCTTGCCATCCCCCGGTAAAGACGCCATGTTACGCCGCGTCCGTCAGACCCCCCACGGAGTCTCAGCTGAGCCGGACGGAACCAGACCATGAGCATCCGACCCTATCGCGATATCCAGCGCCGCACGTCGCGCAAGATTTTTGTCGGCACCGTTCCGGTCGGCGGCGACGCGCCGATCACCGTGCAGACCATGACGAACACGCTGACCAGCGACGTCAAGGCCACGGTGGAGCAGATTCGCCGCTGCGAAGAGGTCGGCGCCGATATCGTGCGCGTCTCCTGTCCGGACGAGGATTCGACGCGGGCGCTGAAGGATATCGTGCGCCAGGTCAAAGTCCCGATCATCGCCGATATCCATTTCCATTATAAACGCGCCATCGAGGCGGCCGAGGCTGGTGCCGCCTGCCTGCGTATCAATCCCGGCAATATCGGCAGCGCCGACCGCGTGCGCGAAGTGGTGAAGGCCGCCAGGGACCATGGCTGTTCGATGCGCATCGGCGTCAATGCCGGGTCGCTGGAAAAGCATCTGCTGGAGAAATACGGCGAGCCCTGCCCGGAAGCGATGGTGGAAAGCGCGCTGGACCATGCGCGTATCCTGGAGGACCACGACTTCCGCGAATTCAAGATCAGCGTGAAGGCGTCTGACGTCTTCCTCGCCGTGGCCGCCTATCAGGGCCTGGCCGAGGCCTGCGACTATCCGCTGCATATCGGCATCACCGAGGCCGGTGGTCAGCGCATCGGCACGGTGAAATCCTCCATCGGGCTCGGCATGCTGCTGTGGTCGGGCATCGGCGACACGCTGCGCGTTTCGCTGTCGGCCGCGCCGGAGGAAGAGGTCAAGGTCGGCTTTGATCTGCTGAAGTCGATGAACCTGCGCCATCGTGGCGTCAACGTGATTTCCTGCCCGTCCTGCGCACGGCAGCAGTTCGATGTGATCAAGACCGTCGAGGTGCTGGAACAGCGGCTTGCCCATATCACCACGCCGATGACGCTCAGCGTGATCGGCTGCGTGGTGAACGGCCCGGGCGAGGCGCGCGAAACCGATATCGGCTTCACCGGCGGCGGCAAGGGTTCGCACCAGGTCTATCTCGCCGGACAGCCGGCGCACCGGCTGCAGAACGAGGATATCGTCGCGCATCTGGTCGGCCTGGTCGAAGCCAAGGCGCGCGAGATCGAAGCCGAGAAGCTCGCTCATTCCACCGACGCGGCTGACGCCGCGTCCTAGCTTACATTTCTGAAACGGAGACTCGCCGTGGCCCAGTTGCAGCCCGTGCGCGGCACGCATGACATTCTGCCCGACGACTATGCCCGGTTCCGCCATGTGGTGGATACCGCACGGCAGGCCGCGCTGGTGTTCGGCTACCGCGAGATGGCGACGCCGATCTTCGAATTCACCGATGTTTTCGCCCGCTCGATGGGCGAGACCTCCGATGTCGTCTCCAAGGAGATGTATTCCTTCACCGACAAGGGCGGCGAAAGCCTGACGCTGCGGCCGGAATATACCGCCGGCATCTGCCGTGCTTTCATCTCCAACGGCCTGCAGCAGCATGTGCCGTTCAAGGCTTTTGGCTGGGGGCCGATGTTCCGCTTCGAGCGGCCGCAGAAGGGTCGCCAGCGCCAGTTCCACCAGATCGACGTCGAGGTGATCGGCGCCGCCGAACCGCAGGCCGATGTGGAAGTGATTTCGGTGGCCGCCGAAATCCTGCGCCGTCTCGGCATCCTCGACAAATGCGTGCTGGAACTGAACACGCTGGGCGATCCGGAAAGCCGCGTCGGCTATCGCGATGCCCTGGTGCGATACTTCTCGAGCTACGTCGACAAGCTGTCGGACGACAGCCGCAAGCGGCTGGAGAAGAATCCGCTGCGCATCCTCGATTCCAAGGACGAGGGCGACCGTGCCCTGGTGGCGCATGCGCCGCTGATCCATGATTACCTGACACCGGCGGCGAGCGATTTCTTCAAGGCGCTGCAGGATGGCCTTGGCGCCAGCGGCGTGCCTTTCACTGTCAGTCCGCGCCTGGTGCGTGGTCTGGATTACTACACCCACACCGCCTTTGAATTCACCACCGACATGCTGGGGGCCCAGGGCACCGTGCTGGCGGGCGGGCGCTACGACGGCCTGATCGAGCAGCTCGGCGGCAAACCGACACCGGGCATCGGCTGGGCCGGCGGCATCGAGCGTCTGGTGATGCTGAGCGATCCGCAGCCGGCGGCACCGCGCATCGTTGCGATCATTCCCATCGGGGCTGCAGCCGAGGCTGCGGCCGTGACCCTGGCCGGCGACCTGCGCCGCGCCGATATCGCGGTCGAACTCGGCTATGGCGGCAATGCCGGCAAGCGCTTCAAGCGCGCCGACAGGCTGGGCTGCGCCGCTGCCGTGGTGATCGGCGACGACGAACTGGCCAAGGGCGTGGTCAAACTGAAGGACTTCAAGAGCGGCACCGAGATCGAAGTCGCGCGCGGCGATCTGCTGGCCCATCTTAAGCAAGACCAGTTGAAAGCCTGACGCCATGGATGTCGCCGGCCTGCCCGAGGCCAAGCTCGACAAGGTGATCGAACGCTACGAGATGCTGCAGGCCCAGATGGCCGGCGGCGGTCTCGCCGCCGATACCTTCGTGAAATTGTCGAAGGAATATGCCGAGATCGAGCCGCTGGTGCAGGTCATCAACGAATGGCGCCGGCTGCGCCAGGATGTCGCCGACCTGCTGGTGATGCGCGACGACCCGACCTCGGATACCGAGATGCGCAATCTGGCCGAGGCCGAGTGGAAGCAGGCCCAGGCCGCGCTGCCCGAGCTTGAACGCCGCGTGTTGGTCATGCTGCTGCCCAAGGACGAGGCCGACGAAAAGAACGCCATCCTCGAAGTGCGTGCCGGCACCGGCGGCGACGAGGCGGCGCTGTTCGCGCGCGATCTGTTCGAGATGTATCGCGGCTACGCCGCCAAGCATGGCTGGCGTTTCGAGGTCGACAGCATTGCCGACACCGAACTCGGCGGTTTTCGCGAGGCCGTCGCCACCATCACCGGGCGGAGCGTCTTTGCCAGACTGAAATTCGAATCCGGCGTGCATCGTGTGCAGCGCGTGCCCGATACCGAAACGCAGGGCCGTATCCATACCTCGGCGGCCACCGTGGCGGTGCTGCCGGAAGCCGAGGATGTCGATATCGACATCAACGAAAACGACCTGCGCATCGACGTCTACCGCTCGTCCGGCGCCGGCGGCCAGCATGTGAACACCACGGATTCCGCCGTGCGCATCACCCATATTCCCACCGGCATCGTGGTGGCGCAGCAGACCGAACGGTCGCAGCACAAGAACAAGGCCAAGGCGATGAAGCTGCTGCGCGCCAAGATGTATGAGGCCGAACGCGAGCGCCTGGCCTCGACCCGTGCGGCCGACCGCAAGGGCCAGGTCGGTTCGGGCGACCGCTCCGAGCGCATCCGCACCTACAATTTCCCGCAGGGTCGCGTCACCGACCACCGCATCAACCTGACTCTGTACAAGCTCGAGCAGGTGATGACCGGCGAGGCGCTGGACGACGTGATCGAGGCCCTGATTGCCGAGGATCAGGCCAGCCGGCTGGCCGAACTCAACGATGCCTGAGGCGACAACGATCGGTGCGGTGCTTGCTGCCGCCACCGGGCGCCTGAAGCAGGCCGATGTGGCCGAGACGCCGCGGCTGGAGGCCATCCTGTTGCTGGCGCATGCCAGCGGCCTGACGGCCGACCGCATCCGCATCGCACCCGAAGCGACGGTCACGCCTGCTGTGGCGGCCGCGTTCGAGCTGCTGGTGCAGCGCCGTCTGGCGCATGAGCCGGTTTCCAAGATTGTCGGCTCTCGCGAATTCTGGAGTCTGACCTTCCGCACCAGCCCTGATGTGCTCGATCCGCGCCCCGATTCCGAAACCCTGGTAGCCGGCGTGCTGGCGGCGATCCCCGACAGAAACACCGCGCTGCGGCTGGTCGATTTCGGCACCGGTTCGGGCTGCCTGCTGCTCAGTCTGCTGCATGAACTGCCGAATGCCACCGGGCTCGGCATCGATGTCTCGCCGCCGGCACTGAAGATCGCGCAGCAGAATGCCGATACGCTCGGCCTGGCCGGCCGTGCGGCTTTCCGGCTTGGCAGCTGGGGCAAGGGCGTGGAGGAATGCTTTGATATCCTGATCGCCAATCCGCCCTATATCGAAAGCGGTGTGGTGCCGCAGCTGGAGCCGGAAGTGGCGGATCACGATCCGCTGCTGGCGCTCGACGGCGGTGCCGATGGCCTCGATGCCTATCGCGCCCTGGTTCCGGATCTGGCGCATCTGGCCGCGAAAGACGCCCTGGTCGCGCTTGAGGTCGGCATGGGACAAGATGTCGCAGTAAGCCGGCTGCTGGCCACCGCCGGCTTTGGTCCGATTGCGGTTTTGCCCGATCTGGGCGGCATCGGCCGCGTGGTAACCGGCCGGAAATCCGTGCAGATTTCGTGAAAAAGGGGTTGGCAGGGGGGCGGCGCCCCCTTATCTTGAATACAGGGATGACGTGGTCCCCAAGGAACCCGCCCAAGGTATTATTCCGGGGTGTTAACCGGGGGCGAAGAAGCAGGCAACGTCATCGCCTCCTCGACAGCCGACATCAGATGACCGACATCGCATGGATGTTCGGCATCGGATGAGGGATTTCCTCGAGAGGCCGACCGCATCGAGCGCATGAAGTGCCAGTTGGCATAATGTGACGATGTGCGCGCATGGTGCCTGATTGCGCTATTTGCTGAAACAAGCGAGATGAACCTGTGAATAATAAGAATCGTCAACGCGGCGGCCGTCCTCAGGGCCGGAGGCCGCATGGTGGCGGCGGTAGTGGTGGTGGTGGAAATAACGGCGGGATGAACACTTCCCACCGCAATTTCGACTCCAACGGCCCCGACGTCAAAATCCGTGGCACGGCCACCAATATCTTCGAACGCTATTGCCAGCTGGCGCGCGACGCCAATGCTTCAGGCGATCGCGTGTCGGCCGAGAACTACCTGCAGCATGCCGAGCATTACTACCGGATCATGCTGGCCCAGGGCGTAACGCCGATGCAGCGTGCCGCCACCCAGCAGCAGACCGGCCAGCAGCCGCAGCAGCAGCCGCAGCAGCAGGGCAACGGCCAGCCGCCGGTGCAGGCTGCCGCCACCGAAGGCGGCGAGCAGCCGAGTCTGGAAATGGAGCTTGAAGCAGCGCTGGATCCGGAAGCCGAGGCTGCCGCGAAAGCCGAGCGCGACGAGGCGACGGCCGCTTAACAGCGCAGCCAGACCAGACAGCAAAAAGGCCGCCGGATCGTTCCGGCGGCCTTTTTTGTCAGATTAGCTCAGACCCTAGTTGATCGGCGGCAGCTCGCCCTGCTCGGCCTGGCTCCACATCGCCTCGTCGGCAAGGGTGAGCTGGCGGATCGGCAGGCTTTCGGTTTCCGGCACCATCGGCGCCAGTGCGATATCGATCTCCAGCTCCTTGTCCAGCAGGCCGCGGTCGCCGCCCAGATGGCGCTCGAAGAATTCGACCGTACGGTTGATGCTGTCTTCCTTGGCGTCGCCGCGGAAGGTATGGCCCTGGCCCTTGTAAATCTTCACCTCGTGCTCGGCCCCCACTTCATCGAGCAGGCTGGCCAGCTCATAGGCGCGGCGGACCGGCACGGTGGCATCCTTGTCGCCATGCAGCACCAGCGTCGGCGGCATGCGATGCACGCCCTTGCGCTGCACTTCCGACGGCATCGCACCCACCACATTCACCACAGCCTGCACGCGGTCGTCGCGGCTGCCCAGGCTGAGCGCATGGAAGCCGCCGAGCGACAGGCCGAAAATGCCGATCCGCTCCGGATCGACATAAGCCTGCCTTGCGACATAGGAGATGGCTTCGGTCAGGACGCGCTCGCGCTCGTCATGCAGGTTGACCGAGGCCTTGCGCAGCTGCGGTACGCCGTCGAAGTAATGCACCACGAAAGCGGTGATGCCCTTCTCGGCCAGCGCCTTGGCCTGCGGGTAGAACAGCGAGCCGTCGCCCAGGCCATGGGCGCCATGCAGCACCAGCACAGCCGGGGCCCGGCCATCCGTATCCAGCAGGTCGGTTTCGGCTTTCACCACATCGACCCGCACCTTGCGGCCATCGATCATGAATCCGTTGGTATTCTCGGCCTCGGCGGCGCGGCGCGCGCCTTCGGCGGATTTCTGTTTGCGCGGCTTTATGGCAGCCGGCTTGGTGCTCGGCTTCGGCGTCACGGTGGCTTTCTGGCTGGCGCGCGGCTGCGCCATCGCGGCCGGCACGGCGGCAACACTGCTCAAAATCAGCGCAAGCGCAGAAATGAAGCAAATCTGCCGGAATGCCCTGGTCGTAGATGCCTTGGCATTCAGCAGCGTCGTGGCTTGACCCCCGGCCATCGATTCCCCTGTAAAAGCCTCGTGAACTGAACTGGCGGGTCCCCACCCGCGGAGCTGTTTCAAGTTGTAACAAGGCCAAGCGGAGCCTGTCTACCTTTGATTTCACGCGAGATTTCCTGCTTTTTCAGGAAAATCATGGGGTTGTGGAAAAATAACCCC
>NZ_JAOZVR010000050.1 GCF_025869515.1 Ferrovibrio sp.
ACCAGATGGTCGGAGGCTGCCTTGGAGGCGGAATAGGGCGAGTTCGGCTGGTAGGCCGTGTCCTCGCGGAACAGACCCTCCGCGCCCAGCGTGCCGAACACCTCGTCGGTGGAGATGTGATGGAAGCGGAAGCGCTTTTGTGCCGCGCCCTCCAGCCCGCGCCAGTGGCGCAGCGCTTCTTCCAGCAGCGTGTAGGTGCCGACGATATTGGTGGCGATGAAGTCGCCCGGCCCGTCGATCGAGCGGTCGACATGCGACTCGGCCGCCAGATGCATGACGAGGTCCGGGCGAAAATCCTCCAGCGCCGCGCGGAACGAAGCGCCGTCGCACACATCCGCCTGGAGGAAACTATAGCCGGGGAGATTATGCACCTCCGCCAGCGAGGCGAGGTTCCCGGCATAGGTCAGCTTGTCGTAGTTGAGCACGGCGCGGCCCTGCCGGACGAGCCGCCGCACCACCGCCGAGCCGATGAACCCGGCCCCGCCGGTGACCAGCACGCGCTGCCCGTGGATCGTCATGTCGCGCGGTGCTCCGCCGGAGGCCATCAAAGCACGAAGGGGCTGGAGACGTCGCGCAGCCTCGGCTGCACGCGGTCCTTGTCGGAAAGAACCGCCCCGTCCGGCCCGACCGGCCAGTCGATGGCGAGGTCAGGATCGTCCCACGCGATGCCGGCGTCATTCTCGCGCGAATAAGGCGCGTCCACCTTGTAGGCGATGAGCGTATCCGGCTCCAGCGTGCAGAAGCCATGGGCGAAGCCGTGCGGGATGAACAGCTGCTCGCCGCTCGAAGCGGTCAGCGTCGCCGCCACCCATTTGCCAAAGCTCGGCGAGCCCCGGCGGATATCCACCGCCACGTCGAAGATCGCCCCGCGCACCGCCCGCACCAGCTTGGCCTGCGCCATGGGCGGGACCTGGAAGTGCAGTCCGCGCACCACGCCCACCTCGCGCGAGAGCGATTCATTGTCCTGCACGAAGGCGAGGTCGACGCCGAACGCGTCGAACTGCGGCTTCTTGTAGGTCTCGCAGAAATAACCCCGCGCGTCGCCGTGCCGGACAGGCTGGACAAGCACGACGTCGGGTATTGCCAAGCGTGTAAAGGCAGCCACCGTCCCCCCAGAACGAAAAATGCGGGCCAAATCCAGCCTCGCAAAAATATTGCGACGCAGCAAGCAGAGAAACCAGAGCTGGCGACCGAAACGTGCAACGCTTCGAGACGTGCAACCATAGTCATCGAAGCCCGCATCGGTCAGTCGTTCAGCCGACTAATGAGCGCCAGTCGAACTGGCTCCCGCAGCCAAAAGAGCCTGACCGATCTGCGTTGCTTCGCCCTTTTTAAAGGGCAAGGCGAGCATCGCGGCTCCATAATGCGCAACAAGCGACACCTGCTCGGACGCCGGCCCCAGAGCGATGCCGATCCGATCAGGACTTGTCCCCGATAGATTCGTCTCGAGGGTACCGACCTCCAACGGCACCTTGCCGCTCAGTTCGCTGGCAAGCCGCGCGCTTTGAAGCGCTGCCGCGGTAAAACCCGCGAGGTCCTCAATCCTGATCGACAATTGCAAATGATCGCCCGATCCTCTGGAGAGGATGAGCAGCACCGTCCCGTCCGATTGCGGTTTGAAGCCATATTGGACGCTGTCCGCGGTCGTGCCCTTCTGCGAATCAATCATGGCCGATCACTACTCCGACACTCTTGAAACCTTGCGCAATATGGGCGGCGGCAGGCCGTCCACCGCCTCTTATAGCAGAAAGCGGATTCCCCCATACGAGGATCGATTGCCAGGCAGATCCAACTTCCGCAGCGTCATTCACTAAACATAGCTTCCGGCAAAAAGGGCCTGCCCAGCCGCGTCGATGTCACCTCATGAACGCCCAGGCCCCGGCAGATCTGCCTCATCGCCCGAATCGCCGAACTCATACGCGACCTGATAGCTGCGGCATGCCTCCTGAGCTTCCGTTAGCCCTGCGAGCGCAGCCTCTCGCAGAAATCGCTGCGCAAGGCTGCGCGCCTCGTCAGCACCGGGGCGGCTCAGCACCATCACGGCATAGTTGAATTTCCCGACAATATGGCCAGCATTTCCAGCTTCACGGTAGGACTCTTCGCCCCGGGTGACGTCCTGGGCAACACCCTCGCCGCGACAATAACGCACCCCTAGATCGAACAATGCCTGAGGGTGACCGCGGGACGCAGCCTTCTCCAGCCAATTCAACCCTATGGGAAGATCGACATCGACCCCATCGCCGGAAAGATACATCTGCGCCAACGCAAATTCGGCATCCGAACTGCCGCCCTCAACGGCGGCCATAAGGGGCCTGAGCACGTCTTCCATTAGCGCGCCTTGCGCGCGCAGGACCGTTGCCAGGCGCAGATGCGAGGCGACATGGCCGAGCGCCGCGGCTCGCTCGAGATAGGAAATTGCTTTCGGCACGTCGCGCGTCACGGACTCTCCGCGCGCGTAAATATGCCCGAGCCATGCAAGTGCCCCCATATGGTCCTGAGCCGCGGCTTTCTCCAGCCACACGACGCCGTCCAATTGCGCGGGATGTTCGCCAAGGAGGTCGCGGCCAAGCTTGAACTGGGCGGCACTGAGGCCCTGCTCGGCGGCCATATTGAGATGGCCGCGTGCGGTCTGCGGGTTCGCCGGCACACCATCGCCACGCTCCAGAAGGATGGCGTAGTTGAACGCGGCCAGGACATGACCGCCTTGCGCGCTGCGGGCGAACCATCGCGCGGCGCTGGTGTTGACCTGTGGCACGCCTTCACCACAGGCATACATGCGGCCTATCACAAATTGTGAATCGACATCGCCCGCCTCGGCCGCCTTCTTGTACCAACCGGCCGCCTCTGCCTCATCACGGAGTTCGCCGAACAGACCTTCATCATAAATCTGGCCCAACCGCTTCATGGCGTGCAAATGGCCCTTCGCGGCAGCGCGTCGCAAATGCGCCTTTCCCCTTTCCTCGTCACGGTCCGATGTGGTCATGGCGAGATCGATCACCGCCAGCAGAAAATCGGCGTGGGGCACGCCCTGCTCGCTGCCGGGGCGCAACCAGAAGCGGGCCTCCGCCATGTCTTCGGCGGTGGCGCGCGCCATCAGTTGCTGCGCCACCATCATCTGCGCGGGGACATGCCCCCTACCGGCCGCGCGCTTGTACCAGATCAGCGCGGTCTCACTATCGGCTTCGCAGCCTTCGCCCAGACGATAGAGTTCGCCGAGTCCATATTCGGCCCCAGCAACGCCGGCCGCCGCAGCAACAATGTAGAGATCATGGGCCTGGTCAACCGCGCGCTCGCCGCCGAGCCCACGCACCAGCAGCTCGGCCAATCGATAATGTGCCTCCGCGTGACCTTGCCGGCACGCCTCGATCAAATGCTTGCGTGCGAGTTCGAAGGGATCATCCAGATCCATCCGAGCGCCGAGCAATCCCCCGAGTTCGGCCGCTCGCTCAGGTTCTCCATCCGCCACGTTTTGATACCAGCCGCGAACCCCACGTGGGATCCGTTCCATGCGCATGAGGCAACAGCCTGCTGCGAAATGCCCTTCGACATCGCCCTTCTCTGCGGCGGCTTGATACCATTCAAGCGCCTGGGGATAGCTGATCGGCGTTCCCTGCCCGCGCTCATGCAGACCCGCCAGCGCCATCATGGCGTCGATACTGCCCTGTTGCGCGGCACGCCGATAGGCGATGAGCGCGGCATGGAACTGTTCCTTCGCCATCAGCCTGGCAGCGCGGGCCAGGGAGCGCTCACGGTCGTTGAAGACCCGGCGCAAGACGGTCGCAAATCGCTTCATCACGGCTCGCGCATGGCGCCCGAAAAATTCTTTGCCACCCCGCCGGCGATATATTGGAACAGGGTGCGGGTACCGACATGAATGTCCGCCGACAAAGTCATGCCAGGAACCAGACGGAAGCTGGCGGGAACGTCATGAAACTGCATTTCGGTGATCGCCACGCGCCCCTTGTAATAGGGGATGTCCGTCGGCTGGCCGTTGTCATCCGTGGTAAAAGAACCTTCGCTGACCCACAGCAGTTCCCCTAATGCGCGTCCATGGGCCATGAAGTCGAACGCATCGACCTTGATGGTCACGGGATCACCCGCCCGAACAAAGCCGACATCGCTCGTGGCAATCTTGATCTCAGCTTCGACCGGTTTGCTCAAAGGAGCCAGTGTCAGGAAGACCTCGCCCTCACGCAGAACAGAACCGACGGACAGCTTGGCGATGCTGAGCACCATTGAATGTTCGCTGGCATGCAGCTCGACAAGATCGCGACGGCGCGCCGCCTTGGTGAGTTCAGCCAGTGCAGCGTCGCGATTATTGCGTGCGGTGACAATTTCCTGGCTTAACGTGGCACCCCATTGCTGGACAAAGGCATCGCGATCCGCCTCAAGCGCCGCGAGCGAGTGGCGGGCCTCGATCAACGCCTTCTGCCCATTCTCCATGGTACGCAAAATCTCAAGCTTCTGATCGGTGGCCAGCAGGAGATTGTAAAGACTGCCTGCGTCCTTCTCCATCAAAGTCTGACGCATTTGCTCGATCTGCGTCACGATCTTGCTGCGTTCGCCAAGCCTGATGTCATCTCCTTCAAGCTTGAGAACGGTGGCACGGGCCTGTTCGATCTTCTGATCATAGCTCGACAATTGCGCGGCATATTGGGCCTGGCGCTGGCGATGCAGCGAGGTCTGCAGAAGAACATAGGGACGGATCTCTGGCCCCTCGTTCAAGTCGAAAACCGGAACCTGTCCCGCCTGCTCGGCTTCTGCGCGCGCAATCTGGGCATTCAGCGAGGCGACCTGCTGCTCCAATTGCTCGACATCGGCGGCGGCGAAAGTCGGGTCGAGCGTCGCCAGTAACTGCCCCTGCTTCACCTCCTGACCTTCCTTGACGTCGATGGACTTCACCACGGAAGGATCAAGCGCCTGGAGTACGATCAAGCCGCCTGTCGCCACGACCTTGCCCTGCAAGGTCGTCACGACGCGGTCAAGTCGAATGAAGAAAGCCGCGAGGAAAAGGGCGATGACGAGCCCGCAGACGATCCAGATCGCGAGCCCGGGCAGCCGCGAGCGCGGCGTATGGCGCAGATCGTTGGCTTCGGACTGAAAGCGCAGGATGGCGTTGTCGGCCGAATTACGCGACACCGCGTCCCTCCATGACCTTCAAACCGCGCCGCGCCGGCTGATTGTGGCGGTTCTGCTGATGCCACAGCTCGCTGTAAATGTCGCAGCGCAGCAGCAGATCCTCATGCGTCCCGATGTCGACCTTGGCCCCCCTGTCCAGAACCAGGATCTGGTCGGAATGTACGAGGGACGACAGACGATGGGACACGACGATGACCGTGCGCCCCGCCGATATCCGCGCCAGATTGGCGTTCACGATGGCTTCGCTCTCGGGATCCAAGGCGCTGGTGGCCTCGTCCAGGATCAGAATGCGCGGATCGGTGATGAGCGCGCGCGCGATAGCCAGACGCTGTCGCTGGCCGCCGGACAGATTCGAGGACCCTTCATAGACAAAGGTGTCATAGCCTCGCGGCAGCCGGTCGATGAATTCCTCGGCACCTGCCAGGCGAGCCGCCCGCACCACATCCTCATAGGACGCGTCCATGCGGCCAATGGTGATGTTCTCGCGAATTGTCCCGCTGAACAGGAAGCTGTCCTGCAGAACCACGCCGAGCGATCGGCGCAGATGGTCGAGATCGAATTCGCGAATATCGATGCCGTCAATCTTGATCAGCCCGTCAAAATTCGCGTGCAACCGCTGGATAAGCCGCGTCAGCGTCGTCTTGCCCGACCCGCTGCGCCCGACCACACCGAGCGTTGTGCCCTTTGCGATGTCCAGACTCACCCCGTCCAGCGCCTTGGTCGACGTACCCGGATATTGGAAACTGACATTCATGAGGCTGAGTTCGCCAATGAGAGGGCTGCGCACTCCCGCGCCCTCGCGCCCTGCCTCCTCGGCGCGATTGACAAGATTCGACACGACTCCTACGGCGCCGCGCGTCTCGTCATATTGCTGAATGAGCTGCGCCAACCCTCTGAGCGGTGCGCCGACACGCTGCGTGAGCAGCAGGAAGGCGGCCATCGTTCCGATGGCCACAGGATCGGAATTGGCGACGGCGAGATAAACGGCAATGGCGACGACGCCATAGACCATGAACCGCTCAAGCGGCTGCGTCACCGATTCGATCAGATTACCGGTTCGCCCCTCCGCTAGCTTGAGACGGGCGACATTGGCGACCAGACGGTCCCATTGCCGCATTTGACGATGCTCGAGCGCCAACGTCTTCACGGTTCGCATGCCTTGCAGCGTCTGCCCCAGAAAAGCGCCACGCTCGCCTTCGGCCTTCAAGGTCGCCTCGGCGTGGCGCCGATAAGCAGGCAGCATCACGATGATCCAAAGCGCGATCAGACCACCAACTGAGCACACGAGCACCGTCATCCACGGATCGATGAAGAACATGACCGGAATGAAAACGAAAATTGCGATAGAATCGAGCAAGGTTCCCAGAAGTGAACCGGTCAGAAAATTGCGGATCTTGTTGGCTTCATTCACGTCACGAATGATCAATCCAGCCGGCATACGCTCGAAAACATCCATTGGCAGGCGCAGCAACCGGCCAAAGATAAAAGATGAGACCTGAACATCGATGCTGCTGGACAGATGCAGGATCAAATGCCGCCGCAGCGCCGACAGCACAACATCGAAGATGGTAAGAATGATCATTACAACGCAAAGCGTCGCAAAGGTCGACAAGGCGTGGTGCATCACGACCTTATCAAGCAGCAAGCGAATGAACATGATCGGGGCAAGAGACAAGACGCTCATCACCACGGCAGCGATGAATATGTCGCGCACGATCGCCTTCTCGCGCAGTGCCAGGCGACAAATATAGCCGAAGGAAAACTGCCCTTCTTCGATCTCCGCACTCAGCTGCGGCTGCAGCAAGACGACCTGGCCGCCGCTGGCCGTCTCGAATTGATGCCGATCGACAAAGATCGGCGCCTCCGGCGCCATTGGGTCGACCAGCACCACTTCAGCCCGCGCATCGGAAATGCTCGCCCGCGTGATGACCACGGCATGGCCGCTGCGCAGCAGCAGGACAGCGGGTAGAGCCGCGCCAAGTCGGCCGAGTTGCTTCCAGCTCAAGGTCACCTGGCGTGCGCGAAAACCATGCCGACGGGCAATATGGACGATGTCGCCGGCCGTCAGATCGCCGGGATTGAGCGCCTCCTTGCGCGCCACGTCGACCGCCGACAGGGTGACGCCTTTTTGACGGCCGACATATTCGAGCGCGGCAAGCAGCGACTTGCCCGCGCCGCCCGCCGCAGCTTCGTCCATCGCCACCGCCTCATTCATGCCGAAACTCCCCGCGATCCCACGCAACATTGTAACGGATCGAGCAAAAAAACAAAAACGGGAGGCAAAAGCCTCCCGTTTTCACACCACATAGGCAGGAACTCTTAAACCTGCTTGAAATAGACATTGGTCACGTTATAGACCAACGCCGTCTTCGTCTCAGCGCCCGAGCCGAAGGAATACAGCGTGCTGCCGTCTCCATTCACGGTGACGGTAACTTCAGCAGCGGTGTAGTTGTAGAATATCAGCGTATCCGTGCCGCCACCACCATAGATGGTGTCATTGCCACCCAGGCCATTATAGATCTCGTCGTTGCCGGCGCCGCCGACCACGGTGTCATTGCCACCGAGGCCGCTATAGATCTGCGCACCGCCGCTGAGATAATCATTGCCCGTGCTGCTGATCAGAGTGTCGGCACCGATACCAAGCAGCGTCGCACTGCCACCATTGGCAAGCAGCCAGCTCTGACCACCGCCATAGAGCGTGTCGCTGCCCACACCGCCGAGCAGCGTGTCATTGCCGCCGGAGCTGTAAAGGCCGTTATTACCTTCGACCACCTGAAGGAAGTTGGTGCCCGAACCGGCGATGAGCGTGTCGTGGGCACCGGCCGACAGACCAGCAAGCAGCTGATCGCCACCCGAACCGCCGATCAGCGTGTCGGAACCCGACATACCCAGCAGCAGGTTGTTACCTTCATAGGCAACCATCAGCGTACTGGCGCCGCTGCCCGCGACCGACAGAAGCGTGTCCGCGGCCGAACCCGACATGCCGCCATAAAGCGTATTGCCCGCATTATAGGCGACCAGGTAGTTCTCACCGCCGCCGACCAGCGTATCGTTGCCCAGGCCCTGGAGGATCTGGTTCTCGCCGGCGCCGCCATAGAGAATGTCATTACCGTCACCGATGACGGTAATGAAATCACCATCACCAGCCAGGATCGAATTGCTCGTGCCGCCGGTGACGATCAGCGTCGTATAGCTCGCACCTGTCAAAGCGACGACGGCATCCTGCGGCGTGACGACATAGTCGATCATATAGGCACTGGAATTGCCGCCCGTGCCGAGCTCGATGAAGAGTTCCTGGCCTGACGTCAAATTATAGAAATTCGTCCCACCAGCATTGCTGTTGGTGACCAGTTCCGCCGCGATGGTCGCACCCGGCGCCGAAGGGTAAAGTCCCTGCGCAAACAGGGCATTGGTAATCTCAGTCTGATAAGTCGGCCCCGTCGCGCTCAATACTGTATCGAGCTGAGCCGACGTCAAGTTATATGTTGCCATTAATCCACC
>NZ_JAOZVR010000051.1 GCF_025869515.1 Ferrovibrio sp.
AAAAATACACCATGGCTGGCAGGCTTGACCGGTCCGGGGATTGATCCAGATTGCAAATGGATACGTACATTACGGTGTAATCCAGAGACCGGAACTTCGCAAAGACCATGGCTGTGACCGATTTGGCCGCTTATCCCGATTCGCCCCGCGGTTCCATGCAGGGACCGGCGCATCATATTCCGGCCGAGTTGCTGTTGGATTACGCTACCGGCACCCTGGCCGAGCCGTGGTCGCTGGTGGTGGCCTGCCATCTGACGCTGTGCCCCCATTGCCGCCGCGAACTGGCCGCCATCGAGGCGACCGCCGGCGCCATGCTCGAGGAGATTGCGCCGCAGCCGGTCAGCGCAGGCGGCTTTGCCGCCGTGGCCGCCAGGCTCGGCCCGCAGGACGCCGCGCCGGCTGTGCGGGCACCGGCAAAGGACGGCCTCCCGGCACCGCTGCGCGATTATCTGGCCACCGGTATTGATGCCATCCGCTGGCGCTGGAGCGGCGCCGGCCTGCAGTCCCATGCCCTGCCGATGCGCAAGACGAGCGGCGGCATGGTCAGCCTGCTCAGGGTCGCGCCGGGTGCCGGGCTGCCGATGCACACCCATGCCGGCAATGAAATGACCCTGGTGCTCAGCGGCGGCTATACCGCCGGGAATGACGCCTTCCGCCGCGGCGATGTCGAGATCGCCGATGGCAGTATCGAGCATCGCCCGGTTGCCATGGCAGACGGCCCCTGCATCTGTCTCGCAGTGACTGACGCGCCGCTGCGTTTCAGCGGCTCTTTCGGATGGCTGCTGAATCAATGGGCCAGACTCTCCGCCTAGCATCATGACGGCAAACGGTGTCGTCTGGATCACCGGTGCCGGCTCCGGTATCGGCCGTGCGCTGGCGCTGCGCTACCTGCGTGCCGGCGCCATCGTCGCCGGCACGGCGCGCCGGCGCGAAACCCTCGACAGCCTGCCGGACGAAGCACGCGGCGCCGGCGGACGTTTTCATGCCTTTGCCGCCGACCTGACCGATCTGGCCGCCACCCGCGCCGTCGTCGCGCGCATTGAGGCCGATCTCGGCCCGATCCGCCTTGCGGTGCTCAATGCCGGCACGCACAAGCCGACGCCGGGCACGCGCTTCAGCGCCGATGATGTGCGCCTGCTGCTCGACAGCAATGTGATGACGGTGGCCAACAGTCTGGATGCCGTGCTGCCCGCGCTGCTGCGGCGCGGCGCCGGCATGGTGGCGATCAATGCCTCGCTTGCCGGCTATGGCGGCCTGCCGTCGGCGGCCGGTTATGGCGCCAGCAAGGCGGCCCTGATCAACATGGCCGAGGCGCTGAAACTCGATCTGCAGGGCCGGGGCATTGACGTGCGGCTGATTTCGCCGGGCTTCATCAAAACACCGCTGACCGATCGCAATACCTTTCCGATGCCCTTCCTGATGCCGGTCGAGGCCGCGGCCGGGCGGCTGTGGCAGGCGCTGGAAACCGGCACGGATTTCGAGATCGTCTTCCCGCGCCGCTTCGCCTGGATCATGAAGCTGCTGCGGCTGCTGCCGTACGGCCTGTATTTCCCGCTGGTGCGCCGCCTCACCGGGATCTAACCCGGGAAGATTTATGACCGGGTGAAACCGTATTGCAGCACGTCGATGGTGCCGGCGTTGAAACCGCCCTCGCAATAGGCGAGGTAGTAGCGCCACATGCGACGGAAGCGTTCGTCGAAAGCCAGCTTGCGGCTGTCCAGCGCGCGAATCTGCGGCCAGGCCGCCTCGAAGCTCTGGTGCCACAGATTGAGCGTGCGGGCATAGTCGCGACCGAAGCTGAACGTATCGGCGATCTGCAGGCCGGCCGCTGCGGCCTGACGCTGCACCGTTCCGGGCGACAGCAGCATGCCGCCGGGAAAGATATGGGCCTGGATGAAATCCATGGTGCCGCGATAGTCCTCGAAATACCGGTCGGCGATCACGATGGCCTGGATGCCGGCGCGGCCCTGCGGCATCAGGCGGTCGCGCAACTGGCCGAAATAGCGCGGCCAGTATTTCTCGCCCACCGCCTCGATCATCTCGATGGAGGCGACGGCATCATACTGCCCGGTCAGGTCGCGATAGTCGCGCAGCTCGATCTGCACGCGGTCGGTCAGTCCGGCCTGCTGCACGCGGCGCTGGGCGTAATCATGCTGCTCGCGGCTGATGGTGATGGCATGCACGCGGGCGCCGAATTCCCGTGCCGCAAGGCAGGCGAAGCCGCCCCAGCCGCAGCCGATTTCCAGCACGCGCTGATCCGGTCTGATCCGCAGCACGTCGCCGGCCAGACGCCGGTATTTGTTCAGCTGTGCCTGTTCCAGCGTCTCGTTTGTGTCGCGCCAGATCGCGGCGGAATAGGTCATCGAGGGATCGAGCCACTGGCCGTAGAAATCGTTGCCGAGGTCGTAATGGTAGGCGATGTTGCGGCGGCTGCCGCGCCGGCTGTTGGCGGCAAGGGCAAAACCAAGCCGGCGCAGCAGGCGCAGCCACGGCTTGCCCATCAGCGTGGAATCCAGATCGCTGTTGCGGCAGGCCCATTCGGTCAGCGCGGCCAGGTCCGGGCAGTCGAAATCGCCATCGAGATAGGCTTCGCCGACCGCCAGGTTGCCGCCGAGCAGCAGCCGCTTCGCCAGGCGATGCGTATTGATGTCCAGCCGCGCATCGGGGCCGGGATGCGGGCCGCGCGCCTGCACGGCGCGGCCGTCGGGCAGGGTGATGGTCAGGCTGCCGTGACTGACACGGGCGGCGAGCGACAGCATCAGGCGGGTCCAGCGCGGCACGTTGTGCAGGCGGAGTGCATCCTGCGCGGACTTGAGCAGCAGCGGTTCGGAAGTGGCGGCATGAGGACCGGGGATGGCCCCGAGGCCTGTATGCGCCATCACTTCGGCGGCGGCATCGCGCGCGGCATCCATGGCAATGTCGGCTGCCCGGTCCAGCGCCGTGGTGCGATCGGCAAAGGCTTCAGTCATGCAATCCGCTCCCGTCAGTCTCGCACCGGCTATTCGTCGATCATCGGCCGGCCCGGCGACACCGCATCGCGCGGCGGCGGGCTCCAGCCGAAAAAGGCCGCGCCCTTGCGCCAGAGCTGCAGCGCCTCCCAGTGGATGCCGGCTATGACTTTTACGGTCATCAGCGGATGCCGGATGACGGCTTTCAACAGACTGTGATCGGTCAGGTCTTCGCGGCGGCCGGTCTGCGTCGCCAGCAGCTGCAAGGCGCCGCCCGGCGCCAGCTGGCGGATCAGGATGCCGATCTTGTCGCCCGGCGGCAGCAGCCGGAAATGGTAGTCGCCGTCCATCGGCAGGAAGGGCGAGACATGGAAGCGCTTGGCCACGCTCTGCTCGATCACCGGTCCGCTGTTGCGGTTCAGCGGCACCTCGATCAGATAGCCATGCTGGTCGCCGAAGGTGTTCTTCACCTCATACAGCACGGCGCGCAGGCGGCTGCGCACGTCGTAGCAGAAGAACACGCTGAGCGGATTGAACACATATCCGAACAGGCGCGGGAAGCAGAAGATGCGGATCTGCGCTGCCGCTTCCTGCAGGCCTTCGCGGGCCAGTGCCGCTTCCACCCAGGGCCGCAGCGGCGCGCCGTCGCGCGGGCCATGGTCGCGGTCGTGGAAACTGACCAGGCCGAAGCGGTTGTGCCGCAGCAGCCGCGAGTTGGCGGCAATCGCCGGCAGCCGGTTGATATCGAGCAGCAGCGAAAAGACGCGATAGGTGAATTTGTGTTTGAACGGCAGCAGCCGCTCATGCACCACCCGGCACCAGTACAGGCTGGCGCCAGGCAGAGTTTCTGGCAGAGTTTCTGGCAGAGTTTCAGGTGGCAGCGGTATGGCGGCGTCCATCATTCAGCCGCATCCCGGAGGCTGGTTGCCGCATCGAACGGCCGGACGCCGAGCGCCTGCGCCACCTGCAGGCCGGCGCTGAAGCCGTCCTCATGGAAGCCGTATTTGCACCAGGCGCCGCAGAACCACAGCCGGTCCTTGCCCTGAATCTCATGCAGCCGCGCCTGCGCGTCGATGGCGGGGCGGTCGAACAGCGGATGCTCGTAGGCGAATTCGGCAAACACCAGATCGGGTCGCGGCTCGACAATCGGGTTCATGGTCACGAACAGCGGTCGGCTGTCGTCGATCGATTGCAGCCTGTTCATCCAGTAGGTCAGGCCGACGCGGCGCTGCAGGTCGCGGCGCTGTTCGGACAGATAGTTCCAGCTGGCCCAGACGCTGCGGCGTCGCGGCATCTGCGCGACATCGCGATGCAGCACGGCACGGTTGGGCTGGAAGCGGAAGGCGGACAGGATGCTGTGTTCCGTGGCGGTGGCGCCGTCATCCAGCAGGCGCAACGCCTGATCGCCATGGCAGGCGAGCACTGCCTGGTCGAAATGCTGGCTGCCGCCGGCGGTGCTCACGGTCACGCCGACCGCTTCGCGGTGCACGGCATGAACGGGGGTATGCAGGTGCAGCGCGAAATCGCCATCGGCGATCAGGCGCTTCACATATTCGCGGCTGCCGCCCTGCACCGTATACCATTGCGGTCGGTCGTTGACGCTGAGCAGGCCGTGATTCTTGAAGAAGTTGGCAAAGGTCTCGGCCGGGAAGGCGAGCATCTCGGCAAGCGGCGCCGACCAGATCGCTGCACCCATCGGCAGCAGGTAATCCAGCATGAAACTGTCGCTGTAGCGGTCCTGCGCCAGATAGTCGCCCAGGCTCAGGCCGGCCATGCGGCCGCCCGCCAGATCGGCGATGGCGCGTTTGTTGAAACGCAGGATGTCGCGCCACATGCGATGGAAACTCGGCCGCAGCAGGTTGCGCTTCTGCGCGAACAGCGTGGAGAGTGTGTCGCCACTCCATTCCAGCGCGCCCCGGGACTCGCCCTGGCCGACCGAAACCGCGAAGGACATGTCGCTCTTGATCGAGGGCACATCCAGCTGTGCGAAAAGCCGGCGCAGGTTGGGGTAGTTCCAGTCGTTGAAGACGATGAAACCGGTATCGACGGCGATGCTGGCACCATCGTAATCGACGTCGACGGTGTTGCTGTGGCCGCCGGGAGTGGCATTGGCCTCGAAGACGGTGACGTCATGGCGTTTCGACAGCGCCCAGGCTGTGCCCAGACCGGCGATGCCGGCCCCGATCACGGCGATACGTTGCCGCCGCTCCCCCGCGACTGTCGTCATTCAGCCCCCGCTGCCTCGGCTGCATCATTGCGCAAAGCGGCGAAGGCTGCCAGTGCTGCCTTGCGCGCCGTATCGTGATCGACCAGCGGCCGCGGATAGTCGCGGCCGAGGACAATCCCCGCCTGATTCAGCACCGTCTCCGGTGCCGACCATGGCTTGTGAATGTATTTATCGGGCAGCGCCGCCAGTTCCGGCAGCCAGCGCCGCACATAGGCGCCCTGCGGGTCGAACTTTTCGCCCTGCAGCACCGGATTGAAGATGCGGAAATACGGCGCGGCATCGGCGCCCGAACCGGCCACCCACTGCCAACCGCCGGCATTGTTGGCCAGGTTGGCATCCACCAGCGTGTCCCAGAACCAGGCTTCGCCTTTGCGCCAGTCCTGCAGCAGGTGCTTGATCAGGAAGGAGGCGGCGATCATGCGCACCCGGTTGTGCATCCAGCCGGTCTGCCAGAGCTGGCGCATGCCGGCATCGACGATGGGATAGCCGGTGCGGGCCTCTTGCCATGCTTTGACGTGATCTGCACGGGGATTCCACGGAAAGGCATCGAAACCGGCGCGGAAATTCTGCTGCGGCAGGGTGGGGAAATGAAACAGCAGGTGATGGCAGAATTCGCGCCAGCCGAGTTCGCTCAGGAATTTTTCGGCATTATGGGCAAGTCCGGCGCCGCCGCGCTCCACGGCCATCTGCACCGCCTGCCAGATCTGGCGCGGGCCGATCTCGCCGAACTGCAGATGGGCCGACAGGCGCGAGGTGCAGTCGAGATCCGGCCGGTCGCGGCCATCGGCATACTGGATCAGGTCATGCTCGATGAAAGCCTGCAGCCGCGCAGCGGCGCCGGCTTCGCCGGGGGTCCAGCGCGCGCGCAGGCCGCCGGCCCAGTCGGGCGCCGTCGGCAGCAGGGCCCAGCTGTCCAGCGCGTCGCTGTCGACGGTCTCGGGCCAGCGCGTCACGCTTTGCGGCGCGCGCTGCGGCGCGGCCGGGCCTCGCGCGCGGCAGGCACGCCAGAACGGCGAAAACACCTTGAACCAGCCGCCTGCCTGGGTCTGCACGGTCCAGGGTTCGAACAGCAGGGCGGCGTTATGCGTCTCGACTGCGATGCCGTCGTCTTTCAGCGCCGTTTTCAGGGCGCTGTCGCGCGCAATCGCCGCCGGTTCGTAACAGCGGTTCCAGTGCACGGTTTCCGTGACGGTTTCGCGCAGCAGGGCCGGCAGGATCGTGGCCGGATCGCCGCGGCGCAGGATCAGCCCGATATCGTATCGTTGCTTGAGATCGGCGCCGAGCTGCACCAGGCTGTGATGCAGCCACCAGCGTGTGGCACCGCCCATCGCCCAGGCCGTGGTTGCCGTGTCGAGGATATAGAGCGCCAGCACCGGCCGGCCGCTCGCCGCGGCTGCCGCCAGGGCCGGATTGTCGTTCAGCCGCAGATCCTGGCGGAACCAGACCACAACCGGAGACAACGCGGATGAAAGAGGCGACATTCTGCCAGGCCGTATCTGCTGCTGCCGCATCCACCGGAACTGACCGTGCGGCGTTCATCATTTGATACGCAAGGCGCGGCGGGGTGGATCACCCCGGGGTTGATGGTCAGCGCAGCGGGGTTTCGCCGTCGCGCTCCAGCAGGCGCAGTGCCAGCGAGGCAGCCTGGGTGCGGTTGAACACCTGCATCTTGGTGAAGATCTGGCGCAGATGCGCCTTCACGGTGACTTCCTGAACGCCGAGCCGGATGGCGATGGCCTTGTTTGAATCGCCCTGGCTGACCCATTTCAGCACTTCGCGTTCGCGGTCGGTCAGCGCGGCGAGGCGCGGATCGGCAGGCTCGCTGGCGGCCGGCGGCCGCGCGGCCCCGTCATCGGCGGCATCGAGTTCATGGCGCAGGCTGCGCAGCAATTCACGATCATCGGCGCCGGCCCTGGCGCGTTCGGCCAGATTGGCGAATTTGGCGGCGGCGATATAGCTGGGCAGGAATTCCTCATACAGCCGCAGTGCCTTCACCACGGTGAGGATCATGGTCTGCTGCGTCAGCTCGGTCTTTTCCTTGTAATCGTTGATGCCGTGGTTCGACACCACGGTCAGCGGCGGGGCCTGGCCCGGCTGGCCGGTGCGGATCACGATCTGCGCCGACTTGTTGTTGAGGTCGGTGCGGATGAAATCCACCAGCGCCAGACCGGCATGCTCGGTCTCCATCACCACATCCAGCAGCACCAGGGCGGTGTCGGGATTGTCGCGCATCACGTCGCGCGCCTCGGTGGCGGAGTAGGCACTGAGGAAGGTGAGGCCGCGCTTGCGGTAGTTGAAATTGCGCAGCAGCAGTTTGGTCAGCGAATGGACATCGGGCTCGTCGTCGACGATCACCACTTTCCAGTTGCGCCGGTCGCTGCCGCCCGTCGGGCCGCCGCCACCGCCACCACCCGGCGGGCGCGTGTCGTCGCGTCGGTCCGCGCGCTCGTCGAGAAAGTTGATTGAAGGTTCCGCCAAGGCTGCTTCTCCCGTACAGCGCGTATTGTAGCGGATCGGCTCGCAAAAGAAACGAGGCGCTGCCTGAAATTCAACTTAAGTTGAGGCTGAAAACCGCAAATCAGGCACGCGTCCGGATCAGGGTGTCGGCGCCGGCGAGTCGGCGTCCGTCGGCGGCGCGCAACTCCAGCGGTTGGACCGGCGCGCCCTTGTCGCGGTCGACCAGTTCGATCCTGCAGGCTTCCCCGGGAAACTGATGGGCCTCGCCCCACTGGCGCAGGGCGACCAGAACCGGAAACAGGTCGCGGCCCTTGGCTGTCAGCACATACTCCTTGTAAGCGCCGCCATCCGCCGCCGGCACGGCGTCCAGGATGCCGCTCTCCACCAGGCCGCGCAGCCGCACGGTCAGGATGTTCCTGGCCATCCCGAGGCTTTTCTGGAATTCGCCGAAGCGGCGCAGGCCGAAAAAGGCGTCGCGCACGATCAGCAGCGACCACCAGTCGCCGACCGCATCCAGCGCCCGTGCCACCGGGCAGTCCGCATCGTCCAGGCTGGTGCGCCGCATGGTTCTCCTCGCGAGGTCTGGCCCACCAATGGATCGGGGCCGGCCAATTTGTGCCCCCGTCACGAGGCGGGTTCACTGATCGGTTGCATCATAAAACTACCAGGTCTACACAGCAAGTATAGTTGCATTATTAAACCAATAACCGGACTGGAGAGACCCATGAGGCTCAAGAACAAGACGGCGCTGATCACCGGCGGAAACAGCGGCATCGGCCTGGCCACCGCCAAAGCTTTCATTGCCGAGGGTGCCCGCGTCGCCATCACCGGCCGCAACCAGGCCACCCTGGATGCGGCTCTGGCCGCGCTGGGCGCCAATGCGATCGCCCTGCAGGCCGACGCCACCGATATCGCCGCCACCGAGCAGGCCGTGGCATCGGCCGTGAAGGCCTTCGGCGGGCTCGACATCCTGTTCGCCAATGCGGGCATCCCGGGCAGCACGCCGCTGGGCGGCAGCAAGCTCGAGGTTTTCGAGCAGATCCTGCGCACCAACATCACCGGCGTCTTCTTCACCGTGCAGGCGGCAGCGCCGTATCTCAACGACGGCGCGTCGATCATCCTGAACGGCTCGGTGATGTCGCAGCTGGGATCGCCCGGGTCATCGGCCTATGCCGCCAGCAAGGCCGGCGTGCGCGGCATGAGCCGCGTGCTGGCCGCCGAACTGGCGCCGCGCGGCATCCGCGTGAATGTCGTCTCGCCCGGCGCCACCCGCACGCCGATCTGGAATGGCGCGGCGCCGACGCCCGAGGCGATGACTCAGCTGGAAAAGCGCCTGGCCGGCATCATCCCGCTCGGGCGTCTGGGCGAGGCGGAGGAGATCGCGAAGACCGTGCTGTTCCTCGCTTCCGACGACGCCTCGAATGTCAGCGGCGCCGAACTCTTCGTCGATGGCGGCAGCAACGGTTCGCCGGTCGGCGGACCGGTGTTTCGCGGCTGAGCGCCACAACGAGATCGTGCGGAGAAGAGGGGCCGGCCGGCCCCTCTTTTTTGCGGGCGGCTACTGCAGCCGGGTGGTCAGCAGTTTGACCCCGGCATAACCGAAGGCCAGCGCGAATGTCGCCTCGAACCAGCGGCGCAGCCGCATATAGCCGCGCGCCACCGGCGGGCTGGAAAACAGCAGCGCATAGCCGTGGAAAACCAGCGTGCTCTGCAGCGCGACGGCGGCGATGATCACCAGCAGCGTCGCCGGCGCGGCATGGGCCGGCACGCCGACGGCATAGAGCGAGCCGAAGAACAGGATCGGCTTCGGATTGGTCAGGTGCAGGCCGAGCCCGGCGGCGTAGGCGCGTTTCCACGTCGGGTTCGCCAGGCCTCCCGGTTCGATGTCGCCCGGCGTCAGAGCCGACCTGGCGGATTTGACGGCGAGAAAGATCAGGTAGCCGGCGCCGCAATAGCGCAGCAGTTCGAACAGCCAGGCATTCGCCAGCATGATGGCGCCGAGCCCGAAGGCGGCCGCCGTCGACCACATCAGCGATCCGGTGCTGATGCCGGTGGCGACGGCGAGGCCGTATTTGCGGCCGGCTTTCATCGAGGTGCCGGCGATGGTCACGGTGGCCGGGCCGGGACTGGACGTGGCCATCAGCGCGGCCAGCAGGATCAGGGGGAGATTGATATCGTCGGGCATGCGCGAGTTTGGTTCGGCGCGTGGCGCGAAGGCAAGGGCGGAGATGTATCGCTACAATCCGCCCGGGCCGATGCGCAGGACGATCAGGCCTAATCCGGCCGCGATGGCGGCGCCGCCGGTGGCGCGCGCGATGCGCGGGCCCGCCGGGGCGAGACGTTCGAGGGTGATGGCCGCCGTGACGATGGCCATCGCGCGCAGGTCCATGACGCCGATGACGAGCAGGATCGCGGTCAGGCCGGCACAGCTGCGGAGGCAGTGCAGGCCGAGGCGCAGGCCCAGATGCAGGCCCTGATGCCAGGCCGTGCCGATGCCCGCCGGTGCCTGCCGGCAGCAGGCCAGGTGGCGCGCCTTCCATGCGGTGCACTGGACCGCGCCGGCGATCAGCACGACCATGCCGGCCGCGACCGGAACGGCGCGCGCCAGCGCCGGCCACTGCGTGGCGCTCTCCGCCAGCGCGGCGCCCAGCAGGAAAATCGCCAGGCCCGCCATGGCCCATACGAAGAAATATCCCGCGCCGGCCAGCGCGGTCGGCCGCGCCCCGCCGCCGGCCCGGTAACAGCGCCACAATGTCGGGGCCAGCGATGGCAGCATCATCGCCGCCATCATCACGACCCACATGCCGAGGAAAGATGCGGCGGCGCCGGCCCAGCTCTGGCCGCACATCGGCATCCAGGCCATCGACATGGTCCAGCCGCCGGCCATCGGGATCTCGCCCATTGTCGCCATCGACAGGCACCACATCGCCGTCACCGTCGCGCTGCCGGCGAACAGCAGTGCCATGATGCCGAAGAAGGCGGCGTACCGGGAGTCCCGTGCGGCCATGCTGCCGCGCGGGACCCTGCCGGTTGCCTGGCTTAGCCGCAGCATGACGCGGCGGGGCGCGTCTTTGCCGCCGGCTGGTCATACTCGTCATGGCGACGCCACCAGATGCCGGCCTCGTTGCGGCCCTTTGGCGCGCGGTCGAGCCACTGATACGACCCCCACAGGCTGTCCAGTCCGCGGGCATAGGTCGAGTAGGTGTGGTAGACCGCACCATCTTCCAGCACGAAACTGCTCATGCCCGGCCGGTCGCGCGAATAGGTGGCGACATCGGTGCCGCAGACCGCCGCGATCCTGACGACAGCGTCGGGAATCACGGTTGCCTTCATCGTCTGGCGGCCGCGGTCGTAGTTGTAGTCGATGTCGTTCTTGCGCTGCTGCTCCTCGGTGAAGGAGACGTTGAAGTCGAAATTGAAGTCGCTGACCAGCGCCGAGGCCCAGGGGAAAGTCCAGCCCATCCGCTGCCTGTAGGCCTGCAGCTTGGCCAGCGGCGCGCGCGACACCGCCGTCAGCGTGACGTCGTGGTTGGCCAGATGCGTGGCGAAACCGTTGAAGCCGTCGGCGATCATCGAACAGGACGGGCAGCCGGCCGTGTAGTCGGGCCCGAACATGAAATGATAGACCAGCAGCTGCGAGCGGCCCTGGAACAGGTCGGCCAGCGTGGCGCTGCCGGCTTCGGTCTCGAACCGGTATGCCTTGTCGACGCGCACCCAGGGCAGGTCCTGGCGCTGCCGTGCCAGTGCGTCGCTGCGCCGCGTCAGCTCCTTTTCCGCTTTCAGCAGTTCGAGCCGCGCGGCCAGCCAGTCTTCGCGGGTGCCGGTGATATGTGTGGTCATGGGTCTGTCTCCTCTGGGTTCGCCGGCATGCGCAGCGTTTTTCGATGCGACAGGCCGGTCGGTGTGCGGAGAAGACTAGGAGCGCGCGGCGCAGGGCAGGGAGTGACAAGTGTGTCGCGATTCCGTTTCCGCGGCGCCGGCGCCAGGCCGCAGCGGGATCGTGCGCGTGTTCGCGATAGTCTGGTTGGCGGAGGACGGATAGACTGGCATCGGACGCGACAGCCGGGAGTCACAGTGTGTCGGGACTGCAATGGATTCGCTGATCACGGCGGCGGCGCGGGCGCTGGCAGGCGGTGATCCGCTCGGCGCGCTGAAACGCGTTGCCCTGCGCGATGACGCGCCGGCCCTGGCGCTGCGCGGCATCGCCATGGCGCAGCTTGGCGATTTCGCCCGCGCGAAACTCCTGCTGCGCGGCGCGGCGCGTGCCTTCGGTGCGAAAGAACCCGTGGCCCGGGCCCGGTGCGTCGTCGCCGAGGCCGAGATCGCGCTGGCCGCGCGCGACCTCGGCTGGGCGGCGAAGACGCTGGATGCGGCCCGCGCGACGCTGGAAGCGCATGGCGACCAGGCCAACGCCGCCCATGCGCGCTATCTCGAGATCCGGCGCCTGCTGCTGATCGGGCGCCTCGACGAAGCCGAGCATCTGATCGGCCGGCTCGATCCGGTGCTGCTGCCGCCCGCCCTGCGCGCCGCGCATGAGATGGTGGTGGCGGGGATCGCGCTGCGCCGCCTGCAGACCAGGGCAGCGCGCGCCGCCCTCGGCCGTGCGGCGCGGGCCGCGCAGCAGGCCGGCATTCCCGCGCTGGCAACCGAAGTCGAAACCGCCTTCCGCGTGCTGGATATGCCGGCGGCACGCCTGATCGCGCGTGGCGGCGCCGAGCGTCCGCTCCTGCTCGAAGAGGTCGAGGCGCTGCAGACATCCAAAGCGCTGGTGGTGGATGCCTGCCGCTATGTCCTGCGCGATGCCGGCAGGACGGTCTCGCTGGCGACGCGGCCGGTCCTGTTCGCGCTGGTCCGCGCGCTGGCCGAAGCCTGGCCGGCCGATGTGCCGCGCGCCGTGCTGCTCGCGAAAGCCTTCGGCGCGAAACATGCCGATGACTCGCATCGCGCGCGGTTGCGGGTCGAGATCGGACGGCTGCGCATGGAGCTGCGGTCCGTGGCCGGGGTGAACGCCACCAAAGCCGGCTTCGCGCTGGCGCCGTGCCGGGCGCGCGAGGTCATCGTGCTGGCGCCGCCGGTCGAGGAGCCGCATGCGGCGGTGCTGGCGTTTCTTGCCGATGGCGAATCATGGTCGAGTTCGGCGCTGGCGCTGGCGCTGGATACCAGTCCGCGCACCGTGCAGCGGGCGCTCGACGCGCTGGCCGCCGCCGGCAAGGTGCAGTCCTTCGGCCGCGGCCGGGCACGCCGCTGGATGACGCCGCCGATCCCGGGATTCACGACGGCTTTGTTACTCCCGACGCCTCTGCCCAATCATTAGGATGACGGCATGACACGATCAGCGAGGAGGACAGACCCATGAAACGATCGACCGCCGACATCATCCGCGAATACGGTCCCTATCCCGGCGTCGAGGCCGTGCATGGCGTCAGCTATGACGGCCGCAATGTCTGGTTCGCGGCCGGAGACACGCTCAACGCCATCGATCCGGACAGCGGGCAGACGCAGCGCACGCTCAATGTTGCCGGGCATGCGGGCACCGCCTTCGACGGAAGGCACCTGTTCCAGATCGCCGAGAACCGCATTCAGAAGATCGACCCGCAGACCGGCGAGGTGCTCGCCACCATCCCGGCGCCTGGCGGCGGCAACGATTCAGGCATGGCCTGGGCCGAAGGCACGCTCTGGGTCGGTGAGTATCAGGCGCGCAGGATCCACCAGATCGACCCCGAGACCGGCGCCATCCTGCGCACCATCGAGTCAAACCGTTTCGTCACCGGCGTCACCTGGGTCGACGGCGAACTCTGGCACGGCACCTGGGAGGCCGACGAAAGCGAACTGCGCCGGATCGATCCGCAAACCGCAGAGGTGCTGGAAAGCATCGCGATGCCGGCCGGCACCGGCGTGTCGGGACTGGAATCCGACGGTGCCGACCGCTTTTTCTGCGGCGGCGGCAACAGCGGCAAGGTGCGGGCGGTGCGCCGGCCGAAGCGGGCATAACGGCGACGGCGCGCCGGCATCCTGCTAGCGCGACGTCTTTTTTCTGTGCGCGCGGCTGAGTTTGCCGGCCGCGCGCAGCCGGCGCCGGAAACTCGGGCATTCCAGATGGCTCGGCGCCTTGCACACCGCGGCGTGGCGCAGCCCGTCGCGCATCGCCGTCAGCCGCCGGATGGTCTCATCCAGCTCGTCCGCCTTGGCGACCAGTTGCTCGCGCCGGATGCGCAGGCGGCCGTTGGGCGAAAACATGCCGGCGATCTCCTCCAGGCTGAATCCCGCCAGCCGCCCCAGCGCGATCAGCGCCAGGTGGTCCAGCACGACCGGTTCGAACAGGCGCCGCAGGCCGCGCCGCCCCACCGAGGCGATCAGGCCTTTCTCCTCATAGAAGCGCAGCGCCGAGGCCGGCACGCCGGCCCGGGCCGAGACTTCCGCGATATCCAGCAACTGCATGCCAAAGAGATTCCTTCTTGACCTCAAGTGAACTTGAAGTCGTAGGCTACCCCAACATCACAACTGCACAAGAGGAATTTCAAGATGCTGGATACGATTTTACAGGTCGCGGCGGTGGGCGCGGGCGCCACGCTGGCGATGGATGCCTGGGGCCTGCTGCTGCGGCGGGTCTATGGCGTGGCCGGACTGGATTATCGCTTCGTCGGGCGCTGGCTCGGCCACCTGCCGCGCGGCCGTTTCCGCCACGATGGCATCGGCAAGTCGGCGCCGGTGGCGGGCGAGGTGCTGCTCGGCTGGGCCGCGCATTACGCCATCGGCATCGCCTTCGCCGCCGGCCTCGTTGCCATCCGTGGCGCCGACTGGCTGGCAACGCCGACGCCGGCGCCGGCTTTGCTGGCCGGGCTGGTCACCGTTGCCGCGCCGTATTTCGTGATGCAGCCGGCCTTCGGCATGGGCATCGCGTCATCGCGCACCCCCGATCCGACGGCGGCGCGGCTGCGCAGCCTGATCACCCATCTGGTGTTCGGCACCGGGCTCTATCTCGCCGCACGGCTGATGGCGGCGCTGTGACTCGCTCTCCCCAACCTGAAAGGAAAGAACAATGATCTCCCCGCGTTTCGCTCCCGTCGTGTTCGGCTTTGTGCTCTCCGCCCTGATGTCCTTCATCGTCTCGGGCATCGCCACCGTCCGCACGGCCGGCCCGGTCGATGGCTTTCTCACTCTCTGGATCGGCGCCTGGCTGCCGTCCTGGCTGGTGGCTTTCCCGGTCGTGCTGGTGGTCGCGCCGGTGGCGCGCAAGATCGTGCAGGGGATGGTGCGGGCATAAGCATGGTCAGGCTGCGGTCGGACAATGGTCTCCGGCCGCAGCTTGCGCTGCGCTTGCATGTCTGGCGATGTCTTGGAGAATGGCTCCCAGGGAGGGATTCGAACCCCCGACCGGGCGGTTAACAGCCGCCTGCTCTACCACTGAGCTACCTGGGACCAGTGCGGCGCGCAACCTAGCCACCCAGGCCCCCGACCGCAAGGCCTGTCCGCAAAAATTCCGCAACCGGTTTTGCGGCCCGTCAAACCGGCTTTTCCCTTTGCGCGCCAGATGCTAAGCGGAAGGTGAGGGAGCCGCGAAAATGAAAATGACCCGGGCCGAACTGGCCGCCTTTCTCGATACCGAATTTCCGCAGATGCGGGCGCAGCAGTTTCGAATCGAACACTGGGACGGCGCGACGCTGCGGCTGGCCATGCCGATCGGCGAGCAGAACCTGCGGCCGGGCAACACGGTGTCGGGCCCGGCGATGATGACGCTGGCCGACTGCGCCGCCTATCTGCTGCTGCTCGGCCTGATCGGCCCGGTGGCGCTGGCGGTCACCACCAACCTCAACATCAACTTCCTGCGCAAGCCGGGCCTGGGCGAGCTGAGCGCCGAAGCCGACATGCTGAAACTGGGCAAGACGCTGGCGATCATCGAGATCACGCTGTATTCGGCCGGGGTGGACGAACCGGTGGCGCATGCGGTGATGACCTACGCGATTCCGCCCAAAGGCTGAGGACAGGTCCAAAGGCTGAGGACTGGCCCAAGAGGACAGACGCGGTAAGCCGGGCAGGGGGCTTGACCCCGGCACCAGCTGTTCCTATATCGTTCTCTGCGTGCAGGGCCGGCATCCGTAAACCCGCAGGAGCAGAAACGAACTCAAACGAAGCGAAACGAACCCGAACGAAGCCAAACGAACCGCAACGAAGCCAAACGAGCACCGAACGAACCGCAACGAACCCAAACGAAGCGGAACGAACGTTTTTCTGAGGTTTCGTCGCGCCCGCGAAGGCGGGAGTCCAGTCTTAAAACCCGGGTTCGATAAATAAGCTGGATTCCCGCTGTCGCGGGAATGAGGATAAAGTTGTTAAGTCTTTGTTTTATATGATCCTGGACAATGGTATCATAATACCGCTATCTAAGATGTTGATTTCTAAGGCCAGAACCTGTTTGACAGCACGCGAAAAATCCTCATAGTGCGCCCCGATCCGCCCGCCGGCTGTCCGGCGGGATTTTACTACTCTGTCAGGACGTCAGATGAAGACTTTCACCGCCAAAGAGTCCGAAGTGGACAAGAAGTGGCTGCTGATCGACGCCGACGGTTTGGTGCTGGGGCGGCTTGCCTCCCTGATCGCCATGCGTCTGCGCGGCAAGCACAAGGCCATCTTCACGCCGAACTGCGATACCGGCGACAATATCATCGTCATCAATGCCGAGAAGGTTCGCCTCACCGGCCGCAAGGCCGCGAATGAGGTCTTCTACTGGCACACCGGTCATCCGGGTGGCATCAAGGGTCGCACCCTGGGCGAAGGCCTGGCCGGCAAGTATCCCGAGCGCGTCATCATGAAGGCCGTCGAGCGCATGCTGCCGAAGGAGAGCCCGCTGGCTCGCCGTCAGCTCACCAAGCTCAAGGTCTACAAGGGTGCCCAGCATCCGCATGAGGCACAGCAGCCGGTGAAGCTGGATGTCGCCGCGCTCAATCCGAAGAACAAGAGGAACGACTAATGGCTGAGTCCCGCACGCTCGCCGATCTGAGCCTCGGCAACGCCCAGGCCGCCGTGGCCGCCACTGCCGCCGCTCCCGCCGAGCGCAAGCTCGACAAGTACGGCCGCGCCTACGCCACCGGCAAGCGCAAGAACGCCATCGCCCGCGTCTGGATTAAGCCCGGCACCGGCAAGTTCACCGTGAACGGCAAGGAGAGCAACGACTACTTCGCTCGTCCCGTGCTGCGCATGCTGCTCGCCCAGCCGATGGTGGTGACCAACCGCAGCGGCCAGTTCGACATCTATGCCACCGTCGTCGGCGGCGGCCTGTCGGGCCAGGCCGGCGCGCTGCGTCACGGCATCTCCAAGGCGCTGACCTATTTCGAGCCGACGCTCCGTCCGGCCCTGAAGGCCCAGGGCTTCCTGACCCGCGACAGCCGCGTGGTCGAGCGCAAGAAGTACGGCAAGCCGAAGGCCCGCCGCAGCTTCCAGTTCTCGAAGCGCTAATAAGACTCGCTGTCATCTGGCGGCGGATGAAAGGGCCGGGGCGCAAGCTCCGGCCTTTTTGCTTTTTTTAAGGATGTATGCATCGCCCAGCGGTGCTATGGCTGAAACGACTGCAACGCTTTAGAATTGCAGCGCAAACGGAGTTTCGCGATGGATGCCGAAGACGCATTGCTTCTGGTTGTGCCGGCGATGCTGGTGCTGCTCGCGGCCGGCGGTCTCGCCGGCTATATCGAAGCCGCGGTCTACCAGCTCTACGGCAGCGGCAGCGGCCCCGGCGATGCCACGCGCCAGGCGCAGATGCAGAGCGACTACAGCCGGCGCCGCACCGACTTCGCCGCCCTGCGCGACGAGAAGGCGCAGCTCGATGCCGATCTCGCCATGCTGATGAAGGACCGCGCCAACCTGCAGGACCAGGAACGCCGTCTCGCCGACCGGCAGAACAACCTGGTGGCGGAGGCCGGCTATCCGGCGCCGGGCACGCCGGGCTTCTATTTCCGCATCGAAGGCCCCGCCGCGGTGATGCCCTTTGCCGGGCTGGCCTCGGTGCCGACCGCGATGGGCGGCAAGCGCCGCGTGCGGCTGGTGGTCTGGGCCGGCAATATGGAAGCGGCGCAGGCACTGGCGGCGAACTGGGTCGGCGATGGCACCAAGATGATCGACAGCCGTGAATTCGCCGGCAAAGTCTTCTGGCACGAGGCCTGAGCGATGGCGGAGCTGCTCACCGCGCTGGCGGCGCTGATCGCGCTGCTGCTGTTCGGCCTGGCGCTGGCCATCGTGGTCGATCGTGCCCGCATGGGCTATCGCCGCGCCGAGTATGAAAAGGCCATGCGACGCCAGGGCGAGCATGAACTCTCGATGCGGCTGGAACAGCTCGAACGCGCCATCGCCGAGCAGCGGCCGGCGATTGCCTCGGCGCGGCGTCAGTTCACCCAGATGCAGGACGAATGCGACGGGCTGAAGCGCCGGCTCGACAGCACCGAATATCCCTTCGCCTATACCGCCGTGCCGATGGAAAGCCGCGACATGTATGCGCGCTCCTGGCGCTTCTCCGCGCGCCATCCCAGCCTCGGCGCCGACCTGTCCGAAATCGAACCGGCCGGGCAGTGGGGGCAGGGACGGCTCTATGTGGTGGCGGCCGAAAACCAGGCCGAGGCGCGCTCGCTGATGGATCGCCTGCTGCCGCGCCATCGCGGCTTCGTCGTGGTGACTGTGGGCGAGGCGCCGGCCGAGCCGCCGCCGCCGGCCTGACATCAGTACGCCGCGTCCGAGTCGGCGCAACGCCCTGCTACCAGCGGTAAAACTCCGATTGATTTGATACTGCCTTTGCCCGACAGTACCCGGAGGATCACTCTAGGGGGCATGGCCAGAGGCCGCCGGCATGGACGCCGTCGACATCGTTTCCGCACTGCTGCCGTCGCTGCTGATGTTCTTCGCCGTCTCGCTCGGCGCGAACAGCCTGGAACGCTATGTCTTCAGTTATGCGCGCGGCCGTTTCCAGCTCGACCAGCTGGTCAGCGAGGCCGAGCAGCTGCGCAATCGGATGGCCGAGATCCGCGTCGACTACGACAAGCTGCAGGAAGACAAGGCCCGGCTCGAGTTACACCTGAGCGAACGCCAGAACACCTATGGCGGGATGATGGCGCGCGAGGTCGAATTCAGCGACGCGCGCAACATGGTGATCTACGAGGTCGGCACGCCCAGGCCGCATCACACCGGCTGGTATGTCAAGCTGATCGGCCCCGAGATGCACGAGATGTTCAGCGGCCCCGGTTCGGGCGTGTCGGCGTTTCCCGGCCGCCGCACCGCGCGGGTGGTGATGTGGGGCATCGAAGACGAGCATATGGCGCGGCTGCGCACCAAGAAGATTTTCGGCGCGCTGTCGGAAGTCATGCTGATCCGTCCGTTCAACGGCAAGATCAGGCTCGGCGATGTCTGAGATTTCCATCACCCAGTTCATCGGCATCCTGGCCGCGGCTGCCAATATCGGCATCGCGGTGATGATCATCATCCTGCTCGGCGAGCGCAGCCATGCCGCCTGGACCCGCGTGCGCCTGAAGGCCGAGGAACTGACCGGCGTCAAGGAAGACTTCGCACGCCAGGTCGAGGATGCGGTGAAGGCCGTGCAGACGCTGCATGAAAGCATCGCCGATCTGAAGAACCAGGTGACGCGCGCCGAACAGGATCTTGAATCGCTGACCAGGCGACACAAGGAAACCGACCTGCCGTTCGGCTACACCGCCACCATCGTGGATATCGTGGACCGCCGCTACCGCACCTGGCGCGTGGTGGTGCGCAATGCCGATCTCGGCGCCCAGGCCGGCTCGTTCAGCCATCCGGCGCATAAATGGATCGAGGGCCGCTTCTACGAAGTGCCGGCGCCCAACATGGAATACGCCGTGCAGGCGATGCAGCAGCGGTTCCTGCTGCGCGACGGCTTCACCGTCGATCCGGCGCCCTTGCGCGGCAGTGTCGCCGAGGCGCCTGCGCCGGCGGCGAGCCTCGAGGCGGCGATCAGCGCGATCTAGCGGTTCAGCTCTTTCATCCCGCGTTCCAGGCCTTCGAGGGTGAGCGGGAACATGCGGTTGCCCATCAGCTGGCGGACCACCCCGACCGACGGCGTGAAGTCCCAGTATTTTTCCTGCACCGGGTTGAGCCAGATCGCCTTCGGATAGGTATCCAGCAGGCGCTGCAGCCACACCGCGCCGGCTTCCTCGTTCCAGTGCTCGACGCTGCCGCCGGGCTGCACGATCTCGTAAGGCGACATGGTGGCGTCGCCGACGAAGACCAGCTTGTAGTCATGCTGGTAGGTGCGCAGCATCTCGAAGGTCGGCGTGAAATCGGCATGCCGGCGGCGATTGTCCTTCCACAGCTTCTCGTAGACGCAATTGTGGAAGTAGAAGAATTCCATATGCTTGAATTCGGCGCGCGCCGCCGAGAACAGCTCCTCGGTGATACGGATATGATCGTCCATCGAGCCGCCGATATCGAACAGCAGCAGCACCTTCACCTTGTTATGCCGCTCGGGCACCATCTTGATGTCGAGATAGCCGGCATTGGCCGCCGTCGACTTGATGGTGTCGGGCAGGTCGAGTTCCAGGTCGGCGCCGTCGCGGGCGAATTTGCGCAGGCGGCGCATCGCCACCTTGATGTTGCGGGTGCCGAGCTCGACGCTGTCGTCCAGGTTCTTGTATTCGCGCTTGTCCCACACCTTCACGGCGCGGCGGTTGCGCGACTTGTCCTGGCCGATGCGCACGCCTTCGGGATTGTAACCATAGGCGCCGAAGGGTGAGGTGCCGGCGGTACCGATCCACTTGCTGCCGCCCTGGTGGCGGCCCTTCTGCTCTTCGAGGCGCTGCTTCAGCGTCTCCATCAGCTTGTCCCAGCCGCCGAGCGCCTCGATCTGCGCCATTTCCTCCGGGGTCAGAACCTTCTCGGCCAGTTTGCGCAGCCATTCCTCCGGGATTTCGGCGGTGATCTCGGCGCCGGCGCCGACGGACTGCAGGCCGTTGAAACACTGGCCGAAGACGCGGTCGAATTTGTCGAGGTTGCGCTCGTCCTTCACCAGCGCGGTACGCGACAGGTAATAGAAATCCTCGACGCGATATTCGGGCACGCCCTTGTCCATCGCCTCGATCAGCGTGAGATATTCCCGCAGCGTGGCGGGCACCTTGGCCTTGCGCAGTTCGAGGAAGAAGTTGATGAACATGCCAGCTCTCCTGGGCGGCCTCGTCTCTAAGGCTTAGTTCCGCTCACGGCGCGCGATGAAGGCGAGCCGCTCAAACAGATGCACATCCTGCTCGTTCTTCAGCAGCGCGCCGGCCAGCGGCGGAATCAGCTTGCCCTGGTCCTTGCTGCGCAACGCATCGGCCGGCAGGTCTTCGGCCATCAGCAGCTTGAGCCAGTCGAGCAGTTCCGAGGTGGACGGCTTCTTCTTCAGGCCGGGCGTCTCGCGGATATCGTAGAAGACATTCAGCGCATCGCGCAGCAGGTTTTTCTGCACGCCGGGATAATGCACCTCGACGATCTCTTCCATCGTCTCGCGTTCGGGGAAACGGATGTAGTGGAAGAAGCAGCGGCGCAGGAAGGCGTCGGGCAGTTCCTTCTCGTTGTTCGAGGTGATGATGATGATCGGCCGCACGCTGGCCTTCACGGTCTCGTTCGTCTCGTAGACGAAGAATTCCATGCGGTCGAGTTCGAGCAGCAGGTCGTTGGGGAATTCGATATCGGCCTTGTCGATCTCGTCGATCAGCAGCACCGGGCGCTGCGGCGCCGTGAAGGCATCCCACAGCTTGCCCTTCTTGATGTAGTTGCGGATATCCTTGACGCGCTCGTCGCCGAGCTGGCTGTCGCGCAGGCGCGACACGGCATCGTATTCGTACAGGCCCTGCTGGGCCTTGGTGGTGGATTTGACATGCCAGGTGAGGAGCGGGGCGTTCAGCGCCCGGGCGATCTCGATGGCCAGCACGGTCTTGCCGGTGCCCGGTTCGCCCTTCACCAGCAGGGGCCGCTCCAGCGCGATCGCGGCATTCACCGCCACCTTGAGATCGTTGGTGGCGACGTAGGATTCGGTACCCTTGAACTTCATTGCGGTTTTCCCGGAGTCTGCAAATGAACAGTGTCGGGACAAACGCTAGGTCGCGCCCCGGCAGGGCGCAAGCCGTGACGTTACGTCAATGCAGCAGCCGCGACCGCAGGTCGCTTCAGTTGGCGGTCTTGTAGTTGACGCAGATTTTGGCTTTTTCACCGGTCTCGATGGCTTCGCCATTGTTGCCGCAGATGCCGGTGGCCGCGTCCGCGCCATTCTGCTGGGCGTTGACGCAGAACAGCGAACAATCCTGGCAGACGCCGAATTCGCTGATCTGGTTGCGGGTCTGCAGGTCGTGCAGCAGGCGCGACAGGCCCTTCACCATCTGGATGCCCAGCTCGTCGGCCACTTCCAGCGTCGCCTGTTCCAGGGTCTGCATCGGGTCCTTGACCAGCATGGCCTGGCCGGCCTCGGTGAGGCAGAGATCCACCTGGCGGCGGTCCTCAGTCTTTTTGCAGCGGGTGATCAGGCCCTTGGACTCGAGGGCGATGAGGGTCTGCGAGACGGTTCCCTTGGTGGCGCCGAGATAATGGGCCAGCGCGGTGGGGGAGCGGGAATATTTGTTGGCCTGGGCCAGGAACCGCAAAGCTTCCCATTGGGCAGGGTTGAGTCCGTCGGCGAACTGCAACTCGCGGGTGAGCCGCCCCAGGCGGTCCAGCAATATGATAACCCGTTGAGCAAGCGCGACTTTTCCCTCATGGGCGGCACCGTTTCCGGTCCCGGCGATCTGGGCGTGGCTGTGGTCGGTGATCGGCATCACAGTTTTGTTTCGACTCGCTAATACGGCTTGCTGGAGGAACGGCCCCGGGCGTATCGTGTTTTTATATCGACCCGATACAAATTAGCCCCTTCGCCTGACCCTGTACTCGGCTCCAGTGCAAGCAACCTAGTGCAGACAAGGGCGAAAGTCGATGGAGGACCTACAAAATGGCCATCGCATCCGCCCCCCGGACTCTCGACAGCGCCGACCGGCGCTACCTGTCCACCGTCATGACCAAGGCCATGCTGACGGAAGAAGAAGAATTAAAGCTGGCCCGCGGCTGGCGCGTTGACGGAGATCAAAAGGCCATGCAGAAGCTGGTCACAGCCTATCTGCGCCTGGTGGTCGCCACCTCGACCCGCTTCCGCAATTACGGCCTGCCGATGCCCGACCTGATCCAGGAAGGCAATATCGGCCTGATGCTGGCGGTCAACCGCTTCGACCCCGAGCGCGGCGTGCGCTTTTCCACCTATGCGTCCTGGTGGATCCGCTCGTCGATCCAGGAATATGTGCTGCGCAACTGGTCGATCGTGCGCTCCGGCACTTCGGCCGGCCAGAAGGCGCTGTTTTTCAACCTGCGCTGGCTGCGCGCCAAGCTGGAACGGGCCGGCGGCGGCACGCTGACGCTGGACAATGCCACCCGCGACGAAATTGCCACGGCGCTCAAGGTGTCGCCGAATGACGTGACCAACATGGCCCAGCGCCTGTCGGCCCGCGACCATTCGCTGAACGAGACGGTCGGCGGCGAGGAGGGCGGCGACGCCTTCCAGGATTTCCTGGTCGATCCCGGCCCGAATCCCGAGGAAATCGTCACCACCAAGATGGATGGCGGCCAGCGCCACGTCTGGCTGACGGAATCGCTGCAGGAGCTCAGCGCGCGCGAGCAGATGATCATCGTCGAGCGCATGCTCACCGATGACAAGGCGACCCTGGAAGAGCTGGGCGGCAAGCTCGGCGTCACCAAGGAACGCGTGCGCCAGATCGAGACCAAGGCCTTCCGCAAGCTGCAGAATGCCGTGCACCGCAAGGCCAAGCAGGCCGGCGAAAAGCTGGCCCCGATGCTGGACGACATGAGCCACATGGCCCCGGCGTGATCCTGGCCTGAAGCCGGGCTGACGAAAGCCTTCCAAGTCTTTGCAGGCGTGGCCGGAATATCGGTCACGCCTGCTTGACATCGGGGGTGGTGAAGGGTAAACCGCCTGCCGCCGCGGGGGTGTAGCTCAGTTGGTTAGAGCGCCGGCCTGTCACGCCGGAGGTCGCGGGTTCAAGTCCCGTCACTCTCGCCATTTCCCCGCCGGCACCTTTTCTCAAAATCCGTCCTGCATGACCGCCCCGCCGGGCGGGCCGAATCCGCGTCTTCGTACACGGATCGATTCGCCCGCAAGTCCTGCCGCGAGTGATTCTCAAAAAGCTGAAAACCGGTTTTTCGCCGGCCACTTGCGGGTTTTTTAGCTCACGGGCGCGTGTTGCGGCGCGGCACGGAACCGGCTAGAACAACCCGGAACTCGGGCAGGGTGGGACCAGCCCGGGCAGACCGTTTGTTCGGAGGGGAATGACCGTGGACGCCCTGCTGCGGGAATATCTGCCGATCCTGCTTTTCCTTGGCCTGGCCATCGCGCTGGCCGTGATTCTGGCCCTGCTGCCCTTCGTGGCAGCCAAGCGCGCGCCGGACCCCGAGAAGAATTCCACTTACGAGTGCGGCTTTGAGCCCTTCGGCGATTCCCGCAAGCAGTTTGATGTGCGGTTCTACCTCGTCGCCATCCTCTTCATCATCTTCGACCTGGAAGTGGCCTTCCTGTTCCCCTGGGCGATCAGCCTGGGCGAGATCGGCGTCTACGGCTTCTGGTCGATGATGATCTTCCTCGGCATCCTCACCATCGGCTTCATTTACGAGTGGAAGAAGGGGGCTCTGGAGTGGGAATGAGCAACGCCATGCAGACTGCCGCCTCACAGAATACCGCCCCGGCCGAAACCGCTCTCAAGCTGGGTTCGGACCAGGACGGCTTCTACAAGGACCTGTCCGACGAACTGGCCGACAAGGGCGTGGTGATTTCCACCCTCGACAAGCTGGCCAACTGGGCCCGCAGCGGCTCGATGTGGCCGATGACCTTCGGCCTGGCCTGCTGCGGCGTCGAGATGATCCACGCCTATATGGCGCGTTACGATCTCGACCGTTTCGGAGCGATGCCGCGGGCCTCGCCCCGCCAGTCCGATGTGATGATCGTCGCCGGCACGCTGACCAACAAGATGGCGCCGGCCCTGCGCAAGCTGTACGACCAGATGGCCGAGCCGCGCTACGTCATCTCGATGGGCAGCTGCGCCAATGGCGGCGGCTATTATCACTATTCCTATTCGGTGGTGCGCGGCTGCGACCGCATCGTGCCGGTCGACATCTACGTCCCCGGTTGCCCGCCGACCGCCGAGGCGCTGGTCTACGGCCTTCTGCAGTTGCAGAAGAAGATCTGGCGCACCGGCACGATTGCCCGCTGAGGGACGCGACATGACCGACAGCAAGGCGATCTTGCATGAACAGGAACAGGCGCTGCGCGACCTGGCCGACCATCTCGCCGCCGGTCTCGGCGCCGACCTGCTCGACAGCCGCATCACGCTGGGCGAGCTGACCATCCAGGTGCCGGCCGAGCGCATCGTCAAGGTGCTGACCTTCCTGCGCGACGACGGCAACTGCCAGTTCACCGAGCTGGTCGATCTCACCGGGCTGGACTGGCCCGAGCGCGCCAGGCGTTTCGATGTCGTCTACCATCTGCTCAGCATGAAGCTGAACCAGCGCATCCGCATCAAGGCGCAGACCGATGAAGAGACGCCGGTGCCGTCGGCGGTCGGCGTCTATGCCGCCGCCAACTGGTTCGAACGCGAGACCTGGGACATGTATGGCGTGATGTTCTCCGGCCATCCGGACCTGCGCCGCATCCTGTCGGATTACGGTTTCGAAGGGCATCCGCTGCGCAAGGATTTCCCGCTCACCGGCTATGTCGAAGTGCGTTACGACGAATCCCAGAAGCGCGTGGTCTACGAGCCCGTGCAACTGACCCAGGAATTCCGCCGCTTCGATTTCATGAGCCCGTGGGAAGGCGCGAAATACGTGCTGCCGGGCGACGAAAAGGCCGAGGGGCAGAAGTAACATGGCCGAAGTCACAATCGCCAACTACATGGTCAATTTCGGGCCGCAGCATCCGGCGGCCCACGGCGTGCTGCGCCTGGTGATGGAACTCGACGGCGAGATCGTCGAACGCTGCGATCCGCATATCGGCCTGCTGCATCGCGGCACCGAGAAGCTGATCGAGCACAAGACCTATCTGCAGGCGGTGCCGTATTTCGACCGCCTCGATTATGTCGCGCCGATGAACCAGGAGCATGCCTTCGCGCTCGCCACCGAGCGGCTGCTCGGCCTGGAAGTGCCGGCGCGCGGCCAGGCAGTACGCGTGCTGTTCGCCGAGATCGGCCGTCTGCTCAACCACCTGCTGAACGTGACCACGCATGCCCTCGACTGCGGCGCCATGACGCCGGCGCTCTGGGGCTTCGAGGAACGCGAGAAGCTGATGGAATTCTACGAGGGCGTTTCCGGCGCCCGCATGCATGCGGCCTATTTCCGGCCCGGCGGCGTGCACCAGGACATGCCCAGGGGCATGGACGAGGAGATCGTCAAATACCTGCCGCGCATGCTGAAGGTGATCGACGATATCGAAGGCCTGCTGACCGAGAACCGCATCTATCGCCAGCGCAATGTCGATATCGGCGTGATCAGCGCCAAGGATGCGATGGACTGGAGCTTCTCCGGCGTCATGCTGCGCGGTTCGGGTGTCGCCTGGGACCTGCGCAAGTCGCAGCCCTATGACGGCTACGAGAAATACGATTTCGACATTCCGGTGGGCAAGAACGGCGATTGTTTCGACCGTTACCTCTGCCGCATCGAGGAGATGCGCCAGAGCGCCAAGATCATCGAGCAGGTGGTCGCCAGCATGCCGACCGGGCCGATTGCCTCCGACGACCGCAAGGTGGTGCCGCCCAAGCGCGGCGAGATGAAGAAGTCGATGGAAGCGCTGATCCATCACTTCAAGCTCTACACCGAAGGTTATCACGTGCCCGAGGGCGAGACCTATGCCGCCGTCGAGGCGCCGAAGGGCGAGTTCGGCGTGTATCTGGTGTCGGACGGTTCGAACAAGCCATATCGCTGCCGCATCCGCGCCCCGGGCTTCCCGCATCTGCAGGCCACCGACTTCCTGTCGAAGGGTTACATGCTGGCCGATGCCGTCTCCATCGTCGGCAACATGGATATCGTGTTCGGAGAGATCGACCGATGAGTGGCGTCCATATCGCACCGCCCGAGCAGCAGCCGGCCAGCTTCGCCTTCACGGCGGAAAATCTGGAACTGGCGAAGCAGCATATCGCCAAGTATCCGGCCGGCCGCCAGCAGAGCGCGGTGATGCCGCTGCTGGATATCGCGCAGCGCCAGCATGACAACTGGGTGCCGCAGGCTGCCATCAGGTACATCGCCGAGATGCTCGGCATGGCGACGATCCGCGTGCTGGAAGTCGCCAGCTTCTACACGATGTACAACCTCGCGCCGGTGGGTAAGCATTTCGTGCAGGTCTGCACCACCACGCCGTGCTGGCTTGCCGGTTCGGACAAGGTGCTGAGCGCCTGCAAGAAGCATCTCGGCATCAATCCGGGCGAGACGACGCCCGATGGCCAGTTCACCGTGATCGAGGTGGAATGCCTCGGCGCCTGCGTGAACGCGCCGATGCTGCAGTATGGCGACGACTTCTACGAAGACCTGACCGAGGAAAGCACCGGTAAGGTTCTCGAGGCGCTGAAGCGTGGCGAGCGGCCGAAGCCCGGCCCGCAGAGCGGCCGCCTTTCGTCGGAGCCGCTTGGCGGCGCCACCACCCTGACCACCTTCAACCCCGCCGGTAATGCCGGCGGCGGTGACGACTGAGGCGGAGCCGGATCATGCTTCAGGACAAAGACCGCATTTTCACCAATCTCTACGGCCAGCAGTCGTGGCGCCTTGAGGCTGCCCGCAAGCGTGGCGACTGGGATAATACCAAGGCACTGCTCGACAAGGGCCAGGACTGGATCATCGAGGAGATGAAGAAGTCCGGCCTGCGCGGTCGTGGCGGCGCCGGTTTCCCGACCGGCCTGAAATGGTCGTTCATGCCCAAGCAGTCGGACGGCCGTCCGAGCTATCTCGTCGTCAATGCCGACGAGGGCGAGCCCGGCACCTGCAAGGACCGCGACATGATGCGGCACGACCCGCACAAGCTGGTCGAGGGCTGCCTGGTGGCCGGCTTCGCCATGCGCGCGGTCGCAGCCTATATCTACATCCGCGGTGAATTCTATCGCGAAGCCGAAAACCTGCAGGGCGCCATCGACGAGGCCTATGCGGCCGGCCTGATCGGCAAGAATGCCTGCGGTTCGGGTTATGACTTCGACGTCTTCGTGCATCGCGGCGCCGGCGCCTATATCTGCGGCGAGGAAACCGCGCTGATCGAAAGCCTGGAAGGCAAGAAGGGCCAGCCGCGCCTGAAGCCGCCGTTCCCGGCCAATATGGGCGTCTGGGGCTGCCCGACCACGGTGAACAACGTCGAGAGCATCGCGGTGGCGCCGACCATCCTGCGCCGCGGCGGCGAGTGGTTCGCCGGCATCGGCCGCCCGAACAACACCGGCACCAAGGTGTTCTGCATTTCCGGCCATGTGAACAAGCCGTGCAATGTCGAAGAAGAGATGGGCATTCCGCTCAAGGAACTGATCGAGAAGCATGCCGGCGGCGTGCGCGGCGGCTGGGATAACCTGCTGGCGATCATTCCGGGCGGTTCCTCGGTGCCGCTGCTGCCCAAGACGATCTGCGACGACGTGCTGATGGATTTCGACTCACTTCGCGCGCAGCGTTCGGGCCTCGGCACCGCGGCCGTGATCGTGATGGACAAGTCGACCGACGTGGTGCGCGCCATCGCGCGGCTTTCCAAATTCTACAAGCATGAATCCTGCGGCCAGTGCACGCCGTGCCGCGAAGGCACCGGCTGGATGTGGCGCGTGATGGAGCGGCTGGTGCAGGGTCGCGCCGAAAAGCGCGAAATCGACATGCTGCTCGAAGTCACCACGCAGGTGGAAGGCCACACGATCTGCGCGCTCGGCGATGCCGCGGCGTGGCCGATCCAGGGCCTGATCCGGCATTTCCGCGGCGAGATCGAACGCCGCATCGACGCATATCACACGGGCGCGCCGGTTCTGCCGGCGGCAGCCGAGTGACACGGCAGTAGGCGGGGAAGGGTAAGCAATGCCCACGTTGACCATCGACGGCATCCAGGTAACGGTCGAGCCCGGCACCACCGTGCTGCAGGCCTGCGAGTTGGCCGGCAAGGAAATCCCGCGCTTCTGCTACCACGAGCGCCTCACCATCGCCGGCAACTGCCGCATGTGCCTGGTCGAGCAGGAGAAGGCGCCGAAGCCGATCGCCTCCTGCGCCATGCCGGCCGCCGACAACATGGTGATCAAGACCGACACGCCGCTGGTCAAGAAGGCCCGCGAAGGCGTGATGGAATTCCTGCTGATCAACCATCCGCTCGACTGCCCGATCTGCGACCAGGGCGGCGAGTGCGACCTGCAGGACCAGTCGATGGGCTACGGCAAGGGCGCTTCGCGTTACGACGAAAACAAGCGCGCCGTGAACGACAAGTATATGGGTCCGCTGGTCGCCACCACGATGACCCGCTGCATCCACTGCACCCGCTGCGTGCGTTTCGCGCAGGAAGTGGCCGGCGTGCCGGAACTCGGCGCCATCGGCCGCGGCGAGGACATGCAGATCACCACCTATCTCGAGCAGGCGATGACGTCGGAGCTGTCCGGCAACGTGATCGATCTCTGCCCGGTCGGCGCGCTCACCTCCAAACCCTATGCCTTCACCGCGCGGAGCTGGGAACTGCGCAAGACCGAGACCATCGATGCGATGGACGCGGTCGGCGCCAACATTCGTGTGGACGTGCGCGGTCGCGAAGTGATGCGCGTGCTGCCGCGCGTGAACGAGGACGTCAACGAGGAATGGCTGTCGGACAAGAGCCGCTTCGCCTATGACGGCCTGCGCGCCCGCCGCCTGGACCGCCCCTATGTGCGCAAGGCCGGCAAGCTGCAGGAAGCCACCTGGCCGGAAGCCTTCGCCGCCGTCGCCGGCGCGTTCAAGGGCCTGCAGGGCAGCCAGATCGCGGCCATTGCCGGCGATCTTGCCTGCGCCGAGAGCATGACGGCGCTGAAGGATTTGATGGAGAAGCTGGGGTCGCCCAATCTCGACTGCCGGCAGGACGGCGCGAAGATCGATGCGTCGACCCGCGCCGGTTACATCTTCAACAGCGGCATCGCCGGCATTGAAGAGGCCGATGCCATCCTGATCGTCGGCAGCAACCCGCGCCGCGAAGCCGCCCTGATCAACGCCCGCATCCGCAAGCGTTCGCTCACCGGCAAGGTGAAGATCGCGCTGATCGGCAATGAGCAGCCGGTCCTGACTTACAAATACGACTATCTCGGTGCCGGCGCCGCCACGCTGAAGGACATCGCCGAGGGCCGTCATGCCTTCGCCGAAGTGCTGAAGACCGCGCAGAAGCCGGTGCTGATCCTGGGGCAGGGCGCGCTTGCCCGCGCCGACGGCGCCGCCGTGCTGGCGCTGGCGAAGCAGGCCGCCGACGGCCTCGGCCTCGTGAAAGACGGCTGGAACGGCTTCAACATGCTGCACACCGCCGCCGCCCGCGTCGGTGGGCTCGATCTCGGCTTTGTTCCGGGCCAGGGCGGCAAGGACGTGACCGGTATCCTGGCCGCTGCGCAGTCGGGCGAGATCAAGGCCGTGTATCTGCTCGGTGCCGACGAGATCGACATGAGCAAGCTCGGTTCGGCCTTCGTGATCTACCAGGGCAGCCATGGCGATGCCGGCGCGAAGCGCGCCGATGTGATCCTGCCGGGCGCCGCCTATGTCGAGAAGGACGCCACCTGGGTGAATACCGAGGGGCGGGTTCAGTTGGGACGTCGCGCTGCAGCTCCCCCGGGCGATGCCCGCGAGGACTGGTCGATCATCCGCGCGCTGTCCGAGCCGCTCGGCCATAAGCTGCCCTACGACAATCTCGGCATGCTGCGCCGTCGTATGCTGCAGCTGGCACCGCATTTTGCCGCCGTCGACAAACTGACGCCGGCCGCCTGGGGTGCGTTTGGCACCGCCGGCACCGTCACCGACGCGCCGTTCGTTTCGGCGGTGGCCGATTTCTATCTGACCAATCCGATTGCGCGCGCCTCGGCCACCATGGCCGAATGCTCCGCCATCGCGCGCGGCATCACGCAGCCGAAGACGGGTACCCATGACTGAGTCGCTCTGGCAAACACTCTGGACCGGCTACGTCTTTCCGGGCGGCCTGATCCTTGTCCATATCCTGATGCTGACGGTGCCGCTGCTGATCGCGGTGGCCTATCTTACGCTGATGGAACGCAAGGTGCTGGCGGCGATGTCGCTACGCATGGGCCCCAACGTGGTCGGGCCTTTCGGCCTGCTGCAGCCGTTTGCCGATGCGGCCAAGCTGATCTTCAAGGAAACCATCATCCCGTCCGGCGCGAACAAGTTCCTGTTCATCGCCGCGCCCTGCATCACCTTCATCCTGGCCCTGATCGCCTGGGCGGTGATCCCGGTGGGCGAGGGGCTGGTGATCGCCAATATCAATGTCGGCGTGCTGTATCTCTTCGCGATCTCCTCGCTCGGCGTCTACGGCATCATCATCGCCGGCTGGTCGTCGAATTCGCGCTACGCTTTTCTCGGTGCGCTGCGCTCCTCGGCACAGATGGTGTCCTACGAAGTCTCGATGGGCTTTGTCATCATCAGCGTGCTGCTCTGCGTCGGCTCGCTGAATCTCAGCGCCATCGTGCAGGCGCAGAAGACGGTGTGGTTCGCCATTCCGCTGTTCCCGATGTTCATCGTCTTCTTCATCTCGGCGCTGGCCGAGACCAACCGGCATCCTTTCGATCTGCCGGAAGCGGAAGCCGAACTGGTTGCTGGTTACCAGGTCGAATATTCGTCGATGGCCTTTGCGCTGTTCTTCCTCGGCGAATACGCCAACATGATCCTGATGTCGGGCATGACGACGATCCTGTTCCTCGGCGGCTGGCTGCCGCCCTTCGACATTGCGCCGTTCAACTGGATTCCGGGCATTGTCTGGTTCTGCCTGAAGATCTTCGTGCTGCTGTTCGTCTTCATCTGGGTGCGTGCCACCGTGCCGCGCTATCGCTACGACCAGCTGATGCGTCTGGGCTGGAAGGTGTTCCTGCCGTTCTCTCTGTTCTGGGTGGTGTTGACCGCGGGCGTGCTTCTCGCCTTCGATCTGCTGCCGAAAGGGGTCTAAGCCATGGCTTTGCTCGATCGCGGCGCCCGTTCGATCTTCCTGTGGGAACTGGTCAAGGGCCTCAGCCTGACCTTCTCCTACATGTTCAAGCCGCGCGCCACCGTGAACTATCCCTATGAAAAGGGCCCGCTCGGCCCGCGCTTCCGCGGCGAGCATGCGCTGCGCCGTTATGCCAACGGCGAGGAACGCTGCATCGCCTGCAAACTGTGCGAGGCGATCTGCCCGGCCCAGGCCATCACCATCGAGGCCGAACCGCGCGATGACGGCTCGCGCCGCACCACGCGCTACGACATCGACATGACCAAATGCATCTATTGCGGCTTCTGCCAGGAAGCCTGCCCGGTCGATGCCATCGTCGAGGGGCCGAATTTCGAATTCGCCACCGAGACGCGTGAAGAGCTGTTCTACGACAAGGACAAGCTGCTCGCGAATGGCGAACGCTGGGAATACGAGATTTCGCGGAACATCGCCGCGGACGCGCCGTACCGTTGAGCGCGCCGCAGGCGAGGGGGTAGACGATGATTATCCAGGCTTTGGCCTTCTATCTGTTCGCAGCCATCACCGTGGCCTCCGGCTTCATGGTGATCGCGTCGCGCAACCCGGTGCACAGCGTGCTGTTCCTGATCCTGGCATTCTTCAATGCGGCCGGGCTGTTCGTGCTGATGGGCGCCGAATTCCTCGGCATGATCCTGGTGATCGTCTATGTCGGCGCCGTGGCGGTGCTGTTCCTCTTCGTGGTGATGATGCTCGACATCAACTTCGTCGAACTGCGCCAGGGCTTCCTGCAATACCTGCCGATCGGCGGCCTGATCGGTTTCATCCTGCTGGTCGAACTGGCGCTGGTGCTGGGCGGCTGGGTGATTACTCCGGCGGCCAGGAGCGCCGGTACCGATCCGATCCCGGCGCTGGACCAGGTGACCAACACCCATGCGCTCGGCGCGGTGATCTACACGAAATACATCTACCTGTTCCAGGGTGCCGGCCTGATCCTGCTGGTCGCCATGATCGGCGCCATCGTGCTCACCCTGCGCTCGCGTCCCGGCGTGAAGCGCCAGAGCATCTCCGAGCAGGTCAACCGCCCGCGCGGCGACGCCGTGGCGGTCCGCAAGGTCGAGCCGAGGAAGGGAATCTGACCATGACCATCGGCCTCGGACATTATCTCACGGTCGCCGCGATCCTGTTCACGCTCGGCATCCTCGGCATCTTCCTGAACCGCAAGAACGTGATCGTCATCCTGATGTCGGTCGAGCTGATGCTGCTCGCCGTCAACCTGAACCTGGTGGCATTTTCCACCCACCTGAACGATCTGGTCGGCCAGGTCTTCGCCCTGTTCGTGCTGACGGTTGCCGCCGGCGAGGCGGCGATCGGCCTGGCGATCCTGGTGGTCTATTTCCGCAACCGCGGCACCATCGCGGTTGAAGACATCAATATGATGAAGGGCTGAGGCGGCGATGACGATGTACCATCTGATCGTTTTCCTGCCGCTGCTGGCCGCTATCGTCGCCGGCCTGTTCGGTCGCCGCCTCGGCGACGCGGCCTCCATGGCCGTCACCTGCGTGGCGGTGATCATCTCGGCCATTCTGTCCTGGGTCGCCTTCTACCTGGTGATCTCCAAGGGCATGGTCGTCACCGTCAAGGTGCTCGACTGGATCGATTCCGGCAGCTTCAGCGTCGACTGGGCGCTGAAGATCGACCAGCTCACCGCCGTGATGCTGGTGGTGGTCAACACCGTGTCGGCCGTCGTGCATGTCTACAGCGTCGGCTACATGAGCCACGATCCGCACCGGCCGCGCTTCTTCGCCTATCTGTCGCTGTTCACGTTTGCCATGCTGATGCTGATCACGGCGGACAATTTCGTGCAGCTCTATATGGGCTGGGAAGGCGTCGGCCTCGCCTCCTACCTGCTGATCGGCTTCTGGTATCACAAGCCGACCGCCAATGCGGCCGCCATCAAGGCCTTCGTGGTCAACCGCGTCGGCGATTTCGGCTTCGCACTCGGCATCATGGCGCTGTTCCTTGCCACCAATTCGGTCAGCTTCGATGCGGTCTTCGGCGCCGCGCCGGCGCTGGCTGGCAAGACCTTCCATTTCCTCTGGAAGGACTGGGATATCCTGACGGTGGCCACCTTCCTGCTGTTCCTCGGCGCCATGGGCAAGTCGGCCCAGCTCGGCCTGCACACCTGGCTGCCGGATGCGATGGAAGGCCCGACCCCGGTGTCGGCGCTGATCCATGCCGCCACCATGGTCACCGCCGGCGTCTTCATGGTGGCGCGCTGCTCGCCGCTGTTCGAATACGCGCCCGATACGCTGGCCTTCGTCACCGTGATCGGCGCCAGCACCGCCTTCTTCGCCGCCACCGTCGGCCTGGCGCAGAACGACATCAAGCGCGTGATCGCCTATTCGACCTGCTCGCAGCTCGGCTACATGTTCTTCGCGCTCGGCGTCTCGGCCTATCCGGCCGCGATCTTCCATCTTTTCACCCATGCCTTCTTCAAGGCGCTGCTGTTCCTCGGCGCCGGCTCGGTGATCCATGCCGTCGACGGCGAGCAGGACATGCGCCGCATGGGCGGGCTGTGGAAACACATCAAGGTCACCTATGTGATGATGTGGATCGGCAGCCTCGCACTGGCCGGCTTCCCGATCTTCGCCGGCTATTACTCCAAGGACATGATCCTCGAAGTGGCTTATGCCGCCGGCGGGGTAGGGCAGTATGCCTACATCATGGGTATGGCGGCGGCGATCCTGACCGCCTTCTATTCCTGGCGCCTGATCTTCATGACCTTCCATGGCAAGCCGCGCGCCGACCATCACGTGATGGAGCACGTGCATGAAAGCCCGATGATCATGCTGGCGCCGCTCGCCGTGCTGGCCGTCGGTGCGGTCTTCGCCGGCATCGCCTTCCACGACGGTTTCATCGGCCATCACTGGAAGGACTTCTGGGGCAGCTCGATCCTGATCCTGGAAAACCACAAGGCGATGGACGAGGCGCACAGCGTGCCCTTCCTGGTCAAGGTCGGCCCGATCATCGTCGGCATCATCGGCATCTTCGTGGCCTGGATCGCCTATATCCGCGATACCAGCCTGCCGCACCGCGCCGCCGCGCAGCAGCCGCTGCTGTACCAGTTCCTGCTCAACAAGTGGTATTTCGACGAGCTGTATGACCGCATCTTCGTGCGTCCGGCCTTCTGGATCGGCCGGGTGCTGTGGAAGGGCGGCGACGGCAAGATCATCGACGGCCTCGGCCCGGATGGCTTTGCCGCCACCGTGGTCCGCCTGGCCCGGCGCGCCAGCATCCTGCAGTCCGGCTATGTCTATCACTATGCCTTCGCCATGCTGATCGGCGTGGCGGCGCTGGTGACCTATTTCTTCAGTGCGATGGGGCACTAATCCGATGTCGAGCATGCCCTTGCTGTCGATCGTCACCTTCCTGCCGCTGGTCGGCGCCGCCTTCATCTTCCTGGCGCGCGGCCCGGAAGAGATTGTGGCCCGCAATGCCCGGTCGGTGGCGCTGTGGACCACCACGATCACCTTCCTGGTGTCGCTGCTGATCTGGCTGAACTTCGATAACAGCACCGCCGCCTTCCAGTTCGTCGAGAAGGTCGACTGGATCGGCGCCGGCATCAACTACCATATGGGCGTCGACGGCATCTCCATGCTGTTCGTCATCCTCACCACCTTCCTGATGCCGTTCTGCATCCTGGCCTCGTGGGAATCCATCGAGACCCGCGTCAAGGAATACATGATCGCCTTCCTGGTCATGGAAACCCTGATGATCGGCGTGTTCTGCGCGCTCGATCTGGTGCTGTTCTACCTGATGTTCGAAGCCGGCCTGATCCCGATGTTCCTGATCATCGGCATCTGGGGCGGCAAGCGCCGCATCTATGCCAGCTTCAAGTTCTTCCTCTACACCCTGCTCGGCTCGGTGCTGCTGCTGCTGGCGCTGCTCTACATGTATTTCATCGCCGGCACGACCGACATCCCGAGCCTGATGAAGACCGGGCTGTTCTCGGCGCAGGCGCAGACCTGGCTCTGGCTCGCCTTCTTCGCCTCCTTTGCGGTGAAGATGCCGATGTGGCCGGTGCATACCTGGCTGCCGGATGCCCACGTCGAAGCGCCGACCGCCGGTTCGGTGATCCTGGCCGCCGTGCTGCTGAAGATGGGCGGCTACGGCTTCCTGCGCTTCTCGCTGCCGATGTTCCCGATCGCCTCGGAATATTTCGCGCCCTTCGTCTTCACGCTTTCCGTCATCGCCATCGTCTATGCCTCGCTGGTGGCGCTGGTGCAGGAAGACATGAAGAAGCTGATCGCCTATTCCTCGGTGGCGCATATGGGCTTCGTCACCATGGGCATCTTCGCGCTCAACACGCAGGGCGTCGAAGGCGCCATCTTCCAGATGCTGAGCCATGGCATCGTCTCGGGCGCGCTGTTCCTATGCGTCGGCGTGGTCTACGACCGCCTGCATACCCGCGAGATCGCCCGTTACGGCGGTCTGGCCAGCAACATGCCGAAATACGCCGCGGTGTTCATGCTGTTCACCATGGCCAATGTCGGCCTGCCGGGCACCGGCGGTTTCGTCGGCGAGCTGCTCACCCTGGTCGGCGCCTTCCAGGCCAACACCTGGGTCGCCCTGATCGCCACGTCTGGCGTGATCCTCGCGGCGGCCTACGCGCTGTATCTCTATCGCCGCATCGTCTTCGGCGAACTGACCAAGGCCGACCTCAAGGCGATGGTGGATCTCAGCCCGCGCGAGATCGCCATCTTCGCCCCGCTGGTGATCATGACGCTGTGGATGGGTATCTATCCGGCGCCGTTCTTCGATGTCATGGCCGCCTCGGTCAAGCATCTGCTCGACCAGCACCAGACTGCGCTCGCCGCCGCCAAGGCGATAGCGACCGCTGCCCGCTAGGAGTTTGACCGTGACCGCTCTGCCCGCACTCGCGCCCGCCTATCCGGAACTCTGGCTCGCGCTGTCTGCCATGGCGCTGCTGATGCTCGGCGTCTTCCGCGGCGACGGCGCCACCCGGCTGGTTTCCTGGCTTTCGGTCGCGGCGCTCGCCGTTACCGTGCTGCTGATCACCATGCAGCCGGCCGAAACCGTCACCACTTTCGGCGGACTGTTCGTGGTCGATGGTTTCGGCCGTTTCGCCAAGGTGCTGATCCTGCTCGGCTCGGCATTTTCCATCATCCTGTCGCTCGGCTATATCCGCTATGAGCGCATGGAGCGCTTCGAATATCCCGTACTGATCCTGCTTGCCAGCACCGGCATGCTGATGATGGTCTCGGCCAACGACCTGATCGCGCTGTATCTCGGGCTCGAGCTGCAGTCGCTGTCGCTCTATGTGCTGGCGGCCTTCAAGCGCGATTCCGGTCGCGCCACCGAAGCCGGCCTGAAGTATTTCGTGCTCGGCGCGCTGTCGTCCGGCATGCTGCTCTACGGCGCTTCGATGATCTACGGCTTCGCCGGTTCGACCGGTTTCCCCCAGATCGCCCAGATTCTGAGTCAGGGGGCACTGGTCGGCGGCCAGGCTTCGATCGGTCTCGTGGTCGGCATCGTCTTCCTCACCGCCGGCCTGGCCTTCAAGGTTTCGGCCGTGCCGTTCCATATGTGGACGCCCGATGTGTATGAGGGCGCGCCCACGCCGGTGACTGCCTTCTTCGCCGTGGCGCCGAAGATCGCCGCCATGGCGCTGTTCGTGCGCGCCATCCTCACGCCCTTTGGCGAGATCGCCCATGAATGGCAGCAGATCATCATCGTGGTCAGCGCGCTCTCCATGCTGCTCGGCGCTTTCGCCGCCATCGCGCAGAGCAATATCAAGCGCCTGATGGCCTATTCCTCCATCGGCCATGTCGGCTATGCCCTGATCGGCCTGGCGGCCGGCACGGAAGAGGGCGTGCGCGGCATCCTGATCTATCTGGCGATCTATCTCGCCATGAATGTCGGTACCTTTGCGATCATCCTGTGCATGCGCCAGAAGGACCAGATGGTGGAGGGCGTGAACGACCTCGCCGGACTGGCCAAGACCCATCCGGGCATGGCGCTGCTGCTCGCCGCCTTCATGTTCTCGCTCGCCGGCGTGCCGCCGATGGCCGGTTTCTTCGGCAAGTTCTACATCTTCATGGCCGCGATCAATGCCGGCCTCTATACGCTGGCGGTGATCGGCGTGCTCAGCTCGGTGGTGGGCGCCTATTACTACCTGCGCATCGTCAAGCTGATGTATTTCGACGAGACGGCCGAGCCGCTGGCCAAGCCGGTGCGCGGCGAGTTGGGCGCGGTGATGACCGTGACCGGCCTGTTCACCATGCTGTTCTTCATCTGGCCGGCCCCGCTGCTCAGCATGGCCGCCACGGCTGCCCGGGCGCTGTTCCCGTAAGCGGATCGCCGCCGGACCCATGCGATGAAGTGGGATCTCCGGGTATTCGACAGCCTCGACAGCACCAATGAGGAAATCCGCCGCCAGGCCGAAGCCGGCGCGGCGGAAGGCCTCGCGGTGCTGGCCCGGCAGCAGACGGCTGGCCGTGGCCGCCGTGGCCGCGGCTGGACCTCGGTGCCGGGCAACATGTTCCTGTCGCTGCTGCTGCGGCCCCAGTTAAACGGACAGCGGGCCTCACCCGCGCAGGCGGCCACGCTGTCTTTCCTCACGGCCGTGGCCGTGTTGGAGGCCATCGATCTGGCTGGTCCTGCAGCAGGCACGCAATTGACATGCAAATGGCCCAACGACGTGCTGGTGGACGGCGCCAAGGTGGCTGGCATCCTGCTGGAATCGCGCACCACGCCCGATGGTGCCCTGGGCTGGGTCACGGTCGGCATCGGCGTCAATCTGGTTTCACATCCCGCCGATACGCTCTACCCGGTCACGGCGCTGAACCGCCATGGCATCGAGGCCATGCCGGAAGACTTCGCCGGCTGGCTGCTGGCGCGCTATGGCTACTGGTATGACCGCTGGCAGGCCGAAGGCTTCGCACCGGTGCGTGCTGCCTGGCTGAGACGGGCGCAGGGCGTGGGCCAGCCGGTGATCGTGCGGTTGCCGGACCAGGAGCTGCGCGGGACTTTCATCGCGCTGGACGACGGTGGCGCGCTTATACTGGAATTGCCCGACGGACGGCGTCACACTGTCACCGCCGGCGATGTTTTCCCGGCCGGCTGAAGAGGACGCGCCATGCTGCTCGCCATCAATGCCAACAATACCAACGTGAAGTTCGGCGTCATCGACGGCGACCGCATCGTCGGTGAATGGCGCCAGCATACCTCGGCCATGCGCACCGCCGACGAACATGCCGTCTGGCTGCTGCAACTGATGCAGATCGAGGGCATCGACCCGAAAAGCGTGCGCAGCGCCATCATCGCCAGCGTGGTGCCGCAGGCCACTTTCAATCTGCGCCGGCTCTGCACCCGCTATTTCGAGACCGAGCCGCTGGTGCTGGGCGAACCGAATGTGAAATACGGCATCCAGATCAAGGGCGCCGGTGCCGGTGCCGACCGCATCTGCAACACCGTGGGCGCCAGCGTGATGTTCCCCAAGACGCCGCTGATCGTGGTCGATTTCGGCACCGCCACCACCTTCGACGTGGTCGATGAAGAAGGCAGCTACTGCGGCGGCGTGATCGCGCCCGGCATCAACCTGTCCATCGAGGCGCTGGTCAATGCCACAGCCCTGCTGCCGCGGATCGTGGTCGAGAAGCCGAAGAACGTGATCGGCACCACCACCGTGGCCTGCATGCATTCCGGCGTGTTCTGGGGCTATGTCGGCCTGATCGACGGTATCGTCGCCCGTATCCGCGAAGAGTTCGGCCGGCCGATGAAGGTGATTTCCACCGGCGGCCTGGCGCCGGTCTTCGACGGTTCCACCGACGTGATCGAGCAGAATGTGCCCGATATCACCGTGCGCGGCCTGATCGAAATCTATCGCCGCAGCACCACGTAAACCGAATGTCAGCCCGCCTCAAAAAAGACAGCCTGTATTTTCTGCCGCTCGGCGGCGTGAACGAGATCGGGATGAATCTCAATCTCTACGGCTACAACGACCAGTGGCTGATGGTCGATCTCGGCACCAGCTTTGCCGATGACGCCATGCCCGGCGTTGACATGATCGTGCCTGATGTCACCTGGATCGCCGACCGTCGCGACCAGCTGCTCGGCCTTGTGCTGACCCATGCGCATGAGGACCATCTCGGTGCCATCAGCCATTGCTGGGATGAATTGCAATGCCCGGTCTGGGCCACCGGCTTCGCTGCCAGCGTGCTGCGCCGCAAGCTGGCCGAGAAGGGCATGGTCGACGACGTGCCGCTGCATATCTATCAGCCGGGCGACCTGATCGAACTGGGGCCGTTCAGGATCCGCTCGATGAACATCACCCATTCGACGCCGGAGAGCCAGGCGCTGGCCATCGAGACGCCGCAGGGCACCGTGCTGCATACCGGCGACTGGAAGCTCGATCCGCGCCCGATGCTGGGCCCGCAGACCGAGGTCGAGGCGCTGCGCGGCTATGGCGACAGGGGCGTGCTGGCGCTGGTTTGCGACAGCACCAATGTGTTCAGCCGCGGCAGTTCGGGCTCCGAAGGCGAGGTGCATGACAGCCTGATCCCGCTGCTGCGCGACAAGCCCGGCCGCATTGCCGTCACCACCTTTTCATCAAATCTAGCCCGGCTGGAAACCCTGTTCACCGTGGCGAACGAACTCGGCCGCCATATCTGCCTGATCGGCCGTTCGCTGCACCGTTTCCTGGCGGCGGCGCAGGAGAACGGTTACCTGAAGCATATCCCCAATCAGGTGGACGACCGCGAGGCCGGTTTCCTGCCGCGCGAGAAGATCATGTATATCTGCACCGGTTGCCAGGGCGAGCCGCGCGGCGCCATGGCGCGCATCGCCTTCGGCAGCCATCCGCATGCCGTGGTCTCGCCCGGCGATACGGTGGTGTTCTCGTCCAAGATCATCCCCGGCAATGAGCGCACGCTGTTCAAGCTGCATAACGAACTGGTCAGCCGCGGCATCGAGGTGATCACCGAGAAGGATGCCTTCGTGCATGTCTCCGGCCATCCCTCGCGCGACGAACTGGCCGAGATGTATGCGCTGGTACGGCCGCAGATCGCCGTGCCGGTGCATGGCGAACCGCGCCATCTGGTGGAGCATGCGCGCTTCGCCCAGAGCCTGCAGGTGCCGCACGGCATCGTGCCGCGCAACGGCGACCTGATCCGACTGGCGCCCGGCGCCCCCGATGTGGTGGAGCAGGTGCCGGCCGGCCGGCTGGCGATCGACGGCGACGAACTGATCCCGATCCAGGGCGGCACCCTGCAGGTGCGGCGCAAGCTCGCCTTCAACGGTGCCGCCGCCGTGACCCTGGTGGTGGACGAACGCGGCAGCCTGCGCGCGCCGCCACAGGTGCTGCTGGCCGGCGTGGTGAATTACGACATCGAGGATATCGAGGCCGAGATCGCCGACGAGATCGCCGATGCGCTGGTGCTGCTGAAATCCGCCGCCCGCGACGATGCCGCGCTGGAGCAGGCGGCGCTGCGGGCCATGCGCGGCTACCTGCGCGGCCTGACCGGGCGCAAGCCGGTCTGCCAGGTGCAGATCGTCCGCCTGCCGCAGGGGTAAGTTCCGCGCGGCGCTGCGACTTTCCGCCGTCTTACTGGCCACCGGCTTGCCGGCTGCCGCTTTCGGCCCCATATTGCGGTGCAGAAAAGCCAGCAGGGAATCCCGTCCATGATCGGTCGCCTCAACCACGTCGCCATTGCCGTTCCGGACCTCGCCGCCGCCGCCGCCATGTATGCCGATACGCTCGGCGCCAGGGTGTCGGCGCCGCTGGCGCAGCCCGACCATGGCGTGACCGTGGTGTTCGTCGAACTGCCCAACACCAAGATCGAGCTGCTGCATCCGCTGGGCGAGAATTCCACCATCGCGAAATTTCTCGCCAACAATCCCTCGGGGGGCATGCACCATGTCTGCTACGAGGTGGAAGACATCATCGCGGCACGCGACCGGCTGAAGGCGCAGGGCGCCCGCGTGCTCGGCGACGGCGAGCCGAAGATCGGCGCGCATGGCAAGCCGGTGCTGTTCCTGCATCCGAAGGATTTCGCCGGCACGCTGGTTGAGATCGAACAGGTCTGACGGCAGCGGAGTTCAGCAGCGTGACCTGGTTCAATAACGGAATCGCTTTCGTCATCATCTACATGGTGACGCTGTTCTGCGTGCTGCCGATCGGTGTGAAGACCGCCGAAGAGGCCGGTGAGGCGAAGCTGCCCGGCCAGGCCGATTCCGCGCCGGCCAACCCGCGCCTCGGCTTCAAATTCCTGCTGACCTTCGGGATCAGCTGCGTGCTGTTCGGGATTTATTACGTGGTCGGCACTTACGACCTGCTGGGCCTGAGCGCGCGCTTCGACCGCTAGGCGGAAAAGCCTGCGCGGAAAAGCCCTGTACAGGGCAGAAATTTTCGAATTTGAGATCGGAAATCCGGGGCCTGGCCCGGTTTTGGCCGTTCATGGGGAGCGAAGGCTGATTTCAGCCGGATTACTCAACCTATAGGCGTGATTTTCGGAAGGGGTATGCACAAAAAAGAAAGGAGCAAGGACATGCCTCGCTCCGGACCCCGTCTCGCACGGGTAAGTTTAAGCCTCCCCAGACTTGGGCCGCCTGTTACCAAGCGGTTGCGTATTTTCTATACCGAATGATGAAAGCGTTGTCATCCAAAAAGTTATGACCTCCTAACAAAATGGTAATAATGCCGGTACAGAGTGCCCAGATGCTCCGGATTCCGACCACCCTGCTGCTCGGACTGCTGCTGCTACCGCTGGCCGGGCAGGCGCAGACAGGTAGTCAGCCTACGAAATCCCCGCCCAAAGCCCCCGACTCGGGCGCCAGGGCTGCCCCAAAGGCCGAAGGGCCGGGGGATTTACCCGTCGTCGTTGCCCTGGATGCGAAGGAATGCCGCCGCCTGCTGGCCCAGCGCGGCATGGTGACCGCGCACCAGCCCGCGCCGGACGTGAATTACCAGCCTGGCCGCGATGTCGATTCCAAAGGTCGCCCGATTGCGCCCGCCGATCTGCCGGGCAGCAATCCGCTGCCGCTGGACGGCATGATCGAGCTGCCGATCCGCATGCCGCTCAGCGGCCTGCCGGGCCTGTCGCAGGTGCCCACCGCGGTGAAGGAAGAGTCCCGGCTGCGCATCGCCACGCTCAGCGTCGATCCGCTGACCGGCAAGCTGGCTTTCAACGGCAAGCCGCTGGAGCCGACCACGGAAGACGCCATTGCCGTGGCCTGCCGGGATTACCTGACCAAGGCCCAGCCCCCCAAACGCTGACAGCCGGGCATTGCAGCAAGGGGGCCATTGCAGTCAGCAGGACTGGGCCTTAAAAACGCCCCATTATCCCGCCATCACCGCACGATAATTCAGGATAACCAGACCTATGCGGCTCAGCAGTTTCTTCCTGCCCGTTCTCAAGGAAAACCCCTCCGAAGCCCAGATCGTCAGCCACCGGCTGATGCTGCGCGCCGGCATGGTGCGCCAGACCGCCGCCGGCATCTATGCCTGGCTGCCGCTCGGCCATCGCGTGCTGAAGAAGATCGAGCAGATCGTGCGCGAGGAGCAGGACAATGCCGGCGCCCAGGAACTGCTGATGCCGACCATCCAGTCGGCCGAACTGTGGCAGAAGAGCGGCCGGTATGAGGATTACGGCAAGGAGATGCTGCGCATCACCGACCGCCACGAGCGGCCGATGCTGTATGGCCCGACCAACGAGGAAATGCTCACCGACATCATCGCGACGGAATTCAAGAGCTATCGCGACCTGCCGAAAATTCTCTACCACATCCAGTGGAAATTCCGCGACGAGGTGCGCCCGCGCTTCGGCGTCATGCGCGGCCGCGAATTCCTGATGAAGGATGCCTATTCCTTCGATCTCGACCAGGCCGCCGCACGCCGGTCCTACAACCGCATGTTCGTCGCCTACCTGCGCACCTTCGCGCGCCTGGGCCTGAAGGCGATCCCGATGCAGGCCGATACCGGGCCGATCGGCGGCGACCTCAGCCATGAATTCATCGTGCTGGCCGAGACCGGCGAAAGCGGCGTGTTCTGCGACAGGGCACTGATCGAGCGCGACGTGCTGGGCGAGGGCGTGGATTACAGCAGCGACCTGCAGCCGATCGTCGATTCCTGGACCGCCCCCTATGCGGCGACCGAGGAAAAGCACGATGCCGCCCGCTTCGAGGCTTTGCCGAAGGAACGCCAGGTGGCGGCCCGCGGTATTGAAGTGGGCCATATCTTCTATTTCGGCACCAAGTATTCCAAGCCGATGGGCGCGGTGGTGCAGGGTCCGGGCGGCGAGAGCATCACGCTGGAGATGGGCTCCTATGGCGTCGGCGTGTCGCGTCTGGTCGGCGGCATCATCGAGGCCAGCCATGACGAGGCCGGCATCATCTGGCCGATGAGCGTGGCGCCCTTTCATGTCGGGCTGATCAACCTGAAGGCCGGCGATGCCGACTGCGACAAAGCCAGCGACGATCTCTACGGCAAGCTGAAGGCGGCCGGGCTGGATGTGCTGCTGGATGACCGCGACGAACGCGCCGGCGCCAAATTCGCCACCATGGACCTGATCGGTCTGCCCTGGCAGGTGACGGTCGGTCCGCGCGGCCTGAAGGCCGGCGTGGTCGAGATCAAGAACCGCGCCAGCGGCGAAAAACAGGAACTTTCGGTCGAGGCCGCGCTGAACAAGCTCGCCGCCGCTAAAGTGTAATCAGCTCCGGACATCGCATGCCCTTCTTCTCGCGTTTTGAATGGATGCTCGCCCTGCGGTATTTACGGGCGCGGCGGCAGGAGGGCTTCATCTCGGTGATCGCGATCTTCAGCTTCCTCGGCATCATGCTCGGGGTGGCGACGCTGATCATCGTGATGAGCGTGATGAACGGCTTCCGCGCCGAGCTGCTCGGCCGCATCCTCGGCCTCAACGGCCACCTGACCATCCAGTCCGAATCCGCGCCGGTCATCCGCGACTTCCAGTTCGTCACCGATGCGGTGGGCCAGATGCCCGGCGTGGTGATGGCCAATCCGATCGTCGAGGGCCAGGTGATGGCCACGGCGGATCGCGGCTCGTCCGGCGCCGCCGTGCGCGGCGTGCGGCCGGAAGACCTGGCGAAAGAGAGCGCCATCGCCAAGGGTATCCGCGAGGGTTCCTTGCGCGATTTCCATGGCGACGACGCCGCCGTGATCGGCCACCGCCTGGCGCGCAAGCTCGGCCTGCGTGTCGGCGACCAGATCACCCTGATCTCGCCGCAGACCAACGCCACGCCCTTCGGCAGCGTGCCGCGGCTGGTGCGCTACCGCGTCGCCGCCGTCTTCGATGTCGGCATGTTCGAATACGACAGCGCCTTCATCTATCTGCCCTTCGAGGCGGCGCAGACCTATTTCCGCCTGCAGAACATGGCCAGTTCGGTGGAAGTGCGGCTGGTCGATCCGCTCAAGGCCCGCGAGGCCGCCCGCGCCATCATGCAGCGGCTCGGACCCAATTACCGGCTCTACGACTGGCAGCAGGCCAATGCGCAGTTCGTCAGCGCGCTGGAGGTGGAACGCAATGTGATGTTCCTGATCCTCACCCTGATCATCGTGGTGGCGGCCTTCAATATCATTTCCAGCATGATCATGCTGGTGAAGGACAAGGGCAGGGATATCGCCATCCTGCGCACCATGGGCACGGCGCGCGGCACCATCATGCGGATATTCGTCATCGCCGGCGCCAGCATCGGCGTGCTGGGCACCGGCTCGGGCTTCGCGCTCGGCCTGGCCTTCGCGCTCAATATCGAAAGCATCCGCCAGGCGCTGCAGGCCATGACCGGCTGGCAGCTCTTCCCGGCCGAGATCTATTTCCTCTCGCAGCTGCCGGCCAAGGTCGACAGCACCGAGGTGGTTTACGTGGTGATCATGGGCCTGACCCTCACCCTGCTGGCCACGCTCTATCCCAGCTGGCGCGCCGCCCGCCTCGATCCGGTGGAGGCGCTGCGGTATGAGTGAGGTCAAAGTGAAATGGGATGCCCGGGTCAAGCCCGGGCATGACAAACACACTAAAACCGTCACTCGCGGGCTTGACCCGCGCGTCCCATTTGGTGCCCGTCATGTCTGACGTGCTTGTCCTCGAAAACATCCAGCGCGTGTTCAGACAGGGCGGCGAGGACATCGCCGTGCTGCGCGGCGTCGATCTCAGTGTGAAGCGCGGCGAGATCGTCGCGCTGCTGGGTCCGTCCGGCTCGGGCAAGTCGACACTTCTCCATATCGCCGGCCTGCTGGAGCAGCCGTCGTCCGGCCGCATCGTCATCGGCGGGCAGGATTGCAGCGCCATGAACGACGCCGAGCGCACGCTGACCCGGCGCCACCGGATCGGCTTCGTCTACCAGTATCATCACCTGCTGCCGGAATTCTCGGCGCTGGAAAATGCCGCCATGCCGCTGCGCGTGCGCGGGCAGGGCGCCGGTGAGGCCAAACGCACCGCCGGCGATCTGCTCACGCATCTTGGCCTGGGCCATCGCCTCGACCACCGCCCGGCGCGGCTGTCGGGCGGCGAGCAGCAGCGCGTGGCGATTGCGCGTGCCGTGGTCGGCAAGCCGGATCTGCTGCTGGCGGACGAGCCGACCGGCAACCTGGATGAAAAGACCGCCGAGATCGTGTTCGGCGAACTGACCGGCCTGGTGCGCAACAGCGGTATCGGCGCGCTGATCGCCACCCATAACCTGGAGCTGGCCAAACGCATGGACCGCGTGGTGACGCTGCATGAGGGCAGGCTGGCCACCTGAGTGACGGGTCAGCCGGCGCGCGCGCCGAGTGCCTGCATCTCTTCCAGCCAGAGCTCGCGTTGTTCCGCGCTGGCGCCGGCAATGCTGCCGTAGATCGTGTCGGCCACCGGCGCGATGCCGACGAAGCCGAGGATATTGCGCTTGAGCAGGCGCAGGCTGTGACCGCAGTAGAACCAGCGATAGGCGAAGGCCGGCATGCCCATGGTGATGACCACATGGCCGGTGCGGCCGGCGAGGCGCTTCTCCGGAAAGCCCTTGGCGCGATAGGCGAAGGCGAAACCCGGTCGCAGCACCTGTTCGAAAAACGCCTTCAGCCTGGCCGGCATGTCGCCGAGCCAGAGCGGAAAAAACACCACCACATGCTCGGCCCAGGCCAGCGCCTCCTGCGCCTCCGCCAGTGGCGGCGGCGGGGTGCCATTTTCGAACTCGTCCTGTCCGCGCAGGAACGGAATATCCAGCGCGGCGATGTCGATGCGGCGGATGTCGTGGCCGGCCGACATGGCGCCATAGGCATAGGCATCGGCCAGGGCACGGCCCAGCCGGGCCTGGTCAGGGTCGGGATGGCCCTGCAGAATCACGATACGGCGGTACATGGTTGGCAGGCTGCACCGGCGGCCGGAGGTCCGCTTTGATCTGGGTCATGCGTCAGCGCCGCCGTGCCTTCCACTGCTCCCGCGTCTGGCCCCAGACCACCGTCGCCATATTGAGCGGCGCCGGCAGCCAGCCGTCGCGCAGGATGGTCGAGCCCAGCCGCTGGGCCACCTTCTGCGAGTTCACGTTCTCCGGCACGATGGTATGGATCACCTCGGTCCAGCCGAGATGGTCGAAGGCCCAGTCGATGGTGGCCGTGGCGCCTTCGGTGGCGTAGCCCTTGCCCCAGGCCTCGCGCACCAGGCCCCAGCCCACTTCGGTGCCCGGCCAGTCATGCGGCTGCCAGGGGCCGAGGCGGCCGATCCAGCGGCCGGTCGCCTTCTCGATCACCGAAAACATCGAATAGCCGTCCAGCGCCCAGTTGCCGGCCATGATGCGGATCGAGCGCCAGACCGCGGCCGGCGGCAACACGCCGCCGAGATGCTTCATGGCTTCTTCGTCGGCGGCCCAGTGACTCCAGGCGTCGAAATCCTCTTTCGCCGGCGGGCGCAGGATCAGGCGGGCGGTTTCAAGCTGGACCATGCATTCTCTCCGGAAACGGACCGGCATCCCAATGAAAGCCGCCGCTCCGGTCAAGCCGGAGAAATGTCACCCGGACAATAATGCTGACATAAAAGGGCCGGAGCGATCCGGCCCTTTCCGTCTGGCAGCCGTTTCGCGCGGCTCAGAAATCCACGCTGGCCGAGAGCAGGAAAGTGCGCGGCGCGCCCAGCGACAGGCTTTCGAAGCCGCGATTGGTCGAGGTCCAGTAATTGGCGTCGAACAGGTTCTCGATATTGGCGCGGATCGTCACCGGGGTGCCGCGCGTCTCCAGGCGGTAGCGCGCGCCGATATCGAAGCGCTGCCAGGACGGAATGCTCAGCGTATTGCCGGCATTGGCATATTGCGATCCGGTATGGATCATGCGGGCCGTCAGGGTCAGGTCCCGGTCGAACCAGGTGTCGTATTCGACGCCGAGATTGAGATAGGTCTCGGGCACGCCGATGGCGGCCTTGCCGTCGTTGGTGCCGCTGGCGGTCTTGGTCTGCTCGGCCTTGATATAGGTGACGCCGCCCAGGATGCGCAGGTCGTCGGTCAGGCTGCCGAAGGTGGACAGCTCGATGCCGCGATTGCGCTGCTCGCCATCGTCCGTGAAGGTGTTGTTGACGATGATGCCATTCGGCTTGCTGATCTGGAACACGCTCAGGGTGGTGGCGAAACTGCCATGGTCCAGTTTCACGCCGGCTTCATACTGCTGGGTCTTGTAGGGCGCCAGGTAGACGCCCTTGTTGGTCAGGCCGGTGGTGTCGTTCTTTTCGCCGGGCGACAGGCCCTCGATGTAGTTGCCGTAGACCGAGACAGTCTCCCACGGCTTCACCACCAGGCCGGTCATCGGCGAGAAGGCCCGTTCGTCGAAGCTGGTGGTCTGGCCGCCGGTGGCGACGAAGTTGATCGTGTTCACCCGCTGCAGCCGGCCGCCGACCGTCCACTGGATGCGGTCATCAAAGAAGGACAGGGTATCGGCCAGGCCGATCGACTGCAGGGTCTTCTCGCCCAGTTTGGGCGCATAGGTGCTGAAGTTGGAATGGCTGGGTTCCGTCACCGACAGCGGGTTGTAGATGTTCGATGCTGTCGTTGTGTAGGAGTTGAAGGTGTAGCCGTTCTCCAGCCGGGCGGCGTTCACCGCCAGAGAAACATTGTGCTTCACGTCACCGGTCTCGAAATCGCCGCGCAGACCGGTTTCGCCGGCCAGCGTGTTGAACTCGGAATAAATGTAGCTGGCGCCGTTCTGGGAGGAGGAGGCGCTGTTGCCGAAATTGCCCGCCGCATCGACATAGACCGCCTGGCCGAAGGTGGTGTTGGACGAGCGCCGCGCGCCGAAGGCGGCAAAGGCGGTGACGCGGTCGGTCAGGTCGACCTCGCCGCGCACCACGCCGAACAGGTCGCGGGTTTCGGCAAAGCTCCAGGGCGCCAGAAAGCTGTCGCTGGCATCCGGGGCATTCGGGATGATGCTCAGGCCGCTCTGCAGGTTGATGAAGCCGACCGGCTGCGTGGTGTTCTGCGCCTGGTAGCCGGCATCGAGCGAGATACGCACCCGTTCGCCCCGCAGGTCGAGGCCGACGGCGCCCAGGCCGTATTCCTGGTCCACGCCATCGGTGGCGGTCTCGCCATTGCGATAGGCGCCGTTGAAGCGGAGGCCATACTGGCTGCGCTCGCCGGCCCGGCGGCCGATATCGACATGGGTACCGAAATTGGCCTCCGACATGTAACCGAAGGTCAGCCGGGTCAGCGGCTCGTCCTCGGCGCGCTTGGGCACGATGTTGATGTCGCCGCCCACCGAGCCTTCGGGCTTGATGCCGCCCAGCATGGCACTGGGGCCGCGCAGGGTCTCGACCCGCTCGGCATATTCCACGCCGGCGGTCTGGCGCGGCACGATGCCATAGAGGCCGTTGAAGGCAACGTCGTCGTTCGGCACGTCGAAGCCGCGGATCTTGTACTGGATGTCGTAGCTGCCGCGCGTGGTGGTGGTGCGTACCGACGGGTCGTTGTCCAGCACATCGGCGATGGTGCGGGCCTGCTGGTCCTGCATCGCCTTGGCGGTATAGGTCGTGGTGTTGAAGGGCGTATCCATGATGTCGCGGTTGCCGAGCAGGCCCAGCTGGCTGCCGCGCGCCACCTGGCCGCCGGCATAGGCGGGCGGCAGATTGCCGATCATGGCAGTCGACGGCACGCTGTCGCCGCGACCTTCGATGGTCACCGGCGGCAGCACGGTGGCGGCGCCGCTTTTCGGAATCTCCACCACCGTGACGCCGTTGTTGCCGGTGAAGCGGTACGTCAGTCCGGTGCCGGTCAGCAGGCGCTGCAGCGCCTGTTCGGCGGTCAACTGGCCGGTGACGGCCGTCGACTGGCGCCCGGCCAGCAGCTCGCTGCTGACCAGCAGGCGCAGGCCGGCGCGTTCGCCGAAGGCGGTCAGCGCGGCGCCGAGCGGGCCGGCCGGGATGCTGTAGCTCTGCAGGACGACCGCCTGGGCGACCTGGATATCGGCGGACTGTGCCTGAACGGCGGCAGGCGTCAGCACGGTTGAGGCCAGCAGGATCATGGCCAGACGGGCGCGCGCGCCGGAAAACTCAGTCATTACGGAAATCCCCCAGAGGAAACTGCGACTCACTCTCAAAGGGAAAGACGCCGCACGGCCGGGACACGACAGCAGTTTTTCAAAAATTCTCAGTCGGCCGCCGCGATGGGCCGGATGACGGTGACCAGCGGCAGGCGCAGCACCCGCACCGGCAGGCTGGCGGCGATGGCCTCCACCAGGCCATCGCTGTCGCCGGTGGCAAACACGCCGGTGACCGGCAGCGCCCGCAGCCGCGCATCGCTGATCAGGATCAGGCCGCGGCGATAGCGCTGCATGTCGGCCACCACATCGCCCAGCGGCTGGCCGTCGAAGACCAGGCGGCCGCGCTGCCAGGCGGTCAGGCTGGCCAGATTCGCCGGCTGTGCCGTCTGCAGGCCGGTGGCGGGGCCATAGCGCAGGCTCTGGCCGCTCTGCACCGCGCGGCTGCTTCCGTCTGGGGCGCTGACGCGCACGGCATGCTCGGTCACCGTCACCTGCACGCTGTCGTCGCGCCGGCGTACCTCGAAGGCGGTGCCCAGCGCCCGGGTGGTGGTGCCGGCGGCGATCACCTCGAAGGGGCGGGCCGGATCGGGCGCCACCGTCACATGCAGGGCGCCGCGATGCAGGTGCAGGCGGCGATGCTCTGGCGTGATCTCGATATCCAGGCTGGTCTCGGCATCCAGCAGCAGCGCCGAGCCATCGGCCAGCGTCATCTGCCGGCGTTCGCCTGTGGCGGTGCTGATATCGCCGTCCGGCAGCAGGGCGGCCCCCAGACCGAGCAGGCCGAGGCCGACGAGCAGCAGGGCCAGCAGCGGGCGTGTGCGCCGGCGCGGGCGATGCAGGGCCGCGCCCAGGCCTTCCCACAGGCGTTCCGCACGCAATGCTGCCGACCGATGCTCGGGGCCTGCGGCCTGCCAGCTGTCATAGGCGGCCCAGTCGGCCTCGCCGGCGGTGCCGTCATGCAGGCGCACCAGCCATTCCAGCGCGGTCTCGCTCAGGGGATCGAGCGGCGCATCGAGCTGGTCGGCTGGGACGGGGGCAGAGGCGGGGCGTGCGGTCATGGGCATGGAGTCAGACGATGCTGCCGGCTGGAACGACAGCGGAAAGGATGGAGCTGGCTCAGCGGTCCAGTCCCAGGCGGCGCGCGCAATGGCGCAGCGCGCGCATGATGTATTTTGTCACCATACTGGTGGAAACCTTTAATCGGCTTGCGATTTCTGCGTGGCCCATGCCGTCGAGGCGGTTCATCAGCAGGGCGCTGCGGCAGTTCGCCGGCAGTTCGTTCAGCGCCGCCTGCAGGCGGGCGAGCTGCTGCCGGCCTTCGAGATGGCGGTCGATGGTGGGGGCAGGGTCAGCCAGGGAGTCGGCCATGCTGTCGAGCCCGACATGTTCGCCACGACGGCGCTCCCTGCGGCGCAGGTCGATCACCAGGTTGCGCAGGATGCGCCAGAGGAAAAAGCGCGGCTGCTCGATGCCGAAACTGCCGGCCGGCTGGCTGGCATAGCGGAGGAAGGTGTCCTGCACCAGGTCGGCGGCCCGGTCACGGTCGCGCGTCTCGCGATAGGCGAAGCGTCGCAGCTCCAGGCTGTGTTCGCGGAACAGGGTGTCGAGATCAGTCGCCATGCGGCGGCAGATTAGTAATTATGCGAATAATTCGCAATAGCGTATGAGGGCCTTGTCCGGGATAAAGTTCGCACTATGTTCCGTACCGGTTGTGCATCGACCGGAGCTGGACAAGGAGAAATCGAAATAAGACGGAATAAGCCGAAATAAGCCCCGGCTAAGCAGAAATAAGCCGGGAATAAGCTGGCTTAAGCCGGCAATAAACCAGCATAAGCCATTGCAGCTCAATAATAAGGCGAAATTAGCTGCGCCAGCGAAGGACCGTGTCCTTCACCGCATTCATGAAGGGCCGGCCTTCATCCCGGGCGCGCTGGTATTCGTTCTTGAGCTGGTAATACCACCGCGCCTGCGTATCGGTGTCGCGGATCAGCATCAGGGTCGGGTCGTATTTCAGGCCGCGCTGCTGGCGGATCAGGATGTCGCGGTCCTGGCCCAGGAAATGGTCCATGACGACAAGTGCGAGTGGAGTCAGCAGCTTGAGCCAGGGCATGGTCCAGAAGAAGATGTTGGTCACCTCGGTCTGGGTGTCGTCGATCGGGGTGACGGCGGTGAAGTTCCAGACGCTGTTGCGGCCGATGCGGATATGCTCGATGCGCACGCCGGGCAGGCGGAAGCTGATCTCGGTTTCCGGCGCGGCGCCGAGGATGCGATAGGCCAGCGTGATCGCCGGCTTGTGCCGCTTCATCGTGAAACCATAAGGACTTGGGCCGAATTCCTTAGACTTTGTCTTAAGTTTGATCGGGCCGGTGCGCCAGTACCAGGAGCGGTGGATGAAGGGCACATGGGCCGGGTCCATCAGGCCGACCACGGCATGGTCCATGCTGCAGGGGAACAGCATCGCCTTGGTCAGGGTCGGGCGCAGCTCGGCCGGCAGGTCGGGCAGGCCGGGCGGCTCCTGGTCGGGCTCGTCCTTGCCCATCCAGATCCAGACCAGGCCGTTCTGCTCCCGCACCGGGTAGCGGCGGACCTTGATCTTGCCGATGTCGAACTCCTGGCCTTCGACCAGCGACGGGATATGGGTGCACTGGCCGGACGGACCGAACTTCCAGCCATGGTAGGGACACTGCACCTCCTGGCCGTCGAAGCTGCCTTCCGACAGCGGCACGCCGCGATGCGGGCAGATGTCGCGGATGGCGAAGACCTCACCATCGCGCGTCCGGCCAAACAGCACCGGCTCGTTGAGCAGGATCTTGGTTTTGGTCTTGCCCGGCTTGAGATCGTGGCCGGGCAGGGCGAAATACCAGATGTCTTTCAGCAGGAAGGGCGTGGCGGCACTCATACCGGGTTACCTAGCATGCGCGGGGTCGTGGCAGCCAGCGACAGGCCGACGCACCCCGGCTGGCTAATCCTAGGACGGATTTTCGCTCCGTTCTCCCGCATCTGGGATTCGTCCGCAGGCGTTCCCCTGACCCTGGGCCGGAATCGGCACTTATCCACAAGATATTGGGAATCAACACAATTTCGCCACACTCCTTATGGGATTCGGATTCCATGCGTTCTGGTTTTGCGGCCCTAGGTCGCGTATCGTAAAGCGTGAACGGGAATCGAAAATCCAGCTGCATCCGGGGTTCATGAGTCACGCCGATTTCGTCCATTTGCGCGTCCACACCGCCTATTCGCTGACCGAGGGCGCCATCCGTCTGCCCAAGCTGGCCGAGCTGTGCAACCGCAACCGCATGCCGGCGGTGGCGATCACCGATACCAACAACCTGTTCGGCGCGCTGGAATTCTCCAAGGAGATGGCCGGCAAGGGCATCCAGCCGATCATCGGCTGCCAGCTCAGCCTCGCCCGCGCCGACCATGCCCAGCCGAGCGCCCGCAACCTGCGCAAGCCCGACCCCGACCGGATCGTGCTGCTGGCCCAGACCGAGGCCGGTTACGCCAACCTGATGAAGCTCTCGACCAAGGCCTATCTGGAGCCGCCGCCGGGCGAGGTGGCGCAGATCCAATGGGCAGACCTGGAGGCCTGCAATACCGGCCTGATCTGTCTGACCGGCGGCCCCGGCGGCCCGATTGCCCGTCTGCTGCTGGACGGCCAGATGGAAGCGGCGCGCGAACAGCTGGTCGCGCTGGCCGGGATTTTCCCCGGCCGGCTCTATGTCGAACTGCAGCGCCACGGCTGGACCTCGGAAGCCAAGAGCGAGCCCGGCCTGCTCGACCTGGCCTACGAGCTGAACCTGCCGCTGGTCGCCACCAACGACTGCTATTTCCCCGACGAGGATATGTACGAGGCGCATGACGCGCTGCTCTGCATCGCCGAAGGCGCCTATGTCAGCGAGCAGGACCGCCGCCGGGTGACGCCCGACCACCGCTTCAAGTCGGCCGAAGAGATGCGGGTGCTGTTCGCCGACCTGCCCGAAGCCATCGACAACACGCTGGTGATCGCCCGGCGCTGCGCCGTGAAGGCCAACGAACGCGCCCCGATCCTGCCCAATTTCGGTGACGGTACGGGGGAAAGCGAGGCCGACATGCTGCGCCGCATGGCGCGCGACGGCCTGGAAGAGCGCCTGCAGCAGATCGGCATCACCGACCCGGACAAGGCCAAGGTCTATTACGACCGTCTCGAATTCGAATGCGAGACGATCATCAACATGAAATTCCCCGGCTACTTCCTGATCGTGGCCGACTTCATCCAGTGGTCGAAACGCAAGGGCATCGCCGTGGGTCCGGGCCGCGGTTCGGGCGCCGGCTCGGTGGTTGCCTGGGCGCTGACCATCACCGACCTCGACCCGCTCCGCTTCGGCCTGCTGTTCGAACGCTTCCTCAATCCGGAACGCGTCTCGATGCCCGACTTCGATATCGATTTCTGCCAGGAACGCCGCGACGAGGTGATCCGTTATGTGCAGACCCGCTACGGCGCGGCCAACGTGGCGCAGATCATCACCTTCGGCAAATTGCAGGCGCGTGCGGCTTTGCGCGACGTCGGTCGCGTGCTGCAGCTGCCGCTCGGCCAGGTCGACCGCATCTGCAAGCTGATCCCCAACAACCCGGCCAATCCGGTGACCCTGGCGCAGGCGATCAAGGAAGAGGTGCGCCTGCGCGAAGAACGCGACCGCGATGAAGCCGTCGGCCGCATGATGGATGTGGCGCTGAAGCTGGAGGGCCTGTATCGCAACGCCTCGACCCATGCCGCCGGCGTGGTGATCGGCGACCGGCCGCTGGTCGAGCTGGTGCCGCTCTATCGCGATCCGCATGCCTCGATGGCGGCGACGCAGTTCTCGATGAAATACGCCGAGGCCGCCGGCCTGGTGAAATTCGACTTCCTCGGCCTGAAGACGCTGGACGTGCTGGAAAAGGCCGTCGCGCTGATCCGCGCCCGGGGCGTGCCGATCGAGCTGGCCGGCATTCCGCTCTCCGATCAGCCCACCTTCGACCTGCTCGGACGCGGCGATGCGGTCGGCGTGTTCCAGTTTGAAGGCAGCGGCATGCGCGACATGCTGCGCAACATGAAACCCGATGCCTTCGAGGACCTGATCGCGCTGGTGGCGCTGTATCGCCCGGGCCCGATGGAAAACATCCCGAGCTACATCGCCCGCAAGCACGGCAGGGAAAAGCCGGATTACCTGCACGACTGGCTCAAGCCGGTGCTGGAGGAAACCTACGGCGTCATCATCTATCAGGAACAGGTGATGGAAATCGCCAAGGTCCTGGCCGGCTATTCGCTCGGCGATGCCGATCTCTTGCGCCGCGCCATGGGCAAGAAGATCAAGGCCGAGATGGATGCGCAGAAGGACCGCTTCGTCGAGGGCGCCAAGGCCAAGGGCGTTGATGCCGAGCGTGCCGCCTTCATCTTCGAGCTGGTGGAGAAATTCGCCGGCTACGGTTTCAACAAGAGCCATGCGGCCGCCTATGCGCTGGTCGCCTGGCAGACCGCCTATCTGAAGGCCAATTATCCGGTCGAGTTCATCGCCGCCTCGATGACGCTGGATATCTCCAATACCGACAAGCTGAACGTGTTTCGCCAGGAATGTGCGCGCCAGGGCATCACGCTGCTGCCGCCGGATATCAATCGTTCGCAGGTCGAATTCTCGGTCGAATACGACCGCCACGAGAAAGGCGCGATCCGGTATGCGCTGTCGGCCGTGCGCAATGTCGGCGCCGCGCCGATGGCGCAGATTGTCGCCGAGCGCGAGAAGAACGGCCCGTTCAAGTCGCTGTTCGATTTTGCCGGCCGGGTCGATCCCTCGGCGCTGAACAAGCGCATGCTGGAAAACATCGCCAAGGCCGGCGCCTTCGATGGCCTGGAAAAGAATCGCGCCAGGGTGATGGCGTCGCTGGAGACGCTGGTCCGCTTTGCCCAGAGCAAGGCCGAGGAGCGCAGCAGCAACCAGGTCAATCTCTTCGGTGGCGGCAAGACCGAAGAACGCCTGCCCAAGCTGCCCGAGGGCGAGGCCTGGACGCCGATGGACCAGCTTGCCAAGGAATTCGAGGCGATCGGCTTCTATCTCTCGGCGCATCCGCTCGATGCCTATCAGGCGACGCTCAACCGCGTCGGCGTCAAACGCTATGCCGATGTGCTGAAGCAGCTGCATGCCAGCGAGCAGATCGTCAAGGTGGCCGGCACGGTGATCTCGAAACAGGAACGCACCTCGCAGAAAACCGGCAACCGCTTCGCCTTCGTCCAGTGTTCGGATGCCTCGGGCATGTATGAGGTGATGCTGTTCTCCGAGGTGCTGGCGCAGCATCGCGAGCTGCTGGAGCCCGGCACCAACGTGGTGTGGAATCTCTCGGCCAAGGTGGATGGCGAGCAGCCGCGCCTGAACGGCCAGCGCATCGAGAAGCTGGACGATGTGGCGGCGCGGGCCGCCGCCGGCATCAGGATTCTGGTGGAGAGCGACCGCTCGCTGCCGCAGATCAGAAGCCTGCTCGACAAGGCCGGCAAGGGCAGGGGCCAGGTCTATCTCGGCCTCAAGCTGGAAGAGCCCGGCGTGCCCGGCGGCATCGAAGCCGAGATTAAGCTGCCGCAGGCTTATTCGATCAACCCGACCACGCGCCACCAGATCCGCGTGCTGCCGGGGGTGTTAGAGGTTTACGATATTTAAGGTGAGTGCATGACCGCGCAGCCGACCGCCATCCATCGCAAGGATTACCGCGCTCCGGATTTCCGCATCGAGACCGTCGATCTGGAATTCGACCTGCAGCCCGAGGCCACGCGGGTGAAGTCGCGGCTGGCGCTGCAGCCGCTGAAACCCGGCACGCCGCTGGTGCTGGATGGCGAGGACCTCGACCTGCTGTCGGTGACCATCGACGGGCACCGGCTGGCGCATGCCGATTACAAGACCGATGCGCAGGCCCTGACCATTCCGGCGGTGCCGGCGGCGCCTTTCGTGCTGGAGATCGAGACCCGCATCAACCCGAAGGGCAATACGCAGCTTTCGGGCCTGTTCCAGTCGAGCGGCGTCTATTGCACGCAATGCGAGGCGGAAGGCTTCCGGCGCATCACCTATTTCTTCGACCGCCCCGATGTGATGACGGTCTACCGCACCACCATCCGGGCTGACAAAAACGCCTGCCCGGTGCTGCTGTCGAACGGCAACCTGCTGGAAGAAGGCAGCCTGTCGGACGGCCGGCATTTCGCTGTCTGGCATGACCCGTTTCCCAAGCCGAGCTATCTCTTTGCCCTTGTCGCCGGCGATCTCGCCGTCAACGAGGACGTGTTCGTCACCCGCAGTGGCCGCAAGGTGAAGCTGCGGATTTTCGTCGAACACGGCAAGGAAGGCCGCACGGCCTATGCCATGGACGCGCTGAAACGTTCGATGCGCTGGGACGAGACGCGCTTCGGCCTGGAATACGATCTCGACCTGTTCAACATCGTCGCCGTCAGCGATTTCAATATGGGCGCGATGGAGAACAAGAGCCTGAATGTCTTCAACGACAAATACATTCTGGCCGATCCGGAAACCGCCACCGATGTGGATTATGCCGGCATCGAAGCCGTGGTGGCGCATGAATATTTTCACAACTGGACCGGCAACCGCATCACCTGCCGCGACTGGTTCCAGCTGTCGCTGAAGGAAGGCCTCACGGTTTTCCGCGACCAGGAATTCTCCGCCGACATGCGTTCGCGGCCGGTGCGGCGCATCCAGGATGTGCGCGCGCTGCGGTCGCGCCAGTTCCCCGAGGATGCCGGGCCGCTGGCGCATCCGATCCGGCCGGACAGCTACATCGCCATCGACAATTTCTATACCGCGACGGTTTACGAGAAGGGCTCCGAAGTCATCCGCATGATCCACACCATGCTGGGCGAGGATGGCTTCCAGAAGGGCATGAAACTGTACGTCGAACGCCACGATGGAGAAGCCGCGACCTGCGACCAGTTCGTCGCCGCCATGGCCGATGCCAATGGCGCCGACCTGTCGCAGTTCCAGCTCTGGTACAGCCAGGCCGGCACGCCGGAGGTGGCGGTCGAGGGCCGCTACGATGCCGCCAGCGGCGACTACGACCTGACGGTGACGCAGACCGTGCCGCCGACGCCGGGCCAGCCGGTGAAACAGCCGGTGCATATGCCATTCCGTCTCGGCCTGCTGGATGCGCAGGGCCAGGATATCGCGCTGAAGCTGGATGGCGATGTCGCCGCTATGCCGAAGCCCGGCGTGCTGTCGCTGACCGCGCCGAAGCAGACCTTCCGCTTCAAGGGCGTGCCGGAGCCGAAAGCCATTTCGCTCAACCGCGGCTTCTCGGCGCCGGTGCTGGTGAAGGCCAGGCAGGATGGCGCGGCGCAGGCCTTTCTGATGGCACATGACAGCGACGCTTTCGCGCGCTGGGAAGCCGGCCAGCAGTATGCCACCGAGCTGCTGCTGAAGCGGGTGGCCGATCCGTCGCAGCCGTTCGATCCGGCCTTCATCGAGGCCATCGGCCAGACGCTGCGCGACGACATGCTGGAAAAGGCCTTCATCGCCGAGGCGATCACCCTGCCCAGCGAGGATTATGTCGCCGACCGCATGGCGGTGGTGGATGTCGAGGGCATCCATGCCGCGCGCCGGGCGCTGCGGCAGGAGATCGCGCACCGCTTCCGCCCGCTGCTGGAAGACGCCTATGCGTCCAATGCCGTGCCCGGTCCCTATAGTCCCGATGCCGCATCGGCCGGGCGGCGCGCGCTGAAGAATGCGGCGCTGTCCTATCTGGCCGAACTGGCGGATGGCGATGCCGGCCTGCAGCGCCTGATCCACGACCAGTATATCAGGGCCGACAACATGACCGACCGCGCGGCGGCCTTGCGCCTGCTGGTCGATATCGCCGGGCCGGAGCGGCAGTCGGCGCTCGATGATTTCTACCAGCGTTTTGCCGACGATCCGCTGGTGCTCGACAAATGGCTGATGCTGCAGGCGATCTCGGCGCTGCCCGATACGCTGCAGCAGGTGAGAGGCCTGCTGAAACATCCGGCGTTTTCATTGCAGAAGCCGAACAAGGTGCGCGCGCTGGTCGGCGCCTTCACCACCAACGCGCTGCGCTATCATGCCGCCGATGGCTCCGGATATGAATTCCACGCCGACCGCATCCTGGAGATCGAGCCGATCAATCCGCAGCTGGCCGCGCGCCTGCTGGGGCCGCTGGGCCGCTGGCGCCGGTTCGATGCCGGCCGGCAGGATAAGATGAAGGCGCAGCTGCGCCGCGTGCTGGCCCAGCCGAGCCTGTCGCGCGATACCTACGAGATCGCGACCAAGTCGCTGGAGAATTAAGCCGGTTTGCTGTAGGCGCGCAGGAAGGCGCTGACCGCGCTGTCCACCCGGCGGCGAATCTCGGCTTCCGGCATCTCGCCATCGATGCGCAGCGTGCGGCGCATGCTGCGATGGCCCATCAGCATGCCGAAGAACTGTTCGGCCGCCAGCACGGGATCGTCGACGGCGAGGCGGCCGGTTTCGGTTTCGCGGTCGAGGAAGGCGGCGAGGCGGGCGAGGCCGCGCCCCGGGCCGTTGGCATAGAAGGTCGGGCCGAGCGTCGGGAAACTGGCCGACGATCCGATCAGCAGGCGCTGGAACTGCACGGCACGGTCGGACAGAATCTTGGTCAGGAAGCCGATGCCGAGCGCGGTCAGCACCTCGCGCGGCGTCGCTTCGGGCGACAGTTCGGCCAGCGCCGCGGTGATCTGGCCCGAGGTATCCTGCACGATGGCGGCGAACAGGTCGTCTTTCGAATCGAAAAGATTGTAGATGGTCTGGCGCGACACGCCGGCCTTCACGGCGATGGTTTCCAGGCCGATGCCGTAGCCATGCTCGAAGAACAGCTCGCGTGCCGTTTCCAGGATCGCGGCGCGTTTGGCGGCATCGACGGGCCTGCCTCTTTTGGGCGTGCCTCGTCTGATCGGAGCGGCCCGGGTCAATGCGCGTCTCCCGACGCGGGGGCCTGCTTCGGCCTCTGCGCGAAAGCCACGGCGACGGCTGCGGCGGCGAACAGGATGGTCAGCAGGGTGAACACGTCGATGAAGCTCATGATATAGGCCTGGCCCTGCACCTTGGTGGTCAGCATTTTCACGGCGAAGGCCGTCTGGTCGGCGGCGGTGCGGTCGCCGAACAGGCCGGCGATACTGTCCATATACTGCTGCACTTCCCAGCGGCCGGGATTGATGAAGTCCACCATGCGGTTCCAGTGGAAATTGGTGCGTTCGGTCATGATCGTGTTGATGCCGGCGAGGCCGAAGGCGCCGCCGAGGTTGCGCGTCAGGTTATAAAGCCCGCTGGCATTCTTCAATTCGTTCTGCGGCAGGGTGCCGAGCGCGATCACGTTGATCGGCACGATGCAGAACATCAGCGCGGCACCGCGCATGATCTGCGGCAGCAGCAGCTGGTCGAACTGCCAGTCGCCGGTCAGGTCCGACATCAGCCAGGTGCTGGCCGCCAGCAGGGCGAAGCCGAAAGCCAGCACGGGGCGCGGATCGGGCACCTTGCGGGCGAGGAAACCGGCCAGCGGCGCGGAAAGGAACTGCGCCAGGCCGGTGACGAACATGACCTCGCCGATCTGCAGGCTGTTCAGCCCGCGCACGCGGCCGAGATAGAGCGGCAGCAGGTAGACCAGTCCGTAGAGGCCGACGCCGATGGTGAGGCTGAACAGGCAGCCGGTGGCGAAGTTGCGGTTGCGGAAAGCCTTCAGGTCGACGATCGGGTTGCTGTAGGTGAGGCTGCGCCAGAAGAACAGCACGGCGCCGAGGATGCTGGCGGCGGTGAAGCCGCGGATCGCCTCGTCGGCGAACCAGTCGTTGCGGGTACCTTCCTCCAGCACGTATTCCAGGCTGCCGAGGAACAGGCCAAGGCCGATCAGGCCGGTATAATCGAAGCCCTTCAGCAGCGCGTAGTTCGGCTTGTCGATGTCGATGAAGGTCCAGACCAGCGCGATGACGATGACACCGGGGACGATGTTGATCAGGAACAGCCAGTGCCAGGAGAACAGCTGGGTCAGGTAGCCGCCCAGCGTCGGGCCGATCGTGGGCGCCAGCGTCGCCACCAGGCCGATGATCACCGTGGCGCCGGCCATCTTCTCGCGCGGGAACATCATGTAGGTGCTGGCAAACACCGTCGGGATCATGGCGCCGCCGAGAAAGCCCTGCAGGGCGCGCAGCACGATCATGGTTTCCAGATTGGTGGCCAGCGCGCAGCCGATGCTGGCCAGCGTGAAGCTGGCCGCCGAGACGGTGAACAGCACGCGCGTCGACAGCAGCCTTGAGAGATAGCCGCTGAACGGAATCATGATTACTTCGGCGATCAGATAGGAGGTCTGCACCCAGCTGATCTCGTCGGCCGAGGCCGAAAGACCGGCCTGGATCTCGGTCAGCGACGACGAAACGATCTGGATATCCAGGATCGCCATGAACATGCCGAGCACCATGGCGAAATAGCCGATCAGCCGGCCTTTCGGCGTTGCCCCGGCAGAGGACGGGGCGGCCGGATTCTGTGCCATGGTGGCGGCAGGCGCAGACATGGCGCGTTACTTCGCCGCAACCGTGCGGGTGGCTGTTTCGCTGCGCTTGTCGATATCGACCACCACTGACATGCCGGGCACCAGCAGCGGGTGCGCCTCGCCGGTCTTGTCGAGCAGCAGCTTGACCGGCACGCGCTGCACGATCTTGGTGAAGTTGCCCGTGGCGTTGTCAGGCGGCAGCAGGCTGAACTTGGCGCCCGAAGCCGGCGCGAAACTGTCGATATGGCCTTTGATCACCTGGTCGGGGAAGGCATCGACATGCAGCGCGGCGCTCTGGCCCGGCTTCATGCCGCGCAGCTGGGTTTCCTTGAAATTGGCGACGACATAAATTTCGTCGGTCGGCACGATCACCATGATCTGCGTACCCGGTTTCACATACTGGCCGGTCTGGCCGGTGCGGTTGCCGATCACGCCATCGACGGGCGCGCGGATCACGGTGTTGTCGAGATCGAGCTGCGCGGCGGCGAGGTCGGCCCCGGCCTGCGCGAGCTGGGCCAGCGCCTGCACGCGGTTGGCCTGCAGCACGGCAATCTGGTTCTGCTCGACCGACCTGGCGGCGTCGGCACGGTCGACCGCGGCCCTGGCCTTGCGCTGGTCGGCCTGCGCCACTTCGAGCTTCTGGTTCGAGACATAATTGGAGGCGGCGAGCTGGCGGTAGCGCTTGAGGTCTTCCTCGCTGCGTACCTGGTCGGCGCGGGTGCTGCGCCAGGAGGCATCGGCCTCGGCAATCGTCGCCTGCTGGCTGGCCAGCTGTTTGTCGATCACGTCGATGGCGGCGTGGCGCGCCTGCACGGCGGCCTGGGCCTGCGCCACCTTGGCGCGGTAGTCGCTGGCATCGATCTCGAACAGCACAGTGCCGGCCCTGACCTGCTGGTTGTCGGCCACGGCCATGGTCGTGATGTAGCCGGTCACCTTCGGCGCCACCACGGTGATGTCGGCGCCGATATAGGCATTGTCGGTGGTTTCGATGAAGCGGCTGTAGCTCCACCAGTGCCAGCCGCCATAAGCGGCGCCGGCAACCGCCGCCAGGGCGGCGAGCGAGAGGAAGGCTTTTTTCTTGGTCATCGTCGGGGTCCCGAGAGGAGAGGCGGATGATCTATAGGATTACTGTACGGTCCTGTCCATGAAATAGAAGGGCGGCGGTGACGCCTGTCACAGGCGCACTGCGCATGACAGCGCAACTTCCGGATAGTTTGTGGCGGGCCAAGGCTTTACCCCGGTTACAGCCCCTGGAGCCTGCCTGTCATGACACCCCTCAGTCGCCTGTCCTTCGCCAACCTGGCCGCCAATGGCGCCGAACAGCTCGCCATGGCGGCGATCCCGCTGATGGCGGCGCTGATGCTGGGCGCCACCGCCGAGACGATGGGGGCGCTGAGCGCCGCCCAGACCCTGCCGTATCTGCTGCTGTCGCTGCTGGCCGGCCTCTGGGCCGACCGGCTGCCGCGGCATTATCTGATGGCCGGCAGCGAGGCCGGCCGCGCGCTGCTGCTGGCGCTGGTGCCGCTGCTGGCTTTTGCCGGCCGGCTCGATCTGGCCAGCCTCGCGGTACTCGGCTTCGCGCTCTCGGCCTGCACGGTGCTGTTCAATGTCGCGGCCCAGGCCTATCTGCCGGCCATCGTGGCCAGAGACGGTCTGCCGGCCGCCAATGCGAAAATCGAATTCACCCGCGCCGCTGCCGTCTTCCTCGGGCCGGGTCTCGCCGGCGCGATTGCCGGCTGGACCTCGCCGGCCTGGGCGCTGGCGGTTTCGGCCGTCACCTCGGCGATCACAGTGGCATTGCTGCTGACACCCGGCATGCGGCGCGATGTCGCCATGACCGAAAAGCCGCCGATCCGTCAGGCACTGACCGAGGGGCTGATCGTGGTGTGGCGCCATCCGTTGCTGCGCGCCATCGCCGCCTGCGCCATGGCGTGGAATTTCAGCTGGTTCGTGCTGATGGCGGTGTTCGTGCTGTTCGCCGTCAACACGCTCGGCCTGACCCCGGCGCAAACCGGCATCGCGCTCGGCGCGCAGGGGCTCGGCATGCTGCTGGCCGCGCTGGCAGCACCAATGATCCATACCCGCCTGCGGCTCGGCATCATGATCCTGCTTGGCCCGGCAACCTCGCTGTTCGCCGCTTTCGCCATCGGCGCCACGACGCTGATGCGTGGCGATGCCGCTTTCATGATGCTGCTGGCAGGGTTTTTCCTGTTCGGCTTCGGGCCGATGCTGTGGACCATCGGCCAGACCAGTCTGCGCCAGGCCATCGTGCCGCTGCGCCTGATCGGCCGCGTCAGCGCGATCCAGCAGGTGGCGACGCTCGGCATGCGGCCGCTTGGCGCGCTGGCCGGCGGGTTTATCGGTGAGCGGTTCGGGCTTGAGGCGGCGATCTGGCTGGCGGTGATCGGTTACGGCGTGCAGCTTGCCGTCATCCTGCTGTCGCAGATGCCGGCGCTGGATGCGCTACCGCCATCGCTGGAGGAAGAAGGAGCGGCGGCCTAGTCGCTGCTCTTTTCCATGTTCGGCTTCGGAACCTTGAAGCCGATGGCGCCGCGCAGGTCGGCGCCTTCCAGATCGGCACCGCGCAGATCGGTGTTGGTGAGATCGGCGTCGAGGAAGGAACAGCCGCGCAGGTTGGCGCTGCGGAAGTCGGCCAGCGTCAGGATCGAGCGGTTGAACACCGCGCCTTCCAGATCGGCGCCCTGGAACTTGGCCTGGGTCAGGTTGCATTCCTGCAGCGAGGCCGACTGACGGCGATGCATCGCGCCGGTGATGCTGACCGTGGAAAGTTTGGCGCCGCGGAAATCGGCATTGGTCATGATGGCGCGGTCGAATTTGGCGCCCTGCAGATTGCAGGTGGCGAAATTGGCATTCAGCATCATGGCACCGCGCAGGTCCGACAGCACGAAGCGCGAGCCGGAGAAATCGGTGTTGCGCAGGATGGCGTAGGAGAAATCGCCGGCCGAGAAGTTGATGTTGGTCAGCTTGAGGTCGGAGAGATCGTAGCGGCTGAAATCCACCCGCATGCCCTGCTTGCCCAGCGTCTCGATCCAGGTGAGATGTTCCTTGACGATGAACTGCAGCGAGCGGTCGAGACTTTCCAGGCTGCGCGGCATGATCGCCTTGGTGACGTCGGCATCGCGCAGGTCGATCGGGCGGAAATAGGCAGCCGTCAGATCGGCGCCTTCGAAATTGGTTTCGTTCAGCACGGCCCCTGCCAGAACCGAACCATGCAGAATGCAGTGCGACAGGTTCGAGGCGGTGAGGTCGGCGCCGGTGAACAGGCAGCCCGACAGGTTGGAGCCGGAGAGGTCGGCGCCATTCAGCTTGGCATTGGAAAAATTGCAGTTGCTCAGATCGGTGTTGCGGCCGACGACCTTGCCGAGCTTGGCGGAGGTGAGGTTGGCACCGGCCATTTTGGCATTGTCGATCGAGGTGGCGCGCTTGAGCACGGCGATCAGGTTGCCGTCTTCGTCCGGCCGCAGCAGCACGCCGTCGCGGATATCGGCATTGGTCAGGTTGGCGGATTCGAGGTTGGCGTTGCGCAGGTTGACGCCGCGCAGATCGGCCTTGGTCAGGTCGGCGCGGCGAAAATCGGCGCCCTGCATGTCGGCGGCGAAGAAGGACGAGCCGACCAGCGCGGCATGGCTGAAATCGGCATAGTTGAGCTTGCTGCCGACGAAATCGGCCGAGGTCAGTTCCTTGCCGCTGAAATCCACCCGTGAGGCGTCGCGGAAATGCAGCACCATGCGCTTGCCGCCGCGTACGCCGCGCACGTAATTGGCATGGGACTCGAACATTTCGTCCACTTCATACTGGGCAATGACCTTGACGGGATTATTCATGCTTGCGGTATCTGTTTCTGGCCCTTGCTGGCCAGCCTAGCATAGGCGGGGATGGTTCACGACAGGTTGACACCGCTGGCGCCGGTGAAGTCGGCGCCGGACACCTGGGCATCCCGCAAATCCGCTCCGGTCAGGTCGGCGCCGCGGAAATTGGCACCTTTCAGGTTGGCGTCGCGCAAGTCGGCATGCATCAGGATCGAACGGGTCAGGTTGGCGCCTTCAAGGTCGCAGGCGCTGAGGTTGGACTGGCTGAGATTGGCATTCTCCAGATTGGCATGCCAGCGTTTACCATGCAGGGACGAGATCGGCATCGGTGACATCTTTGCGCCCCGGAAATTGCTGCCGATCAGGTTGGCACCGCTGAATTTCACCCCGCGCAGATCGGCGGCGCCGAACTGGGCATTCAACAGCATCGCGTCGGTGAAATCGCACATGGTCAGGCTGGCGCCGCTGAAATCGGCCTCCACCAGGGTGGATTGCACGAACAGGGCGGCCGAAAGATCGATCTGGGCCAGTTTGACGCCGGACATGTCGATGCGGCTGAAATCGGCACGGCGTCCCTTGGCGCCGAGCGAATCCGTCCAGGCCAGATGTTCGCGCAGGATGATCTGCAGCGGCTTGTCGAGATCGGTGATGGCCTTGGGCAGCATGGCGCCGCCGAGCCGGGCATCGCGCATTTCGCTTTGCCGGAAAAAGGCGCCGGCAAGATCGGCGCCATCGAATTTCGTGCCGTTGAGCATGGCGCCGGCAAGCACGGCACCCGACAGGCTGCAGCCGTTCATATTGGTATTGGTGAGATCGGCCCCGACGAAAATCGCGCCACGCAGATCGGAATTCGACAGGTCGGCATCGACCAGCCGGGCATTGGCCAGGTTGGCATGGCTGAGATCGGCCTGCTGGCTCATCAACCGGCCCAGCTTGGCACCGACCAGCTTGGAATGCGTCATATGCGCTTTCTCGGTGACCGCGCCGCCCACGGCAATCGGCACCAGATTGCCGTCTTCATCGGGTTTGAGCAGGCGCCCATCGCGCAGATCGGCGCCCGAGAGATCGGCAAATTCCAGCACGGCGCCGCGCAGGATGGCGCCGCGCAGGTCGGCG
>NZ_JAOZVR010000052.1:0-41021 GCF_025869515.1 Ferrovibrio sp.
GGTCTGGCTGAGATGCCCGGGTCAAGCCCGGGCATGACAACGAGAGCGTGCTATCCCTTGGCCACCGCCTCGGCGATTGCCTTGCCGACATCCTGGGTATTGGCCTGGCCGCCCATATCGGGCGTGCGCGGTCCGGCTTCGAGCACCGCCTCGATGGCTTTCAGCACCGCGGCGCCGGCCTCCTTGTGGCCGAGATGCTCCAGCATCATGGCGCCGCACCAGATCTGGCCGACCGGATTGGCGATCCCCTTGCCGGCGATATCCGGCGCCGAGCCATGCACCGGCTCGAACAGCGAAGGGAACTTGCGCTCGGGATTGAGATTAGCCGACGGTGCGATGCCGATAGTGCCGGTGCAGGCCGGACCGAGATCGGAAAGGATGTCGCCAAAGAGATTCGAGCCGACCACGACATCGAACCAGTCGGGATGCTGGACGAAATGCGCGGTCAGGATGTCGATGTGATACTGGTCGACCCGCACGCCCGGATAACCCTTTTTCATCTCGGCCACGCGCTCGTCCCAGTAGGGCATGGTGATCGAGATGCCGTTCGACTTGGTGGCCGAGGTGAGATGCTTCTTCGGCCGGCTCTGCGCCAGTTCGAAGGCGAATTTGAGAATGCGGTCGGTGCCGATACGGCTGAGGATGGTTTCCTGCACCACGAATTCGCGTTCGGTGCCGTGGAACATGCGGCCGCCGATCGAGGAATATTCGCCCTCGGTATTCTCGCGCACCACCCAGAAATCGATATCGCCGACCTTGCGATTGGCCAGCGGCGACGGGATGCCCGGCATCAGGCGCACCGGACGGAGATTCACATACTGGTCGAATTCGCGGCGCCACTGGATCAGCGAACCCCAGAGCGAGATATGGTCCGGCACCTTTTCCGGCCAGCCCACGGCGCCGAAGAAGATGGCGTCATGGCCGCCGATCTTCTCTTTCCAGTCGGCCGGCATCATGGCGCCGTGCTTGAGGTAGTAATCCACGCTCCAGTCGAAATGATCGAACTGGAAATCGATGTTGAAGCGGCGGGCGGCGGCATCCATCACCCGCAGGCCTTCGGGCACCACTTCCTTGCCGATGCCGTCGCCAGGGATGGTGGCGATCCTGTGCTTTGCCATGTCGGTACGCGTCCTTTTTTGATCTTGAGGTCTGGGGAGACTTAAACAGATTACGCTAGCAGAGTCACATTGGCCTTAGTCGGCATACTGGCCGGCGGCCTTGATCAGCGGCGCCCATTTGTCGATTTCGGCATAGAGATGCGCCTTCAGCGCGTCGGGCGTGGCGCGGGCATCCGAGGCCGTGGTGGTGTTGATCTCGGCGAAGCGCCTGACGATCTCGGCATCCTTGAGCGCGCCGCGCACGGCGGCGGCCAGCTTCTGCACGACGGCGTCGGGGGTGCCCTTCGGCGCATAGAGCGCATGCCAGACATTGACCTCGAAACCCTTCAGGCCCGCCTCGTCGGCGGTCGGCAGGTCGGGCAGATCACTGATCCGCTGCTTGGTGGTGATGGCATAGGCCTTCACCTTTTTGGCCTTGATCTGGCCGGTGGTGTTGGTGGCCTGATCGCAGGTCATGTCGAGCGACTTGCCCAGCAGGTCCTGCATCACCGGCGCATTGCCGCGATAGCCCACCGTGTTGAGCTGCACGCCCATCGCCGACATCATCAGCATGCCGCAGAGATGCGAGGCGGCGCCGATGCCGGCATTGCCGTAGGAGATCTTTTTGCCCTCCTTGCGCAGATGGGCGATCAGTTCGGGCAGGGTGTTGGGCGGGAAATCCTCGCGCGCGATGATGGTCATGGCGGAATCGGTCAGCAGCGCGATGGGCGCGAAGGCGGTTTTGGTATCGTAGGGCAGCTTGCGGTACAGCGTGGCCGCCGTGGAGATGCCGACATGATGCACCAGCAGGGTATGGCCGTCGGGCTCGGCGGTGGCGACGCGGTTGGCGCCGATGGTGCCGCCGGCCCCGGTGGCATTCTCGACCACCACGCTGTGATTGTTGAGCTGGCGCGACAGGCCGAGCGCGGTCAGCCGCGCCACCGTATCTGTAGGCCCGCCGGCGGCATAGGGCACCACCACGGTGATGGCCTTGGACGGCCAGGCCTGCGCGGCTGCATGGCCGGCCGCGAACAGCGGCAGCAGCGCGGCGGCCGCGAGCATGAGATGACGCGTGAAATGACGCATGGGGTTTCCTCCGGTTTTTGTTTTGTACGGAGGAGTCTAGCGCGGCCGGCTTCAGTCCGGCCAATGCCGCTGTTGCCTCAGTCGATGCCGGGCCGGCATAGCGACGGACAGCATGGTGCGCGGGCTCAGGTCGCGCGTTCCCACACTGCCTGGTCGGTGACGATGTAGTCGACGCGGCCGTCGCGCAGCAGGCGCAGCAGGTCGGACGGCGCATCCAGCGCCGGCTCGCTGCCGATCTGCATCGGCAGGCCGAGCAAAGCCGGCAGCCAGCTGAGCGACTTGTAAGCCTCCAGCAGGCCATGCAGCACAGGCTGCTGCCCGGCCTCCACCGCCTCGGCGCGCAGCGGATGCCGCGCCGCCGCCGGCAGCTGCGGCGCCCAGCGCGGCGCCAGCGCGGCGGCCACCGCCGGATCGCGCCAGGCCGGCAGCAGGTCGGTCAATGCCTCGCGCGATGCGTAAAGCACGGGCGGCAGGAAGGCCGGTCGGTCGAGCCGGGCATTCACCGTCGCGACCGCATCTGCATCGCCGCCGGCAAACAGGATGGTGCGAGTCATGCCGCCGCTGGCGCCGATGCCGCGGCCCTCGCCGATGGCGATCACCTTGCCGGCATTGAGCAGGGCGGCGGCGGCGCGCAGCGGGTCGCGGCTGACCATGCGGCAGCCGGCATTGCCCAGCACCGGATCGAGATCGGCAGAATAATCGCGGCCCCAGGCGGCGGCCTGCAGCGGCCGGCGCTGGCGCAGGAAAGTCTCCAACCCGTCCTGCTGCTGCAGCAGGGCCAGCGCGCCGCCGAGCGGCAGCGCGGTCTCGTCGGGCGCGGCATGCACGGCCACCGCGATGCCGTCGCCGAGTGTCTGCTGCAACTGCTGCAACAGCACCGGATCGGCGAGCAGCGGACCGCCGAGCGCGACGCGGCGCAGCATCTGGCGGTCGAGCAGAACCTGGATCGCTTCGGCGAAGCGGTCGACCAGCAGCTTGCCGAGCGAGGCGGCGACCAGCGCCGGCGGCTGGCCCTCGGCGAGCCGGCGCAGCCAGCGTGCCGCACCGCCCTCGGCCGAGAAATCCGTCACGATCCGCCCCTGCGCATCGACCGTGACATGCGCCTTGAAGGCCTCGGCGAGGACCGGTTCGCCCCCATTCGCGCTGGCATGGGCGCTCAGCGCGAACAGCGCCGCGGCATCGGGCAGGCCGAGGCCGTCGACGGCGAGATCGACCAGACGGCCGGGAGAATCGGTTTCCGCCGTGTCGGCCTCATCGCCGGTCAGCGTGGCGAGCCGGCCGTATTTCAGCACGCGGGCGATGCAGCCGCTGCTGTCGGCAGTGAAGACCAGCGTGTCGTCGGCCCAGGGCGCGGCGGTCAGCGCCAGCAGCGCATGGGCGGTGTGACGATCAAAGACCCGCACCGGGATATGGCGGTTGAGGCCGAGATCGCCGGCCAGCATGCCGAGATCGAGCAGGCTTTCCGGGCTGGAACGATGATGCTTGCGGGCTTCATCCAGCAGGCTGATCGGCGTGTCGCGGCCGAGCAGGCTGCGCAACCCGCGGCCGACCCGGCGGGACAGCGACAACGCGCGAAAATGCCGGCCGGGAAACAGCCCCTGGCTCAGCGCCAGGCCGCCGATATCGCCGGCGCGCACATGGGCGATATCGAGGCACTCCGCGATGGCTTCCACCGGAAGCCGTCCGCCGTCATGGGCGACGCCGCTCAGCCGCGCCAGCGGGGCGGCGGCCAGCAGCCTGTAGCCGTCGAAGACGGCGGCGCCGGCGTCCTGCCAACCGGAATGGACGCCGAGCACCAGCATTTTCGGCTAGGCCCGCAGTGTCGCGCCGCAGGCCTTCTCGGCCGCAGCCACGATCTTTTTCGCCACCGCCTCGATCTCCGCATCGGTCAGCGTCTGCTGCGAGGGTTCGAGTCGGACCGTGATGGCGAGCGACTTCCTGCCCTCGGGAATCCCCGGGCCGGCGAAGACATCGAACACGCTGGTGCGGGCAATCAGCGCCTTGTCGGCGCCGCGCACGGCTTTCAGCAGCGTCTCGGCGGCAACACCGGCATCGACGATGAAGGCGAAGTCGCGTTCGACCGCCTGCAGCTCCGAAAGCCTCAGCGCCGGTTTGGTGCGCACGCCTGGCTTGGCGCGGCTGGCCGGGATGCGGTCGAGATACACTTCGAAGCCGACCAGCGGCCCCTTCACATCCATCGCCTGCAGGGCGCGCGGATGCAGCTCGCCAAAGGCGGCCAGAATGGTTTTCGGACCGAGCCGCAGCGTGCCGGAGCGGCCGGGGTGATACCAGCCGGGCGCGCCATCCATCACCATCAGCGGACCGACATCGACGCCGGCCGCCGAGAGTGCGGCGAGCGCATCCGCCTTGGCGTCATAGGCATCGACGGCGCGCGACTTGTCGCGCCAGTGCCGCGCGCCGGTGGCGCCACGACGCAGACCGGTGGCCACCATGGCCTGGCCGTCCATGGCGACGCTCGCATATTGCGGCCCGACCTCGAACAGCGCGACATCCATGCTGCCGCGATCCATGTTGCGTTTTGTCGCCGCCATCAGACCCGGCAGGATCGAGGGCCGCATGGCGTCCATGTCGGCGCTGATCGGATTGACCAGCAGCAGCTCTTCCTGCCCGCCGCCGAAGGCCTCGGCCTCGGCCTTGCGGATGAAGGAATAGGTGATCGCCTCGGTGAGGCCGCGGGCGGCGAGCGCGCGTTTGGCCATGCGCACGCGGCGCTGCGCCGCGGTGAGCGCCGGGGCCGGCACGGCGCGCAGCGGCGGCAGCGGTTCGGCCGGAATGGCATCGAAACCGTGAAGACGCGCGATTTCCTCGACCAGATCGGCCTCGCCGTCGATATCCGGGCGCCAGCTCGGAACCTCGACCGACAGAGCATCACCGGCTGTGGTGACTTTGAATCCGAGCGCCGTCAGGATGCGGGTCTGCTCCGCCACCGGCAGGTCGAAGCCCACGAGACCCAGCAGGCGCGTGGGCCGCAGGGTGACGGTCTTCTTCCAGTCCGGCTCCTTGCCGGCAATCACCGTCTCCCCCGGCTCGCCGCCGCAGAGATCGAGAATCATCGCGGTGGCCACATCAATGCCGGATTTCACGAAAGCCGGATCGACGGTCCGCTCGAAGCGGTGGCGCGCATCGGAATGGATGCCGAGCTTGCGCCCGGTGGCGGCCGTGCGCAGCGGATCGAACCAGGCGGATTCGACGAAGACCTCGGTGGTCTCGAAGGAGCAGCCGGTATGTTCGCCGCCCATCACGCCGCCGAGCCCTTCAGGGCCGGCCTCATCGGCGATCACGGTGATGCTGTCATCCAGCGCATACTCCTTGCCGTCCAGCGCCAGCAGCTTTTCGCCGGCCTTGGCCAGACGGGCCTGGATATTGCCTTTCACCTTGGCGGCATCGAAGACATGCAGCGGGCGGCCGAGATCGTAGGTGAAGAAATTGGTGATATCGACCAGCGCCGAGATCGGCCGCAGGCCGATGGCCTTGAGGCGCTGCTGCAGCCAGGCCGGCGACGGCCCGTTCTTCACCTTGCGGATATGGCGGCCGACAAAGATCGGGCAGGCGCGTTCGGCACCGGCCGGGAAATCGAGCGAAACAGTGATCGGGCTCGCATAGGCGCCCGGCACGATCGCGATCTCCAGCGGCCTGAGCGTGCCGAGACCGGCAGCGGCGAGATCGCGGGCGATGCCGCGCACGCCGAGGCAATCGCCACGGTTGGGCGTCAGCTTGATCTCGATCACCGGATCGTCCAGCCCGAAGACCTTGGCCATCGGCGCACCCAGCGGCGTGTCGAGCGGCAGATCGATAATGCCGGTATGTTCGTCGGTCAGGCCCATCTCGCGTTCGGAGCAGAGCATGCCGTTGGACGCCACACCGCGGATATTGGCGGCCTTGAGCAGCAGCTGCGTGCCGGGGACTGTCGAACCGACGGGCGCGAAAATACCCTTCATGCCGGCGCGCGCATTCGGCGCGCCGCAGACGACCTGGAAGGTCTCGGCACCGGTGAAAACCTCGCAGACCCGCAGCTTGTCGGCATTGGGATGCTGCTCGGCCTTGCGCACCTCCGCGACGATGAAGGGCGCAAAGAGCGCGGCGCGATCCTCGATGCCTTCCACTTCCAGGCCGATGGCGGTCAGCTTCGCGGCGATCTCATCCAGCGAGGCATTCGTGTCGAGATGGCTTTTCAGCCAGGAAAGGGTGAATTTCATCGCGCCACCCCCTGGCCCAGCGTGGGTATGTCGAGCGGCACGAAACCGTAATGCTTGAGCCAGCGCAGATCGGCATCGAAGAAGCTGCGCAGATCGGGGATGCCGTATTTCAGCATGGCGATGCGGTCGATGCCCATGCCGAAGGCAAAGCCCTGCCATTCCGCCGGATCGAGGCCGCAATATTCCAGCACCTTGGGATTGACCATGCCGGAGCCGAGGATTTCGAGCCAGTCGCTGCCCTCGCCCACGCGCAGCACGCCGCCCTCGCGCGAGCAGTTGATGTCGACTTCCGCCGACGGCTCGGTGAAGGGGAAATAGCTGGGGCGGAAGCGCATCTTCACCTGGTCGGTCTCGAAGAAGGCCTTGCAGAATTCGGTCAGCACGCCTTTCAGATGGCCCATATGGGTGGCGCGGTCGATCACCAGCCCCTCGACCTGATGGAACATCGGCGTGTGCGTCATGTCGTAGTCGCTGCGATAGGTGCGACCCGGCACGATGATGCGATAGGGCGGCGGGCCGCCGCGCATGGTGCGCACCTGCACCGGCGAGGTATGCGTGCGCAGCACGACCTGTTCGCCATCGGCGCCGCGTTTGGGCAGGTAGAAGGTGTCCTGCATCTGCCGCGCCGGATGCTCGGGCGGAATGTTCAGCGCGGTGAAATTGTGGAAGTCGTCTTCGATATCCGGGCCTTCGGCAATGCTGAAGCCCATGGCGGCGAAGATCTCGGTGATCTCGTCGATCACCTGGCTGACCGGATGGATGCGGCCCGTTTGCTCGGCGCTGTCGCCGAGCGGCAGCGTCATGTCGAGGGTCTCGGCCTTCAGCCGCGCGTCGATGGCGGCGTCGCCCAGTGTCGCCTTGCGTGACTCGATGGCCGCGGTGAGGCTGTTCTTCACTTCATTCAGGGTTTGCGCCCGCGCCTTGCGGTCATCGGGTGCCAGCGCGCCGAGTTCCTTCAGGGCGGCCGACAGCCAGCCCTTCTTGCCGAGCACCGCAAGGCGGGCTTCTTCCAGGGCATCCAGATTCTGGGCGGCGGCAATGGCGCCTTCGGTTTCGGCAGCCAGCCTGGCGATCTCGGTCATGCTTCCTCTTTACTGCTCAACTATAAGCCGGCGACGCGACAACGGTGTTGCAGACAAAACAAAGGGGGCCGTGGTGACGGCCCCCTTCGCAAACGGTCGCTTGTCTTGAAACTGCGAGTGCGGGCCGATCAGGCCGCCGAAGCAGGCAGGGCCGCTTTGGCCTGCGCCACCAGGGCGTTGAAGGACTCGGGCTCATGCACGGCGAGATCGGCCAGGACCTTGCGGTCGATCTCGATGCCGGCGAGCGCGAGGCCGTTGATAAATCGGCCGTAGGTCAGACCCTGCTCGCGAGCCGCAGCGTTGATGCGCTGGATCCACAGCGAGCGGAAGTTGCGCTTCTTGGCGCGACGGTCGCGGAACGCATACTGCAGTCCCTTTTCGACCTTCTCGATCGCGACGCGGAAGACGGTGGAATTGCGGCCACGGTAGCCCTTGGCGAGCTTCAGGACCTTCTTGTGGCGGGCATGGGCGGTAACGCCCCGCTTAACACGTGCCATATCAGTATCTCCTCAGCTCAGCCGTTGGGCAGGTAGTTCTTGATGATCTTGCGCGCGTCGCCTTCGAACACCACGGCGGTGCCGCGATGATTCCGGATCTGCTTGTTGGTGCGCTTGATCATGCCGTGACGCTTGCCCGCATGGGCTCGCTTCACCTTGCCAGTCGCCGTGAGCTTGAAGCGCTTCTTGGCCGCGCTCTTGGTCTTCAACTTGGGCATTTCATAACCTCCGAAGGTATGGAGTGATCTTCAAGGCGAACTCGGCAGCCCTTCCGGCCGGAACACCCGATACGAGCGCGCGGTTTTAGCGGCCAATCCGTGCGATTGCAAGGCGGATTGCGGGCGGAAAGCCAGGCCGGAGCCCAGCCCCGGAGCCGGCCTCGCGCTGACCCGGACAGGCCGGGAAAGCCCGGCAGACACCATGGCAGGGATTCGGGCGGATTTCCCTAGGGGAAAGCAGCTCCCGCAAGGCCGGATTAATGCTTTTCACCGGCCGGCCGAGTTCCGCCCCGGCCTGCCGAGTCGTTGCCGGCCGCGCCTGCATACCCGCCGGGCGGGCGGACCGGCGCCGCACCCGCCCGCCGCAGGCGAAACACGAAAAAGATACCGCAATCGACTGTCATATCCTTGAAAAACCACGGTCTTGACACCATATGACTTTCTAGAGGCAGGCGTGAAAAAACAGCATTTTTCGCCGGTTTTACACGATTGTCGCACCATGAGGTTTCGCGCTTGCAAAACAGGGAACGACAGCTAGTATCACGCGGGTTCGCGGTACCCCGCCGGACGCCGCCGTACCTCAGATCCTGGCTTCCGTGACACGACCTCTCCGTTCGCCGCCGCGCTTCTGGCGCTGCCGGACAGGGAAAAACTGTCACTAACCAGTTTCCCGGTGCCCGGTCTTTTAGTGGTAACCTGCCGCGTAACTGAACCTTTGCAGGCCGATGTTGAGCAACAATCAATTCTCCTCCCTCGATCTCGTTGAACCGATCCAGCGCGCCCTCACGGCTGAAAAGCATGTGGCGCCAACGCCGATCCAGGCCAAGGCCATTCCACATCTGCTCCAGGGTCGCGATCTGCTCGGCCAGGCCGAGGCCGGCGCCGGCAAGACCGTCGCCTTCACCCTGCCGATTCTGCAGCATCTTTCGATCGACCGGCACCCGGCCGGCCCGCGCAAGGTGCGCGCCCTGATCCTGACCACGTCGCGCGAGCGCGTGCAGCATATCCAGGAAAGCTTCCGGGCTTACGGCCGCTTCGTTCGCCTCAGCCAGGTCACGGTCTATGAAGGCCCCGGCAAGGCGGCGCAGGCCCAGGCGCTGTCGCGCGGCATCGACATCCTGATCGGCACGCCCGGTCGTGTGGTCGAACTGATCAATGCCGGCCAGCTGGAGCTGAACAAGCTCGAGATCATGGTGCTGGACGAGACCGACCGCATGCTGGAACTCGGCGTCACCAACGAGCTGCGCGCCATCTTCGAGGCCGCGCCGACCGAGCGCCAGACCATCGTGTTCGCCACCACCCTGCCGGCCGAGATCAAGCAGCTGGCCGACAACCTGCTGACCGATCCGGTCACCGTGCTGGCCAATCCGCCGGCGCCGCGCCTGATCACCACCGCCCAGTCGGCCCGTATTCGCGACACCGAAGCCCGCCGCCGGGTGCGCGACCTGCTGCCGGAACGGATGGCCGGCCGGCGTTAAGCCGCCCGACCGGATGAAATTTCCCTGACGGCACCTGCCGTTAGCCGGAAGGTCAGGTAACTAAATTTCAAGCATGGCCAAGCGCCCGCCCCTCCGGCGGGCGCTTGCTTATACGCATCCCCTGCGCCAGTGTTTTCCACAGGACGCCGGCTTTCGTCATGACACGGCAACAGAAAATCAACCATGCCGGCGTTACAGCAGGGTGTCCGACTCTGAATCCTGGATATGGCTTTGGTGGCGAAGGAGAATACTGAGCAGTCCGACGAGGTCACCTGGCGCGACAAGCTGCGCGCCTGGTGGCATGGCGACGATTATGTCATGCAGCACACCGTCAAGGACTATTCGACCCAGCCCGCGATGGCGGCGCTGGAGCCGGCTGACGATCTGCCGAAAGAGGTGCCCAGCATCGACAGCTGGTCGCCGCGGCGCCGCCAGGTGGCGCAAAAGCTGTTCGGCGAGGGCTTCAACCAGCCCGGCGGCGAAGAGCTGATGAAGCCGCTGGTCGCTCCGCTCGGCCTCAACCCCAATATGTCGATCACCGAACTGGGCAGCGGCATGGGCGGCATGACCCGCCTGATGGCCCGCGAAAACCTGTGGATCGACGCCTACGAGCCCGACGCGGACCTGGCCGCCGCCTCGATCGACCTGGCCAAGAGCCAGGGCGTGAAACAGCGCGCCAATATCAAGACCACGCCGCTCGACGACCTCAGCTTCAAGCGCAAGAGCGTCGACGTCTTCCTGTCCAAGGACGGGCTGATGAGCGTGCAGGACAAGAGATTGCTGCTGGCCAAGCTGCGCGCCGCCATGAAGCCGGGCGGCCAGCTGATGTTCACCGACTTCCTGCTCACCGGCTCGACCGAGAGCCGCGTCTATGAAGTGTGGTGGGACCGCGAGCCGGTGAAGCCGCATCTGCTGACGCCGGAAGGCCTGCAGGCCGAACTGGAAAGCCTGAACTTCATCATCTGCTACATGGAAGACGTCACCCATGAGCTGAAAGCCGCGGTGATCGACTCCTTCGCCGCCTATGCCGAAGAGGTGAAGCTGAAGGGCAAGGCGATCGACGAGAACGAACGCGAATGGGCGATCTGCGAGGGCGAGCACTGGGCGATCCGGCTCAGCGCCCTGGACGCCAACATCATCCGGCTCTACCGCGTGTTCTGCCGCGTAGTGGATTGAACTAGCGGCCGCGCCATATCAGCCAGACCGCCACGGCGGCCGGCAATCCGAACACCACCAGATGTACCAGCAGCTCGGCCTGCACCGAATAGCCGGCGCGCGTGACGCCGATATAGCCGTTGTAGAACGACACGGCGGCCCAGACCGGCAGAAACAGCCGCGCGCCGTTGACGACCGTGCGTCCGGCACGAGCGTTGATGAAACGCGCACCGCCCCACAGCACAGCCAGCACAATAAAGCCCAACACCGTCATCATCAGCATGTGCATGGTCGATCCCGCCTTGTGATGGCGGCAGTATAGCAAAGAAAAAGGGCCGCATCGCTGCGGCCCTTTTCATATGCGCGATTGGCTGAATGCTTAGTGCAGCTTGGCCTTCACGTCAGTGATGGCGCGGTCGATCTGGGCGGCCGCGGCAGCACCCTGCAGCGACTGGCTCAGCACCTGGGTGGCGGCCGCCACCGCGATGTCGACAGCGGTTTCGCGCACTTCCTGCACCGCCTGCTTCTCGGCCTGGGCGATCTTGTCCTCGGCCTGCTTGCGACGCCGCTCCAGGCTGACCTTCAGGTCGGCCTCGGTCTCCTTGAGAAGGGTCTTCGCCTCGGCTTCGGCCGCGGCGACGATCTCTTCGGCTTCCTTCATGGCGTTGCGCTGCTTGCGCTGGTACTCGGCGAAGAGATGCTGCGCGTCCTGGTGCAGCTTCTCGGCCTCGTCCAGGCCCTGCTTGATGCGGGCGGCACGCTCGTCGAGCTGCCCCAGCACCTTGCCCGGAACCTTCAGATAGAAGATCAGGGCAAAGAACAGGATGAAGGCGACCAGCACCCAGAATGTCGGATCATGGAACATGTCTGACCTCCGGGCCCTTAGGCGCTACGTTTCGCAAGCGCCTGGGCAACGGCGGCTTCCACCGCGTCGTTGCTCGGCGCCGTGCCGCTCAACCGGGCCACGACATCGGAGGCAGCCTCGGCCGCGACCGATTTCAGCGCGGCGAGCGCCTGCTGCTTGGCCGCCAGGATGCTGGCTTCCGCCGCCTTGGTCCGTTCGGCGATCTCGGCTTCGAGCCTGGCCTTCACCGCCGCCTGTTCGGCAGAGATGCGGGCGCGGGTTTCGCCGGCGATGGCCTGGGCTTTCGCCCGGGCCGCTGCCAGCGCCTGCTCGTAGTCGGCGATCGCCTTCTCGGTCTCGCGCTTCAGCCGCGCCGCTTCCTCGAGGTCGTGTTCGAGACGCTTGCGGCGCCCGTCCACCACCTCAGCCACGCGCGGCAGCGCCAGCTTTGCCATCAACACATAGAGGATGACGAAGCTGATCAGCAGCCAGACGAGCTGCGGCAGGAAAGTGGCTGTTTCGAGCTGAGGCATTTAACTCAGACGAACAGGATCAGCAGTGCGATCAGCAGCGCGAAGATGCCGAGCGCTTCGGTCACCGCGAAGCCGAGCATCAGGTTGCCGAACAGCTTCGGGGCCGCGCCCGGATTGCGCAGCGCGCCGTTGAGGAAGTTCGCGAAGATCAGGCCCACGCCGATCGCCGCGCCGCCCATGCCGATCGCCGCAATGCCGGCACCGATCATCTTGGCAGAAGCAAGATCCATGATACTCATCCTTCTTTCTAGGTTTGAACTGGTTGGTAAACTGAACTGACGAATACGCTTAGTGATGTTCCATATTCACGGCCTCGGCGAGGTAGAGGCAGGTGAGGATGGCGAACACATAGGCCTGCAGGAAGGCGATCAGGAATTCCAGCGCCGTTAGTGCAGTGACCATAATCAGAGGAAGAATGCCCGAGGCCGACAGCACGCCGCCCATGCCGATCATCGACACGACGAAGCCGGCGAAGACCTTGAGCGTGGTGTGGCCCGCCAGCATGTTGGCGCAGAGACGAAGCGACAGCGAAATCGGGCGCGACAGATAGGAGATAATCTCGATCGGCACGATGATCGGCGCCAGCCACATCGGCACGCCGGCCGGCATGAAATGCGTGAAGAAGTGGATGCCGTTACGGGCGATCGCAATCGCGGTGATGCCGAGGAAGACGACGATGGCGAGCGCGAAGGTGACGATGATGTGGCTGGTCACCGTGAAGCTGTAGGGCACCATGCCGAGCATGTTGGCCATCAGCACGAAGATGAACAGCGAGAAGATGAAGGGGAAATACTGGCGGCCGTTGGGGCCGACATTCTCGCGCACCATGTTGGCGACGAATTCGTAGGACAGCTCGGCCACCGACTGCAGGCGGCCCGGCACCAGGCTGCGCTGACGCATGCCATAGACCATCAGCAACACAGCGCCGACCACGCTCAGCACCATGAACAGCGAGGCATTGGTGAAGGAGAAGGCCTGAAGTGTGCCGCCGTCGCCGCAAAGCGCGATGCACTTGACCTTGAACTGCTCAAGCGGGCTGTGCTGTTCGGCTGCCACCGTTAGTCCCCTTCCTTTTTAGCGTCGCGCTCGCTGTCGGCGAGCTGCTGGCGCTGCATCATCAGTCCCGTGCGGATCGCCGACCACATCGCGGCCGCGATCCCCAGCAGGATAAAACCGACCAGACCCCAGGGTGCGCTCCCCAGCCAGCGGTCGAGCCACCAGCCGATGAACACCGAGACACCGACCGCGGCGACCATTTCGATCGCCAGCGACCAGGCCTTGCCGACCGTCGCCGTCTGGCGGGGATCGGCATCCGGGCGCCGCTTTGCCGCCTCGGCTGCCTGCCGGTCGCGCACCGCTTCGAGGTCGCGGTCGAGCCTGGCGAGCGCCGGATCCTCGGCATCGCTGCTCCCCGCGGTCGGTCGATCCTGTTCAGCCATGGTTCAGATTCCCCCGGCGCCAGAGGCGACCGCCCCCAGAAAGCGCGCGCACCATAGGAAGCGAGGGATTCAGCGTCAAGCCGCCGGACGGCACAGCAAGATTTAAGAATCAATCGCATCTGCCAAATCAACCCCTTTGTAACATCAGGGTTTTTCAGGCCTATTCGCGAAAGGCGCGCAGGCGCGATTCACCGGCCGGCGCGGCGGCGACGGAGAGGCTTCCGGCTGCGACAATCCGCCGCAGCAGGGCGGTCCGGGAGCGTCAGGGCAGGCCGGCTGGCAGGCCGGCGCAGGGGTAGTAAGTCACTTCGGGGCCGACATGGGGGGGCAGTTCCGCCTGGGTGATCGGGTCGAAGTAATACAGCGAGAGGCCGAAGATGCCGTAGGGTCGGCCCTCGGCATCGCTCAGCGGCACCACCAGGCGCTCGGCCAACTTGGCCTGGCGGCCGGCCGGCGCGATGCGGCGGTGCCCGACATGCAGCGCCGGGGTGAGCAGGATGCGGCGATAGATCAGATGGGCCATCGCCGCGCTTTCGGGCGGCATGAATTCCTGCGGCTGTTTGCCGGCCATGTTGACGCCCCAGGCCTCGTTGACCTGCTCGCCCGACAGCCGGCACAGGAAGCTGTCGCTCTCGGCGAGATACTGGAACAGCCAGACATGCGGCAGGCAGGTCTTGATGGCGGCGGGATCGAGGGCGGCGCGCGGCATCATCAGGCCGTTGCGGTTGGCAGCCCAGTGCTGCAGCAGCAGCATGAAGCGGGAATCGCGAAACCCCGGCCACTCGCCCGGCGGCGCCACCTGACCGTTTTCCCCGGCAATATCGCTGTGCCCCTGCATACCCATCCGCCCCGCATGCTAAGCGAGACATGCGGGTCCGTCGATGCATCGAGGCGTGGAAAAACGTCAACCGCCGCCGTCAGGGCGGCGATGCCGGCAGGCCGGCGCAGTCATACAGGGTGACGGCGCCCTGCATGTCCAGCGGATCGTCAAAACTGGATTGGGCGCCAAGGTAGTACAGCGTCAGGCCGAAAACGCCATAGGCGCTGCCGTCTTCGCGCGCCAGCGGCAGGATCAGGCGTTCGGCGCTCTGCGCCACGCCATCGGCAGGCGTGATGCGGCGACGGCTGACCTGCAGGGCCGGCTGCTCCAGCATGCGACGATACAGTTTCGGCACGTGCTCGCGCATCGGCGGCGGCATGAACAGGCTGGCGCGCTTGCCGATCAGGCTCTGGCCCCAGGCCTCGTTGACCTTCTCGCCGGCCAGCGTGCAGAGAAAATCGTTTTCCGCGGGCAGATACTGATAGAGCCAGACATGCGGCAGGCAGCCGCGGATCGCCGCCGGATCGATGGCATGGCGCGGCGCCATCAGGCCCTGGCGGCGCTCGGCCCAGTGCCGCAGCAGGCTGCGGAACCGGGGATCGGTCAGCGCCGGCCAGCATCCGGGCGGCGCCATGATCACCTGCTGGTTGATCGTCCCGCCCGCATCGCCTGCCACAACACTGTCCTGCATCATCCCCCGCAAACCCGCCTGTGTACTGTCTTCTTATGTTTGACAGCGATCATAGGACACAACGAGGGGGTGTGAACTAGCCCCCCGGGATTACTCCGCCGCGGCAGGATCAGCTGCGATCACCGCAGGTGCGGCACTGGGGGTCGCGGCGCAGCTTCACGGTGCGGAAATCCCCGCGCAAGGCATCGTACAGCAGGAGGCGGCCCGACAGGCTGTCGCCGAGATCGAGCAGCTCCTTGACCACTTCCAGCGCCTGCAGGCTGCCCATCACGCCGCCGAGGGCGCCCAGCACGCCGGCTTCCGAACAGGCCGGCACCGAACCGGGCGGCGGCGGTTCGGGAAAGACGCAGCGATAGCAGGGATGCGGCGCGCCCTTCCAGGGCTTGAAGGTGGAGAGCTGGCCATCGAAGCGCAGCATCGCCGCCGTCACCAGCGTCTTGCCCAGGCTATAGCAGGTATCGTTGACCAGGAAACGCGTGTCGAAATTGTCGCTGCCATCGGCAACGATGTCATAGGCGCCGATCAGACTGTCGGCATTCTGCGGCGTCAGGCGCTCGGTATGCTCGACGACGCGCACATGCGGGTTGAGACCGGCAATGGCGACCGCGGCGCTTTCGGTCTTGCGCCGGCCGATCGCCTCGGTGCCATGCAGCACCTGACGCTGCAGGTTCGACAGCGACACCGTATCGTCGTCGACGATGCCGAGCGTGCCGATGCCGGCCGCCGCCAGATACAGGAGCAGCGGCGACCCGAGCCCGCCGGCGCCGATCACCAGCACGCGCGCCTGTTTCAGCTTCTGCTGACCGGCGCCGCCGATTTCCGGCAGGATGACATGCCGGGAATAGCGCTCCAACTCGTCGCGACTGAACACGGACTCAGAGTCCGTCGAACAACGCGGTCGAGAGATAGCGCTCGGCAAACGACGGAATGATCACCACCACGGTCTTGCCTTCCATGCCGGGGCGCGCCGCGATCTCCAGGCCGGCGGCGACCGCCGCACCCGAGGAAATGCCGGCCGGGATGCCTTCCAGCCGCGCCAGCCGGCGCGAGGTCTCGAAGGCGGTCTCGTTGCCGATGGTAATGATCTCGTCGATCAGCCTGGTATCCAGGTTGCCGGGAATGAAGCCGGCGCCGATGCCCTGGATCTTGTGCGGACCGGGCTTGCCGCCGGAAATCACAGGACTGTCCTCGGGCTCGACAGCGACGATGCGGACCGACGGCTTTTTCTGTTTCAACACGCTGCCGACGCCGGTGAGGGTGCCGCCGGTACCGACGCCTGAGATCACCACATCCACCTTGCCGGCGGTATCGACCCAGATTTCTTCCGCCGTGGTGCCGCGGTGGATTTCCGGATTGGCGGGATTCTCGAACTGCTGCGGCATCACGCTGCCTGGGATTTCCTTCAGCATTTCGTCGGCACGGGCCAGCGCGCCCTTCATGCCAAGGCCGGGCGGCGTCAGTTCCAGCTCGGCGCCGAGGAACTTGAGCATTTTGCGCCGTTCGATCGACATGCTTTCCGGCATCACCAGGATCAGGCGATAGCCCTTGGCCGCGGCGACGAAAGCGAGCGCGATGCCGGTATTGCCCGAGGTCGGCTCGATGATGGTGGCGCCGGTCTTGAGTTTGCCCGAACGCTCCATCGCCTCGATCATGGCGATGCCGATGCGGTCCTTCACCGAATTCAGCGGATTGAAGAATTCCAGCTTGGCCAGCAGCTCGGCCTTGGCGCCGGCCTCACTGGCCAGGCGGTTGATGCGCACCAGCGGCGTGGCGCCGATAGTGTCGACGATCGAGTCATACACCTTGCCGCGCGGGGCGTTGAAATGACGGATCGTATTCGGCCGGGCCTCGGTCATGTGTCCTCCGGACTATGAATGCATCGAGCGACAATGCTGAAAAGCAGATTGGGCTCAGATGGCAAAATTATCGGCGCCTTCCAGCTGGGCAGCAAAACCGCTGGTTTCCGCCCGGCTGCACAGATCGTCCAGCGTGATCTTGTCGACACGCGCCATCAGCGCGGCCTGGCATTCCTCCCAGATCGGCTGCACGGTGCGGCGGCCGAGTTCGGAACCGGCGGTAAAATCGTCCTCGCCGTCGGCATCCAGCTCGGACACGATACGGACCACCTCGCCCACCGTGATGCGGCGACGTTCGCGCGCCAGCGTGTAACCGCCGCGCGGGCCGCGCACGCCCTTGAGGATGCCGTTGCGCACCAGATGCTGCATCACCTGTTCCAGATAGCGCTGCGGCACGTTCTGCCGGGTTGCGATATCCTTGGACTGCACCGGCTCGGGTCGCGCATGGAAGGCGATGTCCACCACTGCTTCCAGCGCATGCATGGTGCGCCGCGTACACTTCAACATGGCTCTCAGTCTCCTGCTGCTGTCTTGGGCGTTGCCACACCCGTAGAACCGAATCCGCCGGCGCCGCGCTGGGTTTCCGGCAGTTCGGCGACCGGCACCCATTCGACGCGGCTGTAGGCGGCGACGATCATCTGCGCGATGCGCTCGCCGCGATTGATGGTGAACGGCTGGTCGCCGTGATTGATCAGCACCACGCCCACCTCGCCGCGATAGTCGGCATCAATGGTGCCGGGCGAATTCAGCACGGTGATGCCATGCTTGAAGGCGAGCCCCGAACGCGGCCGCACCTGCGCCTCGAAACCGGGCGGCACGGCGATGCTGATGCCGGTCGGCACCAGCTTGCGCTCGCCGGGTTGCAGCACGATGGACTCCGCCACGGCAGCCAGCAGGTCGAAACCGGCGGCATCTTCCGTGGCATAGGCCGGCAGCGGCTGGCCGACTGCATGCGGCAGCTGCTTGATCGGCACATGCAGGGGAACAGGACGCGACATCACGAACCTTTCTTGGCGTTTTTCTTTATAGGTGCATCTTTGAACGACGCGGCAATGCGGGCGGCGAGCCGCGCGGCCACTTCGGGCTTGCTCAAACGCGGCCAGTCCTCGACGCCGGAGGCCGTCACCAGATGGACTGCATTGCTGTCACCGCCGAATGTGCCGGTGCCCTCAGAAACATCATTGGCCAGAATCCAGTCGCAGCCTTTCGACTGCAGCTTTTTCTGCGCATGCATGACGACGTTTTCGGTTTCGGCGGCAAAGCCGACCACCAGCGCAGGGCGCCGCCGGGCATCGGTGGTGCTGATGGCGCGCAGGATATCGGGATTCTCGGCCAGTTTCAGCACCGGCGGCAATTCGCCGGTTTTCTTCATCTTCTGCGATGCCTCCACCGCCACACGCCAGTCGGCGACGGCGGCAGCGGCCACGAAGATATCGACCGGAAGGTCGAGGAAGCAGGCCGAGAACATGTCGCGCGCCGCTTCCACATGCACGGTCTTCACGCCCGCAGGATCGGGCAGCGTCACCGGCCCGGTCACCAGAGTCACATCGGCGCCGCGCGCGGCCAAGGCTGCGGCAATCGCATGGCCCTGCTTGCCGGATGAGCGGTTGGCGATATAGCGCACTGGGTCGATGGGCTCATGCGTCGGACCGGAGGTGACAATGGCCCGCTTGCCTTTCAGATCCTGCACAATGGGTTGAATATTGGCGGCCTGCACGGTCGAGGGCTGATCGCCGCGCGGCTGTACAAGGCCCAGATGCGCCGGCAGCGGCTGGCCGAACCGCGCCTCGATGGCGGCAACGATTTCCAGCGGCTCGGCCATGCGGCCGGGGCCGTATTCACCGCAGGCCATCTCGCCGTCATTGGGCCCGACGAAGGCGACGCCATCCTTTTTAAGCCGTTCGACATTGCGCTGGGTGGCGGGATGAACCCACATGCGCACGTTCATCGCCGGCGCGACCAGCACCGGCTTGTCGGTGGCGAGCAGCAGCGTGGTGGCCATGTCGTCGGCCAGGCCATTGGCCATGCGGGCGAGGATATTGGCCGTGGCCGGCGCGACCACCACGAGATCGGCATCGCGCGACAGTTCGATATGGCCCATCTCGGCTTCGTCGGTCAGCGAGAAGAGATCGTTCGAGACTTTCTCACCGCTGAGCGAAGACACGCTGAGCGGGGTGACGAACTGCGCGGCAGATGCGGTCATCGCGCAACGCACGCTGGCGCCACGCTCGCGCAGGCGCCGGATCAGCTCCAGCGCCTTGTAGGCGGCAATGCCGCCGGAAATCACCAGCAGAATCCGTTTACCCTTGAGCACCGTTCCCTCGATTTTCCGGTAAAACCAGATAGACCGGACAAAAATAACGCGATTAGAATGTGTTTCAATTTAATCCACATCTCCTAAAACCACAAGTGCCGGCGGGAAATCCAAGACCCACATTGACTTTAACGTGACGTCAAACTGCACAACGGCCGGCGGATACTCCAAATCAACAGGCAAGGCAGGATGTTCAGAATCGGCGAGTTCTCAAGGATTGCCCGGGTTTCGGGGCGGCTGCTGCGATACTACGACAGTATCGGGCTGTTGAGTCCCCGGTATGTCGATCCGGCGACTGGCTATCGCCATTACACCATCGACCAGCTCGGCCGGCTCAATCGCATCCTGGCACTGAAGGATCTCGGCCTGACGCTGGACCAGGTGGCGCGGCTGATCGACGAACAGGTCTCGACCGACGAGATCCGCGGCATGCTGCTGCTGAAGAAGGCCGAACTGGAGCAGTCGCTCAACGCGGAAATCGCGCGGCTGCGCCATATCGAGTCACGGTTGCAGCAGATCGACGAGCAGGGCGAGCTGAAGAATTACGATGTGATCCTGAAATCCGCGCCGGCGCAGCCTTATCTGTCGGTACGGCGCCGCTTCAACGGCATGGATGACGTGGTGGCGATGCTGCGCAGTGTCGTTCAGGCCGTCATCACCCAGGTTTCGCCCGGTCAGCGCAACGAGCTGATCGTGGTGGCGCATTCCGATTTCGACGACGAAGACCTGGATCTCGATATCGGCTTCGGACTGACGAAATCCTTCAATCGCGCAGTCACCCTGTCGGACCAGACCGTCATGGCCGTGACGGAACTGCCGGCGGTGGACGCGCTGGCGACTCTGATCCGTCGCGGTCCAGGCGAGCAAAGCCATATCGCTTTCGGTGCGCTGGGGCTGTGGATGGAGGCCAATGGCTACCGAATCGCCGGCCCGAGCCGCGAGGTGTTTCTGGAACTGCCGTTTCAGGTTCCGGCGGCAGCAGACGCGGTCATGGAAATCCAGTTTCCGGTACGCAAGAACACCGCTTGACTTTGACGCCGCGTCAAACCCGCAGGCTCCTGTCGTGGCCATTCGGCCATCTTCGTAACAACGACAGGATATCCGATCATGTTGACCATCTATGGTGTGCCCTTCTCGGTCCACACCCGCAAGATCACGCTGACGGCCGCGTTCAAGGGCCTGGACTACAAGCTTGAACAGGTCTTCCCCTTCGATCCGCCGCAACAATGGTCATCGCTGAGCCCGACCGGGCTGATTCCGGCGATCAAGGACGGCGATTTCACGCTGGCCGATTCAACCGCGATTTTCCTGTATCTGGAGCGCGCCTATCCTGCACAGCCACTGTTGCCGCAGGACAATAGACTGGCAGGTCAGGCGCTGTTCCTCGATGCCTATGCTGGCGGCACACTGTTCCGCAACGTGGTGCACGGGCTGTTTTTCCAGAAGGTGCTGCGGCCCAAGGTGCGCGGCGAGGCGACCGATCAGGCTGTTGTCGAACAGATCTGCAGCGGGATCAGGCCGGGTGTGTTCGGCTATCTCGACAGCATCGCCGGCGGCGACTATCTGGCCGGCAACAGTCTGACCATTGCCGATATTGCGGTGGTGTCGAACCTGCTGACCTACAGCTATCTCGGCCTGGAGATCGAGACGGCGCGCTTCCCGAAGCTGGCAGCCTATTTCAAACGCCAGATCGCTTCGCCCTTTTTCGGTGCCGCCATCAGGGCCGAACAGGCCGCCGTGGAGGCGATGGGACTGGATCGCAGCCGGATCGCGGCCTGACAACGATGATATGGACCGGCGCCCCCAAGGCGCCGGTCTAGACGTGCCAGTCTACTAGACGTGCCGGTCAGACGTGCTGGCCGCCGTTGATGTGGATTTCGGCGCCATTCACGTAGGACGAGGTCTGGGTGCACAGGAAATAGATGGTGGAGGCCACCTCTTCCGGCTTGCCCAGGCGGTGCATCGGGATATCCCGGCGCACGATCTCGTCCGTGCCGGGCGACAGGATCGAGGTATCGATCTCGCCCGGCGCGATGGCATTGACCCGCACGTTATGAGGCCCGAATTCCCAGGCCATCTCGCGGGTCAGCGCCGCCAGCGCCGCCTTCGAGGTGGCATAGGCCATGCCGGCAAACGGATGCACACGGCTGCCGGCAATCGAGGTGACGTTGACGATGGAGCCCTGGGCTGCCTTCAGCTCGTCGAACAGGCCGCGCGCCAGCAGGGCCACCGAGAAGAGATTGACGTTGTAGACATGCATCAGGGTGGCCAGATCGGTATCCAGCACGCCGAGCCGGCTGCCGCCCGGACCTTTGGGCGAGATGGCGGCATTGTTGACCAGCGCATCCAGCTTGCCGTCGGGCAGGCGCGTTTTCAGGTCGGCGATGGTCGCCGGCAGAGTCGAGATGTCATTCAGGTCCATCTGCACATGGCTTTCCGCGCCGCCCTCCCAGGGGCAGTGTTCGGAAAACGGCTGGCGCGACACGGTGAAGACCCGCCAGCCGGCGGCGGAAAAGCGCTTCACGGTGGCATGGCCGATGCCGCGACTGGCACCGGTGAGAATAAGTGTACGTTGGCGATCCGTCATGGATTGAGAACCTATCGCAACACTATGGGCCGCGCCAGCGGCGGTGCGATCAGGCCGCACGAATTCGTCGCTTGATTCCTGCGCCTGCCGACAGGTGGGGCAAGAGCCGGTTTCGCCCGCGTTACCGTCGCCGCGCCCGGCCCGCTGTTGATGCAATATTCATCACGCGGGCAGCGGCCGGCATTCAGCACAATGGCGATGTGTCGGCGAAAATACCGCAACGCCGCCATAATTGCCGCAATGCTGCGGGAGTTTTTTCGCAGGCGAGCCGTTTCTTTCGGCTGGCCGGCACGATGCCGCGCTGGCGCAGTTGCAGGAGCGTGCATGAAGCCGGCTTACACCATCGGAATCGAAGAAGAATATTTCCTCGCCGAAACGGGCAGCAAGAATGCCATCTCGCGCATGCCGAAGGCACTGATCCGGCGCGCCCGCAGCGTGCTCGGCAATCAGGTGACGCCGGAACTGCTGCAGTCGCAGATCGAAGTGGTGACGCCGGTCTGTCAGTCGCTGGACGAAGCCCGCCAGTATCTGCGCCGTTACCGCAGCACGCTGCGGGACACCACCGCGGAATTCGGGCTGGAAGTCTTCGCCGCCGGCACCCATCCGATGGCGGAATGGTCCGAGCAGACGCCGACCGACAAGCCGCGATACGCCAAGCTGGCCAACGACCTGAAATTCCTGGCGATGCGCAACATGATGTGCGGCATGCATATCCATGTCGAGGTCACCGACCCGCATGTGCGCATCGACATCATGAATCGCGTACTGCCCTTTCTGCCCACGCTGCTGGCGCTCAGTACCTCGTCGCCGTTCTGGCGCAAGCATCCGACCGGGCTGATGGGATACCGTCTCGCCGCCTATGACGAGCTGCCGCGCACCGGCATCCCCGATTTCTTCGTCAATCTGGCCGACTATAACGAACTGATCGCCACCATGGTCACGGCCGGCGTGATCGAGGATGCCAGCCATGTCTGGTGGGCGATCCGGCCCTCCGCGCGCTTTCCGACGCTGGAACTGCGCATCGGCGATTCCTGCACGCATATGGAAGACACGCTGTGCATCGCCGCGCTCTATCGCTGCCTGATCCGCGCGCTCGGCCGCGTGCCCGAACTGAACGGCATCTGGCGTAACCACACACGGCTGCTGATCGAGGAGAACCGCTGGCGTGCCCAGCGCTATGGCACCACCGAAGGTCTGATCGACTTCAACGAGAAACGCCTGGTGCCGTTTGCCGATGTGATCGAGGGCCTGCTGGCGCTGATCGCCGAGGATGCCGAGGCGCTCGACTGCGTGCAGGAGGTGCGGCATGCCCGCACCATCCTTACGCGCGGCACATCGGCGGCACAGCAGATGGCATTGTATCGCGCGGCGCGCGATGGCGGCGCCAGCCGGCTGGAGGCCCTGCGCCAGGTGGTCGGCTGGCTGGCGCAGACAACGGCAGAGTAGTCATCCGCGCCGGCCGCGATATAGTGCGCGCCGCATGCGTGACGACGACGATGACGACACCACCCCGGACGCCCTGCGCCTCGACAAATGGCTGTGGATGACCCGCTTCTGCAAGACGCGGGCGATCGCGCAGACACTGGCCGCCAAGGGGCGGATCCGCATCAACGGCCGCCGGGTCGACAAGCCGCATGCGCTGGTAAGGGTGGATGATGTGATCACCCTGCCGCTGCCCGCGGCGGTCAAAGTGGTGAAGGTGCTGACCCTGCCCGCGCGGCGCGGCCCCGCCGCCGAGGCCCAGGCGAGCTACGCGCTGATCCCCTGAAGGATGCCACACGGGAGATTCCCCTTCGGCCGGATGTGGAGTCGCGGCGCAGTGTCGCAGCAGACATACCGCCGAATTTCTTTATCTTGGCGCAGTTAGGGTTTGACGATTTATCATATGTGTACGAATAATTGACCCTGATCAGGTGCTATGCTACCCGACGGGCCGCCGCTGCCCCATGTAAGCGGCAGCAGAGACCACAGACCCAGACAGACCAGCTTCCGAGCCCAGGGTTCCGCCGATGACCTATGTCGTGACCGAGCAGTGCATCAAGTGCAAATACATGGATTGCGTCGAGGTTTGTCCCGTCGACTGCTTCTATGTCGGCGAGAACATGCTGGTGATCAATCCGGACGAATGCATCGATTGCGGCGTCTGCGAACCGGAATGCCCGGCCGAGGCGATCCTGCCCGATACGGATAACCGGGCGGAAAAGTGGGTCGAGATGAACCGCGACTATGCCGCCAAGTGGCCGAACATCACCCGCAAGGGAGAGGCTCCGCCCGATGCCGATGCCTGGAAGGGCGTCGAGGGCAAATTCGAAAAGCACTTCAGCCCGAAGCCCGGCGACGGCAGCAAATAACCTTCCGCAGACGGCGGCGTATTTCGCCATACTCGGCGCTCAGGCATTTCCATTTCCACTCTCGCGCGCAGACTCCCGGGCCGGCGCGGCGGTTCGCTGCTGTCCTTCAGCGGCATTTTGTGTTAGATTTATAACGATTGAATAACCCCGGCTTGCAATCCTGTGCGGCCGGGCGAAAGCGACCGGGCTGCAGGGGGAGGCATGTTGCAGCTCTTGGTTGCGTTCGCGAGACGGGTTTCGACCACAGCGACCTTTCAGCAGGTTCCCCGGGAACCTGGCCGGTGGCTATTCGGTCGGCGCCTGACCCCGGTCGTTCGTTGCAGGCCGCTGTCGCGGTTTGCAGTCCATATGCGTTCCGCAGCCGTATGCGTGATGCCAAGCCATGTGCGTAATGCCAAGCGAGGGTGGTCCAGTGACGAAAGCCCCAGTTAAGAAATCCGGCAAGGCGCCGGCCCAGAAAAAGCCTGCCCTGGCTGCCGCCAGGCCGGCCCAGAAGACGCCGGCCCGGAAAACGGCCGCCCAGGCCGCCTCCAGTAAAAAGCCGGCGACCGTTGCCAAGCATGCTGCCAAGCCGGCGGCCAAACCCGCCGCCAAGCCGGTCGCCCGGGCCGCTGCGAAGCCCGTCGCCAAGCCGGCCGCGAAGCCGGCGGCCAAGGCTGCGCCGGCCAAACCTGCGCCCAAGGCCGCGCCGGCCAAACCCGCCCCCAAGGCTGCCGCACCCGCCAAGGCCGCTGCTGCGGCCAAGCCAGCGGCCAAGGCCAAACAGTCGGCCAAGGTGATGCCCGTCCCGGTCAAGCCGGTCTGGTCAGGCAAACCGATGGCGGTTTCCGCGCCGCCGACCCGCCCGCTGCCGCAGCCGGTGAAGCCGGCGGCGCCCGAGCCGAAACAGCAGCAGCAGCAGCAGAACAAGCCGATCCAGCTCAAGCCGGTACCGGCCAAGGTGAAGGTGGATTTCGCCGCCGGCGACTATGTCGTCTATCCGACGCATGGCGTGGGCAAGATTCTGCGCATCGAGCGGCAGATGATCGCCGGGTTCGAACTCGACCTGATGGTGGTGGAATTCGAGCGTGACAAGATGACCGTGCGCGTGCCGCTGTCGAAGGTGAATTCGGTCGGCATCCGCAAACTCAGCTCGCCACAGAAGATGAAATCGGCGCTGGACACCCTGAAGGGCCGCGCCCGCGTCAAACGCGCCATGTGGAGCCGCCGCGCCCAGGAATACGAGGCAAAGATCAATTCCGGCGACCCGGTATCGATCGCCGAGGTGGTGCGCGACCTGCACCGCAATGCCGGCCAGCCCGACCAGAGCTACTCCGAGCGCCAGATTTATGAATCGGCCCTCGACCGCCTGGTGCGCGAACTGGCGGCGGTGGAACGGATCGACGAGGATTCCGCCGGCAAGAAGCTGGAGAAGATTCTCAAGGTTGCCTGATCCGGCGGCAGACTCCGGTTTGTTCCCGCCTTCGCTTCAGGCGCGAAAAGATCACACGGCTTTTCGCTCGCATTCTTCAGCGGGTCCGGTAGCATCGGTTGCCGGACCCGTTTTTCATTGGCCGATTCGTTAGCGATTTGTCCGCGCCACTCAGCACCGCTCCCCTTCTCACCCCGCCGCTCCCGGCGGCGCCCGTTTCCGTGTCTCAGGGCGCTGCGGCAGCCGATCCGGTTTTTGCCGTGTTGCGCCATGCTCGCCGGGTCTGGGCCGTGGCCGCGGTCCATGCCGAGGCCGCCCGCCTGCATGAGGCGCATGATGAGCTGGCTGCCCGCCTGCTGCCGGGCGACCGCCTGGTCTATCTCGGCAACATGATCGGCCAGGGCAGCGAGACCATCGCCACGATGGATGAGCTGCTGGCGTTCCGCCGCGACTTCCTCTGCCTGCCTGGCGCCGAACCCGACGACATCGTGTACCTGCGCGGCGCGCAGGAGGAGATGTGGCGCAAGCTGCTGCAGATCCAGTTCGCACCAGGCCCGTCCGAGGTCTTTGACTGGATGCTGCGGCATGGCCTGGCGCCGATGCTGCACGGCTATGGCGTCGATCCGCAGCAGGCGCGCGGCATCCTGCGCGAAGGCGCGCTGGGCATCAGCCGCTGGACCAATTCGCTCCGCGCCGCGATCCGCAGGCATCCCGGCCATGACGACCTGTTCGGCAGCTTCCGCCGCGCCGCCTATACCGGAGGCAACGAGCTGCTGTTCGTGCATGCTGGCATCGACCCGGCCGTGCCGCTGACGTCGCAGTCCGACCATCTGTGGTGGGGTTCGCCGGCTTTCCGGGGCCTGAGCCAGCCTTATGCCGGGTTCCGCCGCGTGGTCAGCGGCGGCAATCCGCGCGGCGAAGGCGCCCATCTGGATGCCTTCACCTGCTGCCTGGATGGCGGCGCCGGTTTTGGCGGCCCGCTCAATGTCGCCTGTTTCGGGCTCGACGGCGCCCTAGTTGAAAGTTTTGCAATCTAGGCCGCGGACCCTTCCCTGACAGTTGCGCGATCCGAGCGCGTCGATAGCATGTCGGCCATGCAGAACTCCGATATGGAGCAGCTGGTCGTCGATCTGCTCGACGACCAGCGAACAAAACTCGAGGACTATTTCGCCGCCCGTGGCGCGCGTCTGGAAAGCCTGATCTGGTCCCCAACCACGGCGGATACCGATCAACCCATCTTGCGCTTTCTGATCGAATACTGGGACCGCCTGCGCGACGGCGACCTGCTGCCGCCGGCCAATGCCGTATCGCCCTTCGATCTCAAGCCGGCGCTCGGCCATGTCTTGCTGATCGACGTGCTGGATGACGGCTGGAACGGCCGGTTCCGCGTCTATGGCACCAAGGTGGCCGAAACCTATGGCCGCGACATGACCGGCCGGCTGCTGTCCGATATCGATGGCGGCAATTATGCCTCGATCTTTTTCCGCTCGCTGTATCGGGCATCGTGGCTGCGCAAGGCCTCGTATTATTCGCATCACTATCCGCCGGCCCATGTGGCGGTGGAATCCTGGCAGCGCCTGGCCCTGCCGCTGGCCGGCGCGGATGGACAGGTCAGCCGCTTCCTGGCCTGCAACATTGCCGGTCGCTGGCGGCCGCCGGCGCGGCCCCCGGTCAAACCGGCCGGTCCGGGCACGGCGGCCTGAGCGCCGCCTGCTCCGGCAGAACCTTCCGGACCAATTGTAACAAAGCTTTCGTCCCGAACACGCAGGCGTGAGTGATCCGCCGCCGGTACCCGGGCGTAGAATTGGCAGACCAGCGAGGCTGCCATGACGCCACTGCGGAACGCGACATCCACAACACAGGCCGGCACAACACGGGCCGGGCGGGTCGACGCCGGCCAGGATGAATATCGCGGGGCGCATGGCGGTGCCCGTCCTGATCAAGACAGGGCCTTCGTCCGCCGCGCCATGCGCCTGCCGCTGCTGTCGCCCGAAGAGGAAGTCGCCCTGGCACGGGCCTGGCGCGAACACCAGGACCAGACCGCGCTGCACAAGCTGGTGGCGCCGCATATGCGGCTGGTGATTTCCACCGCGGTGCGCTTCCGCCATTACGGCCTGCCGGTCAGCGACCTGATCCAGGAAGGCAATCTCGGGCTGATGCAGGCCGCCGCCCGTTTCGAGCCGGAGCGCGAGGTGCGCTTCTCCACCTATGCCGCCTGGTGGATTCGGGCCGCGATCCAGGATTTCGTGCTCCGCAACTGGTCGATCGTGCGCACCGGCACGACGGCGGCGCATAAATCGCTGTTCTTCAACCTGCGCCGGCTGCGCGCGCGTATCGAGCGCGGCGGTCCCGACGCGCTGACGCCGGAAGGCCGTCGCCAGCTGGCGCGGCAGCTCAATGTCACCGAGAGCGATGTCCTTCATATGGAAGGCCGCCTCGCCGCCGGCGACCGCTCGCTGAATGCGACCCTGAGCGAGGACGGCGAAAGCAACTGGCAGGACATGCTGGTCGACGACCGGCCCGATCCGGAAGCGGTGGCGATGCAGCAGCGCGACAGCCGCCTGAAAGCGCGCTGGCTCGGCGAGGCGATGGCCGAACTGCCCGAACGCGAGCGCCGCATCCTGCAGGCGCGGTTCTTCAGCGAACACGGCACGACGCTGGAGCGGCTCGGCACCAGCATGGGCATCTCGAAGGAGCGCGTGCGCCAGCTTGAGGCGCAGGCGCTGACACGGCTGCGCAGGCGCTTAAGCGATATTCCCGGTCTGCAGCCGCACTAAACGGCGGCAGCCAGCCCCGGCGGGGAAACGCCGGAGATAAAAGACGCCAGAAACATCTTCCCCAGGACATGCTTGGTTTCCGGTCTGCCGGGCTGCAGCCGCCCTTCGCGGATCGCCTGCCGAAACTCCGAAACAGTCACCGCCGAGATATCCGCGTCAGGTACCGTCCGCCAGGCTGCAGCAGCAGACGCGCTGAACAGAACTCCGGCATAGTAAAGGCGGGTGAGCGCGCGCGTCATTGCAAGGCGGGCGCGGAGACTGTCGTCCGCCACGCGGCCGAGCCAGGCCTGCAGGAACACGGCTTCTAGCTCCGGTGACGGCGCCAGATTGTCCAGCATGATCGCCACATCGACGAGCGGGTCGTTACGGTAGGCCGATTCCCAGTCGATCATCCAGAGACGCTTTCCATCGAACAGAATATTACCGGGGACGGGATCGTTGTGGCTGGAAACTGACTTTTCCGAATCCCAGACATAGACCTCGCGGATCTGCGCGAGATGTTCCGTGTGTGCATCGAGCGCGCCGGCAGCGAAGAGTCCGGTGCGGCATACATGCGCCCACAGCCGGCCGACAATATCCGGATATTCAACGAATCGCGGAAAGGGTGGCGTCGCCTGGACGCGCGCCAGCATGGCTCCCAGCGCCTGTGCCAGCGCACGGGGCCCGCCCGGATAGGTCTCCAGCGGCTGCTGCTCGATAAAATCAATCACCGCAACGCGGGATGCCTCATCGATGTAATGAATTCCCGGTGCGATCTCCGCCTCGGCCGCACTGCGCATGGCGATATACTGGTGGGGATTGCGCAGCGGGCTTGCCACGCCTTCGATCCGCAGCAGGTAGCGCCGTCCGTCCGCCTCGACCGAAAAGACAGATGCGCTGGAAGCGCCGCCCTTAAGCGGCGCGATTGCGCCGATCGGAGCAGATCCAAAGGCTGCACGCAACGCCGACTTTGCAGCTTCGCGTTGCGTATCCGGAAGCGCGTCGAACGGATTTCTGACCATGGCTGTCCATTTCGCGGCCTACTCCACCGTCTTGAAGCGTTCGCCCGGCCTGGGCTGCTCGTTGCCCTGCAGCGCGTTCATCACGCGCAGCTGTTCGGCGGCATAACGGCCGAGCGGGGTCTTGCCGGCAAGGCTTTCCACCGTATCGCCGCTGTCGACCTTGACAACCTTGAGCCGCACCGGCTTTACCGCTTTGGCCTCGGCCTCCGACAGATGCCGCAGCGTGTTGATGCTGCGGATCAGGGCCGGTTCGATTTTGCTCAGGCCGCCGACCGGCGCAATGATGACAAAGCGCAGGATATCGTCGGTCGGAAAACCGACCGCGATGAAACGCACCTCGGCATTGCCGCTTTTCATCTGCAGCCGGCCCGAGGCGGTGGCGGCCGGCATGCCGTTCACCTTGATCGCCTCGGCATTGCCCAGGCGCAGGTTGGGCAGCCAGATGCGGGTCAGATAATCCAGGGCGTTGCGCGAGGCCTGCACCTTCTTCTTGTCGCCTTCGATATCGAACTGCAGCCGGCCGCCGGTGCCGATGGCGAGCACCGCATCGCTGGTATTGGAAAGGCGCCAGCCGTCGGGCACCGTGAAGGAGAGGCGCAGGTCGGGATGGGTGAAGCTGTTACCGCGCACCACCCCTTCCTTCGGATCGTCGCCATAGATCATGCCGTCGAGGCGATCGAGAAATTCGTCGCGGCGATAGACCGGATTGGCAACCGGCTGTTCCCGCGCGGCCGCGATGGCTTCGCGCACACGCTGCGGCCCGCCCGGATGGGTGGCGAACAGATCGTTCATACGATCCTTGCCGGCCGCGCCCGCCATCTTGCCGGCCAGGTCGCTGTAGTTGCTCATGCTCTGCAGGAAACCGGCCTGGGCATCGGGCGCATAGCCGACGCGCGATAGCAGCTTCACACCGATGGTGTCGGCCTCCAGTTCGTTCTCGCGGCTGAAGCTGGCGAGATAGGCACCGCCGCCGACCTGGCCAACCTGGCCGATCAGGTCGCCGGCGCCGGAACCGAGGAAGATCGACCCGAGGATCGAGGCGCCAGCCACGCCGAGATTGGTGAAGACCGACTTGTCGTAGCGCTTTTCGGAATGCTGCGCGATCACATGGCCGATTTCGTGACCCAGCACGCCGGCCGCCTCGGCCTCATTGTTGGCCAGCGCCAGCGTGCCGCGCGTGATGTAGACATAGCCGCCGGGCAGCGCGAAGGCGTTGACGATGGGTGCATTCAGCACCGTGAAGGTGAAGTTCCCGGCCGGCTGGCCCGACTGGCCGGCGATACGCCCGGCAATGCCGGCGACATAGGCGCCGATCTCGGGATCGTCATAGACGCCGCCGAATTCCTTCAGGATTTTCGGGTGTTCCTGCTGGCCGAGCTTCTTGGCCTCGTCGGGCGACATGAAAATCTGCGCCTGCAACGACGATGGCGCCGCGACGGCGACAAGCGAGCAGGCCGCAAGAAATGCAATGGCGATACGGCGCATGATCACGGATTCCTGCATCAATGGCCCCTGAACTGCGCCGCCCGCTTTTCGACGAAACTGGCGACGCCTTCCTTAACATCCTCGCTGGCCATGAGTTTCTTCTGCGTGGCATGAAAATCCGCCACCGCCGCATGCGGCCCGTTTTCGATCGCGGTCCGCGCATTGCGCAACGTGGCGGACACCGCCAGCGGCGCCTGGGCGGCGATGCGTTCGGCCAGCCTGATCGCCTCGTTCAGCTGGTCGCCCGGCGCGGTCACCTCCTGCACGAAACCGAGCCGCAAAGCGGTAGCGACGTCGAATTCGTCGCCGGTGAGCAGGTAGCGCATGGCATTGCCCCAGCCGGCGCGTTCGACCATGCGGATGGTGGCGCCGCCGGTGGCCATGATGCCGCGCTTCACTTCCAGCTGGCTGAAACGGCAATCGCTGGCGGCCACCACGATATCGGCGGCCAGCATCAGCTCGATGCCGATGGTGTAGGTGATGCCCTGCACGGCCGCCACCACCGGCTTGGTGCGGAAGGGGCCGACATTGTTGCAGGGATCGATCTGGCCCGGCTCGACCAGCGGATTGTTGTCGCCCATCAGCGGCGCCACCCGGGGCAGATCGAGACCGGCGGTGAAATGCTGCCCTTCGGCATAGAGCACGGCGACTCGGGCCTCGGCATCGTGTTCGAAGGCCGTATAGGCGGCCGCCAGTTCCTTCAGCATCTTGGGCGTGAAGCCGTTCAGCTTGGCCGGGCGGTTGAGGCCGATCAGAAACACCGCACCCTGCCGCCGGCTGAGAATCCCGCCATCCGGATCGGCGATCGTGGGCTGCATGGTCATCGTGGATTTCCTCTTATTTTTATGACTTTTCCATATCGCACCGGATGCGGGCAAGGCAGGGGAGTATATAATGCTTTTCATGGCGGAAGCTTGGCAGACGCGGGGGATGGTTCAGTGCCCGATTTCGCGCTCGAACTGAAACTGGCCGGCCCTAATGGTGGCCTGATCTGCGGCGTGGACGAGGCCGGGCGCGGCCCGCTGGCCGGGCCGGTGGTGGCCGCCGCCGTCATTCTCGACCGCCGCAAACGCCAAAGAATACTCTGGGGCGGCATCGACGATTCCAAGAAACTGACCCATGACAAGCGCGAAACGCTGTTCCTCAGATTGCGCCAGCATGCCCTGGCCGGGGAGGCCCGGATCGGCATCGGCGCCGCTTCCGTTGCGGAAATCGCCCGGCTCAACATCTTCCACGCCACCATGCTGGCGATGTGCCGCGCGGTGACGGCGTTGCGCGTGGTGCCCATGCATGCGCTGATCGACGGCAACCATTGCCCGAAACAGCTCGGCTGCCCGGCCACCGCGGTGGTCGATGGCGATGCACTCAGCGTTTCCATTGCCGCCGCCTCCATTGTCGCCAAGGTGGTACGCGACCGCGCCATGGCCAAGCTGCACCAGCGCTATCCGGCCTATGGCTGGGCCAGCAACAAGGGTTATGGCACCCCTGAACACCAGGAAGGGCTCAGGCTGGCTGGAATCTCCAAACACCACCGACTAGGTTTTGCGCCTGTAAGGAGTCAGATGACTCTAGATTTAGTGTTAACCAATTAAACACCTATAGAATCTAATGACTTGCGGGTCGTTTTAGGGGGATGATCCGCACATGGCGCCGACGTTTATCGATCCGACCAGCAAGTCCCGCAACAAGGCCGGGCTTCGCAAGGGTCACCTCAGGCTCGTCGGCACCAGCCCCGATGCCAAACGCACCGCCACCGCCAGCCGCGCCCAGACTAAAGTTTCTCGGCCGCTGGTGGCCAAGCCGGCGCGGGCCGAACTGGCCCAGGCGCTGCCGCATCCCGATCTGCCGCTGGACCGGATCCTGCTCGGTGAATGCATCGCCGAGATGAACAAGCTGCCGGCGGAATCGATCGACTGCATCTTCGCCGATCCGCCCTACAACCTGCAGCTCACCGGCGAGCTGCGCCGGCCCAACGACAGCGTGGTCGATGCAGTCGACGACGACTGGGACAAATTCGATTCCTTCTCGGATTACGACGGTTTCTCGAAAGCCTGGCTGAAAGCGGCGCAGCGCCTGCTCAAGCCGAACGGCACCATCTGGGTGATCGGCAGCTATCACAATATCTTCCGCCTCGGCTCGCAGTTGCAGGACCTCGGCTTCTGGATGCTGAACGATGTGGTCTGGCGCAAGACCAATCCGATGCCGAACTTCCGCGGCAAGCGCTTCACCAATGCGCATGAAACCCTGATCTGGTGCGCCAAAAGCCAGGATGCGCGCGGCTATACCTTCAACTACGACGCCATGAAGGCGCTGAACGACGACCTGCAGATGCGCTCGGACTGGCTGATCCCGATCTGCTCGGGCAACGAGCGGCTGCGCGGCGACAACGGTACCAAGGCGCATCCGACCCAGAAGCCGGAAGCCCTGCTGCATCGCGTGATCGTCTCCTCGACCAAGCCGGGCGACGTGATCCTCGACCCCTTCTTCGGCTCCGGCACCACCGGCGCGGTGGCGAAACGGCTGGGCCGGCGCTTTATCGGCATCGAGCGCGAGCTGCGCTATGCCAAGGCGGCCGAACGCCGCATCACCACGGTGCAGCCGGCAACGGCGGACGATGTCGAAGTGACGCGCTCGAAAAAGGATGAGCCACGCATTCCCTTCGGCTGGGTGGTCGAACGCGGCCTGCTGCAGCCCGGCACCGTGCTGGTTGATCCGTCACGGCGGTTTTCCGCCAAGGTGCGCGCCGATGGCAGCCTGGTCACCGCCACGGCCAGCGGCTCGATCCACAAGATAGGCGCCCATGTCATGGGGGCCACCGCGTGCAATGGCTGGGTCTTCTGGCACATGCTGGTGGAGGGCAAGCTGGTGCCGATCGACGTGCTGCGCCAGAAACTGCGCGCGGAGCTCGGCTGAGCCGCCGCGGCGGCTTATTTTCCGGTAATCTGTCCCTGCAGCGGCATGGGATACTGGCTTGATTCAGCAGGCCGGTGCTACCCTGTGGTGCGCCGCACCGGGTGATTGCGGGGTGGTTCGCGGCAACGGGGTTTCGGGTGTCGAACGACCGGCAGACAGCATCGGCCGCGCTGTTACAGCGGCTGACCGAAGACGACGAATCGCTGCTCGACGGCCGCGATCCGAAAGTCGACGCCATGCTGATCGAGCGGCTCTACCAGAGCAGCTTCGCCACCCGCTATGTGCCGATCCCGATGCTGTTCGGCGCCTTCGTGATCTACCAGGATTATTTACGCTGGTGGCAGATCGCCTTCATCGGTCTGCTCTATGCCGTTTCCACCCTGCATCTCGACCACCAGCGCGACGCCTATAACGCCAATGGCGGCTACGACACCGCCACGGACTGGGGCCTGCGCTTCACCTTCGGCTGTGCCGGCACCGGCCTGAGCTGGGGCCTGCTCGGCTGGTTCGCCTACCCGCCGGGCGATTTTGCGCTGCAGGCCCTGCTCTGCGTTGCCTGGGCCGGGCTGACCACCAGCAGCCTGAACACCCGCGCGATGCATCTGCCGTCCTTCTATGCCTTCATCATCGGCATCTCGGTGCCGTTTTTCGCGCGCGGCTTCCTGTTTGGCGAGCCGAGCACGGTGGGCATGGCTTTTTTCGGCACCATTCTGCTGGCGGCGCAGTGCTTCTGCGCTCAGGTCAACAACCGGCGCGAACGCCTGTCCGCTGCACTGCGCCTGCGCAATGCCGCACTGATCAGCGAGATCGACCGCGCCCGCGTGGCAGCCGAGATCAGCTATCGAGAACTGGAACACGCCCATCACACGCTGGCCGCCGATGTCGCCACGATGCAGCGCATCTGCGGTATCGGCTCGTGGCACTGGCAGGGACCGGACGGCGATGTGGTGTGGAGCGACCAGTTCTATCATCTGCTTGGCCTGGCGCCGCAATCCTGCCCGGCCTCGCTGGCCGCCTGGCTCGACTGCGTGCATGCGGACGACCGCGAGCTGGTGCGCGGCCATTACCAGCGCCTGCGCCAGGGCGCAGCGCGTGACGCCATCAAATTCCGTATCGCCGCCGGCGATCCCGCCTGGCCGGTCTGGCTGGAATCGGTGGCCGAAACCGAACGCGCGCCCGATGGCAGCGTGGCCTGGATTCGCGGGCTGCTGCGCCACGAACCGGTCGATTAATCGACGCCGAAGACTTGCAGACGCACCTGATCGGGCGTGCGCTCGCCGATGCCGACATGCAGGCGATGCACCAGCCATTGCAGATCGGGTGCCGCCGTCTCGAACCGCATCGCCGTGCGCATGTAATAGGCCGACGGGTCGACACGCTCGCCGCGCGCAAGCTGTGCCATCACTTCGGCCGGACCGATGCGCAACCCGCGGCTCCACACCTCGACCTGCGCGCCGCCCTCCAGCTTCAGCATGTAGCGCGCATCGAGATCCGCCAGCCCATCCGGGCGCAGCGTTTGCCAATCGGCGCCGCCCGACAGGATCACGCCGGAGATTTTCCCTGTCACCGTGCCGCCGGTGATCGGCACGCAGCGGCGCTCGCCGGCGGCATCGCGGCCGATGCTCTGCGGCACGCCCACATCGACGGCCAGCGAAAAGACTTCTGTCAGCATGTGTCCTCCGGCTTAGAGGCCGCGCAGTTTTTCGACCACCTGCGTCAGCTGTTTATGCAACGTCTCGATCTGCGTGACGCCGAGGCGTTTCTTCAGTGCTGCCTGCGCCTTATGCCACAAAGGAACTGCACGGATGAAAAGTTTGCGACCCTCAGGCGTGAGACGCACCACACGGCGGCGGCGGTCATCGGCGGCTATCTCCTGCAGCACCAGGGCCCGCCGTTCCAACAGGCGCAGATTGCGGGTCAGCGTGGTGGAATCGACGCCGATCAGTTGCGCCAGTTCGGTCACCGAAAGGCCCGCCTCTTCTTGGTAGAGCGAGGCCAGGGTGGCGAATTGCGGCATGGTGAGGTCGACCGCGGCCATGAAGCCGTTATAGGCCTGCATGCTGAGCCGCGTGGCGGCATGCAGGCGCAGCACGGTGCAGCCCTCCTCCATCAACTGGCGGAAAGCGGCAGACTCCAGCACAGGGTCGGTCTTGCGGGCCATCCCTCTAGATAAACGGCTTCCGCAGATTTGCAAACAGGTGGTCTTGCAAACCGTAGGCCGCAGTCTTATCTGTAGCTACAATATATGTATATACATCTATTATTCGCAACCGGGAAATCTGCATGCGCAATGTCGTCGTCACCGGACTGGGCCTCGTCACGCCACTGGGCGTTGGCACCGCGATCAACTGGCAACGCCTGACGGAAGGGCTGTCCGGCCTGCGCCGCATCAGCAGCTTCGATATCTCTGACCTCGCCGCGAAAGTGGCCGGCATCGTGCCGGATATCAAAGACGATCCGCATGGTTTCGATCCCGAGACCGCCGCCCCGGCGAAGGATCGCCGCAAGATGGACCGCTTCATCCAGTTCGCGCTGGTGGCGGCCGGCGAGGCGATGAAGCAGGCCGGGCTGCAGCTGGCCGATGCGGCATCGAAAGCCCGCGTCGGCTGCATCATCGCCACCGGCATCGGCGGCTTCCCCGCGATTGCCGAAGCGACCCGCACGGTGGAACGCGCCGGACCGCGCAAACTCTCGCCTTTCGTGATTCCTTCCTTCCTCGGCAATCTCGCGGCCGGCCATGTCTCGATCCGCCACGGGCTGCAAGGTCCGCTCGGTTGTCCGGTGACGGCCTGCGCCGCCGGCGCCCAGGCGATCGGCGATGCCGCGCGGCTGATCCGCAGCGGCGAAGCCGATGTGATGGTGGCCGGCGGCGCCGAGGCCTGCATCGACCGCGTCAGCATCGCCGGCTTCGCCGCCGCCCGCGCGCTGGCCACCGCGCATAACGACGAACCCGAGAAAGCCTCGCGGCCCTTCGATGCGCACCGCGACGGCTTCGTGATGGGTGAAGGTGCGGGCATCCTGGTGCTGGAATCGCTGGAGCATGCGACGGCGCGCGGCGCGCAGATTCTGGGCCGCGTGCTGGGTTACGGCACCAGCGCGGACGCACATCACATCACCGCGCCGCCGGAAGACGGCAATGGCGCCAGGCGCGCGATGCAGATCGCACTCAATGCCGCCGGCCTGAGTCCCGGACAGATCGGCTATATCAATGCCCATGCCACCGCCACGCCGGTGGGCGATGCCGCCGAAATCTCTGCGGTGAAAAGCCTGTTCGGCAACAGCCTGGCCAATCTGGCGATGTCCTCGACCAAATCGGCGATCGGGCATCTGCTCGGTGCCGCCGGTGCGGTGGAAGCGATCTATGCGCTGCTGGCGGTACGCACCGGCCTGCTGCCGCCGACGCGCAATCTAGATGCGGTCGATCCGGCCTGCGATGGCATCGACCTGGTGCCGCATCAGGCCAGAGCCGCACAGATCGACTATGCGATGTCGAATGCCTTCGGTTTCGGCGGCGTCAATGCCGCCGTGATTGTCGGGCGTTGAGCCGACAAAAAAAAGACGGCGCATCCGAAAGGATACGCCGTTTAGTCTGGGGGGAAGGGAATGAGGAAATACGCGGGTACGCAGCCCGGCCGGTTTCCCGGACGGGAAAGGGTTACTGCATGATCTTCCAGCTGCCGTCGGGCTGGCGGCAGGCCGTACCGAAGCCCTGCTTGGTCTCGCCGCCAACCTGGATGGTTTGCTGGAATTCACGGCAGTATTCGCCGCCCGGCGCCTGATAGGCCGGCTGCGGCACGATGGTGCCGGCATTGCCGCTGTCGGGGTTGCGCCACGACACCTGGCTGCCCGAGGGCGAAGTTTCGAGGGCGCGCTGGTTGGCGCGGTCCATGTAGGTGCGGTCGGCTTTGTCGAGCGACTTGCCGACTTCCGAGCCAAGCAGCGCGCCGATCAGCGTGCCGGCGGCCACGCCGACCAGCTGGCCCGAGCCCTTGCCGAACTGGGCGCCGGCGACGGCGCCGCCGACACCACCGAGTACGGTGCCGACATTCTGCTTCGGGCCGCTGTCATTGGCACAGGCAGCCAGCAGGCCCGCGATGCCGAGGGCGGCAACCACCGAGGCAATCCGGCGGGACGGCCGATGGGACGGGCTGGAAGCCGGTGGACGGAGGGAAATGGCGTTCATGGATTCTGCGATCCTCAAAGACATGCCCCAAATCCATTGCTGGGCGGGCACGGCCAGGAATCTGCGGGCCGATTACGGCGGGATTGCGGCAGGGGTTGGGTAACTTGGCGGCACACTGTAACATCGGGTGACATCGCAACCTCTCGCGATTGTTTCGCAATAACAAAGGCTTGTCCTGGAAGGCAATTTGGCCATGACCGTCGCCGCCGATCCGTTTGCCCTGTTTGCCGCCTGGCTGAAGGATGCCGAGGCCAGCGAACCGAACGATGCCAATGCCATGGCCCTGGCCAGCGCCGATCCCGACGGCCTGCCCAACGTACGCATGGTGCTGCTGAAGGGCTTCGACGCGCGCGGCTTCGTCTTCTACACCAATTTCGAAAGCCAGAAGGGTACCGAGCTGCTGGCCAACCGACAGGCCGCCGCCGTGCTGCACTGGAAAAGCCTGCGCCGCCAGGTGCGCTTCCGCGGCGCGGTGAGCGTGGTGACGGAAGCCGAGGCCGATGCCTATTTCGCCTCGCGGCCGCGCGACAGCCGCATCGGCGCCTGGGCCTCGCAGCAGTCGCGCCCGCTGGAGGGCCGTTTCGCCCTGGAGGCCGCGGTGGCGAAATACGCCGCCAGGCATGCCATCGGCGAAGTGCCGCGGCCGCCATACTGGTCAGGCTTCCGCATTGCGCCCAGCTATATCGAATTCTGGACCGACAAACCCTTCCGCCTGCATGAGCGGCTGGTCTACCGGCGCGGCACGGTCGATGCGCCCTGGACCACCGAGATGCTGTATCCGTGACATCCATCCGACCCAGCGCACTCGATCCGGCCGCCAAGGCGCGGCTGATGCGGCACGCTACCTATGCCTCGGTGGCGGTGGCGCTGATTCTCATCCTCGCCAAGCTCGGCGCCTGGCTGCAGACGGAGTCGGTGGCGCTGCTGGCCACGCTGGTTGACAGCCTGCTCGACGGCCTGGCCTCGCTGGTCAACATGCTGGCGGTGCGCCACGCGCTGACGCCGGCGGATGACGAACACCGCTTCGGCCATGGCAAGGCGGAAGCGCTGGCCGGGCTCGGCCAGGGCGCGCTGGTGGCGGGCTCGGCGCTGTTTCTGTTCTTCGAGGCCATCGGCCACCTGATCACGCCGCAGCCGATCGAGCGCAGCCTAACCGGCATTGCCGTGATGGTGCTGTCGATCGTGCTGACCGGCATGCTGGTTCTCTACCAGCGCCGCGTCGTGCGCCAGACCGGCTCGCTCGCCGTGTCGGCCGACCGGCTGCATTATGTCGGCGATATCGTCACCAACCTGACGGTGATCGTGGCCCTGGCGCTGGCCAGCCAGCCCGACCTGGTCTGGGTCGACGGCGCCTGCGCGCTGGTGGTGGCCGCGGTGATCGTGAAAAGCGCCATCGACATCGTACGCGGCGCTCTCGACAATCTGATGGACCGCGAGATGGCCGATGCCGACCGCGAGCGCATCCTTGCCGTCATTCGCCGGCATCCACAGGCCCGTGCCCTGCATGACCTGCGCACGCGTCAGGCCGGCAACCAGGTCTTTATCCAGTTCCACCTCGAACTCGATCCGGAAATCTCGCTGCGGACCGCGCACGAGATTTCCGATGAAATCGAGGCCGAACTGCTGGTGGTATTTCCCGGTGCCGAGATCATCATCCACCAGGATCCGGCCGGCTATGACGGACCGCTGGCCGAGTATGTCGAGGCGCCCGACGTGAATCCGCCTGCGCGGTGAATGGGGCGGGTTGATCCCGGCCCGCCGCCGCCGCTAAGTTACGCGTCCGATATCGTCGCCCGGGGGAATCATGAATTCGCTGCGTGTCCTGCGTCTTGCCGCGCCTGCCGTTCTGTTCGGCCTTCTGGCAACCCTGCCTGCGCAGGCCGCCACCGGAGTGGACGGGCGCAGCCTGAACATCCTCTGGGTGCTGCCCTTCGCCGGCATCCTGCTCTCCATCGCCCTGATGCCGCTGCTGACGCCCGGCTTCTGGCACCATCATTTCGGCAAGGTCGCGGCCTTCTGGAGCCTGTGCGTCATCCTGCCCTTCGCGCTGCAGATCGGCGCGGTGCCGACCGGTCATGCGCTGCTGGAAGTGGCGCTGCATGAATATATCCCCTTCATCATCCTGCTGTTCTCGCTGTTCACCGTGGCCGGCGGCGTGCGGCTGACCGGCAACCTGCACGGCTCGCCCAGCCTGAACACCGCCCTGCTGCTTGTTGGCACCGTGCTGGCCAGCTGGATGGGCACCACCGGCGCCTCCATGCTGCTGATTCGCCCGCTGGTGCGCGCCAACGACAACCGCAGGCATAATGTGCATGTGGTGGTGTTCTTCATCTTCCTGGTGTCGAATGTCGGCGGCGCACTGACCCCGCTGGGCGATCCGCCGCTGTTCCTCGGCTTCCTCAAGGGCGTGGATTTCTTCTGGACCACCAAGGCCCTGTTCATGCCGACGCTGGTGGTCGCCGTGCTGCTGCTCGGGGTGTTCTACGCCATCGACAGCTATCTCTATAACAAGGAAGGCATCGTACCGGCCGATCCGACGCCCGACAGCCCGATCGGCATCGAGGGTGGCGTGAACCTGATCCTGCTCGGCGCCGTGATCCTCGCCGTGCTGATGTCCGGCACCTGGAAACCAGGCATCGAACTGAATGTGCTTGGCGTCGGCGTCGAGCTGCAGAATCTCGCCCGCGACGTCCTGCTGGTGGCAATTGCGCTCCTGTCGCTGAAGCTGACAGCACGACAGACCCGCATCGACAACGGCTTCACCTGGGGACCGATCGCGGAGGTGGCCAAGCTATTCGCCGGCATCTTCATCACCATCATCCCGGCCATCGCCATCCTGCGTGCTGGCGTGGACGGCGCACTCGGCCCGCTGGTCAACCTGGCGTCGAATGCCGATGGCTCGCCGCACAATGCGATGTATTTCTGGCTGTCCGGCGCATTGTCGAGCTTCCTCGACAATGCGCCGACCTATCTCGTCTTCTTCAAC
>NZ_JAOZVR010000052.1:41031-109005 GCF_025869515.1 Ferrovibrio sp.
GCCCGCCCAAACTGGCTTTTTTTTGGGGGGGGCCGGCCCCTTTTCCGCGCGCCCCCCAAACGCCCCCGACCTATCTCGTCTTCTTCAACATGGCGAGCGGCGATGCCGCCACCATGATGGGCCCGCTGGCCGGCACGCTGCTGGCGATTTCGGCCGGCTCGGTGTTCATGGGCGCCAACTCCTATATCGGCAATGCACCGAATTTCATGGTCAAGGCGATTGCCGAGGAGATGAATGTGAAGATGCCGAGCTTCTTCGGCTACATGGCCTGGAGCTGCGGCATCCTGCTGCCCTGTTTCGTGATTGTTACCCTGCTGTTCTTCATGTCCTGATCGCGGCAGGACCGCAGCAGGGTTGCCATCGGCGGTTGCGATCCCCATATCGCGTCGCAAGACACACGACGCGATAATCACACCGGGGGCGCGCCGCGATGCCAGCCAGTCTTTCTTCTGCCTTTGCCATCATCCTGCTGCTGTGCAGCTTCGCCGCGCCGGCGCAGGCCGCCGCCATCGACGGCGCCAGCCTCAGCCTGCTCTGGGGCCTGCCCTTTGCCGGCATCCTGCTGTCGATTGCGCTGTGTCCGTTGCTGGCGCCGTCTTTCTGGCATCACCACTACGGCAAGATCGCCGCCTTCTGGGGCCTCGCCTTCCTGCTGCCGTTCGCGCTGCGCGACGGCATCGGCCCGGCCACGCATGTGGTTCTTGAAGTGGCACTGCATGAATACCTGCCCTTCACCATCCTTCTGCTGGCGCTGTTCACCATTGCCGGCGGCGTGCGCATCATGGGCAACCTGCATGGTTCGCCCAGCCTGAATACCGGACTTCTCGCCGCTGGCACGGTGCTGGCCAGCTGGATGGGCACCACCGGTGCCGCCATGCTGCTGATCCGGCCGCTGATCCGCGCCAACGACAACCGCAAACACAATGTGCATGTCGTCGTGTTTTTCATTTTCCTGGTCGCCAATGTCGGCGGTGCACTGACGCCGCTCGGCGATCCGCCGCTGTTCCTCGGCTTCCTCAACGGCGTGCGCTTCTTCTGGACCATGGAGGCGCTGTTCGCTCCCACGCTGCTGCTCGGCATGATCCTGCTGGCGCTGTTCTACGTGATCGACCGCCACTACTACATCAAGGAGGGCATCACCCGCGATCCGACGCCGGATACCGCAATCGGCATCGAGGGTGGCGTCAACATCTTCCTGCTGGCCGGCGTGATCGGCGCCGTGCTGCTGTCGGGCACCTGGACGCCCGACTGGAGCCTGTCTGTCGGCGGCGTGGAGGTGAAACCGCAGAATCTGACGCGCGATGTCATCCTGCTGGGACTCGCCGGTGTCTCGCTGCTGATCACCAGCCGGGCGACGCGCGACGGCAACGGCTTCAACTGGGAACCGATCCTGGAAGTGGCCAAGCTGTTTGCCGGCATTTTCCTCACCATCGTGCCGGTGATCGCCATCCTGCGCGCCGGCACCGACGGCCAGTTGCGCGACCTGATCGCGCTGGCCACCGGCCCGGACGGCGCGCCGCGCGACGAGATGTATTTCTGGCTGACCGGCCTGCTGTCGGCCTTTCTCGACAATGCGCCGACCTATCTGGTGTTCTTCCACATGGCCGGCGGCGATGCCGCCGCGCTGATGGGGCCGCTCGCCACCACGCTGCTGGCGATCTCGATGGGCGCGGTCTACATGGGGGCGCTGACCTATATCGGCAATGCGCCGAATTTCATGGTCAAAGCCATCGCCGAACAGTCGGGCGTCCGCATGCCGAGCTTTTTCGGCTACATGCTGTGGAGCTTCCCGCTGCTGCTGGTGCCGTTTGCGCTGATCACCTGGCTCTGGTTCCTGTAAGGCGGGAACCGACAGACGGTCATCGGACTTTCATTGTCGATAAAGCCGAGTCGGGTTAGACTGAACCCGATTCGGTCGGAGCTTCGGCACCCGGGCCGGACCGGCCAAATACCGGAGTTTGCAAAGGAGGATCGGCCATCGCAAACACCACGACGCGCAAGCGCGCTACTGCAACCGCCGGCAGCAAGCCCAAGGTTGCATCCAAGTCCAAGACTCCCGCCGCTGCCAAGAAACCGGCTGCTGCGAAGCAAAAAAAGAGCAAGACGGTTACGACGTCAGTAACCAAGGCCGCCAAGGCCGCGAGCAAAACCCCGGCAGCCAAAGCGAAAACCGCGAAAAAGACAGTCCAGAAAGCGGAAAAGGCCGCCGCCCGCAAGGCAACCCTGCCTGCCGCGGTGGTCAAGCTGCATCAGATGATCCTCAAGTCGCTGGATGACGACAAGGCCGAAGAGGTGGTCTCGATCGAGCTCGCCGGCAAATCCACGATTGCCGATTACCTGGTGATCGCCTCGGGCCGCTCCTCGCGCCAGGTCGGCGCCATCGCCGAGCATCTGGTCGAGAAGATTTCCAGGGAAACCGGCCGCAAGGTGCGCGCCGAGGGCAAGGCGGTGGGCGACTGGGTGCTGATCGATACCGGCGACATCGTCGTGCATATCTTCCGCCCCGAGGTGCGCAGCTTCTACAATCTGGAAAAAATGTGGGGCGGCGCCGCGATCCCCGAACCTGCGGCAGCCTGACGACTCCTTGTCGGCCTGCCGGGCTGACGGCATGAAGATTGCCCGATGAAGATTACGATTGCCTGCGTCGGCAAGGCCGGCCGCGCCAAGCATGATGCCGCCCAGAGCCTGCTGGAAGGCTATCGTGAGCGGCTGCCCTGGCCGGTCAGCATCCGCGAGGTGGAAGACCGCAAGCAGGGCGGCACGGCGGCCGAGCGCAAAAGCCGCGAGGCCGCACTGCTGCTGGCCGCCCTGCCCAAGGGTGCCGTGGTCGTGGCACTGGACGAGCGCGGCAAAAGCCTGACCAGCCGCCATTTTGCCGATCTGCTGGCGCAGTGGCGCGATCATGGCGAGGCCGAGATCGCCTTCCTGATCGGCGGCGCCGACGGGCTGGACCCCGCCCTGGTGTCAAAAGCGCGACTGACGCTCTCGCTCTCTGCCATGACCTGGCCGCATTTGCTGGCCAGGGTCATGCTGCTGGAACAGCTCTACCGGGCTTGGAGCCTGCAGACCGGGCATCCCTATCATCGTGATTAACCGCCGGAATCGGGGTTTTCGATCAGTGTGATGGGAAAGCCCGGCGTGACGGGCGGGCTGGTCTGCGCTATGTATAAACCTTAGAAACCTTAGCCTTTTCGTCGAAGCCATGACCCAGAGCCAAAACCGCCGCAAGCCCGTCGTCCTCTGCATCCTGGACGGCTGGGGCCTGCGCGACGATCCGACCGACAATGCGCTGGCCCAGGCGCGGCTGCCGAACTATCGCCGCCTGCTGGAAACCCGCCCCTTTGCCAGGGTGGGCACCTCGGGCCGCGATGTCGGGCTGCCGGATGGCCAGATGGGCAATTCCGAAGTCGGCCATATGAATATCGGCGCCGGGCGCATCGCCGTGCCAGATCTGGGCCGCATCGACAACGCGGTGGCCGACGGCACGCTGCAGGATAACCCGGCCCTCACCGGCCTGATCGCCAAACTGAAGCAGAGCGGCGGCGCGCTGCACCTGCTCGGTCTGCTGTCGGATGGCGGCGTGCATTCACATCAGGACCATATGGCGGCCGTGGCGAAAATCTTTTCCGCTGCCGGCATCAAGGTGAGCATCCACATGTTCGCCGATGGTCGCGACACGGCGCCGAAAAGCGCGCTGAATTTCCTGAAAATCTTCCGCCAGCAGATCGGCGATGCGACCAACGTGTCCTTCGCCACCGTGTCGGGCCGCTTCTTCGCCATGGATCGCGACAAGCGCTGGGAGCGCGTGAGCCAGGCCTATGAGGCGCTTGTCGACGGCAAGGGCAAGACCGCCGCCAGCGCCGAGGCCGCCGTCGAACAGGGCTATGCCGCCGACGAGAGCGACGAGTTCATCGCGCCGACCGCCATGGATGGCTTCACCGGCATGCAGGACGGCGACGGCCTGCTGATGGCAAATTTCCGCGCCGACCGGGCGCGCGAGATTCTCACCGCCCTGCTCGATCCGCATTTCGACGGCTTCAATCGCGGCCGCGTGGTGACGTTTGCCGGCGCCGTGGGCCTGACCGAATATTCCACCGCGCTAAATCCTTTCCTCGCCACGGCTTACGCGCCGGTGCGCTATCCCAATGTGCTGGGTGAAGTGCTGGCCAATGCCGGCAAAACCCAGCTGCGCATCGCCGAGACCGAGAAATACGCCCATGTCACCTTCTTCATGAATGGCGGCGAGGAGCAGCCGTTCGCCGGCGAGGACCGCATTCTCGTTCCTTCGCCGAAGGTGAAGACCTATGACCTGCAGCCGGAGATGTCGGCGCCGGAACTGACCGACAAGCTGACCGCCGCGATCACGTCGGGCCAGTACGATCTGGTCATCGTCAACTACGCCAATCCCGACATGGTGGGCCATACCGGCTCGATGCCCGCCGCGATCAAGGCGGCCGAGACGATCGATGCCTGCATCGGCAAACTGGAAAAGGCCGTGACCGAGATGGATGGCGTGATGCTGATCACCGCCGACCACGGCAACCTGGAAGAAATGCGCGACCGCGTCAGCGGCCAGGCCCATACCCAGCACACCACCAATCCGGTGCCGCTGCTGCTGGTCGGCCCGCGCACGGATGCCTATGGTCTGAAGGACGGCCGGCTCTGCGACATCGCGCCGACGCTGCTGCATTTCCTCGGGCTCAGGCAGCCGGCCGAAATGACCGGCCACATCCTGGCCGTTGCCGGCACAACCCAGACCGCTGCCCGCCGCCTTGCGTAAACTGATCCTTCCGCTCGCTGCAGCGGCGCTCCTTGGAGCGCTGCTGGGGCCGGTGAACAGCATTGCGCAGCCGGCCGCACCCCAGCAGGAATTGCAGGATGTGCAAAAGCGCCTGCAGGAAAGCCGCGAGCGCGAGCGCGAACTGGGCCGCGAAGCTGCCAAACTGGCGCAAAAGCAGCGCGATCTGCAAAAGAAACTGGTCGCTGCAGCCAGAAAGCTGCAGGCGCAGGAAGATCTGGTCTCGCAGAGCGAGGACAAGCTGGCCGGCCTGCTGGCCGACGAGGCCGCCGCCCGCGAGGCGCTGGAGGCCCGGCGCGGCGAGCTGGCGCAGACCCTGGCCAGCCTGGCGCAACTGAGCCGCCAGCCGCCGGAAGCCATGGTGCTGGCGCCCGGTTCGGCCCTCGACATGGTGCGGGCCAGCCAGCTGATGGCCGCCCTGGTGCCCGAGATCGAGAACCGTGCCACTGCCCTGCGCGACGAACTGACCCGTCTGGCCCGGCTGCGCCAGGGCGTCGCCGCCGAACAGGAGCGCCTGGGCAAGGCGATTGCCCAGCTTGACCATGAGCGCCGCGACCTCGAATTCCTGCAGGCCGAAACCACGGCTGCTGCCGCACAAACGGCGGAAGAGCGCGATTCCGCCCGCGAAACCAGCGGCCAGCTGGCCACCCAGGCCAAGGATCTGCGCGCCCTGGTGGACCGCCTGCTGGAGCAGGAGCGACGCGAAAGCGAGCGGCGGGCCGCCGAGGCGCGGGCCAAAATTCCACCCAAAGGCGGCGGCACCCCGGATCCGCCGGAAGCTTATGCTGCCCTGGAGGGTAGTGCCGCCCTGCCGGCGCGCGGGCGGATCGTGGGGCGCTTCGGGCAATCGGATGAAAACGGCGTGCCGTTGCGCGGAATCCGCATCGAGGCGCGCGCCGGCGGGCAGGTGATTGCGCCTGCTGACGGCAAAGTGATGTTCGCCGGGCCCTTCCGTGGCTACGGGCAACTCTTGATTATCGCCCATGGCGGTGGGTACCATAGCCTATTGGCGGGATTTGGACGGATCGACCGCTCTGTCGGTCAATGGGTGCTTGCCGGCGAACCGGTCGGCCTGTTGGCCAACTCCCCAGGCGAAAAACCCGTCCTATATCTCGAACTGAGGCGCAAAGGCGAAACGGTCAACCCGTTACCCTGGCTGGCCTCGGGCGACAGAAAGGTGAGCGGCTGATGCGCAATTTCCTCCTCGGCGGTGTCTGTGCTTTCGCACTGATGGGATCGGTGGCGCTGTTTGCCGCGCCAAGCAAGGTCGGCGGCCTGCAGGCCAACGAGACCTATCGTCAGCTCAACCTGTTCGGCGAGATCTTCGAACGGGTGCGCAACGACTATTACAAGGAGACCAAGGACGAGGAGCTGATGGAGCATGCCATCAACGGCATGCTCTCGTCGCTGGACCCCTACTCGGTCTACATGCCGCCGCGCAGCTTCCAGGAAGCGCGCGTGCAGACCCGCGGCGAATTCGGTGGCCTGGGGATCGAAGTGACCCAGGAGAACGGCCTGATCAAGGTAGTGTCGCCAATCGACGACACGCCGGCGCAAAAGGCCGGCGTGCTGCCCGGCGATCTGATCACCCATCTGGACGGCGATCCGGTGATGGGCAAGTCGCTGCAGGAATCGATCGAAAAGATGCGCGGTGCGCCTAACACCAATATCGTGCTGACCGTGCGGCGCGGTGCCGCCGACGCGGCCAAGAACTTCGACATCAAGATCACCCGCGCGGTGATCAAGACCCGGGTGGTGCGCGCCCGTCGCGAGGGCGAGTTCGCCTACCTGCGCATCTCGTCCTTCAACGAGCACACCACGCAGGACATGGCCGCCGCCATCGACAAGCTGAAGGCCGAGATCGGCCCCGAGCTGAAGGGCTATATCATCGACCTGCGCGATAATCCGGGCGGCCTGCTCGATCAGGCCATCTCGGTGTCCGACAGCTTCCTGAACCAGGGCGAGATCGTGTCGACCCGTGCGCTGCGCGCCACGGCCGATGAAGGCCAGCGCTACAATGCCAAACGCGGCGACCTCGCCGACGGCAAGCCGATGGCGGTGCTGATCAACGGCGGCTCGGCCTCCGCATCCGAAATCGTTGCCGGCGCCCTGCAGGATCATCATCGCGCCGTTCTGGTGGGCAACACCACTTTCGGCAAAGGCCTGGTGCAGACCATGATCCCGCTCGGCGAATTCGGCGGCATGAAGCTGACCACGGCGGGCTATTTCACGCCGTCTGGCCGTTCGATCGACAAGGTCGGCATCTCGGCCGATGTGGAAGCCTGGAACGAGCGCGACCGCCAGATCGCTGCGGCGCTGAAAGAGCGCCGGCAGATGACCGACACGCGCCAGACCGAGGAAGACAAGGCCGACAAGCAGGAACCGACCCAGGTGACGCCGCCGCACCAGGTGCCGACGCCGGGCCAGGACGGTCCCGATCTGGTGCTGCAGGCCGCGCTGGAAGTGCTGCGCGCGCCGCCCAAGCCGACCGCGCGCAAATGATTCGACTGGGCGACGGATCAGCAGAACGCTGAGACAACGCGATGGCAGCCAAACTGCATGCCGATCCGGATGACCGGGCGATGGAGGCAGGATCGAAGCCAGGCCTGCTCAAGCGCCTGTTCGGCGGCAGGAAAAAGAAACCCGCCGCCGGCGAAATGAATGGCGGCAGCGACGACATGTTGGCCGGAGACGGCATGCTTGCTGTCGATGAAGATGCCGACCTGATCCAGACCATCACCGGCGAAGACCAGATGCCGCCGGAGCCGCCGCGCCGCCGCGGTATGAAGCACCGGATCACGACCTTTTTCCGCATCATCGGCCTGATCCTGTGGCCACCCTTCCTGCGCGGCGACCTGCGCACGGTGAACCGCCGGCTGCTGATGGCCGCCTGGACAATCGTGCTGTTTGCACTCGCCGCCGGCGGCGGCTGGCTGGTCACCACCGGCGAGAAGCTCGCCTTCCTGCCTGGCTCGGAAGTCGTGATCGGCGTCGGTCGCCTGGTATTGCCGCCCGAAGCGCGGCTGGCACAGGACCAGAAGGCCAGCACCGCAGCGCCGCCGCCTGTCGTCGGCCGGTTGCCCAGCGGCCTGCTGGTGGCGCCAGACCCGACCCTGGCGGAACCGACCCCGCGCGGCCTGATCCCCAAGATCGGCGCCGACGGACGGCAGCCCTGGAGCGCCTATGCGCGCCCCTTTGACGAACCGGCGACACGGCCGCGACTGGCTATCGTGCTGCATGACATGGGCCTGAACGCGCAGCTCACCATGCTGGCCGCCGAACGGCTGCCGCCGGCGATCAGCTTTGCCTTCAGCCCCTATGCGCCCGATCTGGCCGTTCAGGTGGATATGGCGCGCACCGCAGGGCATGAGGTGCTGCTCGGACTGCCGATGGAACCATTCGATTATCCGGCCAGCGATCCCGGCCCCTATACCCTGCTGACATCGCTGAGCGAGCAGGAGAATACGCGGCGGCTCGACTGGGTGCTGGCACGCGCGCCCGGCTATATCGGCTTCAGCAACCTGATGGGCGGCAAATACACCTCATCGCCCGAGCACATGCGCATCATCGCCACCAGGCTGAAGCAGCGCGGCCTGATGTTCGTCGATGCGCGCACGGCACCGCGCAGCGTGGCGGCGCGTATCGTGCGCGAGGCCGGCGGCGTCTATGCCTTCGTCAACCGCCAGATCGACGCCCAGCCGACTGCGCAACTGATCGATGCGCGGCTGGAAGAGCTGGAACGCACGGCGCGCAGCAGCGGCATCGCCATCGGTGGTGCCCTGCCCTATCCCGTCACGCTCGACCGGCTGCTCGCCTGGAGCAGCGGGCTGGAAGCCAAGGGGATTGCGCTGGCGCCGGTCTCTGCCATCGCCAATCGCCAGACGCCGGAGTAAAGGGTTCATCATGACGAGTGCAGCCGACAGCGACGCGCGGCCCTATCGCGATGGCGTGGGCGTTGCTCTACTTAATGCCGATGACATGGTTTTCGTCGGTCAGCGCATCGACCAGACCGCCGAAGCCTGGCAGATGCCGCAGGGCGGCATCGATCCCGGCGAAGACCCGCTGCAGGCCGCCCTGCGCGAGATGGAGGAAGAAATCGGCGTGCCGGCGACTCTGGCCGAGGTGATCGCGGAAAGCCGCGGCTGGCTCAGCTATGATCTGCCGCGCGACCTGGCCGACAAGGTGTGGAAGGGCAAATACCGCGGCCAGCGTCAGAAATGGTATCTGGCACGTTTCAAGGGCCGTGACAGCGACATCAACATCCAGACCGCGCATCCGGAATTCAACCAGTGGCGCTGGCTGCCGTTCCGGCAGCTGCCAGAGATGATCGTGCCGTTCAAACGGCCGATCTATGAGCTGATCGTCGCCGAATTCGCCGACCGCGTCCGCACCTGAAGCCGGGAAAGCATCAATGAACAAAGGCGACATCCTGCTGCTGCATGGAGCCTTTGTCGGTGGCTGGGTATTCGAGCGGCTGCGCGGCGAACTGAACCGGCGCGGCTGGCGCACGCATGCGCCCGACCTGCCCTTCCATGGCAGCGAATTCGCCGCCGCGCCGCCGCATCCCGATCTGGCGCGCCAGGGCCTGGCCGACTATCGCAATGCCATGGCCGCCGAGATCCATCGCATCACCCGGTCTTCGTCGCTGGCTTCGCATCCGGCGCCGGTGCTGATCGGCCACTCGCTCGGCGGCCTGCTGGCGCAGCAGCTGGCGGCACAGAATCTGGCCTGCGCCGCCGTGCTGCTGGCGCCGGTGGCGCCATGGGGCACGCTGCCGCACAGCAAATGGGAGCTGGAAACCGTTGCCGGACTGCTGAAGGCCGGCAGTCTCACGCGCAAAGGCCTATCACCCGATTTCGAGATTGCGGCGCATTACTCGATGGATCGCATCCCGCCGGCGCTGCAGCGCGACATCTTCGCCCGCATGGTGCCGGAATCGGGCCGCGTGCTGTTCGAGACCCTGCTGTGGTGGCTCGACTGGCATGCCGCCAGCCATGTTGCGGCCCATCGCATCCAGGTACCGCTGCTGGTGATCGGCGGCAGCGACGACAAGGTGACGCCGGCAGCCACCTGCCGCGCGGTGGCGCGGCAGTATCCCGGCCGCGCCGTGTTTCGCGAGATTCCCGATCTGAGCCACATCATCTTCGGCGAACCGAAGGAAGACGAAGTGATCGCTCTGGTCGCCGACTGGCTGGATGACCACGCCCAGTGAGGCGGCAGGTCCGGTGACGCAGTCAGCCCGGTGGGGTCTCCACCGGCACGCCGCAGCCCAGAACGATATTCACCGTTTCGCCATCCGTGGATAACGGCAGCAGAACAGCCTGGAAGCGGCGGCGCTGATCGCCGACCAGATAGTCGTAGGACAGCGTGCGCATCTGGCCATCGGTCACGACACCGCGATACAGCGCCAGCAATTCGTCGCGGAAACCGACATTGGCGATATCCTCCAGCCAATGTCCGGTCAGGTCGCCGCCGTGATAAAAGACGAATTCGGTACCGAACAACCGATAGCGGAACCGCATGCCGCCCTCGGTATCGCGCACCACGTCCACCATCAGCAGGTATCCGAGCAGGGCTTTCAGTTCGAGCGGATCGAAATCGGCGCGCGCCGGGTAGCGGCGTCCGCGCCGCTTGTTTGCCCAATATCCGGCAAGGCCGACCAGCCTGGCATCCAGATCGGATTCGGCGACCGGCGTTATGTGCCGTATTCCTGATTGAGCGCTTCGCCCCATGGATACAAGCCTAGCCTGATCGCCGAAATCGGCAACAGGCTTTGACGTCGCAACGGCCTGCAACCGGTCGCCGGCGCTTAGTATATCGCGACGGGTAGGCCGCTGCTGAGGATCATGTCGATGCCCCGGCCGTCGCTGGCGAGCGGCAGGATCACCGCCTGGAAGCGATGCCGCCGGCTGTCCAGCATATAATCATAAGACAGCATCGGGGTTGCGGCAGTGGCGACGACATGATTGTAAAGGCCGACCAGCTGCTGGCGATAGACCGCATTGCCGATCTCGTCGACCCAGCGCCCGGTCAGGTCGCCGCCATGATAGAAGATGAACTCGGTCCCGAACAGCCGATAGCGGAACCGCTGCTGTCCATCAGGCTGCGGCACCACATCGATCAGATTGATATTGCCGAGCAGGCTGCGCAGGTCGAGCGGATCGATATCGGCTCGCGACGGTAACCGCCCGACGCGACATTTGTCACGCCAGTATTGCAGCAGGTTCTGGAGACGGGGATCGAGCTCCGATTCCGGAATCGGGCCCTGCGGTGGCGGTGTCGACGGAGCGACCGTTTCAATCATGCCGCATCATTCTAGGCTCATGGGCGGCGCTGGCAATGTCGAAACGAAATAATGTCGACTCGCGGTCAGGACAAACGGCTAAACCGCCGCCAGGGCCAGGCGTTTCTGGCGCCACTGCAGCATGCGCCAGACCAGCGCGGCGAAGCCGCGGCTGAACACGCCCTGGGGATCGAGGCCGCAGGCCTTCAGCGCCATGCTCAGGCCGCGCTGGATATGACCGAAGCGGTAGACCTTGCTGGCGCGCAACTCGTAGGCCGCGCTCTGCTGTTCGCGATCGTAGCTGCCTTCGCAGCCGTTGCCGCACCAGTAGGCCATCGCCAGCTCATCGTCACTGGCCTCCTGCATGCGGCCCAGCGCGATGGCAAGCCGGCGCAGGCGACCCATCGGACGGGTCTTCTGATAGCGCTGCAGATGATCGTAAAACAGTTTGTAATGGCGGAATTCATCGGCGGCGATCTTGCCGGCCACGATTTTCAGCACCGGTTCGTCGGTGGCGTCGCGGATCGCACTGTAAAAGCTGGACGTGCCGCATTCGACCACGCAGCGGGCCACCAGTTCGCCATTGCGACTGCCGCGCACCGAGGCCGTCGCCTCCAGCGGCAGGCGATAACCTTCGGTGAAACGCCGCATCGCCAGATCCGGGTCGAAGACCGGATCGGCCAGCCGGGCCCAGCGTGCCAGCGCGGCGCCATGCTGCCGCTCCTCAATGCCCCATTGCCGCACCACGGCGCAGAATTCGGCATCGTCGGCGAAAACGTTGCAGAGATAAGTGACGTAATCGTCGGCGTTATGCTCAACCAGGGCAGCGGCCTTCACGGCACGCAGCAGCTCGGGATCGACCCGGGCGGGGTTGAAGGCATCCCACGGAATATCGTCGAGCGTCCAGGAACCGGCCATGTCCATCTATTTAGCCATCGGTCATAAAATTGCAACTCTTGTAGTGTCGCGCTAAGTACCGGTTAATACGCCATTCTTGGCGAAAATACGGCGACACAACGGTGACTTTCATGGCCGACGGCATCCTCTATCACAATCCGCGCTGCTCCAAATCGCGCCAGGCGCTGGCCATCCTCAAGGCCAGCGGACTGGAGCCGCAGATTGTCGAATACCTGAAAACCCCGCCCGATGCGGTCACCCTGCAGCGCCTGCTCGGCCAGCTTGGCCTGAAGGCAAAAGACGTGCTGCGCGCAAAGGAAGCCGTGGCGGCCGGCATCGACCCCGACGCCAGCGAGGGCGTCCTGATCGCCGGTCTGGCCGCCCACCCCGAAGCGCTCGAACGGCCGATTTTCGTGCGTAAGGGCAAGGCCGTGCTCGGGCGTCCGCCGGAAAAGGTGCTGGAAATTCTTTAGTCCGCTGGCCTTGGCTCAAGCCGCGCGCTAGGTTTGTCAGCATACAAACGGAAGCGCCCCCTCGCCATGACCGATAAATCGATCGATGCGCCCGCCCCGGCGGTTGCAGCTGCCAGCGGCATTTCCGCCTATTCGCTTGGCCTGCTGGCGCTGCTGACCTTCTTCTGGGGCATCAACTGGCCGATCATGAAGATCGCTCTCGCGGAAATGCCGGTCTTCACCTTCCGTGCGCTGTGCCTGGGAGGCGGCGCCATCGGCCTGTTCGCCATCGCGCTGCTGAAACGTATGCCGCTTGGCATTCCGCGCGGCCATGTCTGGCATCTGGTGTGGATCAGCCTGTTCAACATCACCGGCTGGAATGTCTTCGTGCTCTACGGCCTGTCGATGCTGCCGGCTGGGCGCACCACCATTCTCGCCTTCACCATGCCGCTGTGGCTGATCCCGATGAGCGTGCTGCTGCTGCATGAGCGGCTGACCGGCTGGAAGCTGGCGGGCCTGGGCATCGGCCTCACCGGCCTGATCGTGCTGGTGGGCGGTGAATGGGAAGCGATGGCGGCGGCACCGCTCGGCGTGCTGCTGGTGCTGGCGGCCGCGGTATGCTGGGCGATCGGCACCATGCTGACCAAGCTGTGGCTGGTGCCGATGACGGCGGTGCCCTTCGTCGGCTGGCAGATGGTGCTGGGCGGCATCCCGATCTTCGTTCTGGCGCCGCTGCTGGAATTCGACCGCTGGTATATCTATTCCTTCTGGCCGTGGATGGCGGCGCTCTACAACGCCACGGTCTGCTTCGTCTTCTGTTATTGGGCCTGGAATGTGCTGGTGCGCGTGCTGCCGGCCGGCATCAGCGGGCTTTCGACGCTGATGATCCCGGTCGTGGGCGTGTTTTCCTCCATGCTGATGCTGGGCGAGCAGCCGCGCTGGCCGGAATTCGCCGCATTGGCGCTGGTTGCCGTCGCACTCGGGATGATCCTCAAGCCGGCGCGGTCTTAATCAAAGACTGGCGGCTGTCGCCTACTCGGCCGCCTCGGTTGCGCGCACGGCTTCAACCCTCGCCGCACAGAACTTGAATTCCGGAATCTTGCCGAAGGGATCGAGCTGCGGGTTGGTCAGCAGGTTGGCCGCTGCCTCGAAGAAGGCAAAGGGGATGAATACCATGCCCTCGGCCACGTCGCGGTCGATGCGGCATTTCAACTCAATGGCGCCGCGCCGGGTGGAGACGCGGATATGCTGGCCGGCGGCCACGCCGAGCCTGCCGGCATCGCGCGGATGCAGCATGGCAATCGCCTCGGGTTCCAGCGCATCGAGCTGGCTGGCGCGGCGCGTCATCGCACCGGTATGCCAGTGTTCCAGCAGGCGGCCAGTGGACAACACCATCGGATACTGCGCGTCGGGCAGTTCGGCCGGCGGCGACACCTTCGTCGTCACGATGCGGGCGCGGCCCGACGCCGTGGGGAAACCGTCACCGAAAATGATCTCCTGCCCGTGCGGATAGGTGACGGCACCTTCGCTTTCCAGCCGGTCCCAGGTGATGCCGGCAAGCGAGGGCATCAGGGAGGCCATCTCGGCATAGACATCCTTCGGATGCGCGTAAAGCCAGTTCAACCCCATGCGCTGCGCGATCGCCTGCACCAGCTGCCAGTCCTGTCGTGCCTCGCCAGGCGGATGTAAAGCGGCCCGGCCGATCTGCACGCGGCGGTCGGTGTTGGTGAAGCTGCCGTCCTTTTCGGCGAAGGCCGAAGCCGGCAGGATCACATCGGCATGGAAAGCGGTCTCGGTGAGGAAGATATCCTGCACCACCAGATGATCGAGTTTGGCCAGCGCCTCGCGCGCATGCGTGGCGTCGGGGTCCGACATGGCCGGATTCTCACCCATGATATACATGGCACGGATCTCGCCCTGCAGGATGGCCGTCATGATCTCGACCACCGTGAGGCCGCGTTTCGGCGCGATATGCGCACTCACCGGGCCCGGACCCCAGACCGCCTCGAAAGCCGCGCGCTTCGCCACGTCTTCCACCGACTGGTAGTCCGGCAGCACCATGGGGATGAGGCCCGCATCCGAAGCCCCCTGAACATTATTCTGGCCGCGCAGGGGATGCAGGCCGGTGCCGGGCCTGCCGACCTGGCCGGTGATCAGGCCCAATGCGATCAGGCAGCGGGCATTATCAGTGCCATGCACATGCTGCGACACGCCCATGCCCCAGAAGATCAGCGAGGCTTTCGAGGTGGCATACATCCGTGCCACGTCACGCAGCACATCGGGTGCGATGCCGCAGAGCGGGGACATCGCTTCCGGTGTCGCGTCCTTCACGGCCAGTTCCAGGTCGGGGAAGCCGTCGACGAAACGCTGGATATAGGCCGGATCGGTCAGGCCTTCGGTGATGATGACGTTAAGCAGTGCATTGAGCAGCGCCACATCGGAGCCCGGCTTGAAGCGCAGATGGTGGGTGGCGAATCTGGTCAACGCCTGGCCGCGCGGATCCATCACGATCAGGCGCGCGCCATTCTGCCGCACGGCATTCTTGATGAAGGTCGCCGCCACCGGATGATTGATGGCGGGATTGGCGCCGATCACGATGATGACCTCGGCATCCATGGCGGCCGCGAACGGCGCGGTGACGGCGGCCGAGCCGACGCCTTCCATTAAAGCCGCCACCGAAGAGGCGTGGCACAGCCGGGTGCAGTGATCGACATTGTTGGTGCCGAAGCCCATGCGCACCAGCTTCTGGAACAGATAGGCTTCCTCGTTCGAACCCTTGGCCGAGCCGAAGCCGGCCATCGCCTGCGGACCCACGCTGTCGCGCACTTTCACCAGGCCGGCGGCCGCGCGTTCCAGCGCCTCGTCCCAGCTCGCTTCGCGGAAATGCGTATACGGGTTGGCCGGATCGACGATATCCTCGCCCTGCTTGGGCACGCCATCCTTGCGGATCAGCGGCCGGGTCAGACGATGCGGATGGTTGATGTAGTCGAAGCCGAAGCGGCCCTTGACGCAAAGCCGGCCGCGATTGGCCGGGCCATCCTTGCCGGTGACATACTGGATCCTGTCATCCTTGACGTGATAGGTGAGCTGGCAGCCGACCCCGCAGAAGGGGCACAGGCTGTCGACCGCCGTAGTGGCCTTCTCGACAGCATGGTTATGTTCATCCACCAGAGTGGCCGGCAGCAGCGCGCCGGTCGGGCAGGCCTGCACGCATTCACCGCAGGCCACGCAGGTGCTGTTGCCCATCGGGTCATTGAAATCGAACACGATCTCGCTGTGATGGCTGCGAAACGCCATGCCGATCACGTCGTTGCCTTGCACCTCGCGGCAGGCCCGCACACAGAGATTGCACTGGATGCAGGCATCCAGATTGACCGCCATGGCGCCATGGCTGCGGTCCGATGCCGGCTGATGATCGCGCGCCGGGAAGCGGCTTGCGGTGACATTCAGCGCCTCGGCCCAGTGCCAGAATTTCGAGTCCGGATCATGCGTGTCGGTGCGTTTCGGCTGATCGGCAACCAACAGCTCCAGCACCAGCTTGCGCGCCGTGGCGGCCCGCTCGCTGGCGGAGACCACTTTCATGCCCTCGGTCGGCGCGCGCTTGCAGCTCGGCGCCAGCACGCGCTCGCCCTCGATCTCCACCATGCAGGCACGGCAGTTGCCGTCGGCGCGGTAGCCCGGCTGCGGCGTGTAGCACAGATGCGGGATATCGGTGCCAAGACGCTTCGCCACCTGCCAGATGGTCTCGCCCGGCTGAGCCTCGACCGGTTTTCCGTCGAGATGGAAGCGGATCATCTGAACCGCTCCAGCACGCTGAGCAGCGGATTGGGCGCCGCCTGGCCGAGACCGCAGATCGAGGCATCGCGCATCACCTGCGCCAGATCGCGCAGCAGCGGCTCATCCCATTTCGGCTGTGCCATCAGCGTGGCGGCCTTTTCGGTGCCGACGCGGCAGGGCGTGCACTGGCCGCAGGATTCATGGCGGAAGAACTTCATCAGGTTGAGTGCGGCATCCTTCACGTCGTCCTGGTCCGACAGCACGATGACAGCGGCCGAGCCGATGAAGCAGCCGTATTTTTCCAGGGTGCCGAAATCGAGCGGAATGTCGTTCATGCTGGCGGGCAAAATGCCGCCCGAGGCGCCGCCGGGCAGATAGGCCATGAATTGATGGCCCGGCAACATGCCACCGCTGTAATCCTCGATCAGTTCGGTGATCGTCAGTCCGGCCGGGGCCAGCTTGACGCCGGGATTGCGCACGCGGCCCGAGACCGAATAGCTGCGCAGGCCGCTGCTGCCGTTGCGGCCGTGGCTGTTCCACCAGGCGGCGCCCTTGTCGGCAATCGCCGCCACCCAGTAGAGCGTCTCGACATTGTTGATCAGGGTCGGCCTGCCGAACAGGCCGACCTGGAAGGGATAGGGCGGCTTCTGGCGCGGCAGGCCGCGCTTGCCCTCGATGCTTTCCAGCATCGCCGATTCCTCGCCGCAGATATAGGCGCCGGCGCCACGCCGCAGTTCGATGCGCAGATCACCAAGCAGCCCGGCTTCGCGCAGGGCCTGCAGTTCATCGGCCACCACGACATGCAAGGCGGGATACTCGTCGCGCAGATAGATATAGGCCGCGTCCGCCTCGATCACATGCGCGGCGATCAGCAGGCCTTCGAGGAAGCCATGCGGATCGGCCTCAAGAAACCAGCGGTCCTTCAGCGTGCCGGGTTCGCCTTCGTCACCGTTCACCGCCAGCAGGCGCGGCCCAGGCTGCGCCAGCAGCGCGCGCCACTTCCGCGCCGTGGGGAATCCGGCGCCGCCCATGCCACGCAGATTGGCCGTCTCAAGCTCGGTCAGCAGCGCCTCGCGCGTCAGCGCGCCGCTGCGCAGCCTCGAAAGCACGGCATAACCGCCCTGGGTGCGATAGGCCGCGAGGCCTTTATATGGTGGCAGCACCGGCTGCACGGCGCGCTCTGCATGCGCCACCTGCACATGCTCCAGCGTGGCAGGTGCCAGCACGTTCCTGCCATAGGTGACGCAGGGGGCGCGGTCGCACTGGCCCATGCAGGGCGCACGCTCGATGCGCATATCCGGGCCAAGCGCTTCAAGCTGCGCGGCCAGTGCATCGGCGCCGGCCATGCAGCAGCTCAAGGAGTCGCAGATGCGCAGCGTCACCATGGCTGGCTCATCGCCCTCGACGATGCGGAAATGCGCATAGAAGGTGGCGGTCTCGAACACTTCTGCCAGCGGCAGGCGCATGGCTTCGGCCAGCGCCACCAGCAAAGCTGCCGGCAGATGGCCTTTCGCATCGTTGACCGCATGCAGATATTCGATCAGCAGATCGCGCCGGGCCGGATCGGGTGCAGTAATGGCGCGCAGCGCGGCATGATCGGCATCGGAGGCCTGGCGGCCGCGCGGCAAGGCACGGCCGGAACGGCCGCCACGATGCTGGCGGGGCGTGGGCGCAGCAATATTCATCTGTAAACGACGCTGGTCAAAGAACGGGCCGGCAATCATCCGCCCGCCAGGCGGCCGGATCAACACCGCAATCGTGTCGACCGATAGGGATTTCCTATCGTTATTCCGTTATTTGCAGGTCGCCGCCGAGCCGGCGCATCAGGTCGGCGAAACCGGGAAAGCTGGTCTCCATCACGCGGGCATCGTCGATGCCGACGCCGTCTTTTGCCGCCAGTCCGAGCACGAGGAAGGACATGGCGATGCGGTGATCCAGTTCGGTCTCGATGCTGGCGCCGCCCGGGACAATGCCCTGCGGCGGCCTGCCCTGGCCGCGAATCAGGATGCCGTCCTCGAATTCCTCCAGTTCAACGCCGCAGGCTTTCAGCCCGCGCGCCATCACCGCCAGCCGGTCGCTTTCCTTCACCCGCAGTTCCCTGGCGCCGCGCACGATGGTGTCGCCCTCGGCGCAGGCGGCGGCCACGAACAGGATCGGATATTCGTCGATCATGCTGGGGGCGCGTTCCGGCGGCACCGTGATGCCCTTGAGCGCGGAATGGCGGATGGTGATATCGGCCACCGGCTCGCCGCCTTCGCTGCGCTTATTCGTGAAGCTGAAATCGGCACCCATCTCCTGCAGCGTGGTGAACACGCCGGTGCGCAGCGGATTGAGGCCGACATTTTGCAAAGTAATCTCAGATCCCGGCACGATCAGCGCCGCCACCATCGGAAACGCTGCCGAGGACGGATCGCCCGGCACGGCAATCGTGGCGGGTTTGAATTCCGGCTGGCCGGTCAGGCGGATGATACGGCCGCCGCTTTTGGTCGGCTGCACATCCACGGTGGCGCCGAAATGGCGCAGCATGTGTTCGGTATGGTCGCGGGTCGGCTCGGGCTCGATCACCGTGGTGATGCCCGGCGCGTTCAGGCCGGCGAGCAGCACGGCGGTCTTGACCTGCGCCGAAGCCACCGGCAGTTCGTATTCGATCGGCAGTGGGTGTGCAGTCCCCACGACAGTGAGGGGAAGACGCCCGCCGCTGCGGCCGACGAAGCGCGCGCCGATGCGCTGCAGCGGCTCGACCACGCGGCCCATCGGGCGGCGGCGCAGCGAGGCATCGCCGGTGAAGGTGGCGGCGAAATCGTGGCTGGCGACCAGGCCCATGACCAGGCGGGCGCCGGTGCCGGCATTGCCCATATCGAGCACGTCGGCCGGTTCGCTCAGCCCCCCCACGCCGACGCCCCAGACCGTCCAGTTGCCGTCTCCCAGCCGTTCCACCTCGGCGCCCATGGCGCGCATGGCGGCGGCGGTGCGCAGCACGTCCTCGCCCTCCAGCAGGCCGCTGACCCGGGTTTCGCCCACGCTGAGCGCCCCGAAAATCAGGGCCCGGTGGGAAATTGACTTGTCGCCCGGCACTTTAGCGGTGCCGGCAAGGCCTTTGGTGCCCGGCCGGGACCGGAGCGGGCGGGCTTTCTGGTCGGAACTGGCGGTCATGCGGGAAATGGTCCGGGCGGCAAACGGCGACAGTGAAAAATACCCGCCGTTAACGGGTTGACAGGGCGCGCTTCTTTAACACAATCGCGCCGCTCCGGCCAGCCGGCCGGCTGCCGCGTCCGGGCCCCCGTTTCCCGGCGCCGATACATGGAGATTTGCTCAATGGCTAAAGCCGAATGGGGCACCAAGCGCCGCTGCCTGAGTTGTGGCGCTGCATTCTACGATCTCGGCAAGTCGCCGATCCTGTGCCCGAAATGCGGTACCGAGTTCAATCCTGAAGCGGCCGTGAAATCGTCGCGCCGCCCGGCCAAGGTGGAAGAACCGAAGAAAGTCGTTCCCAAGCCGCCGGTCCCGGATGCCATCGACGATGAGGTTGAGGATACCGGTCTGGGCGACGACATCCTCGAGGATGCCGACGAGTTCGAGGAAGACGATGTCGCCGAGGAAATCGACGTCGAGACCCCAACCGACGAGACCGAAGAACGCTAAGAAATCGTGGCCCCTTTCGGGGCCACGAAGCACTTGCAAAGCAGCGGAGGGCGGCTTATGGTCCGCCCCCGCCGACGGACCCCGGGCAATCGCAAGAACGCCCTTAAGTCCGTGATTTTATGGGGCCATAGCTCAGCTGGGAGAGCGCCTGCATGGCATGCAGGAGGTCAGCGGTTCGATCCCGCTTGGCTCCACCAAATCCTTACCAGTGCCGGGTCCTTCCTGAGGACCGTCGAAAACGCCTGGCCTTGCGGCCGGGCGTTTTTCGTTACGGCAGCAGACACAGAATGCCGTAGCAGGCTCCCAGCCAGTCGCGGAACACGAAATACAGCACGACATCGAGCGCCAGCAGGATCAGCAGGCCGGGCAACAGGGCGTATTTGAGGAAATAGACCAGGGCCCAGCGGGTAAACCGTGGCGCCGGGATCACCATGCCGTGGATGCGTTCAGGACGGGCCATGCGTCTGTTTATCCGAAAGCAGGACCGGCTCGATAGCCCCTGAACGCTAAGCCGGCCGCTTTACAGCCTGCGCCAGCCCCGCGAAGCTGGCAGCCATGACCGATCCGTCGCCCGGCCGCTCCACCTTTTCGACTGCCAGCCTGCTGCGGCGCGACTTCACGGCTGCCGACTGCCGGGAACCGGCCATCGGGCAGCTCTATGATTACTGGCGGAGCCGGCGCGGCACACACCGCTTTCCGGCACGCCAGGATCTCGATCCGATCGAGATGAAATATGCGCTGGGCGGCATCACGATTTTCGAGGTGCATCGCGATGTGCCGCATGCCGGCGGCTTTCGCTTTCGCTACCGCCTGATCGGATCAGCCATCGTGGCGCGCGACGGCTTCGACCATACCGGCCGCTGGCTCGACGAACTGCCGCTGCTGCAATACCGCGCGCTGCTGCTCGGCCGGCTCGAGATGCTGGCGCGCGATCCGGTGCCGCTGCTGGTGCACAACAAACAGTTCTACGATGAGCGCTGGTATGATTACGAAGCCATCTGGCTGCCACTCGCCAGCGATCATGAGCATGTCGACATGCTGATGGCCTGCCAGATTTTCGCCAGGCGGCCGTCCAGCCATGTCGGCCTGCCGGTGGCCTGACTGTCTGGATTCCGGGCGAGGCTTGCAGGACATGCAGCCTCTCCCCATATTCCCGCTTGCGCTCTGTGATTTCTCATCTGTCTGGTCATGCCCGATCCGCTTTCCAAAACCGCCGCCGCCCATCCGCCGGCCGAACTGATCTGGAATCCCGAACCGGAGGATTTCCGCGCAGCCGGCAGCGCGGCGGTCTATCGCTACTGGCTCGACCAGCGGCACGGCCGGCGCTTTCCCGGCCGCGCCGATATCGACCCGCTGGCAATGCGCGGCGCGCTGGGCAATATCGCGCTGATCGAGGTGCAGCATGACCCGCAGCGTTTCCGCATTCGCCTGGCCGGCACCTATCAGGCGCAGCGGCTCGGCTTCGACCCGACCGGCATGTGGCTCGACGAGCTGCCGGCACCGGAATACCGGCAGCTGCTGATCGACCGCCTGCAGGCCCTGCTGGCGCGGCCCGAGCCCCTGCTGGTGCGCAATCGCCAGCTGATGGATGACCGCTGGTACGACTACGAAACCATCTGGCTGCCGATGGCGAGCGACGGCGACAGCATCGACATGGTGATGGCCTGCCAGATTTTCGCCGACGCGCCCCAGGGCGGCTGAAGATCGATTGCTGAAGACCGGTGGATAGCGGCATCGGCGCTTGCCTCGGTGCTGCCGCCCCGGCATACCAGACGGCAGCATGACCACGGCATCCCTGCATCTCGAAGCCTGCACACAGCCGGCCGACTGGGCCGCGGCGCAGACCGCCCTGCGGCTCAGCGCGCTGGAACAGAGCTGGTGCTATGGCGCGGCCACGGCTGCGGTCACGCAGGGCAAGGTGCTGCCGGAACGCTGGCTGATCCGCCGCGCGGATGACAGTCTGGCCGGACTGGCGCAGGTCTTCGTGCGCCGCATTCCTCCATTCGGCCGCTTCGTGCGGCTGGTGCGCGGACCGCTTTTCGTGCCCGGACTGGCGCGCGCGGAGCGCGATGCGGCACTGGCGCTGATCCGCGCCGCTTATCCGTGGCGCCGGCGCTGCCTGCTGTGGTGGCTGCCGGAACTGAATGGCGGCGTGGAGTCCGAAGCAGCGATGGCCGAGCTCGGCATGCGACCGATGATGACCGGTTATTCCTCGATCCGTTACGACCTGCGGCCGGCGCCCGAGCGCCTGCGCAGCCAGCTCGACGGCAAATGGCGCAACACGCTCAAGACCGCCGAAAAATCCGCCCTGCTGATGGAAACCGCCAGCGTCGCCGCCGGCAGCTGGAATGCGGAGGCCTTCGCCGCGCTGCTGGGCGAGCATGCGCGCCACCGGCTGGAGGCCGGCTTCCTCGGCCCCGATGCGCGCTTCTATGCCGCCTTCACCGACGCGGTGAAAACAGCACCCAAAAACGGACTGGCCGGCGAGGATGCGCTGCTGGTCTGGGCCCATGCCGGCACCCATCTGGGCCGCGTGCGGCCGATTGCCGGCATCCTGGTGCTGCGGCATGGCAATGCCGCCACCTATGCGATGGGCTGGAGCAACGAGGCCGGCCGGCTGGTGAAGGCGCATTACCGGCTGCTGTGGCAGGCGGTGCTGACGCTCCGCGCGCAGGGCGTCACCGATTTCGATCTCGGCGGCGTCGACACCCAGCGCGGCGCCGGCGTGGCCCGGTTCAAACTGGGCCTCAACGGGTCCGTTTTCACCCTCACCGGCAGCTATATGTAGGGTCGCTACAAACGCGGAATTGTGACAGCGGCACGGCCACTTAAAAAAATCCCCCGATAAACCGATCCGGGGGTCGATTCCGCTTGCATCGGGGGGGAAATGGCCCCATACCCCCCTCCCAGAGACTGTTTGGAAAGTTGCGAACTGGCCGTTGGCCCCTTACCGGAGCCAACCGGAACCACGGGGCTTTCCCAACAGTCTCTCTGCCAATCGGATACCCCCTTACTGTTACCGGGGGTGCACATTTTTCTCAGGATTGCGGACAGCAATCCCCGTGGTGGAGAGACAGTATGAGCAAGAACAACCTGAAGCCCGCCCTGCATGCCGTGCCGACCGACGAGGCCGCGGCCGAAGAGCATTTCATCTGCAAGGATGGCATGCGCTATGCCGGCATGCATCTGATCATCGATCTGTGGGGCGGCAAGCACCTGGATAACCTGGCGCTGGTGAAGCAGACGCTGACCGAGGCCGTGTCCGAGATCGGCGCGACTCTGCTCAATATCGACCTGCATCATTTCGAGCCCAATGGTGGCATCTCCGGCGTGGCCGTGCTGGCCGAGAGCCATATGTCGATCCACACCTGGCCAGAAAAGGGCTATGCAGCGCTCGACGTCTTCGTCTGCGGCGACTGCCAGCCGCAGAAGGCAATCCCGGTGCTGCGCCGCGCCTTCCTGCCCGACAACATCCAGTGCACCGAACTGAAACGGGGCCTGGTCCTGTGACCACCTGGTTCAACGAAACCCTCTACAAGGGCTTCCGCCAGAGTCACGAAGTCAGGAAGGTCCTCTTCGAGGGCAAATCGAAATACCAGCAGATCGGCGTGTTCGAGAGCGGCCGCTTCGGCCGCGTGCTCGCGCTGGATGGCGTGGTGCAGTGCACCGAGGGCGATGAATTCGTCTACCACGAGATGCTGACCCATCTGCCGATCCTGGCCCATGGCGCTGTGCAGTCGGTACTGATCATCGGCGGCGGCGACGGCGGCATCCTGGAAGAAGTGCTGAAGCACACGGCGATCAGGCGCGTCACCATGGTCGAGATCGACGGCGACGTGATCGAGGTCGCCAAGAAGTATCTGCCGAAAATCTGCGGCAAGGCATTCTCGGACAAGCGCACCAACCTGATCGTCGGCGACGGCGCCGCCTATGTGGCCGAGACGAAAGAGCGTTACGACCTGGTGATCGTGGATCGCCCGGATCCGGTCGGCCCGGCCACCGTGCTGTTCAGCGAAGGCTTCTACCGCAACTGCCGCCGCGTCATGAAGCCGAATGGCATTCTCGTCGCGCAGAACGGCGTGCCGCATATGCAGGGCCCGGAACTGACCGAAGCCGTGAAACTGTTCCAGAAGATCTGGGTGCAGTCCGGCACCTATCTGGCCGTGGTGCCGACCTATGTCTGCGGCTTCATGTCGATGACCTGGGCGTCTGACCGCGACATCACCGATGTCGATCCGCGCAAGGTCTTCGCCCGTTTCGACAAGGCGCGCCTGCCGGCGCTGAACTACTACAACCCGGAAATCCATTTCGGCGCGTTTGCCCTGCCCAATTTCGTCGCCCGCCTGCTGCCCATGCCGAAGAAAGCCGCAGCAAAGAAAGCGACGGCAAAGACGAAAACCGCGCCGAAGAAAGCTGCGAAGCCGCCGGCCCCGAAAAAGAAGACTGCGCCGAAGAAGAAGGCGAAGCGCTGAAGTTCAGTAGAAGCAGAAGCGAGTACCGACTTATCACCGCCCGCCGGCACGTCCGGCGGGCGTTTTGCTGTTCACGTCGCGCCACTCAAACCTTCATCGGCAGGATCACCATCGGCACGCCGCGCAGATGCAGCAGGCGCTGCAGCGACAATGCCGTGGTGTTGTGCAGCAGGCGGATGAAGACGTTGTCGTGGTGGAACAGCAGTTTCGAAGCGAAGAACACCGTGTTGGGATATTTCTTCAGCACCTCGCCGGCCAGCCTGTCGAGCTGGTCGACGGTTTCCGTGCCATAGGCAACATAGGCATCGCTGGCGATGCCGCGCCGCGCGCACCAGCTGGCAAAACGCTCCAGCCGCGCCTCGATCTCGGCCCGCATGCGCGCGAGCTTTTCCTGGCCATGGAACTGTTCGATATCGATCTCGCCCACGGTGATGAAAATCACGTTCCTGAACTGGTTTGGAAACAGCGTGAGCGCCGCCAGCAGGGTATGCATCGCCACGCCGTCGCGACTCCCTAAGAACAGCGCCGCGGTACGCGCCTTGGGATCGGGCACCAGATCCTGCCGCGGTGCCGCACTCTGGCCGTTGCCGAACAGGACATCGGCCTCGGCCAGCTGCCGGTTGATACCGTCGTAATGACGCTTGATCGCCAGGCCGACCAGGAAGACGAAACCGGTGGCCAGCACGGTGAACCAGGCGCCGTCGGCGAACTTCTCCACCAGCGTCACCAGCAGGATGCCGAAGGTGACGATGAAGCCGAGCAGCGACTGCGCCAGGCCGAACAACCAGCGCTTGCCCTCGCGGTGCGTGAGCCAGTAGCGGCACAGGCCGGCGAGGCAGAGCGAGAAAGTCAAAAACACGTTGATCGAATAGAGCACCACGAGGAGATGCACCTCGCCACCGGTGATCCACAGTGCGCCAACCGCCGCCAGGCCCATCACCACGATGCCGTCCTGCGTCACCAGGCGATCCGACAGCTGGCTGAACTGATGCGGCATCCAGCGGTCGACCGCCATATTGGCCAGCACCGCCGGGCCGCCGAGGAAGCCGGTATTGGCGGCGACGAACAGCAGGGCCGCGGCAAAGGCCAGCGTGACGGCGAGCAGCACCGGCACCAGATGGCCGCTGCCGAACAGCTCGGCCAGAACGGATTCGAACACCGTGGCATTCAGCGTACGGCCGTCCTGCTTGGTCACGCCCCAGAGCAGATAGAGCACGATCAGACCGGCAGCCGTAATCGCCAGCGACAGCGCCATATACAGCATGGTCCAGCGGCCGGTACGCACGCGCGGCTCGCGCAGCATGCCGACATTGTTCGATACCGCTTCGATGCCGGTATAGGTGCCGCCGCCCATGGCGAAGGCCTTCAGCAGCAGGGCGATCACGCCGATCATGCCGATCTCGGCCGAGAAGCTGCGCGTATCGGCGATGGTATCGGGAATCAGGGCCGGCAGGCTGCCGGCATGCAGGCCAATGCCGACCGCGATCAGCACCACATGGGTGAGCAGGAAGCCGAGGAACAGCGGCACCAGCAGCGCGATCGGTTCCTTCATGCCGCGCAGGTTCAGGCCGGTGAGCAGGGCCACGACAAAGAATTCGACCGGCAGCTTCCACATCTGCCAGTGCGGCGGCACCAGGCTGAACAGCGCATCGACGCCGCTCGCCACCGAGATGGCAATGGTGAGCACATAATCGATGATCAGCGCCGACCCCGACAGCAGGCCGGCATGGCTGCCGATCAGTTCGGTGGCGACCTTGTAACCACCGCCGCCATTGGGAAAAAGTTCGATCACCTGATTGTAGGCGAAAGCGATGATGAAAACGGTCAGCGCGGTGGCAACGGCGAGATAGAGCGCCAGATGCGTATGCTCGCCGAGCGCCAGGAAGGCTTCTTCCGGTCCGTAGTTGGCCGAGGACAGCCCGTCGGCACCGAGGCCGACCCAGGCCAGGAAAGCCGCCAGTGCGATATGCTGGCGCACCTTGGGAGAGAGCGGATCGAGCGGTGCGCCCAGAAACAGGCGCTTGAGCCTGTCCAGGCTCAGCCAGTGCATGGTCATGATGTCACAACGGGGGAGAGGGAGAGGCGGTTGCCTGTCGCAGGCATTCATGCGCGAATGCGGCGCGGATGCTCTGCCGGAAACCGGATTCCGTCAAGCTGCAGAAATCGCATAGCCGCAATGCAGTGCCGGAGTGATTATTTTCGCACTTTCACGGCAAAAACAAAGCCGGCGGCGGATACCAGCATAGCCGCCAGCATGGTCCATATAACCGCGGCGTAACCGCCGGTCAGTTCCCAGATCAGCGCGGCCAGCGATGGCGCGATGGCGGCGGCGATGCTGGCCGGCAGCACCAGTGCGCCGCTGATGGCACCAAAACCTTCATGGCCGAGCAGATCGGGCACCGATGTGCCGCGCAGGATAGTCATCATGCCGTTGGCGCCGCCATAGACGGCGGCCATGACAAACAGCACCGGTACCACGGTCGGGAATGCGGCCAGCAGCAGCATGGCGGTCACGAACAGCGCCATGACGATATAGCCGGTGGTGACGGTTTCGATCTTGCGGCCGAACAGCAGCAGGATTCGCCCGCCCACCTGGGCCGGGCCGATCACCGTGATGACGGCAACGGCAACGGCAAGCGTAATGCCGAATTCATTCAGCATCGGCAGGAAATGGAAAATCAGCATGGCATGCGCCAGCAGATAAAAGGTGAAGCAGACCGCCAGGCCCCAGAATACCGGATTGCGCAACGCCTTGTGCATGGGGCGGCCGGGTATGGCATTGCCGGTATCGGCCGCTTTCCCCTGCGGCAGCATCGGATTCTCACGGTCGCGCAGCAGCAGGACATGCACCGGCAGGCAGAACACCAGATTGCACGCAGCCATCAGCAGCAGCGCGTCGCGCCAGCCGAGCGCTGCGATGGCCCAGGCGATCAGCGGCGTGAACACCGTGCTGGCGAAACCACCGGTCAGCGTCAGCATGGTGATGCGGATTTTGAAACTGTCGGGGAACATCCGCGTCAGCACGGCAAAGACCGGCGTGTACAGCGTGCCGGCCTGAGCCAGGCCAAGGCCAAACCAGATCGCGTAGAAGGCCACGGGATGACCGACATAAGCCCAGGCGGTGAACAGCAGCACCGCCAGCGCGGAGCCGAGACTCATCACCATCCGGCCGCCATGGCGATCGATGATGCGGCCGACCGGATAGGCGGCGAAACCGGCCGTCAGCAGGCCGAGCGAGAGCGCGCCGTTCAGCAGGCCACGGCTCCAGCCCAGCTCCGTCTCCATCGACACGACGAAGAGCGGGAAGCCGTAGAAGATGGTGCCCCAGGACACCAGTTGGGCGAAAGACAGGGCGGCGACCAGCGGCCAACCATCCTGGCGCCAGCGTTTTATGTTCTCAGCGACGCGACTCATTGCCAGCGTTATAGCCTGCCAGTGCCGCAGGCGGCAGGCGTTTTTCATAGACACAGCGAAAGAATGTAGACCTCAGCCAACATTGGCCAAAATCAATCCGTCACCCTCGGATTCATTCCGAGGGTCCATTGGCGCGTCCCGAGGCGCGGATGGTGCAGATGGACCCTGGGGACAAGCCCCAGGGTGACATGAATGAAGAGGTGCCCTACTCCGCCGCGCTTTGCAGGGGCACCGGCATACCCGCGTAAACCTCGCCCTCGCCATGCTGGCGGAACAGTTCAAGCAGGCGCCTGCGCATGATCAACCCGCCCTTGTCGGACGGCATATGCGCCTCGATGCGGCGGCTGATGTCGATGCAGGCATCGGCATCGGTGGCCTCCAGGATCTCTTTGTCCTCCGCCGTGATCACCGCATCCCAGTCGATCAGCTCCTGCGTGCTGCACTGTTCTTCCGTGTCGTTGCGGTAAAGCCACTGCACCAGCTGGATCTTGCCGTCTTCCATCGGCGTGGCGCAGTTGAAGATGATGTGCCGCAACCCGCCGGGATATTCCATATCGAGCCGGCGGCAGAATGGCATGTACCAGTGATTGCGCATATGCCGCGTGGTGGTGGGCGCCGTGGTGCCGGTGACGCGATGGGCAATCGGCGGATTGGCAATCGGCACGATCGATTCGGCATAAAAGCCGTAATCGGTCTCTCGCATCTCGTACTTCTCCGGTTTCGGCTGGTCGAGCTGGCCGAAGGTGGATTTATGCACGAAGGAGAAATGCGCGTTGTCGAAAGAATTCTCCAGCATGCGCAGCGGCGCGCAATTCCACTGCTCGTAAAACTGGTCGATGCGGCGGAAACCCGGATCGCTGTCTTCCGGGATGTCGAAAATCTCGGCCAGCGGCTCATCGAGCGCCACCCAGGCATAGCCATAACGCGGCTGGCAGCGGTAGCTGGGCGTCTTCAGCGTGCCCGACACGGCGGCGTTATCGGGGTATTGCGGAATCTTGATGCACTGGCCGCTGCGGTCGTAGGTCCAGCCGTGATAGCCGCAGACGATGTTGCCGTTCTCGCACCAGCCTTTCGACAGCTTCGCCGTGCGGTGGCAGCAGCGGTCGGCCAGGGCGGCCGGCTGTCCCTCGGCATCAAGGAACAGCACCAGGTCCTCGCCCATCAGGCGGAAGGATTTCGGGCCGCTGTTTAAATCGGCAAGTTTGACGGTGGCGTACCAGAATTTACGCAGGGTCTTCTGCTTGGTCGTCAGCATGGGACACGGTGTCCTGTCGCTCGGGCCCCGGACTCCCGGCCGATTCTCTCGGGAATCAGCGCCAGGATGGGGGATGGGGCCACCAGCCGGCCTACCGCAAATGGTCGCCTCCGCTGGCAGGGTCGAAACCCTCTCCCTGTAATATGCAAAACCCGAGCCGATTCGTCAGGATGGATTCTTGAAATCGCGCGCAAAAGCGATACATTATAACAAAGATTATCCCAGCCATGAGGCTCGCCATGCGCCGCCGCCAGTTCCTCACCGCCGCCAGCCTGTCTGCCGCTGCGGGTTTTGCCTGCACCAGCCCTGCGCTCGCCCTGTCGCTGGAAACCGCGCCGGCCACAGTGGCCGACCATCTGCGCGTGCCGGCCCCGGCAGTGAAGGGCGCGCTGGACTGGGACCGGCTGGCCGCGGCCGGCGAGAGTCTGTTCCGCGACGGCACGATCAGCCGCTTCCCTACCGCCCTGCGCCGGCTCGATGGCCAGCAGGTGGTGCTGGCCGGTTTCATGATGCCGTTCCGCGAAGCCAAGACGCATCAGGAGTTCATGCTGGGCGCCATGCAGTTCCATTGCGCCACCTGCATGCTGGGCGATCTGCGCCGCATCGTTGCCGTGAAGGCGGCCCGGCCGGTGGCCTATGACGAGCGGCCGCTGGCGATCCGCGGCACGCTGCGCCTGTTGGAAGACGAGGCCTCGCCGCTCTATTACCGGCTCGACGCGGCGACAGCGGCTTGATCTGACCGCCCTTGATCTGATCGGGGCTTTTCGCTCACAATCGCCGTCCCGGCGGCGGCTTCCATACGATTCGCACCTGCGCGATGCCCCCATGGCTGCATGGGGCATTGCCGCGTCTCTTTCTTTCCGTTCGGATTTTACCCATGACCGTCTCCACCGCCGCGCAAAGCAAACTGCGCGCCACCCTGATCGGCACCATCGCCATCCTGCTCTGGGCGTCGCTCGCCCTGTTCACCACGCTGACGCCGAGCGTGCCGGCGCTGCAGCTCACCGCCATGACCTTTTCGCTCTCGGCGCTGGCCGCGATCGCGATGTGGCTTCTGCGCGGCGACGGTGTGCTGAAGCATTTCCGCCTGGCACCGGCGGCCTGGGCGCTCGGCGTCTGCGGCCTGTTCGGCTATCACGCGCTGTATTTCCTGGCGCTGAAACTGGCGCCACCGCTGGAGGCCAGCCTGATCAACTATCTCTGGCCTTTGCTGATCGTGCTGTTCTCGGCTTTGCTGCCGGGCGAGCGGCTGCGCTGGTTCCATCTCGCCGGTGCCGCCTGCGGCCTGGTCGGCACGGTGATCCTGATCGCCGGCAAGGGCGAACTGGGTTTCGACTGGCGCTTTGCCGCCGGCTATGCCGCCGCCTTCGCCTGTGCCTTCACCTGGTCGGGCTATTCGGTGCTGAGCCGTCGCTTCGCCACCGTGCCGACCGATGCGGTCGGCGCCTTCTGCGCCGCCACGGCCGTATTGTCCTGGATCGGGCATTTCATGTTCGAGACCACGGCCTGGCCGGCGGATCTGCCGGAATGGGCCGCCGTCATCGCGCTGGGGCTGGGCCCGGTCGGCCTGGCCTTCTTCTGCTGGGATCACGGCATGAAGCGCGGCGACGTGCGCGCGCTCGGCACCATGGCCTATGCGGCGCCGCTGCTCTCGACACTGCTGCTGATCCTGTTCGGCCAGGGCGCGCTGACCCTGCCGGTGATCGCCGCCTGCGCGCTGATCGTCGGCGGTGCCGTGCTAGGCACGGCCGACCTCAGATCTCATGGCGGACGTCGCTGATACATCCGCCTCGCGCGCCGCTTCGGTGGGCGAACCGCCCGGGAAGACCAGCGCCGAGAGGAAGATGCTGAGGCCCAGCACGGCCAGCACGCCGAACAGCGTGTCGAAACCGCCGCCGCGGTCGTAGACCAGCGCGATCAGCGGCACCGCCATGGCACTGGCGCCGAACGACAGCAGGTAGCGCAGCGAAAACGCCCGCGCCCGCCATTCATCCGAGGTATAGCGCGCCACCATGGTGTCGTTGATCGTCACCTGGCCGAAGACGGCGAACATGACGCCGAGGCAGGGCAGGATCAGCCACCAGCTGTCGGTGAAGCCGGCGAGCAGCAGGCAGGGCGCCTGCAGGAAGGACACGGCCACGAAGATCTGCTTCAGCGTGTAGCGGTCGACCAGCCGGCCGATGATCAGCTGCGCCATCGCACCGGCAAGATAGACCACGAAGACCAGCAGGCTGATGCCGACCGGCGTGCCGATCAGGTCGTGCATGCGTTCGCTGAACAGCTTGGGCAGCGCAATCGTCGCCGCATTGAACACCACGCCGCCGCTGACACCCACCACGGCCAGCACGGCGAAAGCGCGGATGGCAATGGCACGCGGCACCTTCACCTGCGGCTTGCCCTTGCGCGGCGGGCTGGCATGGTCAGGCACCATGAGCAGATAGGCGATGCCGCAGCCAATGGAGACCAGACCCGGAATGATGAAGGCGAAACGCCAGCCGAGGAACTGCGCAATCGCGCCGGTGATCAGCGCGGCGCAGGCGACGCCGACATTGCCCCAGACGCCATTGGTGCCGAGTTCGCGGCCGAGCTTTTCCGCACTGAGCGATTCCGCATGGGCTGTGAGCATCGCGGTGCCGACCGGATGATAGATCGAGGCGAACAGGCCGATCAGCGTCAGTGCCACCGCCAGCATCCACAGCGATGTGGTGCTGCCGGCGAAAATTGCCGCCGCGCCGATGCCGATGAAAAATACGCCGAGCATGCTGCGCCGGCTCCATGTGTCGCCGAGCCAGCCGGACGGGATCGAGCCGGCACCGAAGGCGATGAAGCCGCCGATGGACAGCGCCAGCAGCTCGCCGTAACTGCGGCCGAAATCCGCCTCCATCGCCAGCACGGCGGTGGGGAAGATCAGCATGAACATATGGTCGAACAGATGGGCGATATTGACGTAACTGATCACCCGGCGGGCCAGCGGCATGGACGGAAACTCCCCTTGATCCGGGAAGAATAACCCTGTCTGATAAGCATCGTCCTGCCTGTTTCTATCGAGAATCAGACATAATGGCCGTCAAGCGCAGCACCAATGCCGAGGATTACCAGCGCGTCGCCCGGCCGGTGGCGGCGATGCCGAAGGACTTCCCGCATGGCCATCATATCGCGCCGCACAGCCATGAGCGTGGCCAGGTGATCTATGCCACCACCGGCGTGATGCGGGTGAGTACGACTCAGGGAACATGGGTGGTGCCGCCGCAGCGCGCGCTGTGGATTCCGCCCGGCGTCGCACACGAAATCCGCATGAGCGGCGCGGTGGCGATGCGCACGCTGTATATCGCGGCCGACACCGCAGCCAGCCTGCCGCCGGCCTGCCGGGTGATCGAGGTTTCCGACCTGCTGCGTGCGCTGATCCTCGCCGCCATGGAGGAGCCGGTGGATTACGCCGCCGGCAGCCGCGGCGAAGCGATTGCGCAGCTGCTGCTGCACGAGCTGCGCGGCGTGGCCGTGGTCCCGCTGCATCTGCCGCTACCACAGGATGCGCGGCTGCAAACCATCTGCCGACGCATGCAGGAGAACCTGCGCGCCGAACTGGATATCGAGACGCTGGCGCACGACGCGGGGATGTCGAGCCGCAGCCTGGCGCGGCTGTTCCAGCGTGAAACCGGCCTGGGCTTCCAGGCCTGGCGCCAGCAGGCGCGGCTGGCCGAGGCGCTGGCGCAGTTGAGCAGCGGCAAGCCGGTGGCAGTGGTGGCGCGCGATCTCGGCTATGCCTCGCCCGCGGCCTTCACGGCGATGTTCAGGCGCTCACTGAGGACGACGCCGGGCAGATACTTCTCAAAATGAACGTCATCCTCGGGCCCAGAAGCTCTTCTTGGCCGAGGATCCATCCCAACCCTCCGCGCATCGGCCATGTGTATATTGGCCTTGGGCAGATGGACCCTCGGAATAAATCCGAGAGTGACGATGTTGGAGTGACTAAGGCGCCCAGCCCTTTGGCGCCAGTTCGAAGCCGGCGAAGTCGAAACCCGGCGCGACTGTACATCCAACCAGAGTCCACGCACCAAGACTCTCCGCCGCCTGCCACCAGCCGGTCGGCACGATGCCCTGCGGCCGTTCGCCGTTCGCCAGATCGCTGCCAAGCATGATCTGCTGCACGGCGGCGCCTGCTGTTTCGGCGATGCGGAGCCGCAGCGGCGCGCCGGCATGCCAGTGCCAGATCTCCACGGCATCCACTTTATGCCAATGGGATTTCTCCCCTTGCATCAGCAGGAAATAGATCGCCGTCGAGCGGCTGCGGCCCTGCGCATCCGTGGCGGCATCGCGGAAGGTCTCAACGTAATGTCCGCCTTCGGGATGCGGCTGCAGGCCGAGCAGCGCGATCACGTCCTCTGCGGTCATGAAAAAATCCGGTCGAGGATCGCCAGCCCGACATCGAGCAGGAACCAGACCCAGCCGGTGGCCACCACGCTGGTGGCGATGGCGGCGATGATCAGCGCGCCGTCGCGCTCGACCTGGCCGAGCGCGGCCAGGATGATCGCCCAGGCCGGGATCAGGTTGCCGAACGGGATCGGCAGCGACAGCAGCAGCGCATTCCACAGGATCAGCGCGCCGATCAGCCGGCTGGCCGCGCGGCCGGAAAGATGCGTCAGGCGCGGCTTGATGAAGCGCTCCATCCAGATGATGTAGCGCAGGGTCGGTCGCAGCAGCTTGGCCACGTCGCCGCGGCTGAAACTGCGTGCCCGCCAGCCGGCCGGAAACCACGGCGTGCTGAAGCCGAGCAGCATCTGCGCCGACAGCAGCAGCAGCGGCAGGCCGAGAATGGCCGACAGGCCGGGCGCGATCGGCGCCGGGATGCCGTTGGGCAGCGCGAAAACCAGCACCAGGAAACCGAAGCTGCGCAGCCCGAAAGCGCGCAGCAGTTCGTCCAGGCTGATCCGGTCGTCTGCCCAGCCGTCGCAGAGCCCGGCGACGATCTCGCTGACCTTCTGACCGTTGCCGTTCTGGCCGTTGCCATTGCTGCCGGGCGTCTCGTTCATGTCTCGGTCAGTCCCGGCAGGCGCGGCGCGGCGACTTCCTCCACATCGGCCTCGATCACGTCATCGGTGCGATGCACATTGACCTCGAAACTGGGCAATGCCGCCGGCGCCGTCTTCGAGGGCCGGATGCCGAGCTGCGCCAGCTTGCGCATGCGCGGCAGCAGCCGGGCGTTGACCGAACGGCTGAAGCTTTCGAACTGTTCCGTCGCCTGTTGCAGGCCGCGGCCGACCTTTTCGGCCAGGCTGAGCGCGGTGGCGGTGGAATCGACCAGCGCATTCACCGCATCGATGATCTTGTCGAGATTCTCGGCCTGCTTGCCGCTGTCGATCTGCATGCGTGAGAAGGCGATCAGCGCAAACAGCGCCGAGGGACCGGTCACCATCACATTGGCGGCGATCGCGCGCTGCTCGAAATCCGGCGCCGCCTGGCGCAGCTTCTCGACCGCCGCGTCATTGGGCAGCGTCATGGCGATGATGCTGCGCTTCAGGTTGCCGCTGCGCCTGTTGTCGTTCCAGGTCGCCAGCACCGCATTGCCGTAATCCTTGGCGGTCAGCGCGCGCAGGTGCTGGCCCATGCGCTGGGCGAGCTGGGCCAGTGCCGCGGCCTCGGCACCTTCGCCTTCGGCCTCGGCGTGATCGAGCAGCACTTTCGAGGCTTTCGAATCGATCACCAGCACGGCATCGCCGGGCAGGAAAACGATGGCATCGGGGCGCAGGCTGCCGCGCTCGCCGTCGCCGGCGGCATGATACTGCAGGATGTAATCGATGCCCGGCTGCAGGCCGAAGGCCTTGAATGTGTTTTCCAGCCCGATCTCGGCCAGCCGGCCGGCGCCGCCGGGATGCGACAGCATGCGGTGGATGGCATCGACGCGGCGGTTGTCCTGCTGCTGCTGTGCCACCGTGCCGGCGACGATCTGCGCCACCTCGGTCATCTGCTTGGTCAGGCCTTCGGTGACCTGCTGCACCTTTTTCTGCGACTCTTCCTTATGCGCCTCGGCCTCGCGCTTGTGGTCGGCCAGCAGCTTGTTGGACAGCTGGGACGCCGATTCCAGCGCCGCGGCGCGGGCGGCCATCGTGGCGGTTTCGGCCAGTTTCTCGAAGGCCTGGCTTTTCACCGCCAGCTCGCTGCGCAGGCCCGCCGCCTGGCGTTCGGCCTCCAGCCGGGCGGCCTGGGCGGAGGCTGCCTCGTCGCGGGCGGCATCCAGCTGGTCGCGCAATTCGGCCAGCAGGGCGGCCTCGCCGGCCCCTCCGCCGGCCTTCCGCAGCAGTAAAACCAGCAGAATCAGCACGATGGCCAGGCCGGCGATACTGGCGATTCCAAGAATCGGCATTATATCCATGGGCATGGACGTTAAATAACAGCGGGCTTGACGGATCGCCAGCCCGCAGCCTATGTGACGCCCGGATTATCCTTTGGAATTGGCGGAAAACGCGGTTATGGCCCAGTTGCCGATCATTGTTGCTCCGGACCCCCGGCTGGAAGCTGTCTCGACCCCGGTCGAGCAGGTGACGGACGAAGTGCGCCAGCAGCTCGACGACATGCTGGAGACCATGTATGCCGCGCCCGGCATCGGCCTGGCCGCCATCCAGGTCGGCATCGCCCAGCGCATGCTGGTGATCGACATTTCACGCGAGGGCGAGGAGAAAAACCCGCTCTTCATCATCAACCCGGAAATCACCTGGGTCTCGGACGACGACCAGCTCTATGAAGAGGGCTGCCTGTCGCTGCCGGAGCAGTATGCCGAAGTCGAGCGTCCGGCCGAAGTGAAGGTCAGCTATCTCGACCGCGATGGCCGGCAGCAGGAGCTGCATGCCGAAGGCCTGCTCGCAGTCTGCCTGCAGCATGAGATGGATCATCTCGACGGCATCCTGTTCGTCGATCATATCTCCGCGCTGAAGCGCAACATGATCCTGCGCAAGCTGCTGAAGCAGAAGCGCCTCGCCACCGCCGGCTGAGCCGGCCGGACTTCGCCATGACCAAGCTGCGTCTGATCTTCATGGGCACGCCGGATTTCGCCGTGCCGGTGCTGGATGCCTTTCTGCAGGCCGGCGACGAGATCGTCGCCGTCTACAGCCAGCCGCCGCGCCCGGCCGGCCGCGGCCAGAAGCTCACCCCCTCGCCGGTCCAGGCTTTCGCCGAAGGCCACGGCCTGCCGGTGCGCCATCCGGTCAGCCTGAAAACCCCGGAGGCCCAGGCTGACTTCGCCGCATTGAAAGCCGATGCCGTCATCGTGGTGGCCTATGGCCTGCTGCTGCCGAAACCCATTCTCGATGCACCGAAATTCGGCTGCTTCAATCTGCATGCCTCGCTGCTGCCGCGCTGGCGCGGCGCCGCGCCGATCCAGCGCGCGCTCATGGCCGGCGATGCCGAGACCGGTGTCTGCGCCATGCAGATGGATATCGGCCTCGATACCGGCCCGGTACTGCTGCGCGAGACGGTGAAGATCGGCCCGCGCATGACGGTGAGCGAATTGCACGATGAGCTGGCCCGCATCGGCGCGCCGCTGATGCTGCGGGCCGTGCACGATTTCGCCGACGGAAAGATCGCGCCGCAGCCGCAGGCGACTGAAGGCGTCACCTATGCCGCCAAGCTGAGCAGGGATGACGGCCGCATCGACTGGACGAAATCCGCCGTCGAGATCGACCGCCTGGTACGCGCACTCAATCCCGGCGTCGGCACGGTGTTCGAGCTGAACGGCGAGCGCATCAAGCTGCTGGCCTGCGAGCCTGTAAGTGCCACCGGTATGCCCGGCACGATGATCGACGATGCCGGCACGGTCGCCTGCGGCACAGGCGCATTGCGCCTGCTGAAGCTGCAGCGGCCGAGCAAATCGCCGGTCGCCATCGCCGATTTCCTGCGCGGCCTGCCGCTGCCCCAAGGTACATCTCTCCTGGGGACACGGCTTGGTTAGGTTATTCAACAAAGACCGTCACCCTCGGATTTATTCCGAGGGTCCATCTGTCCAGGAATATCTATCGGCCGATACGCGGACGGTTGGGATGGATCCTCGGGACAAGCCCGAGGATGACGCTTAGGTCATGCCGCGCTATCGCCTGACACTGGAATATGACGGCAGCGGCTTCGCCGGCTGGCAGCGCCAGAAGGACGTGCGCTCGGTGCAGCAGACCTTCGAGGAGGCTGTGCAGGCAATCAGCGGCGGCCTGACGGTGGATACCATCGTCGCCGGCCGCACCGATGCCGGCGTGCATGCGCGCGGCCAGGTGGTGCATTTCGATCTCGACCGCGACTTCACGCCCGACCGCATCCGCGACGGGCTGAATTTCTACCTGCGCGAAAACCGCATCGCCGTGCTGGACGCCGCCATTGTCGACGCCGATTTCAGCGCCCGGCTGTCGGCGACGCGGCGGCACTATCTCTATCGCATCCTCAACCGCCGGCCGCCGCCGGCCATCGAGGCCGGCAGCGTCTGGCACGTGCCGGTGCCGCTGGACGCCGAGGCCATGCATGCGGCGGCGCAGCGCCTGCTCGGCCATCACGACTTCAACAGCTTCCGCTCCACCGAATGCCAGGCCAAGTCGTCGCTGCGCACGCTGGACGCCCTGCGCGTCATGCGCGCCGATGACGAGATTCATGTCACGACCAGTTCGCGCAGCTTCCTGCACAACCAGGTGCGCATCCTGACCGGCACGCTGAAACTGGTCGGCGAAGGCCGCTGGACGGCGGATGATGTGAGTGCGGCGCTGGCAAAGGCCGACCGCCGCGCGGCGGGACCGACCGCGCCGCCCGAAGGCCTGTGCCTGATGCAGGTGGATTACTGAAGCAGCGTCAGCTGCGCCAGCCGATCGCCCCGCGGAGCGTCAGCTGCGCCAGCCAATGGCTTTCGCCCAGTCGTCGAAATCCCTGCGCCGCGAGGCGGCTTCGGCGGGCGGCGGCGGCGTTTCGCCATTCTGCTGCGCTTCGGCGCGGCGCTGCCGGATGCCTTCGGCGAGCGGGATCAGGTCGCAGAGCGCGCGGCGCGCTTCCACCGTGGCTTCGTCGGCAATCGGCACCGGGCTCAGCTCGCCCTTGTCGTCCCAGTCGAACTGCGTGCCATAGACCTGCGGCCGGCCTTCGAGCCAGCAGATGCGGTCGGTCAGCAGCGCCACCTGCCAGCGCGGCACATCGCCCTTCGCCGCCGCCGCCTCCAGCACCTCGAGGCAGGCACGCATGAAACGCGGCAGGCCGATCGCCTGCTGCACGATCATCCAGGCCGCCGCGGCGCCGTCTTCGCCGGCCTTCGACTTGCCGGGCCAGCCCTGCGCATCGACGATATCGGCGAGCGCCTTGGCGTGACTGTTATGCAGGTTGCGCAGCTGCTCGTTATACCCCTGGAACAGCGAGCCGTCGGCGGCCAGCACCGCGCGCAGGCGCCGTGAGTCCTCCACCATGCCGATCAGCCTCTGACGCAAACTCTGGTCCATCCCTTGATCCCTATCTGCCGCTGCGTGGAAACCAGGCCGCGGGCGATATGATTCGCTGCTGCATACCCTGCCGTGCTGCATCGCCCAAGTCCAGCCGCGATGGCGGATTCGCCCGAAAACCGCCGATTCGAAACATGGTAAATATCGTCAGGGAAAGGTGTTCGCCTAAAGCAGCAGATCAACCAGCCGGTGCACCGCCATGCTGACGATCAGGTCGAGCGCCGCGATGGCCAGCGCCAGCGACAGGGTAGCGCCGAGACCGAGGCGGGCGATGCGCATGACGATGTAAAGCCAGGCCAGCAGCAGGGCCGTGCTCCAGCCGGCCAGCACGCTGCCCGGCAGCAGGTCCCCGCTGGCCCCGGCGAGGATCGGCAGCGTCGCCGCCGTGGTGATGCCCTGGGCCCAGTTGTAGAGGATGACGAAAATGCCGAACCGCGCGCCGAGATGGAACAGGCGGCTTAACCCGGCGACAAGGGCGAAATAGACCGCCCAGGCGGCGAGGAATTTCACCCCCTGCACCAGCGCATAGCCGAGCCGGTCCTCGCCCCAATAGGCCAGGTCGGCGGCATCGGGCTGCATCAGCACGGCATAGGCAAACAGCGTGGCGAGCGGCAGCCAGAAGCTGCGCCAGAAGCCGTCCAGCGACAGGTCGTAGCAGAGCAATGCGCGGTCATCGCCGCGCAGCAGCAGGCCGAGGCCCTTCAGGGCAGAGAGGATTTCGGCCTTATGCGGCAAGGCCATCGAAGAACCGCTGCAGCATGCCTTCATAGACTTTGGAGAGCGCGCGGATATCCTCGACACCGGCGCGTTCGTCGACCTTGTGCATGGTCTGGCCGACCAGGCCGAATTCCACCACCGGGCAATAGGCCTGGATGAAACGCGCATCCGAGGTGCCACCGGTCGTGCTCAATTCAGGCATCCGCCCGGTGCCCGCTTTCACCGCCTCCGCCATCGCCGCGACAAACGGCCCCGGCGCGGTGAGGAAAGGCTTGGCGCCGTCTTCCAGCACCAGGTCGAAACGCGTGCCGAGCAGCGCGCGGTTCTCGCCCTGGCCGCCGCAGATGGCCTCGCAGGTGCGGGTGATCCAGCTTTTCAGGCCCTCCGAGCTCTGCTCGGTGTTGTAGCGGATGTTCAGCACCGCCTTCGCATTGGCCGGAATCACGTTGTTGGCCGGATTGCCAACATCGATGCTGGTGATCTCCAGATTGGAGGGCTCGAAATGCGCGTTGCCGGTATCGAGCCGACGGCTCTTCAGCGCCGAAAGGATATCAAGCAGCTTGGGAATCGGATTATCGGCCAGATGCGGATAGCCGACATGGCCCTGCACGCCATGCACGGTGAGCCGCGCGGTCAGCGAGCCGCGCCGGCCGATCTTCATCATCTCGCCGAGCTGCAGCGGGTTGGTCGGCTCGCCGACGACGCAGACGCTGAGCGTTTCGCCCTTCTCCTTAAGCCAGTCGAGCACCCGCGTGGTGCCATTGATCGCCGGACCTTCCTCGTCGCCGGTGATCAGCAGGCTGATGCCACCGGGAATCTGGCCCTGGCGCGCGGCGATGAAACGGCCGGCGGCGGCGGCAAAGGCGGCAATCGCCGATTTCATGTCGGTAGCGCCACGGCCATAGAGCTGGCCGTCGCGGATTTCGGCGCCGAAGGGGTCGGCGGTCCAGGCAGCATGGTCGCCCACGGGCACCACATCGGTATGGCCGGCGAAGCAGAAGTTAACCTCACCCTCGCCCCAGCGGGCATAGAGGTTTTCCACATCCGGGGTGCCGCTTGCTGAGAATTTGAGCCGCTCGCAGCGAAAGCCCAGCGGGACCAGCGCCGCCTCCAATACGCCCAGCGCCCCCTGGTCGGCCGGGGTCACGCTCGGACAACGGATCAGGTCCTGGGCCAGGGTCACGGGATCGGGAAGGGACTGGGGTGGCAGAGGGGCAGCGGACACGGACGGGCCTTTCTGTGAAAGCGCGATGTAACCCCTTGAATTGGCGCGGGTCAATGCGGGCCAATCGGCGGATTGGCTCCGTCCCTGGTGGGGTTATGACGCAGGGCCCCTTCGTTGACATGGAGGGGGGCAATGCATATCTAATGCCCCGGTTTCCGTTGCGCCGGTTCTCGTTGCGCGACGTGGATTTAGCGCATTTCCCAGGGGTACGGCATAGATGTTCGGCGCGATCGCCAAGAAGCTGTTCGGTTCGGCCAACGACCGCGCCGTCAAAAGCTACCTCAAGTCCGTCCAGGCGATTAACGACCTGGAAGCCACGATGGCCCCTCTGAGCGACGACGAATTGCGGGCCAAGACCGCCGAATTCCGTCAGCGCCTGGCCGGCCAGGATGGCAAACCGGGCACCGATCTGGACGACCTGCTGCCCGAAGCCTTTGCCGTGGTGCGCGAGGCCGCCAAGCGCGTGCTGGGCCAGCGCCATTACGACGTGCAGCTGATCGGCGGCATGGTGCTGCATGACGGCCGCATCGCCGAGATGAAGACCGGCGAAGGCAAGACGCTGGTCGCCACGCTCGCCGTCTATCTCAATGCCCTGCCCGGCAAGGGCGTGCATGTCGTCACCGTCAACGACTACCTCGCCAGCCGCGACGCCGAATGGATGGGCCGGGTCTATCGCTTCCTGGGCTTAAGCGTCGGCGTCATCGTGCATGGCCTGGACGACAGTGAGCGCCGCGCCGCCTATGCCTGCGACGTCACCTACGGCACCAACAACGAATACGGTTTCGACTACCTGCGCGACAACATGAAGTTCCGTCGCGAGGACATGGTGCAGCGTCCGTTCAGCTTCGCCATCGTCGACGAGGTCGACAGCATCCTGATCGACGAAGCGCGCACGCCGCTGATCATTTCCGGCCCCTCGGAAGACACCACCGACCTCTATGTGAAGGTCAATGCGCTGATCCCGCAGCTGGTGCCCGAGGATTTCGAGAAGGACGAGAAGCAGCGCACCGTCAACTTCACCGAAAACGGCACCGGGCATATCGAAGAGATTCTGCGCGATGCCGGCCTGCTGAAATCCGAATCGCTGTACGATGTCGAGAACATCGCCGCCGTGCACCATGCCAACCAGGCGCTGCGCGCCCATGTGCTGTTCACCCGCGATGTCGATTACATCGTGAAGGACGACAAGGTCATCATCATCGACGAGTTCACCGGCCGCATGATGGAAGGCCGCCGCTATTCCGACGGCCTGCACCAGGCGCTGGAAGCCAAGGAAGGTGTCGCCGTCCAGACCGAGAACCAGACTCTGGCCTCGATCACCTTCCAGAATTACTTCCGCATGTATCCCAAGCTGGCCGGCATGACCGGCACGGCCTCGACGGAAGCCGCAGAATTCGCCGACATCTATCGCCTGGAAGTGGTCGAAATCCCGACCAACGTAGCCGTAGCCCGCCTCGATGGCGACGACGAGGTGTATCGTTCGGCGCGCGAGAAATACGAAGCCATCGTCACCCTGATCGGCGAATGCCGCGAAAAGGGCCAGCCGCTGCTGGTCGGCACCGTGTCGATCGAGAAGTCGGAACTGCTGTCCGACTTCCTGAAGCAGAAGAACATCCCGCATCATGTGCTGAATGCGCGCCACCATGACCAGGAAGCCTTCATCGTCGCCCAGGCCGGCCGTCTCGGCGCGGTGACGATTGCCACCAACATGGCTGGCCGCGGCACGGATATTCAGCTCGGCGGCAATGCCGACATGCGCATCCTGCAGGAAACCCAGGGTATGGAAGGCGAGCTGAAGGCCAAGATGGAGGCGCAGATCCGCGCCGAAGTGGCGGTCGAGAAGGACAAGGTGCGCGCCGCCGGCGGTCTGTACGTGATCGGCACCGAGCGCCATGAAAGCCGCCGTATCGACAACCAGCTGCGCGGCCGATCCGGCCGCCAGGGCGATCCCGGCGCGTCGAAATTCTTCCTCTCGCTGGAAGACGACCTGCTGCGCATCTTCGGCTCCGAGCGCATGGACAGCATGCTGCAGCGGCTCGGCCTGAAAGAAGGCGAGGCGATCATCCACCCCTGGATCAACAAGGCGCTGGAAAAAGCGCAGCAGAAAGTCGAGGCGCGGAATTACGAAATCCGCAAGAACCTGCTGAAATACGACGACGTGATGAATGACCAGCGCAAGGTCATTTACGAGCAGCGCATCGAGATCATGGGCGCGGATCATGTCGCCGATACCGTGCGCGACATGCGCGAGGAAATCGCCAACGATCTGGTCACCCGCCATATCCCCGAACGCGCCTATGCCGAACAGTGGGATTCGGAAGGCCTGCAGGCCGAAGTGATGCGTGTGTTCGGCCTCGATCTGCCGATCGCCGACTGGGCCAGGGAAGAAGGCATCGCCGACCAGCAGATCCGCGAACGCCTGCTGGATGCCATCGAGCGCCGCATGGCCGAGAAGGCCGCCAATTTCGGCCCCGACGTGATGCGCATGGTGGAGCGCAGCCTGCTGCTGCAGGTGCTCGACCAGACCTGGAAGGAACACCTGCATCACCTGGACTACCTGCGCCAGGCCATCGGGCTGCGCGCCTATGCGCAGAAGGATCCGCTCAACGAATACAAGCGCGAGGCCTTCTCGCTGTTCGAGCAGATGCTGAACCGCGTGCGCGAGCAGGTGACATCCATCCTGTCGCGCGTCGAGGTGCGTGCCGAGGAACCGCCGGCCGAGCTGTTCTCGCGCCCCTCGGCACCCCAAAGCCAAGCCTGGCATGAAAGCCGCGGCGAAGCGCTGGAAGGCGGCGATGCCGACGAGGCCGGCCTGCCGGCCCGCCCGGTGGCGCAGGCCCGCGGCGCCACGGTCGACCCCAGCGACGAGTCGACCTGGAAGGCAACCCCGCGCAATGCGCCCTGCCCCTGCGGTTCGGGCAAGAAATACAAATACTGCCACGGCAAGTGAATGGCACGAAAAGCGGCATTCTGGGTGTCGCTTGTAGCTATACTCGCCGTATGTGAACTTGCATTCGGATTGTTCGGCGACTTCTTCCGCGTTGATCGCTGCCTTGATGCTGGTGGACGCTGGGATTACGAACAGCGAATGTGCGAAGGCAACCAGTATTGAATGCCCTCAACCGTCATCCTCGGGCTTGTCCCGAGGATCCATCTGCGTGTTCCGATACGCGGAGGGTTGGGATGGACCCTCGGGACAAGCCCGAGGGTGACGACCTGTATTGATCGTTCCGCCTGTGTCATCATCGCGGCATGACCACACTCACCCTCGCCCAGGCCAACCGCTTCGCCGCCCTGCCGCTGCGCAATCTCGCCATCGAATATCCCAACAGCCTGGCGCATTTCGTCCATGGTCCGGACGACATGCAACCGCCGCACCGGCTGCATCCGATTTTCTGGGGCAGTTACGACTGGCATTCCTGCGTGCATGGCTGGTGGCTGCTGACGCGCTGCCTGCGCCGGCATCCCGATCTCGCCGCCGCGCCGCAGGCACTCGCGCTCTATGCGCGTTTCTTCACAGCCGCGGCCGGCGCAGGCGAGGCCGCCTATCTCGATGCGCCGGGCCGCGGCACCTGGCAGCGGCCTTACGGCTGGGGCTGGCTGCTGGCGCTCAGCGCCGAACTCGCGCTGTGGGATCACCCGCAGGCCCGGCAGTGGCGCGCCGCGCTGCAACCGCTGGAGCAGCGCATCGTCGCGCGCTTTCCCGCCTATATGGACAAGCTCACCTACCCGATCCGCGTCGGCACCCATTTCAATACCGCGTTTGGCCTGCTGCTGGCGCTGCACTATGCGCGCATCACCGACGAACCGACGCTGACCCCGGCGATTGCCGCCTATGCCGAACGGGTGTTCCGCGCCGATGTCGATTATCCGGCGCATTACGAACCCAATGGCGACGATTTCCTCTCCGGCGGCCTGGTCGAGGCGCTGCTGATCGCCGAGCTGATGCCGCAAACCGACTTTGCCGCCTGGTGGAACCGCTTCCTGCCCAATGCCACAACCGTTTTCAAACCCGCCATCGTCGCCGACCGCTCCGATGCCAAGGGCGTGCATCTCGATGGCCTCAATCTTTCGCGCGCCTGGTGCCTGCGCGGCATCGCCGACGGCCTGCCGGGCGACCAGTCCGGGCTGCTGCAATCGGCGGCCGCGCATGAAGCCGCCAGCCTGCCTTTCCTCGAAAGCGGGGAGTATGGCGGCGAGCACTGGCTGGCAACCTATGCAGCGCTCAGCATCGAAGGATTGGCAGCCTGACCCTGACGCCGCCGCTCAGGAACCGAAGCGGTGCACGCCCGGTCCCTGCGCCTTGCCAAGTCCATCAAAGGAAAGCCGTGACAGCGCCAGCCGCGCATCGGCGTCCGACAGGGTGTAGCCCTTGGCCGCGCAGTAATAGCCCATGATCTGATCAGTGCCGCTGGTACTGGCTGCGGCGGAGTTGAATGGCAGGGACGACGCGCTGCCATACAGTCCGCCGAAGGCGAAGCAGGATTTGCCCAGCGCCGAGAAGCGCCGGTACTCCGTCAGCCCGACCGGCGACGGCGCCTTCAGTCTTTGCGGGTCGGTCCAGGTGACCGTCTGACCCTTGAACTCGACATAGAAAGCCGGCAGCAACCCGTCGAAATTCGGCGCATCGGTAAAATAGGTCGCCTCTGCGGCGATGGAAAAAACATAGATATGCGCAAAGGCGGCATCGCCGCCGATCTTGTTGAACATGTAGCCGAAGTGCCGGACATTGCGCTTGGTGCTGGCGGTATTGACGCCTTCGAAAGCCCGGCTCGGCTGGGCCGACAGGCCAGGCGGGTCGAAGTTCAGCCGGCTCTGCGATGGCGGAAAATCGGTCCACTGCATTTGTGCCTGGGCCGCGCCGGCGGCTGACAACAGAACAGCAACAGCAATCAAAACGGCTCTCATCGGCTCCCCCGTATCTTTCGATCCACCCATTCCCTTCGACCTTGGGAAAATCTAACTTGCTTAGCAGCGGACCGTAAACGGTATTGCCATGTCGGCCGGTTTTTGTGGCGCGCTGCATACAGATATCCTGCATACAGCCGTCATCACTCGTAATTCCGTCGTGGTCTGCCAACGTCATGCTAATATCGGCACGACACCCACAGCGGAGCCATTTGTTACGCACCATGCCGACAGACCTGCGCGATATTGCCTATGACACGGTGGAGAACGCCGACATTGCCCGGCAGGAAAATGTCGGCGGCAAGCTGCGGCGGCTGAAGCGCTATGGCATTTTTTACCGTCGCCTGAATTCACGCGAACGCCTCGGCGGTCTGCTGAGCCGCATGATTGATGTCGGCATGGTGGATGGTGGCCAGCTGCTCAGTCTGCTGGTCCTGGCCTGGGGCGCCATCACCAATCGTCTGCGCCGCCGGAAAACCTCCGATCCAGCGCCCTAGCGATCGCGCGGATCGCGCCGCCGCTCCAGTTCATTGTCGATACGTCGCGTCTCGTCCCATTCGATGATCTTCTGTGCCGGCCCCACATAGCGGCGGGAAATCTGGCGCATCATCTTGGGCAGGACGCGCCGTAACGCCCGCCGCCCATCCGTCAGATCGTCATTGCCGTCTTCCAGCGCCCTGCGCGCCTGCTGCAACTCCTCGGGCGTCATCTTGTCGTAATGCCATTGCGGCTGGGTTGCGATTTCGGCGGCCAGCGCGTGCAGGCGACCGGCCAGCTTCGGATCGCTCTCGCGCAGATCCTGTATTTTCTGCAGCGATGCCGCGCGGTCGCGCCCCGTCGTATAGCGGATGAAATTCACCGCGCCGAGGGCCGGCAGCACGGCCGGATTTTCCATATCGATCCCATCCGGATCGAGGCCGAGCTGTGCAGCCAGATCGCGTGTGACCGTCGCCGTGGTTGCACGGCTTTTCATTTCACCATCCGACACATGAACACCCTGCGGCGGGCGATAGAGATTCTGCAGCCAGCTGAATGTCTCGCCGCCCGGACCGGCCCAGCCATCGACGGTGAGGCCATTGTCCGTCTGCAGGCGGCGCAGGGCCGCGTCGTCGCGGTTGCCCCAGTAGCCGGTCGGGCCGCCGGTGGCCTCGGCATCGAGCACACCCTCGCGATGCAGCAGCGCCTGGGTCTTGAAAACGTCGCCGCGCTGGTTCGCCTGCCCGGTACCGACCGTGCCGTTGAGATCGAACAGCCGTTCGCCGAACAGGCTGTTCAGCGGGGCACCGTTCATCCAGGCACCGCGCGCCGCTTCCCAGGCCGGATCGCCGGCGCCGATGCGGCCGAAGGGATCGGAGTCCGGCTCCGGCGCCGGATTGGGGCCGAACAGGGTGCTGAAATCCATCTCGTCGAGCGGCGCGGCCATCGGGAAATCTCCATCGGAATATCAGAAAGAACAAAATATGAATATATAATATGTTATTATTCCTATAATTGCAACAAAAACGTTCCTCTTAATTCCCATTCCGGCTAACCCACGGGAAGCCTTGCCAATCCCGGCGCCGTTATGGCTGGCTGATCCCAGAAGCAGGAGGAAACCGCATGCCCGTCAGCCCCGAACTCTGGCTCGCCTTCGCCGCCGCCGCGACCGTGATGATCCTGATCCCCGGGCCCACCACGCTGATGGTGCTGGGCCACACCATGGCCGGCGGGCCACGCCGCGGCGCGCTCAGCCTGATCGGCGTCACGCTCGGCGATATCTGCGCCATCACGCTGTCCATGCTGGGCTTCAGCGCCCTGCTCGCCACCTCGGCCGAAGCCTTCACCGCCATGAAGTGGATCGGCGCCGCCTATCTGCTCTGGCTCGGCATCAAGCTGTGGCGTGCGCCACCGATGGGCTTGACACCCGTCAGCGCCGGCGCGTCCACCGCCCGCGATGCCATCCTGCAGACCTTCATCGTCACGCTGCTGAATCCGAAGGGCATCCTGTTCTTCGCCGCCTTCCTGCCGCAGTTCATCGACCCGACCCGGCCACTCTGGCCGCAGGTGGCGGTGCTGACCCTGACCATGAATGTGCTGGCGGCCAGCATCCAGGGCTGCTGGATCGCCATGATGGGCCAGGCACGCAACCGCATGGCCAGTCCGCGCGTGCTGAAGACCATGAACCGCGCGGGTGGCGCCATGCTGATCGGCGCCGGCATGCTGACCGCCACCCTGAAGCGCAGCTGACCATGCTGCGCCTCGCGCCAGCGGCGGAAAAATTCACCATCGCGATCCCCGAGGCGGCGCTGGCCGACCTCAAACAGCGGCTGGCACGCACGCGGTTCCCCGCCGAGCCCGCCGATGCCGCCTGGCAATACGGCAGCAACGGCGCGTATATGCGCCGCTTCATCAGGCACTGGCAGACGCAGTTCGACTGGCGCCAGTGGGAAGCGCGGCTGAATGCCTTCCTGCAGTATCGCGTGCAGCTCAAGCGGCCCGATACCGGCAGGCTGCAGACCATTCATTTCCTGATCGAGCCGGGTTCAGGAGACGCACCGCGCCCGCTGCTGCTGACCCATGGCTGGCCCGGCTCGGTGCTGGAATTCATCGATGTGATCGAGAAGCTGGCGCATCCCGAACGCTTCGGCGGCAAGGTGGAAGACGCCTTCACCGTGATCTGCCCCACCCTGCCGGGCTATGGCTTCTCGATGCCGCTGGAGAAACCCATCGCGCCGCGCGCCATCGCCAAGCTGTGGCGCGACCTGATGGTGGAGGTGCTGGGCTTCAGCCGCTTCCTGGTGCAGGCCGGCGACTGGGGCTCGATCGTGTCGAGCTGGCTCGGCGCCGATTACCCGGAGCAGGCCACGGCGCTGCATCTCAACATGGTGCCGCTGCGTCCGCCGCTGGACAAAGACTCAGCCCCGGTCACCGCGGCGGAAAAGGAATGGATCGCCCGCACCAGGAAGCTCCAGGCCAGCGAGGCCGGCTACTTCGCCATCCAGAGCACGAAGCCTTCCACACTGGGATTCGCCCTGAGTGACAGCCCGGCCGGCCTCGCCGCCTGGTTCGTCGAGAAATTCCACGGCTTCCCGCGCGCCCCGGCCGAACAGGCGCCGCCCTTCGATCTCGACCACCTGATCGCCAATGTGGCGCTCTACTGGCTCACCGATACCGCCGCGACCTCGACCTGGATGTATTATGCCGCGGTCAGAGCCGGCGACATGGCGCTCAAGCCCGGCGAATTCGTGCGCAGCCCCACCGGCTTCCTGCTGCCGCCCTGGGACCTGGTGCCGCCGCCGCCGAAAGGCTGGCTCGAGCGCGGCTACAACGTGACGCATCGCGTTGACCTCGAACGCGGCGGACATTTCGTGGCGATGGAACAGCCGGAGGCTTTCGTCGCCGATGTGCAGGATTTCTTCCGCAACATGGCAGTATGACGATGAGCAAAAGCGAGCGCTGGTTTGAGGATTACACCCTCGGCGAGATCATCAAGGCCGATGGCCGCACGATCTCGGAGCCCGAGATCCTCGCCTTTGCCTTCACCTACGATCCGCAGCCGTTTCACATCGACAAACTGGCCGCCGAGCAGTCGCCGTATAAAGGCCTGATCGCCTCGGGCTGGCAGACCGCGCTGCTGGGCTTCCGCATGCTGCTGGATGCCGGCCTGCTCGGCAAGGGCAGCATGGGATCGCCGGGACTCGACGAAATCCGCTGGTTCCTGCCGGTGCGGCCGGGCGACACGCTCTACGGTCGCGCCAGCATCGAGGACAAGCGCGAGAGCGCGTCGAAGCCGGATCGCGGCATCGTGAGAATGAAATACTGGATCGAGAACCAGAAGGGCGAGACGGTGATGAGCTTCTATGGTACCCAGATGGTGCTGAAGCGCCCCGCTGGGCCCTGACCGCGCCATCGAAGACCTGACAATGCCGAAACCGAAAGCTGTGCAGCCCCAGCCGAACAGCAAACTGACGCTGACGTTGGCCGGCTTGCTGTCGGCACGGCTTGACGGCAGCGCGCTCGAACTGCCGCCATCGAAGAAGGCGCGCGCCCTGCTGGCCTATCTGGCGGTCACGCGCAGGCCGCAGCGGCGCGAGCATCTGGTCGGCCTGCTGTGGAACGAAACCGAGGACGGCCGCGAGGGACTGCGCTGGTGCCTGAGCCGGCTGCGCAAGGTATTGGAACCGGACGGGGTGAGTCGCCTCTCCGCCGACCGGGATACCGTCGCATTGATACCCGACCGGGCGGACTGCGATATCTGGGCCCTGCAGAAAATCGGCACCGTCACTCCGACGGCCACTTCGACGACCGATCTTCTGGCCGCCGCCGATCTGGCGCAGGGCGATTTCCTTGCCGGCCTCAACCTGCCGGACTGCTACGAATTCCGGCTCTGGTGCATGGCCGAACGCGAAAACCTGCGCCGCATCCAGGCGGCGATCCTCGCCACGCTTTGCGACCGGCTCGGCGTCGGCGACCAGGCGCTGGCCTATGCGCGCCGCCGCGTGGTTCTGGAGCCGGACGAGGAGACCGCCCATCTCGCCCTGCTCGACCTGCTGCTGGCGCTCGGGCGCCAGCCGGAAGCCGAGGCGCATGTCGAAACCGCCCGCCGCCAGTTCGAGGCTGCGGGCCTGGCCCCGCCGCACAGGCTGATCCGCCGCTGGGCCGATCGCCGGACGGCGCCGCGCCCGCCGGCCGCGTCCGGCACGTCGGCGGCCGCAGGGCAGAAGGTGCAGTTCTGCATCACCGGCGACGGCGTGCGCATCGCCTACGCCGTCGCCGGCAGCGGCCCGCGCCTGCTGAAAACCGCGAACTGGCTGAGCCATCTGGAGCACGACCAGCAAAGCCCGGTCTGGCAGCATCTGATCGATACGCTGGCGCATGGACGGCAGCTGGTGCGCTACGACCGGCGCGGCGGCGGCCTGTCCGACTGGTCCTGCGAACGTTTCGGCTTCGGGGAGGCCATTCTCGACGCCGAGGCGGTGATCGGTGCGCTGGACGACCGGCCCTATGACCTGTTCGGACTTTCCGGCGGCTGCGCCATCGCCGTCGCACTGGCGGCGCGCCACCCCGACCGGGTGCGGCGCATGATCCTGATGGGTGGATCGACGCTGGGTTTTCATCGCCGCACGAAGCCGGAACGCGAAACGCGCGAGGCGCTGGTCGCGCTGACCCGGCAGGGCTGGGGCGTCGACAATCCGGCCTTCCGGCAGGTCTTCACCTCGATGATGTTTCCCGATGCGACGCCGGAGCAGTGCGTCTGGTTCAACGATCTGCAGCGGGTTTCGGCATCGCCGGAGAACGCGGCGAGGATCATGGACGAGTTCGGCCTCTACGACGTCACCGACTACCTCGCCGAGGTCCGGTGTCCGACACTGGTGTTGCACAGCCGCGACGATGCCATGGTCTCGATGGAACTCGGTCGGCAGCTCGCCGCCGGTATTCCGAATGCGCAATTCGTCTCCCTGCCCAGCCGCAATCATATCATCCTGGAATCCGAACCGGCCTGGGCCATCCTCAGGGCCGAAATCGAGGCTTTCCTCGCCGACTAGGTCGCCGCCGGCTTCGCCAGCTGCTCTTGCGGCCGCTCCTTCACCGGAAGATTGACCAGCATCGCGACAAAGCCAAGCGCGGCGCAAAGCCACCACATCAGGTCATAGGAGCCGGTGCGGTCGTAGATGAAGCCGCCGAGCCAGGCACCGACGAAAGAGCCGAACTGGTGGCCGCAGGACACCACGCCGAGCAGCGTGCCGATATAATACGGCCCGAAAATCTGGCCCAGCAGACCGGCCGTCGGCGGAATCGACGACATCCAGAAAATGCCGAGGACCGCCATCAGTGCCAGCACCAGCGGCTGGTCGAGTGTCAGCAGCACGAAGGCCAGCATGGTGGCGGCGCGCAGACCGTAGATCCAGATCAGCAGCTTGCGCTTGCTGCGGGTCTGGCCGAGCGCGCCGGCCGTATAGGAGGCAAACAGGTTGGTGATGCCGAGCGCGCCCATCGCCATGGCGCCCACTTCCGCCGGCAGGCCGATACTGACGATATAGCCGGGAATATGCGTGAAGCCGAAGCCGGCATGCAGGCCGCAGATGGTGAAGCCGAACACGATCAGCCAGAAGCTGCGGCTGTGTGCGGCCAGCGTCAGCGTTTCCGACACGCTGCTGCGCGGTGCCGCGATGGCCTCCTTGCGCACCGTCAGCAGCACCATGGCCGCGGGCACGATGAGGACGGTGCCGCCGGCCAGGATCAGCAAGGCCGTCTGCCAGTCGAACGCCATGATGAAGGCCTGGCTCAGCGTCGCCAGCACGATCTGGCCCAGCGACGATGCCGTGATCGCCAGTCCGGCGATCCAGCTCTGCATCGCCGGCGGTACGATGCGCGTGACGGCGCCGACGCAGATCGTCCAGGATGCGCCGGCCACGCCGAGCCCGTTGAAAACGCCGCCGAAAACGTAAAAAGCAAGCGGCGTATCGGCCCAGGCCATGCCGGTCAGGCCGATCACGTAAAACAGCGCGCCGCTGCACAGCACGCGCACATTGCCCTTGCTGTCGGCCCAGGCGCTGAAGAAGGGCTGCGACAGGCCCCAGACCAGATTCTGGATCGCCAGCGCCAGGCCGAAGGTTTCGCGGTCCCAGCCGCGCGCCTGCAGCACCGGTTCGAGGAAAATCCCCAGACTGGTACGCGTGCCGAAGGACAGGAACGCGACCAGCGACGCCGCAACGATGCAGGCGTGGACGACGGTCGACGGGCGGACAGTACCGGCGGCAGCTGCGGTCATGACATCAGTCTCCCGCAGTGACGCGGCGGGGGGCCACCGCGACCGGGGTGTTCGCCGCATCATGGTGGCACTGCCAGCTGGCGATCAGGCCGGCCAGCTGTTTCGCATGGCTGAGCGGAATCATATGCCCCGCATCGGGCAGGCTGCAGCGCTCGGCCCGGGGCAGGCTGCGTTCCAGCAGGGTGGCGATATGCTGCACCGGCGCCGGCGACTGCAGGCCGTTCACGATCAGGGTCGGAATCTGCAGATTCCTGACGTCGGACAGACGCGTCGGTTCGGCATACAGCGCCGAGAAGTCATTGGCGATGACGTCGACCTGCTGCGCCATCGTCTGCTGCATCTCCGGCGGCAGGCCGCGCCATTTGCCGGCGCCATTCCAGTAATCGACAAAAGCCGCCATGCCGAGCCGGCGCGACTCGGCGGTGCCGATGGCGGCGCCCGACAGGATCGTCTGCGCCACTTCGGTGATCTCACCGAGCAGCCGCGCCTCGGTCGTGCCGGCATTCTTGAGCAGGTAGAAGCAGGTCGGTTCGATCACGGTCAGGCTGCGCAACCGCTCCGGCATCCGAAGCGCAAGGTGCAGCGCTGCGGCGCCGCCGAAGGAATGGCCGACCAGATCGAAGGGTTCATCAAGGGCGCCGACGGCCTGGCATACCAGGTCGACGACATCGTCGAGCATGAAGCCCGATGAATACGGCCAGCGCGCTGTCCTGCCGCAACCGAAAAATTCCGGCCGCAGGATCCGCCGCGGCGGCATATTGTCCATGCCCGACCAGGCATCCATCACTCTGGTCCAGACCTGCCGGTCAGCGCCGGAGCAATGCAGCAGCACGAGCGGCCGGCCGTCACCGGTATCGCCGCAGCCGATCGGGAAGCCCGCCGGCATCACATTGTCAGTCATCGTCCTGGTCCTCAAAGGCGGGCTGCCCGCTGGCGCGGCTGCCGGCGGGCAGTGCGCGACTACATGATCGGTGCGAGCGCGGCCTGGATGCGCTGGAACTGCGCCTCGGTGATCATGCTGCCGAGCAATTCCTGGAACCGCGGCACCTGCACGCCGGACAGGATGTAGGTCCAGCGATAGGCCTTCAGCAGTCCCGCCTGCAGCGTGACTGCATCGGCCTCACCGAGTGTCCGCTTGTTGATGTTGCGGAAATAGGCGGCATCGGCCTTCGCCTGCCCCTGCAGGATGCCGTCGACGGCACCGACCAGGGCGATGAGGTCGTCGACCGCGACATCCTTCTCGGCAGCCGGAATGCGGGCGTCCTCGCGAATCCATTCCAGCTCGTCCAGCACCGCATGCTGCGATTCCTCGCGCCAGTGATGCAGGAAAATGTCCTTGAACAGCGGCGACAGGCCGGTGTCCGGTTCGATGCTCTCGCGATAATGCACCAGGGTGAAAAGCTCGATATGGCAGGTCAACGCCAGCACGGCCCAGTTCGATTTCGACAGCACCACCTCTGCCACCGCATTGCCGTCCGCGGTGCGGATATAGCCTTCGGGCATATCTTTCGCGATCATCTGCTCGATGCGGCGGAACAGTTCCTGGTGTTTCAGTTCTTCCGCGCTGAAGCGCACCAGCGCTTCCAGCGCCACCTGGTCGCCCAAGGCGTAGCCGCGGCTGATGTCGAGAATCTTGGCGTTGATGCAGCGCTCGATCATGCCGAACAAATAGGCGTAGGTGCGGCCCTGCACCTGGCTGAGCAGGCGCTTCTCGTCATCCGACAGGAAGCCGAATTCCGCAATCAGCGAGAGGCCGTCGGGCAGAAACTTGCGGGAATAATCGAAACTGCGTCCCTGGAGCACATCCTTGTCGATATCCCAGTTCACTTTCCTGGAATTCTCGATGCAGCGGGCATAACGCTCGGTCTGGACGATGGAGATATTCATGATGGTCTGGCTCCTGCTCTTGATTCGGCCGGCGACTGCCCGGCCGGCAGGAGGTGTAGACGGCAGGGGTTGTAATGATCGTGTGAAATATCGTGTAAATTTTCACCGGCCGGCTTGACCGCAGGCCCCGGCCGCCCTTTTTCAACCTTCGAAACGCAGGGGGGGAAACACCATCATGTCCGTCACGCTCTATTACGGCTCCGGCTCGGCCTATGCCTGGCGCGTCTGGCTCGCGCTGGAACACAAGGGCGTGCCGTATGACCTGAAGGTGCTGTCCTTCAGCGAAGGCGACCTGAAGACTCCGGACTACACCGCGCTCAATCCGCGCCAGCGCGTGCCAACCCTGGTGGATGATGGCTTTACGGTCCGCGAATCGGCCGCCATCATGGAATATGTCGAGGAGCGCTGGCCGCAGGCGCCGTTATTCTCGAAAGACCTGCGCGAGCGCGCCACGCAGCGCCGCATGATCCGCGAGGCCGACGACGATGTGGGCAGCAAGGTGGGCGAACTCTTCGGCGCGGTCTTCGCACCTCCGGAGAAAGCCGATGCGGCGAAGCTCGCCGACGCCGTCAATGCCGTGAAGACCGAGGTGGCGTTCTGGGAACCGCAGATCGCCGGCGACTATGTGAATGGCGGCGCGGTGTCGGCGGTCGACTACACGCTCTATCCGCATCTCGCCATCATCGGCCGCTTCCGGCTGCGCAAGCCCGAGGCGATTCCGGCCGATCTCTTCGGCCCGAAGCTCGCCGCCTGGATGGACCGTATGAAGGCGCTGCCGATCATCCAGAAGACCTGGCCCCCGCATTGGAAGTGAGGCGCACTGGAAGTAAGAACCGATTTATCCCGCACCATAAACCGTCACCCTCGGATTTATTCCGAGGGTCCATTTACCCAAGCCAATCTGCACTGACCGATATGCGGAGGGTTGGGATGGAATAAATCCGAGGGTGACGGTTCTTACAGGTGGCAGACCCGTTAACCCGTCCTGGCGCCGCTTCGGGCATCTGCACAGAATTTACGCAATAATATTTCGTGACGAAAAAGAAGGCTCATCCTAGGCTCGTGCATACAATCACAAGCCAAAAAGGGGCGCCTTCCCATGTCTGCTACCCGTTTCCACCTGACCCGCCGCGCGCTGCTGGCCGGCACCGGCGCCGCCGCTGCCGCCGCCTTCGTGCCCAAACGCGTCTTTGCGCAGTCGGGCAAGACCAGCGTGAAATTCTCGCTCAACCTGCCGCGCAACGGCACCAACTCGCCCTTCATCTATGCGCTGGAGAAAGGCTACTTCGCCGCCGAGGGCATCGAGATCACGGCAATGGACCCGGCGTCGGGCGCCGATGCCCTGCAGCGCGCCGCCACCAACACCTACGATGTCAGCTTCGCCGATCTCACCTCGCTGGCGGAATTCTACGCCACCTTCCCCGACTCCGTGCCGCTCGCGGTGTTCAACATCTACAAGATCACGCCGGCCGCCATCGTCAGCTGGAAGGCCAACAAGATCGAAAAGCCGGCCGACCTGATCGGCAAGACCGTCGGCGGGCCGCTGACCGACAACGCCTACAAGCTGTTCCCGGTTTTCTTCAAGGCCAACGGCCTCGATCCCGCCGCGGTGAAATTCAACAATGTCGACCTGCGCCTGCGCGAAAGCCAGCTGATGCGCCGCGAAGTGGATGCCGTCACCGGTTTCGATTCCACCGTCTGGATCAACCTGAAGAAGCTCGGCGTGAAACGCGAGGATGTCTCGATCATGCTCTATGCCGAACACGGGCTGGATTTCTATTCCAACTCCGTCGTGGTCTCGCGCAAATTCCTGAAAGACAACGAGGCGGCGATCCCCGGCCTCTGCCGCGCGGTCTGCAAGGGCTGGCAGGATGCCATGAAGAATCCAAAGGCGGTGACCGATGCGCTGGTGAAGGCCGATGCCCTGGTCAATCCCGAGATCGAGCAGGACCGCCTGCAATGGGTGCTGGACAACCAGGTGAAAACGACGGAAGGCCGGGCCATCGGGCTCGGCGCGGTGGAGCCCGGCCGGCTGCAGCGCACCATCGCCACCATCGCCCAGGCCTATAGCCTGCCGAAGGTGGCGCCGGTGGAGGCGATCTGGTCGGGCAAATACCTGCCGCCGCTGGAGCTGCGCAAGGTCGCCTGATCTCGCGTCAGCGCAGCCCACGTTTCAGCGCAGCCCACGCTTCAGCGCAGCGTCGTCACCAGGCAGATGACGCCGAGCACGGTGAGCCCTGCCCCGGTCAGCATGCGGGGCAGGGCCGCGCGCAACGCGATGTGGCCGATCAGCCCGTGAATGGCCAGCGTGAACAGCGGAAAGGTGGCGACCAGCGGCGCCACGATGGCGACCTCGCCCATCTGCAGCGCACTGAACATGCAGAGCACCGCCGCGCCGTTGCAGATCCCTAAGCCGACGAACCACGGCGCGCCCGGCCGCCGCAGCTGCAGCACCGGCCGGCGCAGCACCAGGCAGGCCGAGAAAATCATCGTCACCGAGACGACATAGCCGATGGCGGCGGCGGCCAGCGGATCGGGCCACAGCACGAGGCCGAGTTTGGCGACCGGCTGCACGAAGCCGCGGATCGCCGCCCCCAGCACGGCAAAGCCCACCGCCAGCCAGAGCGGACCCTGCACGGCACCGCCGCTGCGCGGGGCGCGCAGCAGCACCAGCAGGCCGAGGGCGATGATCAGCAGTCCGAGCCATTGCAGCGGCCGTGGCAGTTCGCCGGGCAGCAGCGCGGCGAGCGCCACGGCGAAAACCGGCGAGAGATTGCCGATGCTGGCGGTCAGCACCGGGCCGACGCGCCGGTTGGCCTCGAAGCCGAGCAGGGTGACGGCGGCGGGAAACAGGATGCCGCTGAGCGCGAAATACCCTGCGGCTTCGCTGTTCCAGGCGGCGGGATCGAAGCGCGCGGCAAACAGCAGGCACAGGAGCGCGGTGGCGCTCGGCAGGCTGATCGCCGCGCCGGTCAGCGGCTCGATCCGGCGCAGGCCCTGCTGGCCCAGCACCAGCGCGAGGCCGAGCAGGAAGGCGGCGGCAAGGGCAAGACCGACCACCATGCAGCGCTCCTTCCTGGGCAAATGGTTTTGGCGTGAGAACTTAAGCATGGTGAGGAGAGAAACTCTATTCACCAAAGTTGTCCTGACCAGGCCAGGAAACGCGCTTGGCTCGGCGCAGTTGCAGCGGATGTCACTCGCCTCAAAGGTCGTCACCCTCGGGCCCAGAAATTATTTCTTGGCCGAGGGTCCATCCCATCCCTCCGCGTATCGGCCTGTAGAATATGGGCATGAACAGATGGACCCTCGGAATAAATCCGAGGGTGACGATTTGTGTAAATGCTCAAAATCCCAGACATTGTACGGATGCAAATCCGCGCGTGACGACCGCCGCCGCTGACGGCATGCTGCCTGTATGACCCATCTCCTCTTCCTGCCCGGGGCCGGCGGCGCCGCCGAATTCTGGCATCCGCTCGGAAGGCTGCTGCCGGACACTTACGCCAAAACCTATCTGAACTGGCCCGGCCTCGGCCATGAAGCGCATCGCCCCGGCCTCGACAGCCTCGACGCCCTGACGGCTTACGCGGCCGCGCGACTGCAGGACGACACCGTGATCGTCGCCCAGTCAATGGGCGGCATTTTCGCCCTGCGGCTGGCGCTGCTCTATCCGCAGCGCGTGAAGAAGCTGGTGCTGACGGCGGCCAGCGGCGGCATCGATGTGATGCGTTTCGGCGCCAGCGACTGGCGCCCGGCCTATCGCGCCGAATATCCGCAGGCCGCGACCTGGATCACCGCGGCGCGCGCCGACCACACGGCGGAAATCAGCAGCATCGCGCAGCCGGCCCTGCTGCTGTGGGGCGATGCCGACACGGTCAGCCCGGTGGCGGTGGGCCGGCATCTGGCCGGGCTGTTGCGCGACAGCCGGCTGCAGGTGATCGCCGGCGGCACGCATTCCTTCGCGCAGGATCGCGCCGCCGAGATCGCGCCGCTGGTGGAAAATTTCCTCAAGGCTTGAAGAGGACGACAGGCGACGCCATCTGATCCGCGCGGCCGCTGTCGGACATCGTGAATCGGTTTTTCAGTCGCGGGATCGAACGGGATCCAACCGGATCGAACGGGATCCAACTGGATCGAACTGGCCCCGAACGGGATCGAACGGGATCCAACCGGCCTCGAACGGGCTTGAACCGGCTCGCAACCGGACATGAAAAAGCCCGCAGCGGATGCGGCGGGCTTTTTGAAATCAGCGGCTTAGCTGCGGATCACAGCCCGCTTGCGCCCATATCGAGGAATTTGCGCCGACGCGCCTCGCGCAACGCACCCGGTTCCTGGCCGACCAGGCCGCGCAGGCCGCTGTCCAGTGCATCGCCAAGCGCGGCAATCGCCTGGGCCGGATTGCGATGGGCGCCGCCGAGCGGCTCCTTCACGATCTCGTCGATCACCTTGAGCTTGAGCAGGTCTTCGGCGGTGATGCGCAGCGCCTCGGCGGCATCCTGCGCCCTGGAATTGTCGTTCCACAGGATCGCGGCGCAGCCTTCCGGCGAGATCACCGAATAGATCGCGTGTTCGAACATCAGCACGCGGTTGGCGGCCGCCAGCGCCACCGCGCCGCCCGAACCGCCCTCGCCGACAATAGCGGCGACCAGCGGCACGCGGATGTCGAGGCAGCAGTCGATGGCGCGCGCGATCGCCTCGGCCTGGCCGCGCTCTTCGGCCTGCACGCCGGGATAGGCGCCGGCGGTGTCGACCAGCGTGATCACCGGCAGGCGGAAACGGTCGGCCATGCGCATCAGGCGGATCGCCTTGCGATAGCCTTCCGGCTTGGCCATGCCGAAATTGTGCTTGAGCCGGCTTTCGGTGGTGCGGCCTTTTTCATGGCCCATGATCATCACGGCGCGGCCGCGGAACCGCGCGATGCCGCCGGTGATGGCGCCATCCTCGGCGAAGGCGCGGTCGCCGGCCAGCGGCACGTAGTCTTCCACCAGGCCGGAGACATAATCGGCGAAATGCGGGCGGTCCTGGTGGCGCGCCACCTGGGTCTTCTGCCAGGCCCCGAGCTTGGCATAGGTCGCCTGCAGCTGCTGCGAGGCCTTGGCCTCCAGCCGCTCGAGATCGTCGGCGATGTCGCTGTTGCCCTGATCGCTGAGCTGCTTGAGTTCGGCGATTTTCGCCTCAAGTTCGGCGATTGGCTTTTCGAATTCGAGATAGGATCGCATGGGGGCCTCGTTTAGCATGGATCGGGGTCCTGTACAAACCCTGCAAGTCCTTGTTTAAGACCGACTTTACACCGCTTTTGCGCGTGCGGCCGGCATGCTATAGCCCTGCCCGCCCATTCCTCTCTGCCTGTCCGAGGCCCCTGCCCATGTCATCCGCCGATCTCATTCCCGTTCGCCGCGCGCTGCTTTCGGTCTCTGACAAGACCGGCCTGATCGCGTTCGGCCAGGCGCTCGCCGGCTTCGGCATCGAGATCCTGTCCACCGGCGGCACCTACAAGGCCCTGAAGGATGCCGGCGTCGCGGTGAAAGAGGTGGCCGAGCATACCGGCTTCCCCGAGATGATGGACGGCCGGGTGAAAACGCTGCACCCCACCATCCATGGCGGCATCCTCGCCTTGCGCGACCATCCCGAGCACAGGGCGGCGATGGACAAGCACGACATCCCGCCGATCGACCTGGTGGTGGTGAACCTCTATCCCTTCGCCGCCACCGTGGCCAAGGGCGCCGATTTCCCCACCTGTATCGAGAATATCGATATCGGCGGCCCGGCGATGATCCGCTCGGCGGCGAAGAATCACGGCTTCGTCAATGTCGTGGTCGATGTCGCCGACTATGCCAGGATCGTCGAGGCGCTGAAGGCCAACAACGGCGCCACGCCGCTCTCCTTACGCCGCGAACTCGCCGCCAAGGCCTATGCCCATACCGGCGCCTATGACTCGATGATCGCCACCTGGTTCGCGCGCCAGAACGGCGAGACCTTCCCGCCGACTTTGCTGCTCTCGGCCGAGCGCAAGCAGACTTTGCGCTATGGCGAGAACCCGCATCAGCAGGCGGCCTTCTATGTGACCGGCGACAAGCGTCCGGGCGTCGCCACCGCGCAGCAGCTGCAGGGCAAGGAACTCAGCTACAACAACCTGAACGACACCGATGCCGCCTTCGAGCTGGTGTCGGAATTCGCCGACCAGCCGACGATTGCCATCATCAAGCATGCCAATCCCTGCGGCGTGGCGATGGCCGACAGTCTGGCGGCGGCCTGGGATGCGGCGCTGCGCTGCGACAGCACCTCGGCCTTCGGCGGCATCGTCGCCATGAACCGCAAACTGGACAAGGCGACGGCCGAGAAGATCGGCGCCATCTTCACCGAGGTGATCGTGGCGCCCGAGGCCGATGAGGATGCCAAGGCGTTTCTGGCGGCGAAGAAGAACCTGCGCCTGCTCATCACCGGCGGCATGGCCGATCCGGTGGCGGCCGGCTGGTTCGTCAAATCGGTCGCCGGCGGCTATCTGGTGCAGACCCGCGACGCCGGCCGCATCACCGAGGCCGAACTGAAAGTCGTGACCAAGCGCGCGCCCACGCAGCAGGAACTGGCCGACATGCTGTTCGCCTTCCGCGTCGGCAAGCATGTGAAGTCGAACACCATTGTTTACGCCAAAAACGGCGCCACCGTGGGCATCGGCGCCGGCCAGATGAGCCGAGTCGACAGCGCGCGCATCGCCTATCGCAAGGCGCAGGATGCCGCGACAGCCGCCGGCCTGAGCGATGCACTCACCAAAGGCTCGGTCGCCGCGTCTGACGCCTTTTTCCCCTTCGCCGACGGGCTGGAAGTGCTGGTGGAAGCCGGTGCCACGGCCGTGATCCAGCCGGGCGGTTCGATCCGCGACCAGGAAGTGATCGATGCCGCCGACAAGGCCGGCCTCGCCATGGTCTTCACCGGCATGCGCCACTTCCGCCACTAAAAGAAAGCCGCCGCGATGTACAAGCTCTACTGGGCCCCGGGCACGGCGGCGATGGCACCGCAGGCGGTGCTGGAAGAAATCGGCGCGCCCTACGAAGCCGTGAAACTGGATATCGCCGCCCGGGAGCATGACCAGCCGGCCTACCGGACGCTCAATCCGACCGGCCGCATCCCGACGCTGGTGCATGACGGTTTCGTCATCTTCGAGACCGCCGCGATCTGCCAGTATCTCTGCGACCTGCATCCCGAAGCGCAGCTGGCGCCGCCGGTCGGCATGCAGCTGCGCGGCCGCCATTACCAGTGGCTGACTTACATGACCAATACTCTGCAGGTCGGCTTCATCGACTGGTTCCATCCCGACTGGACCTTCAGTGATCCCGTGGCGCAGGCAGCACTCAAGGCGCAGGCCGAGGACCGGCTCTACCGCAATTTCCAGGTGCTGGACGACGGTATCGGACCGACAGCATCCTATATGCTGGGATCGAGTTTCAGCCTGTGCGACATCTATCTCGCCATGCTGACGCGCTGGAGCCGTTTTCTGGCCCGGCCGATGTGGCAGTGGGCGAATATCGAACGCGTGGTCGGCGCCACCTACACCCGCCCGGCTTTCCAGCGCATGCTGCAGAAGCAGGGCATCGGCTGGGCCGAAAACTGGCCCGCCATAGGCTGATCCCCGCGCTGCAGCAAGAACCGTCCCGCGTATAGGCCGCGCGGGTAACCAACTCACCCGATATACTCCAGGTTCAAACGCGCGGCGATTCAACAACCCCTCTTGCCGGGGGAGGTCCGGCGCGCCAATATGAAAACCGGGATGGGGCGTTATCTCTTTTATCTGGAGATTCCGCATGCTTCTTGGTGTCGTCTTTAGAAAACTGATCAAGGCCGGGTCGCTGACGATGATCAACCATCGCGGCGAGCGCCGGCATTTCGGCCAGCCGCCGGGACCCGAAACGGTGGTGATCCGGCTGACCAAACCGAGCACCGAATGGCGCATCGCGCTGAACCCGAAACTGGCGGTCGGCGAAGCCTATATGGATGGCGACCTGGTGCTCGAACAGGGCAGCATCTACGACTTCCTCGCCCTGGTGGTCAGCAACATCGGCATTCACGGCACGATTCCGCTGTCGGGTGTGCAGCGCATGTACGAGCGCACCATGCGGCTGTGGTACCAGTTCAATCCCGAATCCGCCGCCCGCCGCCGGGTGCAGCATCACTATGACCTCGACGGCCGGCTCTACGATCTCTTCCTCGATACCGACAAGCAGTATTCCTGCGCCTATTTCACGACGCCGGATGCCACGCTGGAACAGGCGCAGCTGGCCAAGAAGCGCCATATCGCCGCCAAGCTGAACCTGCAGCCCGGCATGACCGTGCTGGAGATCGGCTGCGGCTGGGGCGGGCTGGCGCTGTATCTGGCCGAGACCTGCGGCGTCAACGTGGTCGGCATCACCCTGAGTCATGAGCAGCATGCCATCGCCCAGCGCCGCGCCCAGGAGCGCGGCCTGAGCGACCGTGTGAGATTCGAGCTGATTGACTACCGCAAGATGGATGGCCAGTTCGACCGTATCGTCAGCGTCGGCATGTTCGAGCATGTCGGCGTGCCGCATTACCGCGCCTATTTCGACGGCATCTGCCGCCTGCTGAAGAACGACGGCGTGGCGCTGGTGCATTCGATCGGCCGCTCGGAAGGGCCCGGCACCACGCCGGCCTTCATCCGTAAATACATCTTCCCGGGCGGCTACATTCCGGCGCTGTCGGAAGTGGTGCCGGTGATCGAGAAGAGCCAGCTCTGGGTCACCGACATGGAAATCCTGCGCCTGCACTATGCCGAGACGCTGAAACACTGGCGCTCGCGCTTCCTCGCGCAATGGGACAAGGCGCAGGCGCTGTATGACGCGCGCTTCTGCCGCATGTGGGAATTCTATCTGGCGGCGTCGGAAATCGCCTTCCGGCTCTGGGGCCAGATGGTGTTCCAGGTGCAGCTGACCAAACAGGTCGATGCCCTGCCGATCACCCGCGACTACATGCACGATGCCGAACTGGCGCTGGCCGGCCGCGAGAAGCCGCAGCGCTTCGCCAAGACGGCGTAGCCATCGTACCGGCGCGTCTTTACGGGCGCGCCGGCTCCTCCACCTTCCACAGCAGCACGAAACCGGCGGCGAGGAACACCAGGATCACGATGGTGGCGATGCGCTGCGTGGCGAACACCGCCGTGGTGATGCCGATCAGCAGCGGCGCCAGAAACGTGGTGGCGCGGCCCGACAGCGCGAAGATGCCGAAGAACTCGCCCACCATGTCGGGCGGCGACAGCCGCGCCACCAGCGTGCGGCTGGCGGCCTGCATGGTGCCCATGCCGAGACCGAGCAAGGCGGCGCAGAGGAAAAACACCTGCTCGCCGGGCGATGAGAACAGGCCGGCACCGGCAGCGCGCGGTGCCACCTCGATGAAGAACAGCACGCTGCCCGGTCCGATCGAGGCGATGCCCAGCGTGCCGAACGCGACCAGCAGAATGGCCAGTTGTACGGCGCGCTTGGACCCCCAGCGATCCTCCAGCCAGCCGCCAAGGATCACGGCAGGAATCGCGATCACGTTGAGCGCAATGCCGAACAGGCCGAGTTCGGTGGTGCCCCAGCCGAAAATGCCGGCGGCATAAATGCCGCCGAAGCCGATCACCGCCACCAGGCCGTCGTAATAGATCATGTAGCTGATCAGGAAACGCAGCAGGTTGCGATAGCGCCGCATGTGGCGGATCGTGTTGATCACGCGGCCGATGCCGTCGCGCACCACATCGCGGAACGGCCGGCCGGAACCGGGCCGGTCCGGCGTGAACAAAAACATCGGCAGCACGAAAATACCGAGCCAGATCGCCGCCGCCGGGCCGATGACACGCTCGGCCTCGAAGGCATCGCGCTTCAGGCCCAGCAGGGCCTCGCCCGGCGGCGGCGTGATGCCGATCAGTTCAGGCTGCGACACGATCAGCACGGTGAACAGCGCGATCAGGCCGCCGACATAGCCCATGCCCCAGCCGATGCCGCTGAGCCGTCCGACATGGCGCGGGGTTTCCAGCGCCGGCAGCAAGGCGTTGTTGAACATGATCGAATATTCGGCGGCGATATTGGCCAGCACCAGGCCGAGGATCACCAGCGGCAGCAGCTGCGGCTGGCCGGGCTGCGCCAGCCACAGCAGGGCGCAGCCGAAAGCGAGCTGCAGCTGGAAGACGAAGAGCCAGGGCTTGCGCTGGCCGCCGGCATCGGCGATGGCGCCGAGAAAGGGCGCGCCGAGCGCCACGATGGCGGCGGAGAAAGCCTGGGTGAACCCCCAGAGCGACTGACCATCGACCGGATTGCCGATCACCTTCGCCGTGAAATACGGCGCGAAAATGAACGTGGTGATGACGGTGAAATAGGGCTGGTTGGCCCAGTCGAACATCGCCCAGGAAATCCGCGCCCGCCAGGAGGCCGGGCGGATGGGTGTCGTGCTGTCCGGCGGCGGCGCTGTGGCTGAAGCCTGATGATCTGGGGTTGTCATGACTGCCTGGTTTCGCTGCCCGTCTGCAACCATAGCCGGTCGGGACTGCAGCGCCAATCGCTGTTGCCAGCCCTGCGGCCATCATCACATCCGCGCGCAGAGGTGTTCTCCCTTTCGCATTTGCGAGGGGCTTCGGATGCAGTCCGCATGACCGCCGATTGGCTGTAAATGTGGCGATTGGTCCGATGCGATTGGTCCGTGCGGCTGGCCCATGCTCCGGCAAACTGATCTGCTTGCGATCAAATTGCCCGTTTCCGCGCCAGCCCGTTTTCTGCGCGCCTTGGCCTTGCCAAGACCCGTCATACGATGACAAACTATTTTACATGCGCGCCACGCCTTATGTTCTGGGCGCATCGTCCAATGGGGAGAAGATCGATATGACTCGCAAGATGTGGCTTTCCGCCGCCGTCATCGGCGTTGCGCTGACGGGCGCCAGCACCGGCGTCTTCGCGCAGACCAAGTGGGACCTGCCGGGTGCCTATGGCGCCAACAGCTTCCACACCAAGAACCTGCAGATGTTCGCCGACGATGTGAAGAAGATGTCGGGCGGCAAGCTGGAAATCACCGTGCATCCGGGCGCCTCGCTGTTCAAGGCGCCGGAAATCAAGCGCGCGGTGCAGACCGGCCAGGTGCAGATCGGCGAAGTGCTGATGGTCAATGTCGAGAACGAGATTCCGGTCTTCGGCGTCGACGGCGTTCCTTTCCTCGCCACCAGCTACGAGGCTGCGGGCAAGCTGTGGAAGGCGCAGAAGCCGGTGATCGAGAAGAAGCTGTCCGAGCAGGGCATGACCGCGCTCTACACCGTGCCGTGGCCGCCGCAGGGTATCTATGCCAAGAAGGACCTGAATACCATCGAGGATCTGAAGGGCACCAAGTGGCGCGCCTACAGCCCGGCCACCTCGCGCATCGCCGAACTGGTGCAGGCGCAGCCGGTGACCATCCAGGTCGCCGAACTGGCCCAGGCGCTGGCGACCGGCGTGGTCACCACCATGATGACCTCGGGTTCGACCGGCCGCGATTCCAAGGTCTGGGAAAGCCTGACGCATTTCTATGACACCCAGGCCTGGCTGCCGAAGAACCTGATCTTCGTGAATAACGATGCCCTCAAGAAGCTGGATGCCGCCACCCAGAAGGCCGTGATGGACGCAGCCGTCGCTGCCGAGACACGCGGCTGGGCCATGTCGGTGACCGAGACCGAGGAGTCGAAGGCCGCACTGACCAAGAACGGCATGAAGGTGCTGCCGCCCTCGCCGGCCCTGAAGTCGGGCCTGGAGAAGGTCGGCGCCACCATGATCGAAGAGTGGGTCAAGAAGACCGGCGCCGACGGCAAGACGATCGTCGACAGCTACAAGAAGATGTAAGTCCCAGCCGGGCGGGCCTCAAAAACCCGCCCGGCGCTTTTCGACCTGCCTTCGAGTCATTCCATGCGCTCTCCGCTTGCACCGCTCTACCACGCAGCCCTTTGGCTCGCCGGCCTGTTCATGATCGCGCTGCTGGCGACGATCATCCTCAGCATCCTCGGCCGCCAGTTCAATTTCTATATCCGCGGCATCGACTCCTATGCCGGATATTTCATGGCCGCGGCCTCCTTCCTGGCGCTCGCCGGCACCCTGACCAAGGGCGACCATATCCGCGTCACCCTGATCATCAGCCGTTTCTCCGGCAAGCCGCGTCGCGGGCTGGAACTGTTCTGCCTGCTGATGGCCATCGTCGTCAGCGGCACCTTTGCTTTCTACAGCGTCAAGATGGCCTGGTGGTCCTACAAGTTTAACGACATCAGTACCGCCAACGATGCGACACCGCTGTGGATTCCGCAGATCGGCATGGCACTCGGCACGGCGATCTTCTGCATCTCGTTCATTGAGGAATTCGTCCTCGTTCTGCGCGGCAAACCGCTCGACGGCCAGAACGCCGAACTCGCGCGCACTGAATAGGGCGATAGACTATGGATCAGATTCTGGTTGCCGTTTTCCTGATTGCGGCACTTTTCATCCTGTTTGCCGCCGGCCTGTGGATCGGCCTCGGCCTGCTGAGCTGCGGCTGGCTTGCCATGGCGGTGTTCACCTCGCGCCCGGTGGGCGATGCCATGGTCACCACCATCTGGGGCGCATCCTCCAGCTGGACGCTGACAGCCCTGCCGATGTTCATCTGGATGGGCGAAATCCTGTTCCGCACCCGCCTGTCGGAAGACATGTTTCGCGGCCTGGCGCCATGGATGACGCGGATTCCCGGCCGCCTGCTGCACACCAACGTGATCGGCTGCACCATCTTCGCCGCCGTCTCCGGCTCCTCGGCCGCCACCTGCGCCACCATCGGCAAGATGACGGTGCCAGAACTGCGCGCGCGCAACTATCCGGAAGACATGGTGATCGGCACGCTGGCCGGCGCCGGCACGCTGGGCCTGCTGATCCCGCCCTCGCTGATCATGATCGTCTACGGTGTCGCCACCGATGTTTCGATCTCCAAGCTGTTCATCGGCGGCGTGATCCCCGGCATCCTGCTCGGCGGCCTGTTCATGGGCTATATCGTTGTCTGGTCCCTGCTCAATCCAGGTAAGATCCCTGAGCCGACCGAACGCTATACCCTGAAAGAAAAGATCTACGCGTCACGGCATCTGCTGCCCACCGTGGGCCTGATCGTTGCCGTGCTGGGCTCGATCTATGCCGGCATCGCCACGGCCACGGAGGCGGCCGGTCTCGGCGTTGTCGGCGCGCTGATCGTCGCCCGTCTGCAGGGCAGTCTGAACTGGCAGACCTTTGCCGACAGCCTGCTGGGCGCCACGCGCCTGAGCTGCATGATCGCACTGATCCTGGCCGGCGCCGCCTTTCTGACCCTGGCCATGGGCTTCACCGGCCTGCCGCGCCACCTGGCCGACTGGATCGACAAGATGCAGCTCAGTGCCGGCGCGCTGATCGTCGTGCTGATGGTGTTCTATATCGTGCTGGGCTGCTTCCTCGACGGCATCTCGATGGTGGTGCTGACCATGGCCATCGTGCTGCCGATGATCGAGCGGCTGGGTATTGATCTGGTGTGGTTCGGCATCTTCATCGTGCTGGTGGTGGAAATGGCGCAGATCACGCCGCCGGTCGGCTTCAATCTGTTCGTGCTGCAGGGCATGACCGGACACCAGATCACCTATATCGCCAAAACGGCCTTCCCGCTGTTCCTGCTGATGTGCGTGGCGGTGGCGCTGATCTACTTCATCCCCGGCCTTGTCACCTGGCTGCCGAGCCAGATGATCGGCAATGCCGCCGGCTGAGGAACACCCCATGCGTCCGATCACCCGTTTTTCCAGCGGCACGCCGGGCCGCAGCAGCACGGTCGTGCATGACGGCCTGGTCTTCACCGTGGCCACGGCGGATACCTATGAACTGGACATGCGCAAGCAGGCGGCCGAGGCGCTCGCCAAGATCGACCGGCAGCTGGCCGAAGCCGGCACCGACAAGTCCCGACTGCTTTCGGCCACGGTCTACATCACCGATATGGCGCTGAAGCCGCAGATGAACGAGGTCTGGGACCAGTGGGTGGACATGGGCAATCCGCCGCAGCGCGCCTGCATCGGCGC
>NZ_JAOZVR010000052.1:109015-182396 GCF_025869515.1 Ferrovibrio sp.
CAATCCGCCGCAGCGCGCCTGCATCGGCGCCACGCTGGAACATCCGCATATGGTGGAGATCGTCTGCGTCGCCGCGACGAAGGACTGACCTTCGCCCTGCGCGCCGCTCAGAAGGTAGGCGGTGTGCAGGCGCTGATCAGCTCGCAGGGTTCGCGGCCGATATTGCGAAACCGGTGCGGCTGGTCGCTTTCGAAATAATAGGCATCGCCCGGACCCAGCACGCGCACCTGGTCCGCCACCGTCACTTCCATGCGGCCGCGGATCACCACGCCGCCCTCCTCGCCTTCATGCTTCAGCATGACCCGGCCGGTATCGGCGCCGGGCGCATAGCGCTCCACCAGAATCTGCAGCGCGCGGCCGCGCAGATCGGCGCCGACCTGGCGATAGCTGATCTTGCCCTTGCCGACCTCGGCCAGCTCGTCGGCTTTATAAAAGGCCTTGCGCGGCGCCGGCATGTCTTCCATGGCGAAAAATTCCGCCAGGCTCATCGGCAGGCCGTCGAGTACGCGTTTCAGTGCGCCGACCGACGGGTTCATCTGGTTGGCCTCGATCAGCGAAATGGTGGCATTGGTGACGCCGGCTCGGCGCGCCAGCTCGCGCTGCGACAGCTTGGCGGCCAGCCGCACCGCCTTCAGCCGGCTGCCGATATCGATGTCAGAGGCTTTTTCCATGGGCAGCACCCCGTTTCGCTGTTCACGATCCTGAACATTCTGCTTATCACTCCATAAAGATCAAGGGGTTAGCGGACAGCAGAAAAGCACTGTTTCGCCATCGCGAAAGCCCCGATGATGGCTCCAGCATCCCTCCCCTCAGCGCTGCCGGAGCCCGCCATGTCCGCCAAACCCGCCCTTGTTTCCAACGAAAACACGGCCGTGCCGAACGACCTCGAATCCTGGTGGATGCCCTTCACCGCCAACCGCCAGTTCAAGGCCAATCCACGCCTGCTCGTCGGTGCCAAGGACATGCATTACACCACCCATGACGGCCGCCAGGTGATCGATGGCAGCGCCGGCCTGTGGTGCGTCAATGCAGGCCACTGCCGCAAGCCGATCGTGGATGCGATCCAGAAGCAGGCCGCCGAAATGGATTTCGCGCCGACCTTCCAGATGGGCCACCCCAAGGCGTTTGAATTCGCCGCCCGCCTCGCCCATCTCGCACCGGGCGATCTCAATCACGTCTTCTTCGCCAATTCCGGCTCCGAAGCGGTCGATACCGCGCTGAAGATCGCCATCGCCTATCACCGCGCCCGCGGCGAAGGCGCCCGCACCCGCCTGATCGGTCGCGAGCGCGGCTATCACGGCGTCGGCTTCGGCGGCATCTCGGTCGGCGGCATCGTGTCGAACCGCAAGGTGTTCGGCCCGCTGCTGGCCGGCGTCGACCATCTGCCGCATACCCACAGCCTGAAGGACATGGCTTTCAGCAAGGGCCAGCCGGACTGGGGCACCCATCTGGCCGACGAGCTGGAGCGCATCGTCGCGCTGCACGATGCCAGCACGATTGCCGCCGTGATCGTCGAACCGGTGGCCGGCTCCACCGGCGTGCTGATTCCGCCGAAGGGCTATCTGCAGAAGCTGCGCCAGATCTGCGACAAGCACGGCATCCTGCTGATCTTCGACGAGGTGATCTGTGGCTTCGGCCGCACCGGCGCGGCCTTCGGTGCCGACACCTTCGACGTGATCCCGGACATGATGACGGTGGCCAAGGGCCTGACCAATGCTGCCGTGCCCGCTGCCGCAGTCTTCACCCGCAAGCATGTGCATGACGCCTTCATGAGCGGCCCGGAGAACATGATCGAACTGTTCCACGGCTATACCTATTCGGCCCATGCACTGGCCTGCGCCGCCGGCATCGCCACGCTCGACCTCTATCGCGACGAGGGCATTTTCGAGAATGCCAAGGCGCTGGCGCCCTACTGGGAAGAGGCCGCCCACAGTCTCAAGGGCGTGAAGAACGTGATCGACATCCGCAATATCGGCATCATGGCCGGTATCGAACTGTCGGCCCGCGAAGACGGCGCCGGCAAGCGCGGCTACGATGTGTTCGTGAAAGCCTATGAGAAGGGCCTGATGTGCCGGCTCACCGGCGACACCATCGCGCTGTCGCCGCCGCTGATCCTCAACAAGGGCCATATCGACGACATCTTCGGCATTCTGAAGGACGCGATCCAGAGCGTGAACTGACCCCGCAGCCAGATCCGCCTCCATGGAAAAGCCCGGCCGTGAGACCGGGCTTTTCTTATTCCGGCCGCCTACGGCTTTGCCGGCACCGCGCCGGCCTCGACCAGCACCTCGTTGGCGGCCTTGAAGGCATCCAGGCCGGCCGGAATGCCGCAATAGATCGTGGCGTGCAAAAGCACTTCCTTGATCTCGTCGACGCTGACGCCGTTGTTGAGCGCGCCCCTCACATGCAGCTTGATTTCCGGCGCGCGGTTCAGCGCGGTCAGCATGGCGAGGTTGAGCATGCTGCGGGTCTTGCGATCGAGGCCCGGCCGGTCCCAGCCATAGCCCCAGCACCATTCGGTGGTGATGTGCTGGAACGCCATCATGAAGTCGTTGGCCTTGGCAAGCGATGTGTCGACATAGTCCTTGCCCAGCACCTCGCGGCGCACTTTCAGGCCGGCTTCGAACAACGCCCTGGTTTCATCTTCCTTCGCCATCGCATCGCTCCTTCGTGTTTATTTATAAAAGACGTGATTGCCGATGCGGGCCAGCTTCTTGCGGCCAGCCGTCCATTTCGGCGGCTTGATCCTGGCGCTGTGGAAATACAGCGCACCGCGGGTAGGATCCTGCGCACCATCATGCAGGGCGGCGCGCGCGTTGCCCATAGCCTGCTCCCAGTCCGTGTCATTCATCGGTACATCGCGCTTGCCGTCGCACCACCAGGAGAACTGGCAGCGTTTTCGGCCATCCTCGGCTTTCTGCGATACGACGCCGCAGATCGTGTCGGGAAATTTCGCATGCTTCACGCGATTGAGCACCGTATGCGCCACCGCCAGCTGGCCGGCGCGCGTCTCGGTCTTGCCTTCCCAGTAGATGGCGAGCGCCAGGCATTTGGTTTCATCGTCCAGCGCCCTCGACGGGCTCGGCACCTGTGCCGCGCTGTCCTGCGCCATGACCGGGCGGGCAGCGATGAGCACCGCCAGCAGCACGAGACCGGTCAGCCGGCGCGCGATCATTTCGCCGCGGCCAGCTTCCGCTCAACGAAATCGAGGCGATCCTGGCCCCAGAAGGGCTCGCCGTCCACCACATAGAACGGTGCGCCAAAGGCGCCTGCTGCGATCGCCTGCCGCGTGCCGCGCTCGTATTCCGCCTGCACCGTGTCGCTGTCGGCGGCGGCAAACAGCCTGGCCGGATCGAGACCAGCCTCGTTGAGGATCTCTTCCAGATTTTCCGGATCGGCGATGTTGCGCTCTTCGGCCCAGAGCGCCTGCATCATGGCATGAGCCAACGCAATGGCAGCGTCATTACCGCCGTCATCACGGGCCGCGACCACCAGCTTGCCCGCCAGCGTCTCGTTCACCGGGAAACCGGCCGGACGCAGGTTCAGTTTGACGCCGAGATGGCTGCGCCAGCGTTCCAGCTCGACGAAGCGATAGTCCTGGCGCTGCTGCGACCGCTTGCCCAGCGGCAGCCCGCCGGTGGCCTCGAACACCATCAGCGGCGCCATGGGCGTGATCTTCACCCTGGCGCCATACTTCGCCGCCATGGCGGCGAAGCGCCTGGAACCGAGATAGGCCCAGGGCGAACTGATGAAGGTGTAGTAATCGATCTGGGCCGCCATCGTTTCCTCGTCGGGTTATCTTACTGCAGGCCGCGCAATCGCTGGAACTGCGACAGCGCGTAGGTATCGGTCATGCCGCTGATGAAATCGGTGACACTGAGCAGCCAGTCATACCGCGTTGCATCGCCGCGCGGCGGCAGCGGCATCAGGCGCAGCAGCGCCCGCTGGCGCGGCGCCAGCGAAACGGTGTCGCCGCCGGCCAGTTCCAGCGCATGATGCGCATCGCAGAAGGCGGCCAGCAGGCTGGTGAGAATTTCGCCGCCCATCACCTCAGTCTGGAAACGCTCGCGCGTCTCGAAAATGCGCTGGCGGGTAAAGCCGGCAATCGCGTCGAGCTGCGGCGCCATCGCGGTCTGCGACAGCAGATCGCCAGTGAAGCGGCCGCTCAGGATGTCGGTCTCATGGTCGAGGAAGACTTCCACCGCCAGATCGATCAGGTCGCCGATCACCTTGGCGCGCAGATAGGCGATCTTCCAGGTTTCATCGGCGATTTCGACATAACGCGGCGGCAGGCGGCGCAACAGGCCTTTCAACCGTTCTTCGGCCTCCGCGAAGGTGATGCGGCCGAGCTTGAAACCATCCTCGATGTCGACCACCGAATAGCAGATATCGTCGGCCGCCTCGACCAGGTAGGTGAGCGGATGGCGCGCATAGCGGTCCTCGCCCAGCGTCAGCAGACCGACATTGCCGGCCATTTCCTCGAACAGCATCGCCTCGGCGGCGAAATGGCCGAATTTCTTTTTCTGCGGATCGGCTGCAACGCTGCCGAAGGGATATTTCATGAAGGTGGCGAGCGTGGCGCAGGTGAGCCGCAGGCCGCCGGCATCGCGCCAGTTCTGCAGCCGTGTCATCACCCGGAAGCCCTGGGCATTGCCCTCGAAGAACAGGAAATCACGCTGTTCGACCGGGCCGAGTTCCCCGATCAGCGCGGCACCCGGGCCGGAGCGGAACCAGTGCTGGATCGTCGCCTCGCCGAAATGGCCGAACGGCGGATTGCCGATATCGTGGCCGAGGCAGGCCGCCGCGACGATATGACCGAATTCGGCGGCGCCGATGCCGTCAGCGGCTGCGGCGCCCAGTTTCTTCGTATCCGCCCGCTGCAGCACGGTCTGTCCGACCTGGGCGCCGAGCGAGCGGCCGACCGAGGAGACTTCCAGCGAGTGGGTCAGCCGGTTGCGCACATAGTCGCTCTCGGGAAGCGAGTGAACCTGTGTTTTGTCCTGCAACCTGCGGAAGGCCGAACAGAACACCACGCGATCCCAGTCCTTCTGGAACGGATTGCGCGCCGGGGTCACCGGTTCGGCGCCCTGGTGACCGAGACGCTGGGCCGAAAGCAGCCGCGACCATTGCATTGTCATGGCCGGCACTGTGGAGAGAATGATTCTGGCTTTCAAGCCCTGCCCCGGGGGCGGCAGAAACCGGGAGCCGGCTGCAGTTTTTGATTGAAACGGAATCGCCCTAAATCGGAGGATACGGGGAACAGACGGACGATTCATGGCAATTCCGATTATCGCGATTGCGGCCACCCTGGCGCCCCTGCTGGTGGCCCTGGCCTGTCTGGTGGCCTGGCGCAAGCTCGATGGCGGACGGCACCTGCTGTTCTGGGCGCTGGGCCATGCCTGTCTGGCGCCGCCCTTTGCCATCGCCGGCTTCCTCGACTGGCAGGGCGGGCATCCCGTCTTCATGGTTGCCGCCGGGCTGGGCACCGCCGCCATCGTCTTCATTACCGCCGGCATGCGCAGCCTGACCGGTCGCCAGGACAGCATGCCCGCCGCGCTGCTGGCGGCGCTTGCGATCGGCGGCTTTACCCTGCTGCTGCAGCAGGTCAGCAGCACCGCCTATTACCCGACTGCGCTGGTGGTTTCAGCCGCCCTGCTGCTTTATGCCGGCATCCTGCTCCTGACGCATCGCCGTTCGGTTTTCTATATCGCTGCCGGCATCATTCTGCTGGTACGCAGCGGGCTGTCGATCTTCTATGCCACGCAGCTGATGGCGCAGACCGCATCGCTGAACGAATCCTTCGCATTGTCGATCCTGATCAACCTGACCACCGGCCTGTGCCTGATCATGATCGAGTTCGACAATGCGCGGCAGCGCGAGGTCGAAGCACGGCGCACCGAACATGAAACGACGCAGTTCCTGGAAGCGCTGCTGAATGCCATGCCGGCCACCATGAGCTACAAGGATACCGACCTGCGCTACCAGATGATGAACCGGCGCATGCACAGCCTGCGCCAGGCCTATGACCAGAATTACATGGGCCGCAGCTGGAGCGAGATCGTCGGCCCCGATGTTGCCGCCGTGATCGAGAATATCGACCGCCAGGTTCTGGCGACCGGCGAGACGGCGCATATGGAACAGGCCTGGACCGGGCCGGATGGCCGCCCCATCGTGATCTGGGCCCAGAAGGTGCCGCTGCGCGACACGGATGGCCGTATCCTCGGCATCATCACCTGCGGCATCGACATCACGCGCCTGAAAGAAACCGAGGCCCAGCTGATCGAGCAGCGCGAGGCGGCCGAAAGCGCCAGCCGGACCAAGACCACCTTCCTGTCCAACATGAGCCATGAATTGCGCACGCCGCTGAATGCCATCATCGGCTTCGCCGAAATGATGAAGGGCGGCTATGCCGGGCCGCTGAGCGACCGCGCCCAGGGGTATGCCGCCAATATCCAGGAATCGGGCGAACACCTGCTGCGACTGGTGAACGACATCCTCGACCTGTCGCGGCTGGAAAGCGGCCGGCTCGACATGAATATCGAGGCCTGCAGCTTCGACCAGATCGCCAGCAGCGCGCTGGCCATGGTGCAGCCGCAGGCCCGCCAGGCCGAGGTGGCGCTGCAGTCCGGTCCGACCGGCCTGACGCTGAATGCCGACGCCCGCGCCCTGACGCAGATCCTGATCAACCTGCTGGGCAATGCGGTGAAGTTCAGCCGCCCGGGCGACCGCGTCACTCTGGAGGCCGGGCAGAGCAACGGCGTGGTGCGCATCCGCGTGATCGATACCGGCATCGGCATGAGCGCGGCGGAAAGCCGCGCCGTGATCCAGCCGCTGCACCTGCATCGCGCCGACGTCTACCGCACCCGCGCCAACAGTGGCGCCGGCCTGGGCCTGTCGATCTGCCGCAGCCTGGTGGAGCTGCATGGCGGCCGGCTCGACATCCGCAGCGAGCCCGGCCAGGGCACCACGGTGGAAGTGCTGCTGCCGGCCTGAGCCCCGTTTCGGTTCGTTTGAATCCGTTTCGGTTCGTTTGAATCCGTTTCGCTTCGTTCGGGTTCGTTTCGGTTCGTTTGGTTTCGTTTGCGCTCGTTCAGGTTCGCGGCGGTTCGCCACGTCCCGTTTTACTCAATAAAGGAACAAAAAGTGAATGTAAGGCGGTGCGGCGCGCATTCAACCCCCGGAAATAATCAGCCTGCGGCCAAACCTCCGCGGCCCAGGAACCATCCCGGGGAACGGCCGGTTTACAGGATATTTCCTTGTCTTCGGCCGACCGCCTGTTTCTACTGCCGAAACAACCAGAATCGAGTCCGGGAGAGAAACATGATCAATCGCCGCAGCTTCCTGCAATCCACGGTCACGGCCGCCGCCGCCACTGCCCTGCTGCCGGCTTTTGGCAACGACGCCCTGGCCCAGTCAAAGGCGGCAGCCATCGACAATCTGCTGCTGTTCGTGCCGGCCAATCCCGGTGGCGGCTGGGACCAGACCGCGCGCAGCATGGAGCAGGCGCTGAAGACCGCCGGCCTGATCAAGGGTGCGCAGGTGACCAATGTGGGCGGCGCCGGCGGCGCGGTCGGCCTGCCGCAGTTCGTCAACCAGTGGAAAGGCCGCGGCAATGCGCTGATGGTGGCCGGCATGGTGATGGTGGGCGCGCTGATCACCAACAAATCGCCGGTCAAGATCACGCAGACCGTGCCGATCGCCCGCCTGACCGGCGAATTCGAGGTCATCGTGGTGCCGCCCGATTCGCCACACAAGACGCTGAAGGACCTGGCGGCCGCCTTCAAGGCCGATCCGACCAAGGTGTCCTGGGCCGGCGGTTCGGCCGGCGGCACCGATCACATCCTGGCCGGCATGATCGCCAAGGCGGCCGGCGGCGAGGCGAAGAAGGTGGCCTATGTGGCCTATTCCGGCGGCGGCCCGGCCCAGGCCGCCCTGCTCGGCAACCAGGTGACCTGCGGCGTCTCCGGCTGGGGCGAGTTCAGCGAGCAGATCAAGGCTGGCAAACTGCGCGCGCTGGCGATCTCGGCCGACAAGCGCCAGCCCGGTATCGATGTTCCCACCATCAAGGAACAGGGACTGGATGTGGAGCTGTATAACTGGCGCGGCGTGTTCGCCCCGCCGGGCATCAAGGATACCGACAAGGCGGTGCTGATCGACCTGATGACCAGGATGCGCGGCTCGCCGGCCTGGACCGAGCAGTTGAAGACGCGCGAATGGACCGACGTTTTCCTGGCCGGTGACGCCTATGGCAAATACCTGACCGAGGAAAACACGCGCATCGAGGCGATCCTGAAAGATCTGGGCCTGGCCTGATCGCCACCCGGCGAACCGGTCATAGCGCATGGACCGTCTCCGCAAACCCGAAGTGCTGCTGGCGCTCGGTGTCATCATGCTGGGCATCGTCGCCCTCTACGAGACCGCCGAGATTCCGGTGTCGCCGATGTATGCCCAGGTCGGGCCGACACTGGTGGCCTATATCGCCAGCGGACTGCTGATCGCGCTCGGCCTCGCCCTGCTGGCGCAGGCCTGGCGCGGTATCTGGACCAGCCCGCCCGAGGAAACCGAAGCCGGCTTCGATCTCCGCGCTGTCGGCTGGCTGCTGCTCGGCCTGGTGCTGAATATCGGCCTGATCGGCCCGCTTGGCTTCATTCCGGCATCGGTGCTGCTGTTTGCCTGCACGGCACGCGCCTTCGGCAGCCGCCGGCCGGGCCGCGACGCGCTGATCGGTCTTGGCTTCGCTGCCGTGGCCTATTTCGGTTTCGCCCAGCTGCTCGGCATCAATATCGGTGAGGGCGATCTTGTCGTCAGCCTGCTGGAAGGCCTGATCTGATGGAAACCTTCAGTCTCCTGGCCGGCGGCTTCGCCGTCGCCCTGCAGCCGATCAACCTGATGTGGGCGCTGGTCGGCGTCACGCTCGGCACCGCCATCGGCGTGCTGCCCGGCCTCGGCCCGGCCCTGACCATCGCGCTGCTGCTGCCGATCACCTTCAGCGTGCCGCCCACCGCCGCCTTCATCCTGTTTGCCGGCATCTATTACGGCGCCATGTATGGCGGCAGCACCACATCGATCCTGCTCAACACGCCGGGCGAAAGCGCCACCATCATCACGGCGCTGGAAGGGCACAAGATGGCGAAGCAGGGCCGCGCCGCGGCGGCGCTGGCCACCGCCGCGATCGGCAGCTTCGTCGCCGGCACGATCGGCACCATCGGCCTGACCTTCCTCGCTCCGCCGCTGGTGGAATTCGCCCTGCGTTTCGGCCCGGCGGATTATTTCTCGCTGATGATCGTGGCCTTCGTCGCGGTCTCCGCCGTGCTGGGCACATCGGTGCTGCGCGGCCTGACCGCGCTGGCGTTCGGCATCCTGCTCGGCCTGGTGGGCATCGACCTGCAGACCGGCCAGGCGCGCTTCACCTTCGGCCTGCCGGAACTGCTGGACGGCATCAACGTGATCGTCGTCGCCGTCGGACTGTTTGCCGTCGGCGAGACGCTCTATCTCGCCGCACGGCCGAAGGTGCAGGCCAGCGTGATGACGCTGCAGGGCCGCGCCGGCATGACGAAGGATGACTGGAAGCGGTCGTGGAAGCCGTGGCTGCGCGGTTCGGCGCTGGGCTTTCCCTTTGGCGCGCTGCCGGCCGGCGGCGCGGAAGTGCCGACCTTCATCAGCTATTTCCTGGAGAAAAAGCTGTCGAAGAAACCGGAAGAGTTCGGCCACGGCGCCATCGAAGGCGTGGCCGGGCCGGAAGCGGCCAACAATGCCTCGGCCGCCGGCGTGCTGGTGCCGATGCTGGCGCTCGGCCTGCCGACCTCGGCGACCGCCGCCATCATGCTGTCGGCATTTCAGTCCTATGGCATCAATCCCGGCCCGCTGCTGCTGCAGAACCAGCCGGAACTGGTATGGGGCCTGATCGCGTCGCTGTATGTCGGCAACGTGATGCTGCTGGTGCTCAACCTGCCGCTGGTCGGCCTGTGGGCGAAGATCCTCACCATCCCGGCGCCCTGGCTCTATGGCGGCATCCTGGTGTTCGCCACCATCGGCACCTATGGCATCAGCCAGTCATGGGTCGACCTGGTGCTGCTCTACCTGATCGGCGGCGTGGGCTATCTGATGCGGCGCTTCGATTTTCCCACCGCGCCGGCGGTGATCGGCATGATCCTCGGCCCGCTCGCCGAACAGGAGTTCCGTCGCGCGATGACGATCTCGGCCGGCGACATGACCACCTTCGTCACCCGGCCGCTCAGCCTGACTTTGCTGGTCATCGCGGCGTTGCTGCTGCTGATCCCGCTGGCGGTGCGCCTGCGGAACAGGCCCTGAAACCTTCTGAAACATGACGATTTCAGGGCGGGGTGCAGAAAAGTGACCACCATCACTGCACGCTGGCGCAGGACATCCTATATAGGAACCATGAGACGGAGAGATTTTGCAGAGTCGCTTCGTTTCTTATTTCCTCCCCTATGAATACCCCCTTTGAGGGGCGACCTCCCCCCCGGTCGCCCCTCATTTTTTGTATGCAGCATGCATCGCCTGCATGACTTGCCTTCCGCCGCTGCATGGGCCATTCACCTGTCCATGAAACAGCGCCGCACGAATCATGGCTACAGAGCGGCGCCGGTGCCGCCCGGTTTTACCGTGCTGCCGCCGGTGTCGAAATTCTTCGGAAGCCTGGGCAAGGTTTACGTTCGTGATGACCGCAGCGGTGCGCCGCCGGTCTTCGGCCTGCATGTGCGGCCCAAACACGGCAACCGCCACGGCACCGGCCATGGCGGCTTCCTCGCCACGCTGGCCGATACCTTCATGGCCGCCTTCATCCTGCACCAGCGGCCGGAGATCGGCAAAATGTGGACAACGCAGCTGACCCTGGATTACCGGCGGCCGGTGCCGATGGGCGCCTGGCTGGAATGCCAGCTGGCCGACCTGAAATTCGAAGGCGATATCCTGACGGTCGCCTGCGAACTGCGAGTCGGCAGCCTGGTCACCAACCGCGCCACCGCCACCTTCAAGGTCGTCGCGCGCATCTAGCGTGCGGGCGGGATGGTGACGGTGGGCAGCGGCTCACCCGCGCCGACAGGCTGCGACGGTGCCGGCGCTGCGGAAGACGGCGCCGATGAAGGCGGTGTCGGTGCAGACGGGGGCAGTGAAGAGGGCGGTGCCGCCGCCGAAACGATGCGGCAGAGCATGGCGCGACCGCTGGCTTCCTCGAGACGGAGTTCCTCGCCGCGGCGCTGGGCGCCCCAGCCGGCGCCGAAATAGTCATACCGCTGCCCCGCCGTCTGGCGCTGCAGGGTCACCGGATCGCGGCCCTGGGTTTCGACCACCAGGCGATCCTGCGCCGCGCCCAGCACGGCGAAAAGCGTATCGCTGCAGCGGAACACGATTTCGCCGCCGGCACCGGCGAGGCGGCGCGCTTCGGCACTCGGCCCACCCGGCTGCGGGATCGAGGCGATCGAGAAACCGGTGATCTGGCGACTTTCCTGCCAGGCCGGCTTGGCCACCGCCAGCCGCTCCAGCGCCGCCAGCGCCTGCACATTGGCACCACGGATTTCCGCATCGGTCGGTTCGGTTTCGATTCCGTCGACCGTCTTGCGGCCGCCGGTATAGCGGCCATTGGAAAACGAGAGATTCAGTTCGACGCGGCGCAGACCGTCCATCGATCCGGCCTGGCCGCCACGGCGCCGGCCATGCTCGGCATAATGCATCAGATCGCCGTTGTGAAAACTGAACACCACATTGGCGTTGCCGTTGCCGCCATAGTCGCGCCACTCGGCAATCCGCTCCGGCTTGCCGTTGCGCAGGGCGGCCTCCCAGTCGACCGTCGTGTCGCCGGCGCTGTGTTTGCCCCGCACGATGACGGCCCCCTCGGTGACATCCTCGGTATCGGCCGGCTCGGACGCTTCCGATGGCTGCGCCGGCGCCGGCTGGGTCTGCGCCACGGCCGGCCGGGCAACCGGCAGCAGAAGGCCGGCCAGCAGGAACCCGGCCGCCAGCAGGCTGGCAGGGCGGACCGGACCGGGACATGGGCGTTGCATCGGCATTTTTTGACTCCACGCAGACTCGGCTATCGCAACCTAAACGCTAAAAAACGGCAAGAATCAGGCCGGCCCGGGATGGTCCGGCGGCAGCGCCGGGACGGACCGGCGATCATCCCTGGCGCGAATCGCGGTTCTTCCTGCTTTCGCTCTGTATATGACCGGAAAATAACCGGTTTCTTACCAGCCATACGCTAATCTGGGCAGGCCGGGGAGGATTGCGATCTTGTATTTTCCGCGGGCAGCGATTGCCGTTCTCATGATCGGACTGACCGGCGCCCTGGCCGGTGTCGCGGTCACGTCGGCGCGCGCCCAATCTCCGGCTGTGCCGGCTCCGTCTGTGCAGGCCCCGGCCGCGCAAGCCGCCCTGCAGATCGTGGGCGCCAGCCGGCCGCCCTATGTGATCGAACGGGACGGCATCGGCAGCGGCCCGGCAGTGGAGCTGGTGCAGCCGCTGGCCCGCGCCATCGGCATCGATCCGACCGTACGTATCCTGCCCTTCCAGCGGGCGGTGATGGCGCTCGACCAGGGCGGCACGCTCTACCCGGCCCTGCTGCGCACGCCGCAGCGGGAGAGCCGCTATATCTGGATCGGCGAGGTCTATGCGGATCGCGCCGTCTTTTTCACCCGACGCAGCGCCGGAACCGTCGGCAACCTGGAGGCCGCGCGCCAGCTGCCGCGCATCAGCGTCATGCGCGGCTCGGAACTGCAGGGCATGCTGAAATCCTTCGGGCTGGAAAATTTCGAAACCGCCAACAGCGAGACCGACAACGCACGCCTGCTGCAGGCCAGCCGGATCGACGGCTGGTTCGCGTTGCGCGCGGTGGGCCGCGCCACCTGGGCCGAGCTGAATTTCATCCAGAGCGAATTGCGCGCCAGCGAGTCCTTCGCCACCCTGCCGTTCTGGATCGCCGCCTCGCCCAATCTGCCGAAAGACACCGTCAACACCCTGCGCGCCGCCTATCGCGCGATGCGCGCCGATGGACGTTACCGCCGCATCGTCGCGCCGCTGGTGGCGCTGGAAAATCCGTCCTGAGCCCGGCTCAGGCGAGCGGCAGGTCAAGCGCCTGCATCAGGAAACCACAGTGGCGCAGCACCAGCTCCACCTGCGGCCCGGTCAGGGTCTTGCTGTAATTGCCGATCGAATCGGCATTCAGCGGCTTGCCGTATTGTTCGGTCTGCCATTCCGACTTGCCGGTATTGATATCGGTCAGTTCCGATTGCCACACTTTATCCTTGCGGCAGGTGACGCCGACGAATGCCTCCACCGACGACAGGTCGCCCGTGCGCGCCAGACCTTCATAGGGCACCAGAAGGGCGCGTCCGGCGAAAGTGCCGGGCATCTTGGTCAGGGCCATGTAGGACGAATTGAAATCGTTGCAGAAACGCGCGATGTCGTGGTCGCTGACCTGCACATCCGGCTTGGCTTTCCGGTGCACCACGACGCGCGAGGCCACCACATCGCGCGGATCGCGGATCGAGATGACGAATTTCGTCTCCGGCACCAGCTGCGCCAGGATATGCATATGCAGGCTGAGGATCGGGTCCTTGAGCACCAGCTTCTTCGGCTGACCCAGCTGCACCCAGATATCGTGCAGCACCGCGCGCATCAGATGGCCGTGGTAGTCGATATAGCGCTGGCGATCGACGAAGAATTCCTTGGTCTTGGACTCGAACTGCGCCCAGCCCGACAGGAAGGGCGTCAGCAGCTCGGTGTAGTAATTACTCTCGGCAATGAAGTCGTTGGTCGCATCATCCGTGCAGATCAGGGCATGCAGCACGGTCGTGCCGGTGCGCTGGGCACCCACCACGAAATAGGGCTCGAAAGGCAGATCGGTTTTACCGTGGAACCGCAAGACGCACCTCGTCGGGACTGTCAGGGATCGGCCCGGACAGGAAATGGCACATTGCCGCCAGCATCGCCGCCGGCGCTTAACATTCCCTAAACCCGGACAGCACCGCACGCTCTGCAGTCGCGGCCAGCCCTGAAATGAAAAAGGCCGGGATCACTCCCGGCCTTTCCGCATTCGATTGCCCTGAGGCTTACTCGGCTTCGACAGCCTCGTCGCTGCGCGGCTTGTTCGACAGGTCCTCGCCGGTGGCCTGGTCGACCACCTTCATCGAGAGGCGGACCTTGCCGCGCTCATCGATGCCGAGCACCTTGACGCGCACTTCCTGGCCTTCCGACACCACGTCGCTCGGCTTGTTGATGCGCTTGGGTGCCATTTCCGAGACATGCACGAGGCCGTCGCGGCTGCCGAAGAAGTTCACGAAGGCGCCGAAATCGACCAGCTTGACGACCTTGCCCTTGTAGATCATGCCGACCTCGGGTTCCGAGACGATCGACTTGATCCACTGCACGGCGGCATCGGCGGCGGCCGGATCGCTGGAAGCGATCTTGATCGTGCCATCGTCCTCGATGTCGATCTTGGTGCCGGTCTTCTCGACGATCTCGCGGATCACCTTGCCGCCCGACCCGATCACTTCGCGGATCTTGTCCTTCGGCACGCTCATCGTGGTGATGCGCGGAGCGTTTTCCTTCACGCCGCTGCGGTTCTGCGACATCGCCTTGGCCATCTCGCTCAGGATATGGACGCGGCCGTGCTTGGCCTGCTCCAGCGCCACCTTCATGATCTCTTCGGTGATGCCGGCGATCTTGATGTCCATCTGCAGGGCGGTGACACCCTCGTCGGTACCGGCCACCTTGAAGTCCATGTCGCCGAGATGATCCTCGTCGCCCAGGATGTCGGACAGCACGGCGAAGCGGCTGCCTTCCAGGATCAGGCCCATGGCAATGCCGGCGACCGGAGCGGTCAGCGGCACGCCGGCATCCATCAGCGCCAGCGAGGTGCCGCAGACGGTGGCCATCGAGGAGGAACCGTTCGACTCGGTGATCTCCGAGACGACGCGGATGGTGTAGGGGAAGGCTTCCTTCGCCGGCAGCAGCGGGCGCACGGCGCGCCAGGCCAGCTTGCCGTGGCCGATTTCGCGGCGGCCCGGCGAACCCATGCGGCCGGCTTCACCGACCGAGTAGGGAGGGAAGTTGTAATGCAGCATGAAGGCTTCGCGGTATTCGCCGTCCAGCGCATCGATGATCTGCTCGTCGGTGCCGGTGCCCAGCGTGGTGACCACCAGCGCCTGGGTCTCGCCACGGGTGAACAGCGCGGCGCCATGGGCACGCGGCAGCACGCCGACTTCCGACACGATCGGACGCACGGTCTTGGTGTCGCGGCCGTCGATGCGCAGGCCGGTGTCGAGGATGTTGAAGCGCACGACCTGGGCTTCCAGATGCTTGAAGGCATCGGAAACGTCGACCGGGTTGGCTTCGCCATCGGCGAACAGCGCCTTGGCCTTGGCCTTTACTTCGCCGACCTTGGCGTAGCGGGCCTGCTTGACCTTCTCTTCATAGGCGACGCGCAGTTCGGCTTCGATACCCGAATCCTGCAGCTTCTTGAAGGCGGTCTCGTAGCCGGTGCGGGCCTGCAGCGGCATCGCATCCTTGGCGGCGCGTTCGGCCAGGCCGATGATGGCTTCGATCACCGGCTGGAAGCCCTTGTGACCGAACATCACGGCGCCGAGCATGACGTCTTCCGGCAGCTGCTGGGCTTCGGATTCGACCATCAGCACGGCGTCGGCGGTGCCGGCGACGACGAGGTCGAGCTTGCTGTCGCCCAGCTGGGACTTCAGCGGGTTGAGCACGTATTCGCCGTTGATATAGCCAACGCGGGCGGCGCCGATCGGGCCCATGAAGGGAATGCCCGAGATGGTGAGCGCGGCCGAGGCGCCGACCAGAGCGACGATATCGGGATCGTTCTCCATGTCATGCGACAGCACGGTGGCGACCACCTGGGTCTCGTTGCGGAAACCGTCGGCGAACAGCGGGCGGATCGGACGATCGATCAGACGCGAGGTCAGCGTCTCCTTCTCGCTCGGACGGCCTTCGCGCTTGAAGAAGCCACCGGGAATCTTGCCGGCGGCAAAGGTCTTTTCCTGGTAGTTCACGGTGAGCGGGAAAAAGTCGACGCCCGGCTTCGGGTTTTTCGCGGCCACGGCCGTGCACAGCACGATGGTGTCGCCATAGGTCACCATCACGGCGCCGTCGGCCTGGCGGGCGATCTTGCCGGTCTCGATGGTGAGCTTGCGGCCGCCCCACATCAGTTCGGTCTTGTGGATATTGAACATAGTCTTTCTTCCTTCCTCGGCACCCTTCGGTCCTTCGGACTGTCCCTGACCTAGGCACCCGGCGGGACGGCGCCCATCGCCTCCCGCCCGGCCGGCACGACTGGAATCAGTCGCACGCGGCAAACCGGCGCATCGAGTCCATCCCGATGCCGCCGGCCAAAACTCCGGCCTACGAAAAAACGACGCCCGCCCCGGCGGTCCGGGAGCGGGCGTGGTTCATCGTATCCGGAATACGGCTGCTGGCGATTGCATTCGCGGCAGCGGCCATAATCGTTACTTGCGCAGACCCAGTCGCTGAATCAGCGAATCATAGCGCGCGGTGTCGATGTTCTTGAGATAGTCGAGCAGGCTGCGGCGCTTGCTCACCATCATCAGCAGGCCGCGGCGCGAATGCACGTCCTTCTTGTGGGTCTTGAAATGGTCGGTGAGGTTGTTGATGCGCTCGGTGAGCACGGCCACCTGGACTTCCGGCGAACCGGTGTCGCCCTTCTTGGTGGCATATTCGGAAACCAGCGCGGTCTTGCGCTCGGCGGTAATGGTCATGGTCTAACTCCGCGACATCAAAGGTTGAACAAACGCAGTGGCCGGACTTCGTCAGCGAGACGCTCGGCGATTCCGACGGGCTTGCCGTCGGCGGTCACCAGCAATTCTCCTTCCGGCGGGAGCCCGGGGGCCGTGAGCGCGATCTTTATAGGCTGCCCGTGTTTGAGGCGGTCAGCCTGCGGGCCGGTCAGAACCAGGGCCGGGATGTCGTCCAGCGCGGTTTCAATCGGCAGCAGATACGCGTGCGCGGCGTCGTTTTGGCACAGTTCCTCCAGTGAATCCAGCGAAAAGGCCGCCTTTTCTCCATAGCGCCCGACCCGGGTGCGCCGCAGGGCCGTGATATGGCCGTAAGTCCCTAAATATAAAGCAAAATCCCGGCCCAGCGCGCGCACATAGGCGCCCTTGCCGCAATCCACCTCGAAGATGGCGTGGTCCGGGTCCGGACAGTCGATCAGACGCAGCGCATCGATGCGGATCGGCCGGGCGGCCAGGTCCTGGGCCTCGCCCTTCCTGGCCAGGTCATAGGACCGCCGACCGTCGACCTTGATGGCGGAATAGGCCGGCGGGCGCTGCATGATTTCGCCGGTGAAGACCGGCAGCATGGCTTCGATGGCGAGGCGGTCGGGGCGGATATCGGAGCGCTGCGTGACCGGGCCCTCGGCATCGTCGGTTTCGGTGCCCTCGCCCCAGCGCACGGTGAAGCGGTATGTCTTGCCCGCGCCCATCACCCAGTTGACCGTCTTGGTGGCTTCGCCGAGCGCAATCGGCAGGATGCCGGTGGCGAGCGGATCGAGCGTGCCGCCATGGCCGGCCTTGGCCGCATCGGTGAGCCGGCGCACTTTCGCCAGGCACTGCGTCGAGGTGAGGCCGAGCGGCTTGTCGACGATCACCCAGCCGTGGACCGGCCGGCCACGCTTCTTCATCGCAGGCCGCGCTTCATTCCTCGGACTCGGGCGTTTTTTCGAGATCGGCCTGCACGGCCGGCTGCTGCAGCAGCTTGGTCACCCGTGCCGCCTCGTCGAAGCTGTGATCCAGCTTGAAGGAGAATTGCGGCGCCACGCGCAGGTCGATCTGCTTCACGGCCTCCATGCGGATATAGGAGGTGGCGCGGTTGAGCCCGGCGATGATCTTGGGAGCATCCTTGCCGGCCAGCGGCATGACGAAGGCGGTGGCCGCCTTCAGATCGGGACTGACGCGCACCTCGGTGACGGTGACGACCAGATCGGCCAGGTCGGGATCGCGGAAATGGCCATTGCGCAGCACATCGGACAGGATGTGGCGCAGTTCCTCGCCGACGCGCAGCTGACGCTGGCTGCGGCCGCCGGGCAGTTCATCGCGGCTGCCGCTTTTGGCACCCTTGCCGCCAACGGTGCCACTGCTGCGCTTGCGCTGCGCCATGACAGTCTCCCTGAAGCGAAGAGGACGCGCGGGCTTACAGCTCGCGCGCCACGCTCTCGAGTTCGAAACACTCGATCATGTCGCCGACCTGGATGTCGTTGTAATTCTCGAACGACATACCGCAATCCATGCCCTGCTTGACCTCGCGCGCCTCGTCCTTGAAGCGCTTGAGGGTCGACAGCGCGCCTTCGTGGATGACCACGTTGTCGCGCAACAGGCGCACCTTGGCGCCACGCTTGACCAGGCCTTCGGTGACCATGCAACCCGCGACCTTGCCGACCTTGGTGATGTTGAACACCTCGCGGATCTCGGCATAGCCGAGGAAGTTCTCGCGGATCGACGGTGCCAGCATGCCCGAGAGCAGCGCCTTCAGGTCATCGATCAGGTTGTAGATGATCGAGTAGTAGCGGATATCGACGCCTTCGCGTTCGGCCAGCTCACGCGCCTGCTTGGAGGCACGCACGTTGAAGCCGATGATGGCGCCCTTCGAGGCCGCCGCCAGCGAGACGTCGGATTCGTTGATACCGCCGATGGCGCCATGCAGGAAGCGGACGACCACTTCCTCGGTGCCCAGCTTGTTGACGGCGGCCTGGATCGCTTCCAGCGAGCCCTGCACGTCGGTCTTGATGACGATCGGCAGTTCCTTAGCTTCGCCGGCCTGGATCTTGGAGAACATCTGCTCGAGCGAGCCGCGCGCCGAAATGGCCGAGCGGGCTTCGCGCTGCTTGCGTTCGCGGAATTCGGCGACTTCGCGGGCACGGGCTTCGTTCTCGACGACGACGAATTCGTCGCCGGCTTCCGGATTGCCCTGCAGGCCGAGCACCTCGACCGGCACGGACGGGCCGGCCGAAACGACATTCTTGCCGTGATCGTCGATCAGGGCGCGCACGCGGCCCCAGGCGCTGCCGGCCACGAAGACATCGCCGACATGCAGCGTGCCGCGAGCCACCAGCACGGTGGCGACCGAACCACGGCCGCGCTCCAGCTTGGCTTCGACCACCACGCCTTCGGCACGGCGATCCGGGTTGGCCTTGAGGTCGAGGATTTCAGCCTGCAGCAGGATGGCTTCTTCCAGTGCATCGAGGCCGGCCTTGGTCTTGGCCGACACTTCGATGGACTGCACTTCGCCGCCCATCTGTTCCACGACGATCTCGTGCTGCAGCAGTTCCTGCCGCACCTTCTGCGGATTGGCAGCCGGCTTGTCGCATTTGTTGATGGCAATGACGATCGGCACGCCGGCCGCCTTGGCATGATGGATCGCTTCCACGGTCTGCGGCATCACGCTGTCGTCGGCGGCAACCACCAGCACGACGATGTCGGTGACCTTGGCGCCGCGGGCGCGCATTTGCGTGAAGGCCTCATGGCCCGGAGTATCGAGGAAGGTGATCGCCTTGCCCGACTTCATATGCACCTGGTAGGCGCCGATATGCTGGGTGATGCCGCCGGCTTCGCCGCTGACCACATCGGTCTGGCGCAGCGCATCGAGCAGCGAGGTCTTGCCGTGGTCGACGTGGCCCATGACGGTGACGACGGGCGAGCGCGGCACCAGCACCGCATCCTCGTCCTTCTCGCCGGCGAGACCCACTTCGATATCGGATTCCGCCACGCGCTGCACGCGGTGGCCGAATTCGCTGACGATCAGCTCGGCGGTATCGGCATCGATGGTCTGGTTGATGGTGGCCATCACGCCCATTTTCATCAGCGCCTTGACCACATCCACGCCGCGCTCGGCCATACGGTTGGCCAGTTCCTGCACGGTGATGGTTTCAGGCACAACCACGTCGCGCAGAACCTTCTGCTGCTCGGCGGAATCCTGATGATGCGAGCGCTTCTCGCGTTCGATGCGGCGGCGGAAGGAGGCCACCGAGCGCACGCGCTCGTTGTCGTCCAGCGCCTTGGTCACGCTCAGCTTGCCGGTACGGCGTTCGCCGGTATCGCGGCTGGGGCGCAGCGTGGTCGGCTTGGCCGGCGTTACCTTGGCACCCGGACCGCCGCGCCGCTTGGCGCCGCCGTCATCCTCGTCATCCATCGCCGCGGGGCGCACGCCGGTCGGCGCCGCTGCACCCGGCGCTGCCGCCGTGCCGGGGGTCTCCGGCGTATTCAGGCGGCGTGCCGCTTCGGCCTCGGCCTTCTTGCGGGTCTCTTCCTCGGCCTTCTTGCGGGCATCCTCGTCGGCCTGGCGGCGCAACGCGGCTTCGCGTTCGGCGTGAATCTTGGACTGGTCGTCCATACGGCGACGCATGCCCTCTTCGGCGACGCGGCGCATCTCGGCGTATTTGCGGCGTTCGTCCTCGTTGACGCGGGTGCGGGCCTGCCGCTCCTCCTCCGACATCGGTTTGAGCACCATGCCGCTGGTGCGCTGCGACGTCCGGGGCGGGGCGGGCGTGCGGTCGCGGCCAGAAGCGGTGCCCGGGCGAACATCGCCGGTCGGCTGCGCCGTCATGCGCGGGCCGGTGCGCTGCGGATCGACAATGCGGGCGGTCGGCGCCGCAGTCGCGGCGGCTTTGGGCTCGGCCGGAGCGGCAGTCTGGGCCACGGCCGGTGCAGCGGCGGCGGGAGCCGCCGCGGCCTTCGCCGCTTCCGCTGCCACGCGGGCGGCGGCCTCTTCGGCAACCCTGGCGGCCTGGGCCGCATCATGTTCGGCAATGATCTCGGCGCGCGAGGGCACATGCACGCTGGGTGCAGCTGCCTTGGCAGCGGCAGCCGAGGTGGCGCCCTGAGCGGCGCTTTGGGCGGCGCCCTGGGCGGCAGCCGGCGCGGCGGCGGTTTCCGCAGCAGCCTTCGAACCCGGCGGGACAATGGTGCGCTTCTTGCGCACCTCGACCGTCACCGCCTTGGTACGGCCATGGCTGAAGCTCTGGCGCACCTGTCCGGTCTCAACGGTCTTTTTCAGCTCCAGCCGCTTGGGCTTCGCTGCCGCCTTGTCCTTGTCCTGCTCGTTCACGTCGCTCATACAGTCCGCTTCCGCCTACCGCCTAAAACCACATTCCACTGATACCGACTGGTGCCAGTGGCCTTAACCTATGGCGGGCCCAGCCTCATGGCACCCCCCACCCGGTCCGTCAACGTCCCGCCGCCGTCACGGCAGCGGGCGCAGCCGGGCGAGCAGCGCCAGATCGGCTACCGCGCGCCGTGTCAGCGGCGTGCGTTTCAGCGCCAGCCGCCCCAGACCGAGCACCGCCGCATCGCAGGACAGCGCCCCGTCTGTTTCCGGGTCGCCTTCCGCCGCGGCCGCCTCGGCCAGTACCAGCCCGGCTTGCCGGGCTTTCTTCACCTGGCCGGCCACATGGGCCATCCAGGCATCCACGCTGCGGGCCGGCAGATCGGCCGGCACCAGCAGCTTGCGTTTCGCAGCCCGGGCGAACATGCCCCTGGCCACCGCCGTCGCCACCGCATCGGGGCCGGGCACGAGCCAGAGCCCGCGACCTGGCAGCCGATGAGCCGGATCCGGCTCCACACTGCCCGCCACCACGCCGAAGCGCAGCAGGGTTTCGGCCTCCGCGCGCTGGCCGGTCAGCAGGCAACGCCGCTGCGGCATGACGCGGGAACGCCTGGCCGCCGGGCTTACGCCTGGCCGCCTTCCTCGCCGTCGAACCAATGCTGACGCGCCGCCATAATGATGGCGTTCGCATCTTCATTGGAAAGGCCCTCGCCGACGATCTCCTGCAGTTCGTCGCCGGCCAGATCACCGAGGTCGTCGAGCGTCTTCACGCCCTTCTCGCCCAGCGCGACCAGCATGGCCGGCGTGATGCCCTCGATGCCGGCGATTTCGTCGCTGACGCCGAGCGCCTGGCGCTTCTCTTCGAATTCGGAGTTACGCTTCTCGATGTATTCGACCGCGCGCTCATGCAGCTCGTTGGCGATATCGCCGTCGAAACCCTCGATCTCGGCCAGTTCCTCGACCGGCAGATAGGCGAGTTCCTCGACCTTGGTGAAACCTTCGGTGACCAGCAGCTGGGCCAGGGTCTCATCCACATCCAGCGAATCGATGAAGAGCTGGCTGCGCTCGCGGAATTCCTTCTGGCGGCGCTCGCTCTCTTCTTCCTCGGTAAGGATGTCGATGTCGTAGCCGGTCAGCTGCGAGGCCAGACGCACATTCTGGCCGCGGCGGCCGATGGCCAGCGACAGCTGGTCGGTCGGCACCACCACTTCGACGGCATTGGCCTCTTCGTCCAGCACCACCTTGGCCACTTCGGCCGGGGCCAGCGCATTGACGATGAAGGTGGCCGGATCGGGCGACCACTTGATGATGTCGATCTTCTCGCCCTGCAGTTCGTTCACCACGGCCTGCACGCGGCTGCCCCGCATGCCGACGCAGGCGCCGACCGGATCGATCGAATTGTCATTGGAGAGCACGGCGATCTTGGCGCGGCTGCCCGGATCGCGCGCCACGGCGCGGATCTCGATGATGCCGTCGTAGACTTCCGGCACTTCCTGGGCGAACAGCTTGGACATGAACTGCGGGTGCGAGCGCGACAGGAAAATCTGCGGCCCGCGCGGCTCGCGGCGCACGTCGTAGATATAGGCGCGCGCCCGGTCGCCCTGGCGGAAGGTCTCGCGCGGCAGCAGTTCGTCGCGGCGCAGGATCGCCTCGGCGCGGCCGAGATCGATGGTGACATTGCCGTATTCGACGCGCTTGACCAGACCGTTCACGATCTCGCCGATGCGGTCCTTGTATTCCATATACTGGCGCTCGCGCTCGGCTTCCCGCACCTTCTGCACGATCACCTGCTTGGCGGTCTGGGCGGCGATGCGGCCGAAATCGATCGGCGGCAGCGGCTCGGCGATCACGTCGCCCACCTGGGCATCGGGATTGCGGCGCTGCGCCTCGATGATACCGATCTCGATCGCGTCGTTCTCGATCTTGTCGACGACCTGCAGATGACGCTCCAGACGAATCTCGCCCGACTTGCGATCGATCTCGGCATGGATGTCGTTTTCCAGGCCGTAGCGCGAACGCGCCGCCTTCTGGATCGCATCTTCCATCGCCATCAGCACGACATCGCGCTCGATGGCTTTCTCACGGGCCACGGCATCGGCCACCTGCAGCAGCTCAAGCCGGTTGAAACTGGTTACCGTTTCCATTGTTCCTGTTCCTCGAAACTCGTTACCGGTAAAGACTCAATTCGCCGGCGCACTGCGTCCCGCCAGGCTGGCGGTGATCAGGTCGTCGGTAACAATCAGTTTGGCGCTGGCGATCTCGGCAACCGGCAGGCGCGCCTCGGCGCCCTTCTCCTCGTCGCGCAACACCACCGCATCGCCAGCCAGGCCGCCGATGCGGCCCTGGAAACGCTTGCGGCCCTCGAGCGGACGACCGAGCTCGACCTTGGCGGCGAAGCCCTTGAATCGCTCGAAATCGGCCGCCTTGGTCAGCGGGCGATCCAGGCCGGGCGAGGAGACCTCGAGCCGGTAGGCACCGCTGATCGGATCTTCCACATCCAGCACGGCGCTGACGGCACGGCTGGCCTCGGCACAGTCATCCACCGTGATGCCGCCGTCATGCGGGGCGCCACCGGTGTCGCGCTCGAACATGATCTGCAGCACCGGACGTTCGGTGCCCATCAGCTTGACGCGCACGAGCTGGAAGCCCATCGCGTCCAGCGTGGGGGCAATCAGGTCCGCAATCCGCTTCGCCGCATCCATGCGTGCGCTTCGATCCTTAAAAAACACTCTTGCCGTTATCTGTGGACAGGCCGGCCCGGGACCCTGCCGGACGGTTCTGCCCGGCAGAAACAAAAAATGGGCCAGCCGGCCCATGTCCTCTTCCCGATCCGACCATGGACCAGGCCAGCAATGTCGGACGCTGTTATAGCGGCAAATTCAGCTAATGCAAGGGGTTTAACCCCGTTTTGGCGGCCTGGATCAGCCGTGATCGGGACCGGTTTTGGGATCCGGATCCGGACCCGGGCGCTGCACCACCCGGCGGGCCGCCAGGACCGAAAACAGCCCCAGCAGCAGCCAGAACAGCAGGTTGAGGCCCAAGCCGCGCCAAACCCCCAGCTCTGGGTCGTCATCCGCCATCGGTTCGGCCCGGGGCAGCCCGTCTTCAAAGCCGCCACCCGAGACCCCGGCCAGCAGCAGCAGGGCCAGGCCGCCCAGGCGGCGGACCGGCGACGGTTTCCCGCTGTCGCCGGGCCACCACAGCAGCCACAGCCCGCCGGCACTGGCCGCCATCACGCTGAGCCAGAGCAGCGGCTGCTCCGGCGAAACCCGGCCGGGCATGCTGCCGGGCAGCGCCAGCCAGGGCATCAGGGTCAGGGCGAGGAACCCGGCACCGCCCCAGGCGAGACCGCGATAGATACCGGGCGGTTTGTGCAGGAACACGACCTGCAGGGTCAGGCCGCCGCACAGGCCCAGCGCCAGATGGCGCAGCAGCAGGAAATCGCCTTCGGCGATGTCGAGCTGGCCCGCAGGGGTGGTCGCCACCCGAAGGAACATCAGCCCGAGCGTGGCAAGCAAAGCCGCCATGAAGGCAGCGGCCAACAGGCGGAAAGGCATCTGGCGCCTCTTCTGCAGCAGGTCAGACCCGGCGCAGACGATAGTAATGCGGCGTGCGGCCGGCGGCGATGGCCTTTTGCTCGTATTTGCTGGGCGGCCAGTCGGCCGGGCGCTGCAGCCAGTCGCGGCTGGTCTCGGCCAGCCAGGCGAAACGCGGTTCGGCCAGGATATGGCGCAGCATCCAGCGCTGGTAATCCGGCACATCGGTGGCCAGCCGCAGCTCGCCGCCCGGCGGGATCAGTCGGGCCCACTCGGCCAAAGTCTCAGCGTTGACGATGCGGCGCCACTGGTGCCGCTTCTTCGGCCAGGGATCGGGAAACAGCGTGAAACCGCGCTGGATGCTGCGATCCGGCAGGGCCTTCAGCAGCAGGCGCGCATCGTCCGTCAGGATACGGATGTTATCCGCGCCACCCGCCTCCAGCTTCGCGGCGAGGCGCATCACCAGTTTGGCGACGCCATGCTCGAAGGGCTCCACGCCGAGAAAGCCGATCTCGGGATGCTGCTCAGCCAGGGCAAACAGATGCCCGCCATCGCCGAAACCGACCTCGACCCAGTAGGCCTGTTTCGGCTGCGGGAACAGCGAAGCGGGATCAAGCACGCCACCGGGCGCCGGCAGCGGAATGCTGAGACGCGGCAGCCAGTCGGCGAAGGTCTGTTCGCGATGGGGGGAAAGCTTGCGGCCGCGCCGGCGCCCGAAGATCAGGCGTCGCGGCGCAGCCGCATCATGGGACTCGTCAGACACGAAACCTCGTGAACGCCCTTACCGGACGTTGAAGGCCGACTTCAGGTCCTTGACCAGATCGGTCTTCTCCCAGGAGAAGCCGCCGTCCTTTTCCGGCTTGCGGCCGAAATGGCCGTAGGCGGCGGTGCGGGCATAGATCGGGCGGTTGAGCTTGAGATGCTCGCGGATGCCGCGCGGGCTGAGCTTCATCAGCTCCTGCAGGATCTTGGAGATCTTGTTCTCGTCGGCCTTGCCGGTGCCGAAAGTGTCGACATAGACCGACAGCGGATAGGCCACGCCGATCGCGTAGGACAGCTGGATCAGGCATTTCTCGGCCAGACCGGCGGCCACCACGTTCTTGGCCAGGTAGCGCGCCGCATAGGCGGCCGAGCGGTCGACCTTGGTCGGGTCCTTGCCCGAGAAGGCGCCGCCGCCATGCGGGGCCGCGCCGCCGTAAGTGTCGACGATGATCTTGCGGCCGGTCAGGCCGGCGTCGCCGTCGGGACCGCCGATGACGAAACGGCCGGTCGGATTGACGTAGAAATGCTCCTCATCGCACATCCAGCCCTTGGGCAGGGCCTTCAGCACATAGGGGCGCACGATGCGCCGGATATCGCCCGATTCCAGCTCGCGGCCCTTCTTGTCCTTGGCGGCATGCTGGGTCGAAACCACGATGGCGGTGGCGCCGGTCGGCTTGCCGTTCTTGTACAGCAGGGTCACCTGGCTCTTGGCATCGGGGCCGAGCAGCGGCTCCTTGCCGCTGTGGCGGGCATCGGCCATCGACTTCAGGATATTGTGCGACAGCTGGATCGGCGCCGGCATCAGTTCCGGCGTCTCGTTGCAGGCATAGCCGAACATGATGCCCTGGTCGCCGGCACCCTCGTCCTTGTTGCCGGCGGCATCGACGCCGACGGCGATATCGGCCGACTGGCCGTGCAGCAGCACATCGACCTTGGCAGTCTTCCAGTGGAAGCCCTTTTGCTCGTAGCCGATCTTCTTCACGGTGGCGCGCGCCACCTCTTCGATCTTCTTCTTGTTCACCGCGCCCGACTTCGACACCAGGCTTTTCGGCCCGCGCACTTCGCCGGCCAGCACGATGCGGTTGGTGGTGGTCAGGGTTTCGCAGGCGACCCGGGCATAGGGGTCTTCCTTCAGGAAGAGATCCAGCACGCCATCGGAGATCTGGTCGCAGACCTTGTCGGGATGGCCTTCGGAAACCGATTCACTGGTAAACAGATAAGAGGAACGCGCCACGTTTTTATCTCCTCAAGCGGCCGCGCCAACCGGCCCGAAGCTACGTATCCCCGCACCGGTCGCTTGGCGCACGCCGGGATTGGGAAAACGCGAAAGTCCGGTTATTTCGCAGAGCTGGACGCGGGGGTCAAGCGGAATGGCGTGACCGAATTGAGCCCGGAGGGCGATCCGGGCCGTGATCCTGGGCGGTTCGGGGCGACGGCGCCGCAGCGTCATCCGCGGTTGCAGCCGCGCCGGCAGGCCCATTATGACCGGCTTCGGCGCTGTTATTCATCGCCCAGACCAGGTCGATGATGCGCCGGCGCAGGCCCTGCTGCTGCAGGCCGTGGAAGGCCCGCAGCAGTTCCACATCCTCCCGCGTGAAAGATGCGGTCGGGCTGTCGGCCGGCACGGCGGCTTCGAGCTGGCGTCCATCCCGGCTGGTCACCGGCTGGCCCTCCAGGCCCTGGAAGAAATAGGCCGGCGGCACATCGAGCAGCGTGGCGAACTGATAGAGCCGGCTGGCGCCGATGCGGTTGGCGCCCTTCTCGTATTTCTGGATCTGCTGGAAGGTCAGCCCGACCATCTGACCAAGGCGGTCCTGACTCATGCCCACCATGGTGCGACGCAGTTTCAACCGGTTACCCACATGCACATCAACCGAATTCTTCGGCACTGAACTGTCCTTTACGCTGTACGGAAATCACAACACGAAGATGGACTAAACCTGCCATGAGCGGCGGGGTCAATGCCTTCTGGTCTTGCGATTGAATACAAAGCCCGCGACGAGACTCAGCAGCGCAAAAACGAGCAGAGGTGCGTCGCCGATACGCGCATAAAGCGGGGGCTTCGTCATTGCAGCAGGCAACGGGCCATCGACCACGCCGATGGCGTCAAGGCCAAGGCTCGCAACAACACGGCCATAGGGATCGACGATGGCGCTGATGCCGTTATTGGCGGCGCGCACCAGCGGCAGGCCCTGTTCGACCGCGCGGAAACGCGCGGCGGCGAAATGCTGATACGGACCGGACGAGCGGCCGAACCAGGCATCGTTGGTGAGATTGAGCAGCAGCCCCGCCGCCGGCACGCGACCATCGAAGACCTGCATCGATTCATCGGCGAAGATCGCCTCGTAGCAGATCAGCACGCGGGCAAACGGCAGGCCGGGAATGGCGATCGGCATCATGTCGCGGCCGGGCGAGAAATCGACCGCGCCGGCCGCCAGCGCATCGAGCCCGAGCGGTTTAAGCAGGCTGCGGAACGGCAGATATTCGCCGAACGGCACCAGATGCACCTTGTCGTAACGCGCGGCGATTTCGGCATCACTGTCCATGACAAAGACGCTGTTGTAAATCACCACGTCGCGCGGATTGCCGGCGGCCGCTTCTCGTCTTGGTGCGCCGGTGATCAGCACCGTGCCCGGCGCCAGCCGCCGCGCCAGCGCATCGCGCAGACCGGCTTCCTCGTCCAGCAGATAGGGAATGGCGGTTTCCGGCCAGATCACATGGGTGAGCGGCTTCTCCGTGATGTCTTTTGGCGGCTGCAGGCTGAGGGCGACATGCTGCTGCAGATGCTGCTGGCGCAGGTCGTCGCGCCATTTCAGGGTCTGCACGATGCTGGGCTGCACCAGGCGCAGATAGACATCGGGCAGCATAGCCGTGGTGGCCGGCATGCGCAGGGCGGACAGGGCGGCGGCCGCGACAAACAACAACGGCAGGACCAGGCCGAACCGGCTGCGCCGGCCGGGCCGCAGCGCGATGGCGAAACCGCTGGCCGCCAGCATGGTGAGCAGGCCGAGGCCCTGCGCGCCGACAGAGGCGGCCAGTTGCATCGCCGCCGGCCAGTCGCCCCAGACATAGCCGACCAGATTCCATGGGAAGCCGGTGGCGACGCGACCGCGCAGCCATTCGCCGACCAGCCAGCCGAAGGGCATCAGCAGGAAATAGAGACTGTGGCGATTGCCGGCGACAAGCCAGGCCAGCCAGGCGCCGGTAGCGGGAAAAGCCGCCAGCACGATGGGCAGGCCGAGTACCGGCAGCGGCAGCAGCAGCGCGTATTTCTCGGCATCGACGAAAAACGAGATGCCGATCCAGTAATGGCCGACGACGAAATAACCGTAGGCGAAGGCAAACAGCGTGAAGAAGCTGCGCAGCCTGGCGGACGCATGGCCCGCCGCGATATCGCTGCCGCCATCATCCAGATGCAGCAGTCCGATGAAAGCGACGAAGGCGAGCGGCCAGAGCGACAGCGGCGCCTGGGCGACTGCGAGCAGCATGCCGAGCAGCAGCGCGGCACCATAGCGGCGCCAGCCGCGCAGGCCCTGCCACGCGGCCAGACCGGCGTGCAGGCGAATCATCTAGAGCTTACGCCGCATCGGCGCTGGATTGCGGCACGAGCGTGCGGATGCGCACGCGCTTGACGCGGCGGGGATCGGCCTCCAGCACTTCGAAAACCAGTCCTGCCGGATGGTCGATCTGCTCGCCACGCAGCGGTACACGGCCGAGATGCGACACGATCAGGCCGCCCACGGTATCGACATCGCCATCGTCTTCCGGATCGAGCAGGGTATGGCCGAGCTTTTCTTCCAGATCCTCGATCGGGCAGCGCCCGAGCGCCTCCAGCACGCCATCGGCGCGCTGGATCAGCATGCCGCCGGCGGCCACATCATGCTCGTCGTCGATTTCGCCGACGATCTGCTCGACCAGATCCTCGATGGTGACGAGACCGTCCAGCCCGCCGTATTCATCGACCACGATGGCCATATGGACGCGGGTATCGCGCATCTCGCGCAACAGTTCGAGCACCGATTTCGACGGCGGCACCACCAGCAGCTTGCGCAACACCTTCTCGAGCGAGAAGCCGGCGCGGCCGGCCAGATAAGGCAGCACGTCCTTCACATGGATCATGCCGACCACATCATCGAGCGTGCCACGATAGACCGGCAGGCGCGAATGTTCGGCATCGACCAGCGTCTTCACCAGTTTTTCGAATTCGATCTCAGCCGGCACGGCGATGATATCGGTGCGCGGCACGCGGATTTCACCGACGCGCAGCTCGCCCACTTCCAGCACGTTGCGCAGCAGCGCGCGTTCGGCATTCTCCTCCGGCGTCGCGCTGTCATCGGCATGCTCTTCGAGCAGTTCCTCTATGCTGTCGCGCAAGGATTCGTCGCCGCGGCCGCGCAGCAGCGACAACAGGCGCCGCCAGAAGGTACCGCCACCACCGCCGTTTTCCCGGGTCTCGCTCATTTCACGTTTTTCCGCTTCGCTGCGGCTGCTTTCTTCCGCCTGACCGGCGCGGCCTTCCTGGCCACCGGCTTTTTCACAGCGGTTTTCTTCACAGTGGTTTTCTTCACGGCGGTTTTCGGCTTCGGCTTCGCGGGGACCGCCCTGTAGGGATCGGCGATACCCATTGCGGCGAGGGTCGCGGTTTCCAGCGGCTCCATCGCCTCGGCCTGCTCGTCATCCATATGGTCGTAACCGAGCAGATGCAGCACGCCATGCACCGTCAGATGCGTCACATGGTCGGCGAGGGTTTTCTTTTGCTCTTTCGCCTCGCGCCTGCAGGTGGCGAGCGCCAGCGCGATATCGCCCAGATAGGCGGGCGGCCGCGCCGGATCGATGGCGGATTCGGCAGGAAAGGACAGCACGTTGGTCGGCTTGTCCTTGGCACGCCAGCCGGCATTCAGCTTGCGCATCTCGGCATCGTCGGTGAGCAGGACGCTCAGGCCGGTCTTCGCTTTGGCGGGCAGTTCGGCCTTCAGCGCCGCCAGCACCGCCCGGCGGATCGCCGCTTTCGGATTGGGCAGGGCCGCACGCCAGGCGCTGCTGGCAATGCGGATATCGATGTCGATACTGGAACCGTCGGGCATGATGCAGGGCTTTGTGGCAAATTCGGCGGCTCAATTCAATCAGCAGAGCGGATCAGCAGCGAACCGGTCATCGTTTTGGCCGGCCGGCGGCATCCGGACGGGCCAGACCGAGCTCCTGTTCGTGCTGCGAATAGGCCCGCACGATCTTGGTGACCAGCGGGTGACGCACCACATCGGCCTCGCCGAAGCGCACGAAAGCGATGCCTTCGACCCCCTCCAGGATATCCAGCGCATGGCGCAGGCCGGACGGCACCCCGATCGGCAGATCGATCTGCGACAGATCGCCGGTGACCACAAGACGCGAATTTTCGCCCAGCCGGGTGAGCAGCATCTTCATCTGCACCGGCGAGGTGTTCTGCGCCTCGTCGAGGATGACGAAGGCATTGGCCAGCGTACGGCCGCGCATGAAGGCGAGCGGCGCCACTTCAACCTCGCCGCTTTCCAGGCCCTTGGCGACGCGCTCGGCGGGCAACATGTCGTAGAGCGCGTCATAGAGCGGGCGCAGATAGGGATCGATCTTGTCGCGCATGTCGCCGGGCAGGAAGCCGAGGCGTTCGCCGGCTTCCACGGCAGGCCGCGAGAGGATGATGCGGTCGACGCGGCCTTCCAGCAGGAAGTTCACCGCCATGGCGACCGCAAGATAGGTCTTGCCGGTGCCGGCCGGGCCGAGGCCGAAGACCAGCTCGTGCTTCTGCAACGCATCGAAATAGACTTTCTGCGTATGCGAGCGCGGCAGGATGATGCGCTTCTTGGTGCGCACCGCGCCTTCGGGGATGGGCCGGTCGTCACGGATCAACTCGGCCTTGTCACGCAACTTCGCCGTCACCGGAGCATTCATCGGACCTCCCTGGGTCATTCGGATCGCACCATCGACATCGCCCATTTCGATCTCGGTGCCGGTTTCGAGCCGGCGGTAGAGATCGGTCAACACTTTCCTTGCCTGCGCCTGCGCATCCGCCGGCCCGCTGATCATCAGCCGGTTGCCGCGCGAGGCGACCGCCACGCCGATGCGTTCTTCGATACGCGCCAGATGACGATCATGCTCGCCGAACAGCAGGGCCAGCAGGCGGTTGTCGTCGAAATCGAGAATGATCGGTTGACCGGAATTATCCGCACCGCGTGCATCGCTCACAGGCTTCAGCCTCGTTGCTTCCAAAAGATCCTTGTGCCGCGCCCGCGTCACGCGGCCTCGCGCCGGGCGATCTCGCCGGCAAGCGAATTGGCATAGCCGCCGGCGATCGTCACCGGCAGGAAATCGCCGATCCGCAAGCCCGGATCGGAAACGTAGACGGCCTGCATATACTGCGAACGGCCGATCAGCTGGCCGGGCTGGCGGCCCGGACGCTCGAACAGCACATCCAGCACGCGACCCTCGCAGGCGCGATTGAAGGCTTCCGACTGCTGCTGCAGCAGGGCCTGCAGCGCATGGAGCCGCTCGGTGCTGACCGCATCGGGCACCTGCTTCGGCAGCAGGCTGCCCGGCGTGCCGGGGCGGGCGGAATATTTGAAGGAATAGGCCGCCGCATAGCGCGCCTCGCGCACGAGTTGCAGCGTCTGTTCGAAATCGGCATCGGTTTCGCCGGGGAAGCCGGTGATGAAATCGCCGCTCAACGCAAGATCGGGGCGGGCGGCGCGCAGCTTCTCGACGATGCGCAGATAGTCTTCTGCGCGATGGCCGCGATTCATCGCTTTCAGCACGGCATCGGATCCCGCCTGGATCGGCAGATGCAGGAAGGGCATCAGCCCGGCCACTTCGCCATGGGCGGCGATCAGGTCGTCATCCATTTCGCGCGGATGCGAGGTGGTGTAGCGCCAGCGCAGGCGCGGATGCGATTGGGCAAAACGGTCGTTGAGCACGCGCAGCAGGCGGCCGAGCGACCATGCACTGCCATCCGGTCCTTCGCCATGCCAGGCATTCACATTCTGGCCAAGCAGGGCGATCTCCTGCACGCCGGTCGCCATCAGGCGCTCGGCCTCGCGGATGATCGCCTCGGCCGGACGCGAATACTCGGCGCCGCGCGTATAGGGCACGACGCAGAAGGTGCAGAACTTGTCGCAGCCTTCCTGGATGGCGAGATACCCTACCGGTCCCGGTGCGGTGCTGATTTCATCGGGCAGGTGATCGAATTTCGATTCGGCCGGAAATTCCGTGGCCAGGATGCCCTGCCCCGCAGCATGGGGCCCGCCGCTGCCCTTGACCCGGGCCCGCTCGGCCCGCGCCAGCAGTTCGGGCAGCCGGTGATAGGCCTGGCTGCCGATCACCAGATCGACGAAGGGCGCGCGATTGACCAGTTCCTCGCCCTCGGCCTGGGCGACGCAGCCGGCCACCGCGATGGTAACGTCACCGCCCCGGGCCTGGGCAGTCTGCTTGCGGATGCGCCAGTGGCCGAGCTCGGAGAAGACCTTTTCGGCGGCTTTTTCGCGGATGTGGCAGGTATTGATGATCACCATGTCGGCGTCATCGGGCGTCTCGGTCTTGGCGTATCCCAGCGGGGCCAGCACGTCCGCCATGCGGGCGGAGTCGTAGACGTTCATCTGGCAGCCATGGGTCTTGATGAACAGCTTTTTGGCCAAATCCGGGTTTCAGCGGGGCGGGTGCCGAAAGAGAGGTGCGGCGGGCGCCCCAGACGCTCCTTGTTAACGAGTGACAACCGAATCGAAGGTAGCACCCGAATCGTCGCAAGGAAAGCGAAACGACGCTGGCCACGGCCCGGCGTCACAGATTCTTCACAGTAAAATCAATAGGTTAATAATCTTGGGCAAGACGGATAATTCCGGGACCGGACGGCGGCTGGCTGGCTTGTCGCAAGGGATGCGACTGGCGGGCGGGCTGGTCGAAACCGGGTTTGCGCCCGGTCCCTCTTATTATGACGAATGAGGCGGGCGAATCTTGCGTAGGGGCGGAGAAAATTTTCTGCTCCCGTCCCGTCACCAGCGATACCGCAGGCTGCCCATCACGATTCGTCCGGCCAGCCAACTGCATGTACTGCCATTGCAAAACGCGACATCGCGATCGAACAGATTGCTGGCATTCAGCCCGGCTTCGACGCCTTGCAGATCGGGGGACAGAACCGAAAGATCGTAGCGCAGCATGGCATCGGTCAGGACATGCGCTGCATTTTCCCGAGTATTGGTGTCATTGGCATATGTGGAGCCTACATAGCGCAGACCGCCGCCGATGCGCAGGCCACGCGCATAGCCGGTAGCAAAACCATAATCGGCCCAAAGCCCCGCCATATGCGACGGCACTGCCGTCGGTGACTTGCCGAGCGTGTTCGTAGTGCTACTGGTCACCTCGGCATCGGTGTAGGTGTAAGAGCCGATCAGATTCAAACTTTCGCTCAGCGACACCTTCGCTTCGAATTCCAGGCCGCGCGACGTCACCTCGCCGGTCTGGATGCTGAAATTGCTGTTGACCGGATCAGTGGTCAGCACATTTTCCTGCACCAGGTCAAAGGCCGCGAGACTCACGAAACTGCCGTGACCCGGCGGCTGATATTTCACACCCAATTCTGTCTGGGTGCCGGCTTGCGGTTTGAATGCCGCACCAAGCCGGCTTGTGCCAGAGGTCGGCAGGAACGATTCCGCGTAGCTGACATAGGGAGCGAGCCCGTTATCAAACAGGTAGACTGCGCCAACCTTGCCGGTGAATTGCATGTCGTCCTGATGGCTGTAGGCACCGGAATTCAGTGTTTTTGTCTCGGCCTGTGCGCGATCCCAGCGACCACCCAAGGTTAGCGCTACTCGGCCGATCCGGGCTTGCTCTTGGAGATAGGCCCCAAGTTGTTCCTGGGTCTGACGCGAACGGTCGCTAACGGCTGGCGCCGTGACCGACTGACCATAAACCGGGGAATTCAGATTGAGTGACGGGGCCGCGCCCTCGCCACCACGATAATCGTAGTACATACGGTCATAGCCAACGCCGAACAGTGTCGTGTGCTTGACCAATCCCGTCTCGAAATCGGCCTGCAGCTGGTTGTCGATCGCGTAATTGGTCAGATCCTGGTTTGCTATACCGGCATAGCGGCTGACGACACTGCCGGACAGACTGAGATAATCGACATATTGCGTATCGAGTTCGACGCGGCCATAGCGGAAATTCTGCCGTACTTTCCAGGTATCGTTGAAACTGTGCTCGAACAGATAACCGACGTGATATTGCACAAGGTTGAAATTGTTGAAATTGGGATCGCCGAGCCAGACACGGCTGACATCGCCATTTGCGTTATAATAGTAAGGCCAGTTGCCGGTTTTGAATTCCTGATATTGCGACAACAGCGTCAATGAGGTGCTGTCGTTTCGCAGCGTGAGCGCTGGCGCAACGAAGCGGCGGTCATTCGGCGCATCCAGCTCGGTTTCCGCATCACGCAACAGGCCAGTCAGGCGATATAATACGCGCCCAGACTCGTCGACCGGACCACCAAAATCGAACTGACCCTGCATATGGCTATTGGTCCCGCCCTGCAGGACAACTTCATGCAACGGTTCCGCCGTTGGGCGTTTACTGATGCTTTCGACCAGGCCGCCCGGCGCGATCTGGCCGTAGAGCACGGAGGCCGGACCGCGGATCACCCCGACCTTTTCCAGGCCATATGGCTCATTCTGCGGAAAGGCAAAGAATGCGCCCCACTGGCGCAGGCCATCGAGATAATTGGCATTGGTCGTACCGGTGAAGCCTCGCAGATTGAACTGGTCATACCGCGTATCGTCGCCAAACGGCCCCGCCATCACGCCTGGTGTGTAAGCGAGGGCCTGCTCCAACGACTGTACGCCCTGCGCAGCCATCTGCTCGCGGGTGATCACCGACACCGATTGCGGCATTTCCAGCAACGGCGTGTCGGTCTTGCTGCCCGTGGCGCTACGCGTGGCGACATAGCCATCGACAGGGCCATAGGCGGTTTCGACAGGCTGCCCCCTGCCTTCCACCATCACTGGCGGCAGCACCGTAGCGCTGCTGTTCTGCGGCATTTCTACCAGCGTCACCGTATTGTGGCCGGTGACGCGATAGGTCAGGCCGGTGCCGGCCAGGAGACGGGCCAGAGCCTCTGGCGGCGCGAATCGGCCCTGCACGACAGCCGACGTTTTGCCCTGGGCCAGCACGGCTGGATAACCGACCTGCCAGCCGGAATTGCGGGCGAAGGTGTCAAGGGCGGCACTTAACGGCTGGGTTGGAATATCGAAGTGTTGCTGCGCCGGCGCGGCCTGCTGCACCGGTTGGCCCTGTGCATGGACCTCAGACACAAGCCCTGTAACTCCAATCGCGGTCCCCAGAAGCAACGCGCCACGCCATGACATCCCACACATCTTGAACCCCCAGTGCCAATTTACGCAAATGCGTCGCATTTACATATCTTAGCCCTGACGTGCAGGTGTTCCGAAACCAGAAGCAAATTTCTGAAAAAAGCTAACGCGACAGGACCAGGAGGCGTCCGCCATAAGCGGAGACTTGCGCACCGGTCGCACTAGCCAGCGCGGCCACAACCGCCGGCGGATCGTCCAGACGATAGCTACCTGAAACCGGCAGCGCTGCGAGATCGTCGCCACGCACCCAGATCAGGCCGGGCCAGTAGCGGTCGAGATCGGCAAGCACTGCATTCAGCGGACGGTCGGTAAAAACCAGACGGCCCTCGGCCCAGGCAAAATCCTCCGCGGGCGCCGCCCGCGGCTGCCCATCCACCACTGTCATGCCCTGACCGGCCTGGAGAACGGTTCCGGGATCGGCGCCAACTTTCGGGATCACCAGCACCTCGCCCTCGCGTACCGCAACAGATGTCCCGTCCGCGCGCTGCGCAACGCTGTATACCGTTCCGAGCGCCTGCGCCGCCGCACTGGCGGTGGTGATGGTGAAAGGCCGTCTTGTATCGGGTCGCACATCGGCCAGCACGCGTCCCCTCCGCAATACAATGCGCCGGCCGCCATCCCGGTAATCGACGTCGATGGCCGTGCCGGCATCAAGCAGCAATAGTGACCCATCGGGGAGGTTCACACGCTGTGGCAAGCCGCTCGGCGCCACATGATCGGCGAGAAGATCGGAGTCCAGACCGCTGAAGTGCAGCACGGCACCAGCACCCAACAGCAGCACGATCACCGCCGCGGCACGGCGCAGCAGGTCAAGACCGCGAGTTCGGGATTTTGTGCCAGCTTCGGCAAACAGCGCTGTCGCAAGATCTGCATCGGTCCACAGCGCCTCGACACGGGCATAGGCCGCGGCATGGGCGGGATCGGCAGCAACCCAGCGCGCGAACGACTCCTGCACTGTTGCGTCGGCATCGCCGCGCAGGCGGGCGAACCAGTCGGCGGCCTGCTGCTGTATTTCCGGGGGCGGATGACGGGGCATATCCATAAGACGTGTGGGGCTGGTCAAACCTGAAGTCAGTCAGAATCGTCGGCGGCAAGGCAATGCGCGAGCGCCCGCGCCAGATCCTTGGCGATCGTGCGCTCGCTGACGCCGAAACGGCGCGCTATCTCGGTCTGGCTGAGGCCATGCAGCCGGTGCAGCAGCAAAACCTGCCGCGCCCGTTCGGGCAAATCCGCCAATGCAACCTGGAAACGCCGTACCCGGTCGCGATCTAGCATGCGAGCTTCCGGGGAAGGTTCTGCTGCGGGTACGGCCGCAATCACGGCATCCGACGCGGCGCCCGGCAATGGATGTACCACCGCGCGCACCTTCTGTTTGCGTAGATGATCAAAAGCCAGATTGCGTGCGGTTTGATAAAGGAAGGGCTGCAGATGTTCGACCTTGCCCGTCTCGGCCGCGGCCGCCACCTTCAGATAGGCGTCCTGCGCCAAATCTTCCGCCGTATGACGATCGCCGATCAAACGAGCCAGCGACCGGACCAGCGTGCCGCGCTGTGCGGCAAAAAGCACGGCAAACTGCGCTCGCAGGCCAGATGATGCAACGTCGTCCGCCACGCCCCCTCCTAATGAAGGCATGAAGCTATTCTAATTAAGAATAATTCGCAAGTTACACACTTAAAGCTGCCCTTAACCCCCGCCCCATAGCCTGCCTGCAGCCATGACCGCGCCTCCCACGACCGCTCCCGATCTTCTGCAGGACGCCATCCGGCTGCATACCGGCAAGCGGCCGGACGAGGCGATTGCCGCCTATACCGACTTTTTGCAGCAGCAGCCCGATCACGGCGGCGCGCTGCGGCTGCTCGGCCTGCTGCTGAGCCAGCAGCGGCGCCATGCGGAGGCCCTGCGCTGCTACGAACGGGCACTGGCATTCGACAGCCATGACGCCAAGCTGCATCTGTCGCATGCGCTGTGCCTGCGCGCACTCGGACGGCAGGACGATGCCGTGGCCGCCTTCGATGCCGCCCTGGCTCTGGCGCCGGACCACGCGGAAACACTGGCCGAGCGCGCCACGCTGCTGTTCGATCTCGGCCGCCATGCCGAGGCGCTGCCTGGCCTCGATATCGCGGCCCGCGCCCAGCCCGGCCGTGTCGATATCGCGGTGGCGCGACATTTCTCCGCCGGCATGCTGTGCCGCTGGGATGCCGCCGAAGCCGCGACCGTGCAGGGGTTACTGACCGATGCGACCGGCAGCACCGGCACGGTCAATCCGTTTCCGCTGGTGTTCTTCACCGAGGATCCGGCGCTACAGCGGCGCTGGGCCGAGCGCCGCGCCGCGCAGATCGCCGCCGGCCACACCGTCGTACTGCCGCCACCGGTGTGGCCGGCGGCGCGGCAGGACCGCCGCATCCGCATCGGCTATCTGAGCCAGGATCTGCGCAACCACGCGGTCGGGCATATCATGCCGGAACTGTTCGAGCTGCACGACCGCGGCCGCTTCGATATCGCCCTGCTCTCCACCGGCCGCGATGATGGCAGCGAGATTCACCGGCGCTATCGCGCCATTCCCGGCTTCCGCGATCTTGCCGGCCGCGACCTGGCCGCGCTGGGCCGCAGCATCCGCGAGATGCAGCTCGACATCCTGATCGATCTTCAGGGCTACACGGTCGGCAGCTTCGCACCGCTGCTGACGCAGCGGCTGGCACCGCTGCAGATCGACTGGATCGGGTTTCCCGGCACGATGGGCACCGGCCTGAATGTCGACTACATCATGGCCGACGCAACCGTGATTCCGCCCGGTGCGGAACCTTATTACAGCGAGCAGGTGATCCGCCTGCCGCACTGCTACCAGCCGAACAACCGGCAACGCATGGTGGCCGAGGCAGCACCCCGCGCCGACTACGGCCTGCCCGACGATGGCGTGGTATTCGCCTGCTTCAACCGGCCGGTGAAAATCCGCCCGGCGATGTTTGCCGCCTGGATGCGGATTTTGCAGGCCGTGCCAGGCAGCGTGCTGCTGCTCTACGCGCCTGCGCGCGAGGCCGCCGACAATCTGCGGCGCGCGGCGGAACAGCATGGCGTCGAGGCAACACGGCTGGTCTTTGCCGGCACCCTGCCGCAGCCGCAGTATCTCGCGCGCTACCGCGCCGTCGACCTGGTGCTGGATACGTTTCCCTATGGCTCGCATTCGACCGCCAGCGACTGCCTCTGGGCCGGCTGCCCGCTGCTCGGCTTAAGCGGCGAAACCTTCGCCTCGCGCGTGGCCGGCAGCATCCTGCGGGCGGCCGGCCTGCCCGAACTGGCGATGACGACACTGGAAGACTATGTCGCCACCGCGATCCGGCTCGGACGCGACCGCGCGGCTCTTGCGGCCCTGCGCGGCAAACTGCAGGCGAACCTGCCCGGCGCCGCATTGTTCGACACGCCGCAGCTGACGCGCGATGTGGAAGCGGCCTATGCCGCGATCTGGAACCTGCATTGCCGTGGCGAGGCGCCGCGCGGCATTGCGCTGCCGGTTACCGACCAGGTCTAGTCCGCGGCGGAGGCCGCATGCTGCGGCGGCGTCTTGTGCAGCGGCTTGGGCAGGCTGCGCTGGCCCGGCTCGCGGCCGGCATTGATGTCGCTCAGGCCTTCGAGCACACGCTGATGGCACCAGGCCGCCAGGCCCTTGCGCGAGTTGAACTGGTCGATCGTGACCGGCTGATGGAATTCGACCACCGCCTCGCAGGGGCCTGCCTTGAGGAAGCGCCACAGATGCGGCAGCAGATCCTCGTCGCCGACCCAGGCAAACAGCCGCATCCAGCGCCGGCCGACCGGCATATGGTTGAGCCGGGCATAGCCGATCGAGACCGGCTGCACGGTCAGGCGCCGGCTGCCGACCGGCCGTTCGGCGGCGGCGAAGAAGGCCGACTTGAAATTGTGGATGCGCAGACCGTCCGACGAGGTACCCTCGGGGAACAGGATCAGGCTGTCGCCATTGGCGAGCCGTTCAACCATTTCGTCGCGATGCTCGGCGGTGCGATGCCGTTTTTCGCGTTCGACGAAAACCGTGCGCTGCAGCCGCGCCAGCGTGCCGAAAAAGGGCCAGGTCGCCACTTCCTGCTTGGCGATGAAGCTGACATTGCTCATCGCCGCCGACAGCACCACGATATCGAGCCAGGAGATGTGGTTGCTGACGAATAATGTGGGTGCGGCCGCCGAAGGCTCGCCGACCTTGCGCACCTTCACGCGCAGCAGCCAGGCCACGGTGCGATGGTAGAAATACGGCAGGCTGCGCATCAGCGGCGATTTGAGCTGGACCAGCAGCATCTGCACGGGGATCAGCAGCACCGTCCAGATCAGGAAAACGGTGAGCGTGAAAATGGCGCGCGCGGTCATCAGGTTCGGGCTGTCATGCAGGGCGGGCCGCCATGGGAAAAGGAGAAGGACAAGGCTCAGGCCTTACCCTTCTTACCATCCTTGTCGTCGAGCGGAACGCCGAAGAGTTCGAGGCGGTGGTCGACCAGCCGGTAGCCGAGGCGGGCGGCGATCTTCTCCTGCAGGGCTTCGAGTTCGGGGTCGTTGAACTCGATGATCTTGCCCGAGCGGGTGTCGATCAGGTGGTCATGGTGCGATTCCGGCATCTCTTCGTAGCGCGCGCGGCCATCGCCGAGATCGAGCCGGCTGAGAATGCCGTTTTCCTCAAACATGCGCACGGTGCGATACACCGTGGCGATCGAGATGCGCGGATCGACCGCGACGGAGCGGCGATGCAGCTCTTCCACATCGGGGTGATCATGCGACGCACTGAGGACCCGGGCGATCACACGCCGCTGGTCGGTCATCCGCATACCAAGCTGTTCGCAGAGTTGTTCGAGGCGGCTGCTCATGCGCCGAACGCCTTCTTTTGTGAATGAGAATCCCTGTCAGACCGACCCCGATGGGTCAACTGGCAGTTTAGCATGGCCCGCAGCACGATGAAACGCATTGGCGAGGCGCTACGACAAAGCCCCGGCGTTCCAAAGGCCTACCGGCGACGGCGGCCCCGGCCCAGACCGATCTTCTTGGCTAGAACCTGCCGCTGGATGGCATAGTTCGGCGCCACCATCGGATAATCGGCCGGCAGGTCCCAGCGCTCGCGATACTGTTCCGGCGTCAGCTTGTAGTGGCTCATCAGATGCCGCTTGAGCATCTTGAGTTTCTTGCCGTCTTCCAGGCAGACGATGAAATCCGGCGTCACCGATTTTTTCACCGGCACCGCCGGAGCCGGGCGTTCGCCGCTGCCGCCACGGATCATCCCGCCGGCCGGCGCGGGCTGTGCATCGATGCCGGCCAGGGTGCCGTAAATCTGCCGGATCAGCCCGGGCAGTTCGCCGGCCTCAAGCTTGTTGTTGGAGACATGGGCGGCCACGATTTCTGCGGTCAATGCCAGCAGTTCGGATCGATCGGCGGAATGGGCCATGATCTCGCTCCTGAATACTTAAGTAAAACGCTTGAGGATGGCCGAATATATAAGGAGCGAGTTCAATAAATCCAGCGCAGCGGGACTGTATTTTAACGTGTCATGCCGGTCTTGCTTCAACTTATACTTTATTTAACACAGCGGCTTCACGTCCGCATCACGATGGCGTCGTGCTGGCGGCCGGCGGGGTCGCGGTAATAGCCGGGCCGGCGGCCGATCTCGGTGAAGCCCGCGGTCGCATAGAGCGCCCGGGCGGCGACATTGTCCTCGGCCACCTCCAGAAAACAATGCGGCGCCCCGCGTCCGGCCAGCTTGTCCAGCCCCACCAGCAGCAGCCGGCGCGCCACGCCCAGGCGGCGCAGGCGCGGCCGCACGGCAAGCGTGATGATTTCGGCCTCGTCGGCGGCCTGGCGCAGCAGGATGAAGCCCGCCGGCTGATCGCCGTCGTCCAGGGCCAGCAGCGCCAATGCGCCCGGCATGGCCAGCAGATCGCGCAGGCTTGCCGCCGTCCAGACTTCGCCATGCCCGGCGAAACCATCGGCATGCAGGGCGGCCAGCACGGCAGCGCTTTCCACACCACAGGCCCGGATATTCAGGGTCAGCCGGGCCGCGGGCTGCGTCACGGCCGGCGAGGCGGTCGGCAGTTTGGCATCCGGCGGCCGGATATAGAGCGGCGCCGGCGCCATCAATGGGCGTGGCCGTGCCGCGGCGAGCCGTGCCACCAGGGCCGGATCGGGATCAGGCGATTGCAGCGACAGATGCAGGTCATCGCGCCGTGCCGCGTCTTGCAGCAATGCGCTGCCGCTGCCGACCAGCACGGCCGGGCCCTGCGGCAGGATGGCGACGGCAGCGGCGATGCCGAGTAGTTGCGGTTCGGTCAGGGCAGCGCCAGGTCCGGATGCCGCAGCGGCAAAGCACTGGATATAGACTTCATCGCGCCGCGCATCGATCACCGCCACCGTGGGCAGGCCGGGCTGCGCGGCAGCTGTCGCCAGAACCTCGGTCGTGGTGATGCCCCAGACCGGTTTCCCGAGCGCCAGGCCGAGCGCGCGCGCCGTCGCCAGCGCCGTGCGAATGCCGGTGAAGGACCCCGGGCCGATGGTGGCGGCAATGCCATCCAGATCGGCCAGCTGAATGCCGGCCTGCTGCCGCGCCTGTTCCAGCGCCGGCAGCAGCCGTTCGGCATTACCCTTGCCGCCGGCGGAAACGACCGTCGCCAATGTCGCATCGCCGTCGATGATGGCGACCGAGCAGGCATTCAGGGCAGTGTCGATGCCGAGCAGCTTCACGGCGCCATGCTCCGATGGTAGGAGAACGGAACCGTCATCCCGGAGTCCGCCGCATGCCGCTCGTCGAAATCAGGCCGCCCGCCTTTCCGGTGCTGCTCGACCTGCGCTATGCCACCGCCGACAACCTGACCGGCGCGCCGATCTATCGCCGTCCGGCCTGCTATCTCAACGCCGAAGCCGCCGGACTGCTGCACAAGGCCATCGCGCTGGCCGCACAGATGCAGCTGCGCCTGAAGGTGTTCGATGCCTTCCGCCCCACCGAAGCGGCCTGGGCATTGTGGAACCATACGCCCGATCCGACCTTCCTGGCCGATCCGCGCAAAGGCTCGCCGCATTCGCGCGGCGCGGCGGTGGATGTCACGCTGGTGGATGCCGATGGCGAGGAGCTGGACATGGGCACCGGTTTCGATGCCTTCACGCCGCTCGCCTTCCACGGCGTGCTGGAGATCACGCCGGAGCAGCAGGCCAATCGCGCCCTGCTGCTCGGCATCATGACCTCTGCCGGCTGGGATTTCTATCGCAATGAATGGTGGCACTATCAGCTGTTCCAGCCGCGGCGCTATCCGCTGCTCTCCGATGCAGCGGCGGGCACCGATATGATGTGATCAGCGTCGGCCTCGCCGGCGAGCCAGCGCGCGGTTTCCTCGACGCTCGCCTTGCCGGCCAGCGCATCGGCGATCACTTCGCCAACAACAGGGCCGAATTTGAAGCCATGGCCCGATGTGCCGCAGAAGGCGTAACCGCGCGGCCCGATCTGGCGGAACTGGAATTTCTCGTCGGCCTCGACATCGTAGAAGCAGGTCTTGGCCTGGCTGACACGATACTGGTCCAGGTCGGCAATGCGGTGGCGCGCCTTGGCGAGGATGGCATCGATCTCGTCCTGCGTCGCATCGCGGTCGATGCCCGGATCGGCGGTGGGCCCGAAGGTATGGTCGCCGATCTTCAGTCCGGTACGCATGCCGTCGCGGGTGATGCGCGGCGGCACCAGATAGAAACCCTGGCCTGAATTCTGGCCCTGCCCGATCTCCAGCAGCATCGGCGCGGCGTACCAGGACGCACCGAGATCGGCCGGCGGCTGCAGATACACCACCACCTGACGCGAGGAACGCGAAACCGGCGCCAGACCGGGCAGCAGCTGCGCCGTCCATGGCCCGGCGGTGACCAGCACATGATCGGCCTGCAGCACGGTTTTGTCGGCCAGCGTGACGCGGCCCATCTCGGGATCGACGGCGACGACTTTCTTCTGCGTCAGCAGCGTGACGCCGCGCTCGCGCAGATGCGAGCTCAAAGCAGCGACAATCGCCTCGGCGAACAGCACGCCGCCGGAGGGGCAGTAAAAGGCATCCTGCAACCCCTCGCCGCTCAGCATCGGCCAGCGCCCGAGCACGGTGGCGGCATCGAAGGGCAGATGCTCGATCTCTTCTTCGGTCAGAATGGCAGCACAGGCTTTCGCCCAGTCATCACCCGCGCCGCTCAGTACCAGCGTGCCGGTCTCGGCATAGAGCGTCATCTTCAGGTCGTGCCACAGCCGCTTCCAGGCGTGATAGGCGTGGCGCACCATGCGGGTGTAACCGCGCTGCGCGCCATAGGGGTAGCGGATCAGGCGATGCTGGTCGACCGAGGTGCCGAGCGGATTGGGCAGCGCGCCCTGTTCGATCAGCACCACCTCATGGCCGAGTTTCTTCAGCGCCCGCGCCGTGCTCAGCCCCATGATGCCGCCGCCGACGATGATCGTCTTCATGTGGACAGCCCCTGCACGACCAGCTCGGCCGCGGCCAGATCTTCCAGCGCCAGGCCGACCGACTTGAACACCGTGATCTCCGTGTCGTCGCGGCGCGCCGGTGCATCGCTGCGACACAGATCGAACAGATCGCCACGCACATCTTCGGCACGCAGCAAACCTTGCTTGAGCGGCAGCACCAGGTCGCCGGCTTCCTTCAGGGCGCCGGCGCGGCTGTCGACCCAGACGCTGCCGCGCGTCAGCGTGGCATCATCGGCTTCGCGCATGTCCGGCGTGAAACCGCCGACCAGATCGACATGCGTGCCGGGCTTCAGCCATTCGCCGCGCACCAGCGGCTCGCGCGACAGCGTGGCACAGGAAATCGTATCGGCGACGCGGATCGCCGATTCCAGATCGTCGATCACCGCGATCGCGGCATTCAGATCGCCCAGCCTTTCGGCGATATCTTCGGCGCGGGCGCGATTGCGGTTCCACACTTCGATCCGTGTATAGGGCCGTACCGCACAATGGGCGCGGATGAGATGAGGCGCCAGCGAGCCGGCACCGATCATCAGCAGATGCCGCGCATCCCTGCGCGCCAGGGAATCGGCCGCCAGCGCCGAAGCGCATCCGGTACGGCGCAGCGTGAGTGCGACACCGTCGATCACCGCCTTGGGCAGACCGGTGCGGGCATCAAGCAACAGGTAGGCGCCGGTCACCGAAGGCAATCCGAGCTTAGCGTTATCCGGATAGACGCTGACCGCCTTGATGCCGATATGCCGACCGGGTTGCCAGGCCGGCATCAGCAGCAGGGTACCGCCGGCGCCACCTGCTCCAATGCCTTCTTGGGGAGCGTCGATATGATAATGGCTGCGCACCGGCACTTCGCCACCGGCCCGAAAGGCCGCACGCAAATGTGGAATCAGTTTGGCATAGGGCAGGGCCGCATGAACGGTGGCCGCATCGATCGAACGCATATCCCAATACTGTCCTTAAAAAAGGCGACCTGTCATCAAACGAAGGGCCATCAGGCGATCGGAGCAGGCGGCAACGGCGGCTGGGTCCCGCCGGAGACCTGGACCGCCTGCCGGGCCTGACGCTGCTTTTCGGCCTGTGCCCTGTGGCGTGACGCCGACCAGGCATTCAGCCGGCCGATCACCACACCGAGCACAAGGCCGCCGAAAAACACAGCGAAGACCAAGAGATAGAGCGGCAATTCGATCTCGAAGGGCAGCGGATCGACACTGACCGTCACCGCATTTTTATTGGCGACGGCGAAAACGATCAGGATCAGGAGAATCAGGGCGCCGATGAGAACGCGCAGAAAGCGCATGCGGCACCTCCATGAAAAAACTATTCAGCGTCGGCGGTCTGCTTGGCCGACAGATTCAGCTTCTGGCGCAGTTCCTTACCCGTCTTGAAGAAGGGTACGAATTTCTCCTGCACTTCCACGGCAGTACCGGTGCGCGGATTGCGTCCGGTGCGCGCCGGGCGACGCTTTACCGAAAACGCTCCGAAACCGCGCAATTCAACACGATCACCGCGCGACAAAGCGTTTGCGATCTCGTCGAAGATCGTACCGACAATGCGCTCGATGTCGCGCTGAGTCAGATGTTGATTGCGTTCGGCCAGACGGTTGATGAGTTCGGACTTGATCATCGGTTTTCCCTGCGCAGCGGCGGCGGGCCCCCTCGTTCTCTACTCAGGGTGCCAAAGGGAGACCAGCCCGTCAAGCCTAAGCCGTTCGGAGAAAAGGCTTTTTCCAAACAGGGCGGCAAAGGCGCGGCTGCCCAGGCCATCCAGCATCCCGACCGGCGGGTCCGGCGGGATGTCCCGCAGGGGCAGGTCCGGGGCTATGCCGCGCTGCTGGGTCAGCCAACTCCGGGCCTCGGCCAGGCCGCCCAGGCCGTCGATCAGCCGGCTTTGCAGGGCCGCCCGGCCGGAATAGACCCGGCCGTCGGCGAGTTTTGCCACCTCGTCGCGCGGCAGGTCGCGGCGGCTGGCCACCAGGTCGACGAACCAGGCATGGGTCTCATCGACCATGCCCTGGATCTGGGCCCGGCCGGCCGGGCTCATCGGCCGGGTCGGATTGGGTTCGGCCTTGAGCGGGCCGGAAGTAATGGTCTCGGCGCTGACGCCGACCTTTTCCATCAGTTTGGAGAATTCCGCAGTCTGGAACAGCACGCCGATCGAGCCGGTCAGCGAGGTTTCCCGGGCCAGCACATGATCGCCGGCGATGGCGACCATATAGCCGGCGGAGGCCCCCAGCGTGCCGATCACGGAGACCACGGGCTTGTGTTCGGCCAGCTTGCGGATCGCCTGGAACAGCGCCTCGCCGCCATAGGTGCTGCCACCCGGGCTGTTGATATGCAGGATCACCGCCTCGACGCGATCATCCTCGGCGGCCTCTTCCAGCTTTTCCAGCCACCAGTCGTTTTCGGCAATCACGCCGCTGATTTCCAGCCTGGCCACATGGGCCTGGCGCTGGGCCAGCAGGTTGCCGGGATCGAGGCGGTAAAGCCCGATCAGGACAAGGGCGAGGACCGCCAGCACGGCCACCACCCGCCAGCGGGTGGCACGGCGGGCGAGCGCGCGGCGTTCGAGCCAGGCATCGGTATCTGTGGACATGGGTTAAACTTAAGTAGCCATGAGGTTTTTGCCAAGCGGCATAGGCGACAAAACCGGCCGGCCGGCGCTATGGTTCCCGTCATGCACCGCCGGTTTCTTGCCACCCTGGCCATGTCCTGGACCCTTGCCGTGCCGGCCTGGGCCCAGTCATCCCCCGGCGTGGCACCCCCCGGCGGGGCCATTGGCGGCGAACGCCCCACCTATACCGAGCGGGCGCTGACATCCACGCCGATGGACGGGGCGATCCGGCAGCGTCACTGGGCGCCGGGCCTGAACCAGGGCTATGTGCCGCAGGGCCTGACCTTCGTGCGCGGGACGCTGTTCGTGGGCACCTATCGCAGCACCGAGGCACAGACCAATCGCGGCCCGGCGCGCATTTTCGCCGTCGATCCGAACAGCGGCGCGGTGATCGGCGGCTTCGACCTGCCGGCCGCCATCGGTCATGCCGACGGGCTGGCGGCGACACCCGATGGCGGCCTGCTGTTTCTCGCCGACAACAGCCGTACCCTCCACGCCTTCGATCTGCCGCGTTCCCTGCAGGCCGGCATGGCCGTCGCCGTGGGCGACCCGCGCTCGCTGGAAAAAGATCCGGCGCTGGGCAGCAACTTCCTCGCCTTCGATGGCCGCCTGCTGTGGTTCGGCCGCTACAGCCGCGACGACAGCGCGGCCCGGCTGATCGCCGCCGATCCGGCGGTGCTGTTCGGTGGCAGCAGCAATAACAACGCCCGGCCCTTCCGCACGGCCGAAGCGGTGCGCAGCCTGCCGCTGCCGTTCCATGCCCAGGGCGCGACTTTCGATGCGGCGGGTGCGCTGTGGATCAGCACCAGCAACGGCCGCATGGGCAAACTCCATCGCATCGATACGCGGACGGGCGCGGTGCTGGCGCAGCATGACGCGATGGCCGGACTGGAAGACCTGGCGCGCGGCAGCGACGGCTTGCTATGGGCTGTGGGCGAGGCCGGATCGCAGCGCTGGAACAGCTGGGCGACCTTCTTCCCGCTGCTGTTTTCCTTTGATCCGGCGCTGCTGAAGTAAGGGCGCCTGAAGTAAGGGCGCCGCGGCTTACGGCGGATCGAGCAGACCGCGCAGGGTGGCCTGCAGCACGCCTTTTTCCAGCGCCTCGACGGCGATCTGACGCTGCCTCGATGGCGGCGGCTGATGGCCGTCGGTATCCTGCGCCGCGCTCCAGCTGATCGTGCTGAGCACGAAGCCGACGCGCTCGCTGCCGGCTTCGGCCGCGACCGGCAGCAGCAGGCGGCGCACGCGACCGCTGCCCTCTTCCATGAAGCGTCGCGTGTTGTCGATATAGAGCGGCTGGGCGCGTTCGATCACGCTGGAATAGATCTGCTCGACATACCGGCGGTATTCGCCGTCGGCGTAAAGATCCGCGCTGGTCTTGCCCGTGGCATCGCGACCGAAACGCTGCACCAGTTCGGTGCCAACCAGACGGAAACGGATTTCGCCGTCCTGCCCGGTGGGTTCAACCAGCGCCAGATGCGGCAGCAGGCGCCGCGGCATATCGAGCGGATCGATGGCGGCGCGCGGCGGAAGCGGATGGGCACCCCGCTTGGCGGACCAATAGGCAGCCAAGTTGAGCAGGATACGGTCGTCGGCAAAAGGCAGAGAGAGGCCTGACACGGGAACGCGAAATCTCAAAACCGACGGGACGAATCGGGCTGCGGTAACATGATCCGACTGTCAGATAATTTTCATTCCGATTCAATGACTTACAACTGTGCCGGGAATCGTTTGAGTCTAAAATATCGTACAGGGGTGTTAATCCGTGTTTTCGCCATCGCCCAGTTGCGCCTTCAGCCTGGCCAGGGCCAGCCGGATGCGTGATTTCACGGTCCCCAGCGGCAGCCGTTCTTTTTCGGCGATATCGCGGTGCGACAGATCCGAGAAAAACGCCAGCCGCAGCAGACGGGTCTGCTCTTCCGGCAGGGTCAGCAGGGCGGCCCGCAGGCGGGCTTCATCGCGCGCCACATCCAGACCCTGATCCGGCAGCGGTGGCGCTTCGGGCACCAGGGCCGGATCATTAGGGTCAAATTCCGGCCGTTTTTCCCGCCGCAGCCGGTCGATCCGCTTGTTGCGCGCGATGGTAAACAGCCACGTGGCCACCGAGGCCTGCACGGGGTCGAAACCGGCGGCGCGGCGCCAGGCGACGATCAGGCTTTCCTGCGCCAGTTCCTCGGCCACGTCTTCAGCCGCCCCGAGCCGCATCAGATAGGCTTTCAGCCGGGGCGCGAAATGGTCGTAGAGCGTGCCGAAAGCGGCGCGGTCGCCGGCTTCGGCCACCGCCTGCATCAAGCTGGCCTGGCGCCCCCTGTCCATGGGGTGATGGTGCTGAAAACGGCAGGATAAGGCAAGGGCACCAAAGGTTTATGCAACAATCCGTGATCGGGGCCACAGCCCGTGGCAAGACTGCCATGATGTCGCCATGAAATCGGGTGGAAATCACTCACCTCCACAGCTATGTTCGCCGCCATGATCGACAACAAGGCCCTCCGACCGGCAGTCTCGCTGCCCGCCTCGCTCCTTCTGTTGCCAAAGCTTCCGATGCTGGGGTTCATCCTGCTGGGGCTTGCTCTCGCAACCTGCTTGGCCCTGCCCGATGCCCAGGCGCAGACCCAGACGCAGACCTTGGCTCAGGCGAAGAAAGCCGAGCCGAAAGCCGCTGTCGCCGCCAGGCCCGAGACCAAGCGGATCGGCAGCTTCACCGGCTGGGATGCCTATGAGCATACCGACAAGGGCGCCAAGCTCTGCTACCTGCATGCCCTGCCGCAGAAGAAGGAACCTGCCGCTGCCAAGCGCGGCGAGATCTACATCCTGGTGACGCACAAGCCGAAGGAAAAGATCCGCAACGAGGTCAGCATCTATTTCGGCTATCCGCTGAAGGAAACCGGCCCGGCACAGGCGGTGATCGGCCCGACCACCATCGAGATGTTCACCCACCAGGAAGCCGCCTGGGCTGCCGATTCCGCCACCGACCAGAAACTGGTCGAGGCCCTGCGCAGGGGCAAGACGCTGGTGGTGAAGGGCGAGTCAGCCCGCGGTACCAAGACCACCGATACCTACGATCTGGGCGGCTTCGGCCAAGCCCTGCAGGCGATCGACAAGGCCTGCGGCATGGGGGCGACCTCGTGACTGCAATTGTTGCAGATATCGGGGTGCGCGACCGCGCGCCGCGTCCGGCCGCCGCGCCGGATGACCGCGCCGAGCTGCTCGGCCTGACGCGCGCTGAAATTGCTGCTGCCCTGGTTGCCGCCGGCGAGGCCGAGAAACCGGCGAAGATGCGCGCCAGTCAGCTCTGGCACTGGATTTATTACCGCGGCAGCCGCGATTTCGCCGAGATGACGACCCTGTCGAAAGAGCTGCGCGAGCGGCTGGCGACCCGGTTCAGCATTGGCCGGCCGGTGACCAGCAAGGACCTGAAGAGCACCGACGGCACCCGCAAATGGCTGCTCAAATTCGCCGATGGCGAAGAAGCCGAATGCGTGCATATCCCGGAAGACGACCGCGGCGCGCTCTGCGTTTCCAGCCAGGTCGGCTGCACGCTGACCTGCCGCTTCTGCCATACCGGCACGATGAAGCTGGTGCGCAACCTGGATGCCGCCGAAATCGTCGGCCAGGTGATGCTGGCCCGCGACCACCTGGATGAATGGCCCTCGCCGCCGGACGGCCGCATGCTGTCCAACATCGTGATGATGGGCATGGGCGAGCCGCTGTACAATTTCGACAGCGTCGCCAAGGCGCTGAAGATCGTGATGGACAACGAGGGCATCGCGATTTCCAAGCGCCGCATCACGCTCTCCACGGCGGGTGTGGTGCCGATGATTCCGCGTTGCGGCGCCGAGCTGGGCGTCAATCTTGCGATCAGCCTGCATGCTGTGCGCGACGACATCCGCGACGTGATCGTGCCGATCAACAAAAAGTATCCGATCAAGGAACTGATGGCCGCCTGTGCTGCCTATCCGGGCCTGAGCAATGCACGCCGCATCACCTTCGAATACGTGATGCTGAAGGGTGTCAACGACAGCCCGGCGGATGCCAGGGAACTGGTGCGGCTGCTGAAGGGCGTGCCGGCCAAGGTCAACCTGATCCCGTTCAATCCCTGGCCCGGCGCGCCCTATGAATGCTCAAGCGACGAAGCGATCCGCAAATTCAGCGACATCGTGTTCAACGCCGGCTATTCCTCGCCGGTGCGCACGCCGCGCGGCCGCGACATCATGGCCGCCTGCGGCCAGCTCAAATCCGCCAGCGTAAAACGCAGCAAGGCCGATATCCTGCGCGAGCAGGCCGCGAAAGACGCCGCGGCCGTCGCCCTGCCGGCCTGACGCCGATGCAATATCGCGCCGCCATTTCCGCCGGCCTCGCCATCGCCCTGCTGGCCACCGCCGCGCAGGCCCAGTTGCGCGGCCCCAGCCTGGCGCCGACACCGATCGCACCCACTCAGACACCGGAGAATACGGTCACGACACCCTTGCGCGCACCGGTCGATGATCGCGTCGCGTTCAACATCGCCGAGAGCTGGATCATTCCGCAGTTTTTCGCCCTGGTGCGCGAGAAGCAGAAGCGCGCCTCACGCAGCAAAGAATATCCGCGCGCCCTGCCCGAGGGGATCGCCGCCGCGCCGGCGAAAGGCGACCTGCTGCCACAGGACATCCTCGCCCGGTTGGACCGCCTGCCCGGGCCGCTGCTGCGCGAATTGCCGCCGCGCCGTCCCGATACCGACCGCGTCGTGGTCGGCCAGAATGTGCTGATGGTGCGCGTGTCGACCGGCGAAGTTCTCGATATACTGCCCAAGATTCTCTATTAGCGTCGCCGCATTTTCAGCGCCGGAAGAAACCGACCAGCTCGGCCAGTTCGGTCGACTGATGCGCCAGTGCCTGCGCCGACGCCGTGGTTTCCTCCACCAGAGCCGCATTGCGCTGGGTCGCCTCATCCATCTGCGTCACTGCCGTGCTGACCTGCTCCAGTCCGGTGGCCTGCTCGCGGCTGGCGGCGGCGATCTCGGCAATGATATCCGAGACGCTGCGGATCGCCGCATTCACCTCCGTCAGCGCGCCGCCGGCCTGCTCCACCAGTCCGGCACCGTTGCGCACATGGCCATTGGATGTTTCGATCAGGCCCTTGATCTCCTTGGCTGCATTGGCCGAACGCTGGGCCAGCGCGCGCACCTCATGCGCCACCACCGCAAAGCCCTTGCCGGCCTCGCCGGCGCGCGCCGCCTCGACGCTGGCATTCAGCGCCAGCAGGTTGGTCTGGAAGGCGATCTCGTTCATCACCGCGATGATGTCGCCGATCCTGCCGGCACTGGCCTCGATCTGCCGCATCGCCGCGATCACGCCCTGCACCACCTCGCCGCTGGCCACCGCCTTGTCGCGCGCGCCGTGGCTCAGGCCATCGGCACGCGTCGCATTCCCGGCATTCTGCTTCACCGTGGCGGTGATCTGCTGCATGGTTGCCGCGGTCTGTTCCAGCGCCGCCGCCTGGCTTTCGCTGCGCTGCGCCAGATCGAGGCTGCCCGATGAGATTTCCGCCGATGCGGTTTTCACCGCTGCCGCACTCTCGGCCAGGCGGGCCGAGAAATCGCCGAGCAGACCGGCCATCGCATTGGTGCTGTTTTTCAACTGACCGAACAGGCCGGCATAGTCGCCGGTGATCTGGCGGCTGAGATCGCCGGTCCCGAGTGCCGCGGTGACCAGTGCCATCTCGTCCATCATATGCTGCAGGATTTCGGCGAAGCGGTTGAGCTGCTTGCTGAGATCGAGGAAAAAGCCGCTCTTGCCTTCCTGCGACAGGCGACTGGACAGATCGCCCGCCAGCAGGCGGTTGACCAGATCGGTGACTTCGGCGGCCGAAACCCGTTCCCTCGCCTCGGCTTCGGCACGCTTGAGCTGTTCGCCGTCGCGCACCACCTGGCGGTCGCGCGAGGCCTTGCGGCGCGCCATCATGCCATGCTGCCAGTCGCGCCAGGATTGCCGCAGTTGCTGCAGCCGGACACCACCGCCGGCCAGAATGCCGAAGCTGGCGATCACCGGCAGGCCGAGCATCAGGCAGAAACCGAACACGGCGGCGAGCCGGTCTGATTTCTGTTCAAGCAGGGTCCTGCAAGTGGCGGACAGGTCTTCGGCGACGCGGTCGCGCACGCGGCAGATCTGGTCGATACGCTGGGTGGTGACCTGGAACCAGTGCGGTGCGGCGATGCCGCCCGTGGAATTTCCATGCGCATAGCCGTCGTAGATGGCCGCACGCAACTGCACCACTTCGGCAAAGGCAGGGCCGGCGCAGACCTCATCGAAAAACACGACCTGCTGTTTGCTGGCATGCGATTTAAAGACGGCGAAATCGGCATCCTGCAAGAAGCCGAGACTCATCAGACGCTGGAACACTGTCAGCTCGAACTTGCCCGCCGCCAGCGCGCCGGAGCCGGTGGCGCGCTCCTGCGCCGATTTCTCCAGACCTTCGAGCAGGGCGAGGAAGGCATCCAGCCCGCGTGCAATCGCCATGTTCTGCAGCATGTAGCCGAGGCTGCGCACGCTCTCCAGCGCCTGCCGGATCGGCGTTGTCCAGTTGGCAAACGACTGCTGCGTGGTGAAGCCGAGCCGGTCGATGCTGTCGCGCGCATTGCGGGCCGTGTCGAGCGTCGCGCTCAGGATTGCGCCGGCAGCCGCCAGATCCTGCAGTACCGCAAAATCGCTGCAGTCCTCCAGCGCGGCGCGGAGCGCCAGCACTTTCTGGTCGACGCTGCTGCGCGCCGCCTTCAGCTGCTCGCGGAATTCCCTGCCGCCGCTGCCGAGATACAATGCGCTGGAGCCGCGTTCGCGCTGCAGGTCATGGCACAGTCCGCCGGCGGCAATCGCATAGGCGATGGCCATGGCCGCGGCCGGTGCTTCCGCCGTCAGCTGGCGGGATTCGAACATCTGTGAGGCGGCATATCCGATGAAACCGAGTACGGAAAGACTGCGCGACCTGTTGCGGCCAGCGCCAAGACGATCGGACATGCACGCACCTCTATCGCTTTTTGCGATGCTGCAATCGAATGATTGCCGACTGAAAACGAAGCATGATCCGTGCCAAGAGCACGCTTGCGGGGATGGCGGAACGACTTCTGCGCGGATCACGTGTGCCCGCGAGCAACAAAAAAGCGGGATGCCGCATCACGACATCCCGCCATCGCCTGTTGATCCAGACTGCCGTCTACCCCCGAAGGGTTAACCCTGCGGCAGCCGTGCGCTCATCGCACCGAAGCGACGATCAGTACCGCTTGTATTCGAGATATTTACCTGTCATCACGATTTTGACGCGGTCGCCCTTCGGATCGGGCAGGCGTTCCATCGTCATGTTGAAATCGATCGCCGACATGATGCCGTCGCCGAATTCCTCGTGAATCAGCTCCTTCCAGGTGGTGCCGTAAACCTGCACCAGTTCGTAGAAACGATAGATGGTCGGATCGGTCGGCGGGCCCGGCGGCAGTGAACCGCGATAGGGAATCTCGCAGAGCAGTTTCTCTTCCATCTTGCTGAGGCCGAGCAGCTTGGCGGCCTTGGCGGCCTGCGCCGGCTCCAGCTTCATCTGGCCCAGCAGGGCCGCGGTGATCAGGATATGTGATTCCCTGGCATCGATCTTCTTGGCGATGGCCTTCCAGGTCAGGCCTTTCGCACGTTTCACGTCGCAGATCTTTTCGGTAACGGCTTCGCGCTTCACGGGTCTCTCTCCTGTGCTTTCTTCGGGTCGTGTTATTCGGCGGCCGCATTCACGCCGGCGGCGCGAACATGCGGCGGTTTCCTGGCATCCCAGCCCGGCGGCGGGATGAAGTTCTTCGAGCGCCGCACCAGGAAATCGAGCAGGTGGTTGCGCATCGGATAATAGTCGGCGAGCTGGTGCAGGGTTTCGCGCGTGCGGGTCTTGGGCAGGGTGTTGACCAGAATTTCGGCAATGCGGGCACCCGGCCCGTTGGTCATCAGCACAATGCGGTCGGCCAGCAGGATCGCCTCATCGACATCATGAGTGATCATGAAGACGGTCAGGCTGGTCGTGGCGCGGATGCGCAGCACCTCATCCTGCAATGTTCCGCGCGTGAGGGCATCGAGAGCCGAAAATGGTTCGTCCATCAGCAGGGTTTTCGGCTCGATGCTGAGCGCGCGGGCAATGCCGACACGCTGCTTCATGCCGCCCGAAAGCTGTGAGGGCTTTTTGTCCTCGGCGCCGGTCAGGTTGACCATGGCGATATATTTGCGCGCCTGTTCGGCCGCCTTGGCCTTGCTCCATTTCGGCCAGCGCGACTGCACCGCGAACATCACGTTGTCGAGCACGCTCATCCACGGCATCAGGGCATGACCCTGGAACACCACGGCACGGTCCAGGCTGGGACCTTCGATCGCCGTGCCGTCAAAAATGATACCGCCCGCGCTGGCATGATCCAGCCCGGCCATGATGTTGAGCACGGTGGTCTTGCCGCAGCCGGAATGACCGATGACGCAGACGAACTCGCCCTTGTCCATGCTGAACCACAGGTCGTCGAACACCGCCGTATCGTTGCCGGGGAACTGGCGTTTGAGCGCTTCGACAGAAATGAAATGCTGGCTCATGCAACTACTCGGTAAAGGTGACGAGGCGCGTGAGGAAACCGAGCAGCTGGTCGAGCAGCATGCCGATCACGCCGATGAACAGGATGGCGTTGATCACATTGGCGATCGACAGGTTGTTCCACTCGTTCCAGACGAAGTAGCCGATGCCGGTGCCGCCGACGAGCATCTCGGCCGCCACGATCACCAGCCAGGCAATCGAGATCGAGATGCGCATGCCGGTGAGGATGGTGGGAGCCGCCGCCGGCAGGATGACCCGGAAAATCTTGCGGAAGGTGCCGACCTCCAGTGTGCGCGCCACGTTAAGCCACTCTTTCCGCACATTCGCTACGGCAAAGGCCGTGTTGGTCAGCATCGGCCAGACCGAGCAGATGAAGATGACGAAGATCGATGAGATCGCGCTGTCCTTGATCGTGTAGAGCGCCAGCGGCATCCACGCCAATGGAGAAACCGGCCGCATCACCTGAATGAACGGATCGAGCGCCTGGCGGAACAGCGGCGACAGGCCGATCAGGAAACCGAGCGGCACCGCGACGATCACCGCCAGGCCGAAGCCGAGCGCGACGCGGCCGATGGAGTAGCCGAGCTGGATGCCGATGCCCTGATCGTTCGGCCCCTTGATATAGAAGGGATCGGCGAGATGGCCCCAGAGAATCTTCGCCACATCGAGCGGGCCGGGCATTGCCGATTTGCCCTGCGTCGCCGTCAGGCCCATCAGCTTGGCGTATTCCGGATCCATCGCCTGGGTCTGGCCGACGCCCGAAGTGGCGATCTGCCAGATCGCCAGCAGGGCCACCAGCAGCGCCGCCGAAACCACGGCGGCGCGCAGGCGGAATGACATCTTCATTCCCGATACTCCAGCTGGCCTTTAGACGCGCTTGATCTTGAACGAGTTGATGTACTCGGCCGGCTTGCTGGGATCGAACGGCTTGCCCATCACCGAGAAGGTCTTGTACGGGCTGCTCGGCGGGGTGAGGCCGACATCCTGCATCAGCTTCGCGGTATCGGTGGCGAGGAAGACCTGCTCTGCCACCTTCTGATAGTCGATATCGCCCTTGAGCTGGCCCCAGCGCTTCATCTGCGTGAGGATCCAGATGCCGAAGCTCTGCCAGGGGAAGGGCGCGAAATCGATGCGGTCGGGCACCTTCTTCACATTGCCCAGGCCGTCGGCGTAAGTGCCGGTCAAAACCTGTTCAACCACCGTCACCGGCTGGTTCAGATAGGCGGCCGGCGCGATGGCTTCGGCGATCTGCTTGCGGTTCTCGGCCTTGGTGGCATAGGCCGTCGCCTCGATGATGGCGCGCAGCAGCGCACGATAGGTATTCGGCGCCGTGGTGACAAATTCCTGGCTGGCGGCGAAGGCGCAGCAGGGATGGCCGTCCCAGATTTCCTTGGTCAGCAGGTGGATGAACCCGACGCCGTCATAGACCGCGCGCTGGTTGACCGGATCGGGCGCCAGGAAGCCGTCGATATTGTCGGCACGCAGGTTGGCCACCATTTCCGGCGGCGGCACGGCACGGATCTGCACATCGGTATCCGGATCGATACCGTGTTCGGCCAGGTAATAGCGCAGCAGGTAGTTGTGCATGGAATAGTCGAAGGGCACCGCGAGCTTGAAGCCCTTCCACGACTTCGGGTCGCGCTTGTCCTTGTGTTTCATCGCCAGCGTGATGGCCTGGCCGTTGATGTTTTCCACCGCCGGCATGGTGTAGGGAATCGGGTTCGAACCGGTGCCGGTGGTGATCGCCAGCGGCATCGGCGACAGCATATGGGCAGCGTCGTATTCCTTGTTGATGGTCTTGTCGCGGATCACCGCCCAGCCGGCGGTCTTGATCACATCGACATTCAGGCCGTGCTTGGAATAGAAGCCCATCGGATGCGCCATGATGATCGGCGTGGCGCAGGTGATGGCGATGAAGCCGACCTTGAGGTCTTTCTTTTCCAGCGGGCCCTTGTCCTGCGCGAAAACCTCGCGCGCGGTCGCCAGCGGGAAGAACTGCTCGATGGCGGCCAGCAGGGTGCCGGCGCCGATGCTGTGCAGCACGCGTCGACGCGTCATGTCATCGGGGATCAGGGCGCGCACCACGGCCTGGTCGACCGCATTGGTCAGGCGCTTTTCCTCGTCGCCGGCGACCTGCAGCTGCTGGTCACGCTGCAGCAGCGCCAGCTCGGCATTGTGATGGGCGAGAGACTGATGGGCGCCGCAGGGACAGGCGGACAGATCGGTTTTGGAATCGAACGGATTCTTGAACAACGACATCGTCGGTATCTCCCCTGAATGGCTGCCTGGGATTCAGGGGAGCAAGGAGTATGCCAGCCCCCGCCGATTTCCCGATGGCGGCGCAGCCCCTCGTAAATCCGGCATAAATGGCTGGCGGTGACGTCAAGGCCGATATTACGAAAATTCGTAGTATACGAGACTTCGTAGTATGAATTACAATTCTTCGTAATGACTACCTCTGCCGCCATACCCGTCGCCCCCGAGGCCATCGACCCCGTTTTCGAGGGCGCGCCCCAGGCCATGCTGGTGATCGACCCGGCGCAGGACCGCGTGCTGGATGCCAATCCGGCCGCCTGCCGGCTGTTCGGTTACGACCGCGCCGCGCTCTGCGCCGCCCGCGTCACCGACCTGCACCCGGACCAGCGCCCGGCGCTGATCGTGTTCAGCCAGGCGGTGCTGCAGAAGGGCCGCTACTGGACGCGCGCCTTAAGCCCCCGCCACGCCACCGGCCGCGAGTTGAAGGTCGAATATGTCGGCGCGCCATTCGGTTCGGATGGCCGCCTGCTGCTCACCGCCACCGACCTGGAAGAACTGCGCCGCCGCAATGTCGACTCGGAAGCCGACTATTTCGTGCGCGGCGGCATCGCCGAATGGCAGCGTGTCGAGCGTTTCTTCCGCGATATCGAGCGCGAGAACCAGCTCATTCTCTCGGCTGCTGGCGAAGGCATCTATGGCGTGAATGCCGAGGGCAAGACCACCTTCGTCAATCCCGCCGCCGAACGCATGCTGGGCTGGAGCGCCGAGGAACTGGTCGGCCGGGACATCCATTCGATGGTGCATCACAGCCATGCCGACGGCTCGCATTATCCCGGCCATGACTGCCCGATCTACGGCGCCTTCCGCGACGGCCAGATCCATACCGTGGGCGACGAGGTGTTCTGGCGCAGGGACGGCACATCCTTCTGGGTCGACTACACCTCGACGCCGATCCGCGACCGCGGCGCGGTGGTCGGCGCCGTGGTGGTGTTCCGCGATGTCAGCCTGAAACGCGAGGCCGACGAGAAGCTGCATGCCGCGCTGGCCGAAGTCGAATCGCTGCGCCGGAAGCTGGAGCTGGAAAACGCCTATCTGCAGGAGGAGATCCGCACCGAAAGCAATCACCGCGGCATCATCGGCACCTCCGCCGCGATCCAGAGCGTGCTGCGCCAGGTTGAACTGGTGGCGCCGACCGATGCCACCGTGCTGGTGACCGGCGAAAGCGGCACCGGCAAGGAGCTGATCGCGCGCGCCATCCACGACATCAGCAAACGCAGCGACCGGCCGCTGATCCGCGTCAACTGCGCCGCCATTGCCCGCGAGTTGTTCGAGAGCGAATTCTTCGGCCATGTCAAAGGCGCCTTCACCGGCGCGCTGCGCGACCGCATCGGCCGTTTCGAGCTGGCCGATGGCGGCACGCTGTTTCTCGACGAGGTGGGCGAGATTCCGCTCGAGCTGCAGGGCAAGCTGTTGCGCGTGCTGCAGGAAGGCCAGTTCGAGCGCGTCGGCGAGGAACGCACCCGCATGGTGGATGTGCGCGTGATCGCCGCCACCAACCGCGAGCTGAAGGCGGAAGTGCGGCGCGGTCGTTTCCGCGAGGATCTGTATTTCCGCCTCAACGTGGTGCCGATCGAATCGGTACCCCTGCGCGAACGCCGCAGCGACCTGCCATTGCTGGCGGCGCATTTCCTGCGCGGCGCCGGCCGCAAGCTGAAGACCGAGGGGCTTCGCTTAAGCGAGGGCGACATGCGGCGGCTCGCGCAATACGACTGGCCCGGCAATGTGCGCGAGCTGGAAAACGTGATCGAGCGCGCCGCCATCCTGGCGCGCGACGGCCGCCTGCGCATCGAGCTGCCGGAGGCGGACGACGCGCCGCCGGCGCCGGTCCTGCCCACGCCGGACCTGACCGCATCGGCCCTGCTGACCGATGCCGAACGGCGCAGCCGCGACCGCACCAATATCCTGGCCGCGCTGCAAAGCTGCGGCGGCCGGGTTTTCGGCCCCGGCGGCGCCGCCGCCCTGCTGGGGGTAAAACCCACCACGCTGGCCTCGCGCATCAAGGTGCTGGGCCTGCATAAATCCGCGCTGACGCGAACGTCAGACTAGAATAGCGGCAGGCCGCCCGGATTCTGGGCAGGCGGTGGCGAACCGGGAACGACGATCTGGCACTCCTGGCCCCTTGCCTGCCAGCCGCTTCGGCGCTTCACTGGCCCCTCTTCATTGGCTGCAGCCTTCCCCGACGCATTCCCATTCCCTGCGAGGCGACCATGGCGACCCATCTGAAGCTCGACAAAAAAGGCAGGCTCGACCTGCCGCAGGACATGCGGGACAGCCACCATTGGCGGGCCGGCATGGAATTCAGCATCGAGGACCGGCCCGAAGGCCTGCTGCTGCGACCGCTCGGAAATCCGGCAAAAACCGTGAAAGGCCAGGCGCTCACGCATGGGAACAGCGGCTGCGACCGCGCCCTGGCTTCGGCCATGCGCGACCGCTACGCCAAGCTGGGCCACTAACCCCTTCTACAGATTGAAAGATCCGGATGCCCCCGGCGTGACCGCGGTCACGGCGGTGCCGGCGGCATGCTGCCAAGATACGGCCGCAATTCATCGCCATGAATGCTCTGGATACGGTTGCCGTTCCCGGACGTTTGAATCCCGAGGTTTTCCCTGCCGATGCGCCGTCCCGTCGTCCTTGCCATTCTGCTCGCCTGCGCCGCCCTCGCGGCGCTGCCGGCGGCGCATGCGCAGACGGTGTCCGACAGCAACAAGACCCCTGACGGCAGCAAGACTGTGGTGCAGGGCAAGGATGCGCAACCCTGGCATCTGACCATCGGCGGCGGCGCGATCTATGCACCGAGCTATCTCGGCTCCGATCATTACGAGGTCGATCCGCTGCCGCTGTTCGACCTGCGCTATGCCGACCGGGCCTTCCTGTCCACCCGCGACGGCCTCGGCCTCAATCTGCTGAACGCGACGAACTGGCGCGCCGGCCCGGTGGTGAAATACCGCTTCGCCCGCGACCAGGATGACGACGATGCCTTGCGCGGCATGGGCGATGTCGATGCCGCCGGCGAGGCCGGCGGTTATGTGCATTACGACCTGCGCCCGTTCACGATGGGCGCCGAAATGCGCCAGGGCTTCGGCGGCCATGACGGCGTGATCGGCGATGCCTTTATCAACTGGAGCACCAAACTGAGCGACAGTCTGATGCTCACCGTCGGCCCGAAGGCGACGATCGCAAGCAGCGATTTCACCCAGACTTATTTCGGCGTCAGTCAGAGTCAGTCGGCACGCAGCGGCTACCGCGTCTACAATCCCGATGGCGCCTTCATGAGCTACGGCCTGGGCGCCAGCCTGCGCTACCAGATCACCGACCAGCTTTCGCTCGGCGGCTTTGCCGGCATCGACCGTATTGTCGGCGATGCCGCCGACAGCCCGCTGGTCGACCAGGCCGGCTCGGCGACGCAGGGCCGCCTCGGCCTGACGCTCGGCTTCGGCTGGTAAACGCAAAAAAGCCGGCACCCTCGGATTTATTCCGAGGGTCCATCTGTGCGTTCCGATACACGGATGGTTGGGATGGACCCTCGGCCATCGCGCTTTGCGCGAATGCTGATGTATGGCGGCAAAGCCGCCGGGCCCGAGGGTGACGATCTATGAGAGAGCAGCTTTACGCTTGCGCAAGCCTTACCGTGCGTCGCCCAGTTCCACATCCACCAGATTAACCCAGTAGGCCGCGCCGGTCAGAATGATCTGGTCGTTGAAGTCGTAATGCGGCGTATGCACGTAGTGGCAGGAGCCGTCGCTGATGCTGCCGCCGTTGCCGATCAGGATATAGGCGCCGGGCTTCTTCTCCAGCATGAAGGCGAAATCCTCGGCACCGGTCAGCGGCTCGACATCGCCATCGGTGCGCGTCTCGCCCACGGTGAGCGCGGCGGCCTTCAGCGCCAGCGCGGTCTGCTCCACCGCGTTGCGCAGCGGCGGATAGCGGCGCAGATAATGATACTCGACGCTGGCGCCATGCGCAGAGGCGATGCCCTGGGCGATCTCGCCTAAGCGCCGCGCCAGCAGGTCACGGTCTTCCGGCGTGTAGCTGCGCGCCGTGCCGCGGATGGTGACCTCGGACGGAATCACATTGGGCGAACCGTACGCACCGCCGGCGATATGCCCGACGCTGACCACGGCCGCGTGCTGCGGATTGATGTTGCGGCCGATGATGCTCTGCGTCGCGGTGATGAAGGCCGCCGCCGGCATCGTCGGGTCGGTGCCCATATAGGGCATCGCGCCATGGCCGCCGGTGCCGCGGAACACGGCGGTCCAGGTGTCGGAGGCTGCCATCATCGGACCGGACCGGATGGCGAAATCGCCGGTGTTCAGACCCGGCATGTTGTGCATGCCATAGACGGCATCGCAGGGAAATTTCTCGAACAGCCCGTCCTCGATCATCACCCGCGCGCCGGCCTCGCCTTCCTCGGCCGGCTGGAAGATGAAATGCAGCGTGCCGGCGAAATCCGGATTCTGCGCCAGATGTCTGGCGGCGCCGAGCAGCATGGTGGTATGGCCGTCATGACCGCAGGCATGCATCTTGCCGTCATGCACCGAGCGGTGATCGAAGGTGTTCTTTTCCTGCAGGTTCAGCGCATCCATGTCGGCGCGCAGCGCAATGGCGCGCTGGCCCGGCCTTTTCCCCTTCAGGGTGCCGACCACACCGGTTTTCCCTAAGCCGCGATGGATCGGGATACCCCATTCGGTCAGCCGCGCCGCCACCACATCTGCGGTGCGGTTTTCCTCGAAGGCGGTTTCGGGATGGGCATGGATGTCGTGGCGGATCGCGGTTAGTTCGTCGCGATACTTTTCCATATCCTTCAGGATAGTCTTGCTCATGCGAGTCTCTTCTGTGTCAGGGGTTTGCCGTTAACACAGCATCCCGGCGCCGGACTGGCAAGATGTAGGGATACATTTCCCCCTCTGGACTTGTGCGAATCCATCCCTATCATCCCCCGCACCCGAGACAAGAACGAACAGAGCCCCGTCATGGCCACCGATACCGCCTCCACCAGTTCCGCTTCGCGCCGCCCCTCCTTCCATCACCCTTCGCTCAGCCAGTGGCAGAGCGTCTCGATCCTCGCCGGCGCCGCCATCATGCTGTCGCTCGCCATGGGCATGCGGCAGAGCCTCGGCCTGTTCATGCAGCCGGTGACCAAGGATATCGGCATCTCGGCTGCCGACTTCGCCTTCGCGCTGGCCATCCAGAATATCGTCTGGGGTATCTCGCAGCCCTTTGCCGGCGCGCTGGTCGATAAATTCGGTACCCGCCTGATCGCGCTGTTCGGCGGCCTGCTCTATGCCGGCGCGCTGATCGTGACCGCCTATGCGCACAGCACCTGGATGGTGACGCTGGGATCGGGCCTGATGATCGGCGTGGCGCTGGCCTGCACCACATCCGGCATCGCCGCCAAGATCGCCGCGAAAGTCGTGCGACCCGAGCGCCGCAGCCTGGCCTTCGGCCTGGTCTCCGCCGCCGGCTCGATCGGCACCTTCTTCTGCGCGCCGCTGGCCCAGAGCGTGATCCAGGCGAGCGGCTGGCAGATGGCGATGTTTGTGTTCGTCGCGCTGGCTGCCGCCATGCTGCCCGCCGCGCTGATCGGCGGTAAGGCCGACAAGGTACCGGTGGACAGCATGCCCGGCGCCGTCGAGACCATGCGCAGCACGCTCGGCGAGGCGGCCAACCATGGCGGCTACATCGTGATGGCGGCGGCCTTCTTCGTCTGCGGCCTGCAACTGGTTTTCCTCACCACGCATCTGCCCACCTTCCTGGCCGATTGCGGGGCCGACCCGATGCTGAGCGCGCAGGCGCTGGCCGTCATCGGTGCCTTCAACGTCTTCGGCAGCTGGCTGTTCGGCTGGCTCGGCGACCGCTATCACAAGCCGATGCTGCTCGGCCTGATCTACCTGCTGCGCTCGGCGGCCATCGCGGTCTATTTCATGTCGCCGGTCAGCCAGGCTTCCACGCTGGTCTTCGCCGCCATCATGGGCACGCTGTGGCTCGGCGTGATTCCGCTGGTCAACGGCCTGGTGGCGCAGATTTTCGGCATCCGCTATCTCGCCACGCTGACCGGCATCGCCTTCTTCAGCCACCAGGTCGGCAGCTTCCTCGGTGCCTGGGCCGGCGGCGTGATCTATGACGTGCTCGGTTCCTACACGCTGGCCTGGCAGCTCGCCGCCGGCATCGGTGCCGCCGCCGGCGTGATGCAGCTGTTCATGAACACGCGGCCGACCGAACGCGTGCTGGCCAGCCAGCGCGCCGTGGTAGGGGCGGAGTAAGCGCCCCTACCGCAACAACGGCCCTAGCGCGCCAGATACTGCTGCACGGTGTCCTGCGCCACCTTCTGCAGATGTGCCGCCGTGTCGGCCCCCAGCGCCGCATCGTATTTCAGCCCGACCGGCGACTTGCCGAACAGCGCGGCATAGGTGGTGGCCGCGGCGAGATATGTGCCCGCCAGGCTGGGATGCCGCTTGTCGGCGACATAGAGATTCAGATCGGGCTTCTGCCTGATCGAATTCGCGAACGCCAGGCCGGCCGGAATCACCAGCGCATTGTTGGCGTTGCCGGCCACCGTATAGGCCTCGGCCAGCTGCGCCGTCATCTCCGGCTTGTCCTGGTAGGCCCAGGACATGAAGAAGACCGGCTTGCCGCCATGCTTGCGCACGGTGTCGCTGTGCTTTTTGGTGTATTCGGTGAAGCTCTTGCTCAGCGTCGGATGTACCGGGCACTGGCTGCAATCCATCATCACCGCGACTTCGAACAGTTTGTCGGCCGGCGGATTGAACACCACCTCGTTGTCGCCGACGAAAGAATACTTGCCGATGCCGTTCGGGCGGAAATAGGATTCGACATCGTGCCAGTCGAGGCCCGACCCGCTGATCGTCACCGACGAGTTTCGGTATTTATGGCCCTTCATCCCTTCGCTCACCATGCGGGTGACATGCCCGTGCATGCTGTTGTTGTAGTAGAAGAAGCTGTTGCCGATGAAGATCACGGACGCCGGCGCAGCAGCGCCGAGATCCTTCACGGTCGGCCGGGTCTGTGCCCAGCCGGCGGTGGCAGTGACAGACAGCAGCAATGCTGCCGCGATACCCAGCTTCATCATTCCCAGTGTGGTTTGCCGCAGGGACATGGCGTTTCCTCCAGTTGTTTTTTATTTCGGGCAGCGAGTCTAGTCCGCCCGGCAACCGGAGGCAAATCCGCGCCCTGCAACCAGAGCATGACTAGGGCCGGGCGAGCAGCCTGCCGAGGGCGAGGACCGTGGTGAGGAAGGCGCCGGCCAGCAGGCCGATCCACAGCCCGGTCACGCCGAGCGCCTGCATCTCGCAGAGATAGACGCCCAGCGGCGCGCCGATCACCCAGTAGGCGATCAGCTTGTAGATCATCGGCACCCGCGTATCCTTGCAGCCGCGCAGCAGGCCCAGTGCGGCCAGGCCGGGATAGCCGACAAACTGCAGCAGCCCGAGCAGGATGAGCAGGCCGACAGCGACCTGGACCGCGGCAGTGCCCGCCGCACTGGCATCGAAGAACCAGGTGGCCAGCGGATACGCGCCGCCGGCCAGCAGCAGGCAGCACACCACGCCCGCGCCCGAGGACAGGATCAGGCTGCTGGCGAGAATGGCCCGGCCGGCCGCCGCATCTTCCAGACCCCCCGCCCGCGCCATGCGCACCATGGCGGCCTGCTGCAGCCCGGCCGATCCGGCATAGACGATGCCCGCCATCCGCAGGGTCAGCGTATGGGCGGCGACGTCGACCGCCCCGAGCGTCGCGGCATACAGCGTCACCGCCAGATAGATGCCGGTTTCCGTCACCATGGTGATGCCGATGGGAATGCCGACGCGCAGCACGGCGGCAAGCCCATGCCAGTCGAGCGGGGCACCGGAAGATTGTGCCGCGCCGGCTGCCCTGCGCGCCATGAGCAGCAGGATTGCCAGGCTCGCCACCGCGACCAGCAGCGTCGACAGGCCGGCGCCCAGCGGGCCGAATGCCGGGATTGGCCCGACACCGAGCATCAGCACATAGTTGCCGGCGGCGTTCAGCGGCAGCATCGCCAGCGTGACCCTGAGGAAGACCTTCGGATTCTCGGCCGCCGTGAGGACGGTGCGGTAGAGCGTGACACCCAGCATCGGAATCAGTGTCAGCGCCATGCTGCGCGTATAGCCCGCGCCGCTGTCGAGCAGACCTGGTTCGAGGCCGAAATGCCGCAGCCAGGCGGGCGCGAACCAGACCAGCGGAACAGCCGCCACGGCCAGCAGGCCCACCATCATCCAGCCGATCCGCTCGAGCCGCGCACGGTCGCCCGCGTCGGCGCGCGCCACCGCCGCGGCATAAAACGGCGCCACGCCGCCGAGCGTGCCGGCGCAGAGATAGAAAACGATCGAATAGAGATCGCTGCCGACCGCCACCGCCGCCAGCGCATCGGTGCCGAACAGCATCGACACCATCAGGGTGTCGGTCACGCTCATGCCCATGTTGACCAGCGCGATCAGCATGATCGGCGTCGCCAGTCGCAGCAGCGCGCCGCCTTCAGTGATGCGCAGGCGCCAGTCGGTCGCCATTTCCTGCTGCGGCCCGGCCGCAATATCTGTCTGTGCAATCGACATCGGATCACCTGTGTGTCGCCGCCCGCAGGCGGCATGGCAGCAACGGCCGCAGCGATTTTTTCGCTGCGGCCGGGTCGCTGAAGTTACCGGTCGCGCAGGCGGCGACCGGCAATCCAGAACGGTTGTGTGGCCTCGTAATGCGCGGCGACCGGATCGATTCCCGCATCGCGCAGCGTGCGGGCATCGATCTGCGCCAGGATCTGACGCGCGCGGATGCGCCGGCGCTGGGCGCGCAGGGTTTCCAGCACGCGCGTCAGCCAGTGGGTCTGGCGGTCCCCGGCGCGCCGGCCGAGGACTGCCCATGCGATGGCGCGCACTTCAGCGCCGCGCTTCGAGGATCAGGTTGAACGGCGTCTCGGTGGCGCGGCGGAACTGCGTGAAACCGCTCGCCTTCGCGATCTCGCTCAGCTTGCCCTCGCCCGCCTGCGCACCAAGCACATGCGTGCCGTTTTCGGACATCGCATGGGCGCAACACAGCATGGTGGAGCCGGCGTAATACAGCCGGCCGACCGGGTTGAAGTTGTCTTCCACCTTGTCATGGGCAAACGGCTCGACCAGCATCACGCTGCCATCCGGCGCCAGGCTCTTGTGGGCATGCTGCATCACCGCTTCGGGGAAGCCCATATCGTGCAGGGCGTCGAAGAAGCAGATCAGGTCGTAGCCGCCATTCGCGGGATACTCGCCGGCCTTGACCACTTCAAAGGTGACGCGGTCGGCGACGCCTTCGCGCTTCGCCACCTCGCGCGCCTCGGCGATCGAACCGGCATGGGTGTCGAAACCCCAGAAGCGCGACTTCGGAAACGCCTTGGCCATCAGCACGGTGGAATGGCCATGGCCGCAGCCGATATCGGCCACCTTCGCGCCGGCTTCGAGCTTGGGCACCATGCCGGTCAGGGCCGGCAGCCAGTCCGGCACCAGGCTCGCGGCATAGCCGTTGCGGAAAAACGCCGCGACACCGCAATAGAGGCGCTCGTGATGATCGCCCCAGGCGATGCCCTTGCCGGTGCGGAAGGCCTCGATGGTCTTGGCCTCGTCGAACCACATCGAGGCGGTGACTTCCCAGGCATTGGGGATGAAGACCGGACTGGTATCGTCGGCCAGCATCATCGCCTGTTCCGGCGTCAGCTCATATTGCTGCGTCTCCGGGTGATAGGCGACATAACCGCCGGCGGCATTACAGTTCAGCCATTCGCGCACGTAGCGTTCGGCGCAGCCGGAACGCTTGGCCAGATCGGCCGGGAACATCGGCCCGCGGCCGGCCATCGCCTTATAGAGGCCGAGCTTGTTGCCGACGCTGATCATCACGCCACCATTGGCGCCGGAGAGTTCGGCCATCGCCATGCCGACCAGGGCCATCAGCCGGTCCTGGTTAATATTGATTGCGTTCATCGAATCACCTGAGTGTTAACGGCCCGGGGGGATGGGCGGGCCGGCACAATGGCGATTGCAGGCGACAGGCACGAGAGCGTAACTTGTCAATACCGGTTCTCTTGTGCCAATGAGGCCCCGGAATGCAGCCGAAACCCGTTCACGTCAGCTTGATCGCCATCCCCGAGGCTTCGGCCTCGGTGCTGTTCGGCATGCTCGATCTGATGAACGCCTTCCCGCAGATGCAGGGCATCATTCCCGGCCTGCCCGAGGTCACGCCTTTCGAGATCGAGGTGGTGGGCGAGGCAGCCGGCGAGCTGACGGTGGCCGGCGGCACGCAGATCCGGGTACACCGTGCCTGCCGCGATGTCACGCAGACCGACATCGTCGTGGTGCCGGCGCTGGTGATGTTGTCGTGGAAAACCGGGCGGTATCCCGCGCTGGTCGACTGGCTGACGCAGCGCCATCACGATGGCGCCATGCTCTGCTCGGCCTGCTCCGGTATTTTCCTGATCGCCGAGACCGGCCTGCTCGATGGCCAGCGCAGCACCATTCACTGGTCTTACGGCTCGCATTTCCAGAAACTGTATCCCAGGGTGCCGGTGTATCCGGAGCAGACGCTGACCATTGCAGGCGACCGGCAGCAGTTCATTTCCTGCGGCGCGTCGATGTCGTGGCACGATCTTGCGCTCTACCTCGTCGCGCGCCACAACGGCGAATCGGCAGCACGCGCGGTGGCGAAATTCTACGCGCTGCAATGGCATCGCGACGGGCTGCAGCCCTTCATCACCTTCGAAGGCCGGCGCGACCATGGCGACGCCGCGATCCTGGAGGCCCAGAACTGGCTGGCCACGCATTATTCGGTGGCCGATCCGGTCGAGCAGGTGGTGCGTCGCTCCAGTCTGGCCGAGCGCACCTTCAAGCGCCGCTTCACCAAGGCCACCGGCTTTGCGCCGATGGCCTATGTGCAGCAGCTGCGTATCGAGGAAGCCAAGCGCCGGCTGGAGGTGACGCGCGATGCCGCCGACGAAATCGGCTGGCAGGTCGGCTACGAGGATCCGGCTTTCTTCCGCCGGCTATTCAAACGCGTGACGGGCCTGTCGCCGGGCAGCTACCGGCGCCAGTTCCAGATTCCCGCTTACGCCATGCCCGCGCCCGATCCGCAGCCGGCGCGGTAGGGCGGCAATCCACGATACGAGACGGCCGGAAATCCTGATCGACGGCCGTTCGATCAGGCTCTCGAACAGCGCCGACAGGCCGAGTGCCAGTATGAGCACCAGCATGGAGGCCAGCAGCGCCGCCGACAGATGACCGGTGGTCGGGCTCAGCGCGAAGTAACTCAGGCCGCCGGCCGACCAGATCAGCGGCGCATGCAGCAGGTACAGGCCGAAAGAGATGCGGCCCAGGAAAGCCGACACGGGATTGGCGAGAATCTGCTGCAGCGTCGGCGACAGCAGCACGCCGGTCACCACCAGGGCGGCGCGCAGCTGACTGCCGCCCAGAATCGGCTGGCCGCCGATCACCGGTGGCGTCGATGCCAGATCGTAGATGCGGATGCCGAACAGCGGATACAGGCAGAGGCCGAAAATGATCAGCGTCAGCCCGGACGGATCGCGCCAGCCCCCAGGCTTGCCGGCGCGGGCCGCATCCAGCCGCAGCAGCTCGTGCAGCACCATGCCCAACGCGAACAGCGCGCAGTAATTGCCGATCCAGCCGAGCGGCTGCGTTTCCGGCCAGGCCGGCGGCAGCAGGGCGAGCGCGATGCCGGCCCCGGTGGCGGCGAACAGCCGCAACCGGCCGGCCGGAATCAGCAGGGCCAGCAGGAAGATCAGGATCGAGCCGGCGAATTCGATGCGGATGGTCCACAGCACCGGGTCATGCGGCGGCGTCGGGCCGATGAAGGCGGAGAGGAAAGCCTCGCGCAGGATCAGCGCCGGCGTCGGCGCATAGCCGGGCGGAAAGAATTCGCGCATGAAGCTCGATTCTGACGCCCAGCCGATGGCGATCGAACGGTCCAGGTTCAGCACGAACAGCGTCAGCACCAGCAGGCCGGCGGCGCAGATCGGCAGGCCGAGGCGGAGCCAGCGTTTCAGCAGCAGCGCAGGCAGGCTGAGCTGCAGGCCCTTTTCCTGCGCGGCGGTGACGGCGGCGGTCAGCACGATACCGGAGAGGATGAAGAATACCGCCACCGCCAGCGGCCCGTCGGTGAGGAAACCCAGCGGCGCGACGACCGGCGAGGCGTGCAGCGCGGTTTCCTTGCCGTCCGGCGCGAAGGTCAGCAGCAGGTGATGAAAGAGCACGAACAAAGCGGCCCAGCCGCGCAGACCATCGAGATACAGAATGCGACGCATGCATCACTCCCACCAAACTCGCCCGGAATCTGCGGAGGAAACGCGGCGACACCGCGGCAGGTTCATAGCCATGCTGCGTTGCAATGCGCTTGTTGCAGTCTGGTCGCGGCATGGTCACAGACATGCCGGACCATTTCTGAACCTGAGCCGGGCCATGCTATGGTGCCGCCCGAATCGAATCCGTCAGAAAATTCCGGGAGGCCCTTTTATGTCCGCACATCTGTTCCCGACGGCGGTGGCCGGCAGCCTGCCCAAGCCGGCCTGGCTGGCCGAAACCCACAAGCTGTGGCCGCAATGGAAGGCGGAGGGCAAAACCCTCGAAGACGCCAAGCGCGACGCCACGCTGGTGTGGCTCAAGCTGCAGGAAGATGCCGGGCTGGACATCGTCGGCGACGGCGAGATGTCGCGGCAGCATTTCGTGCACGGCTTCGTCGAGAACATCGCCGGCATCGACCGCCAGAACAAGGTGGAGATGGGCATCCGCGACAACCGCTACAAGGCGATGGTGCCGCGCGTGATCGGCAAGCTGGAGCAGAAGAGTCGCGCGCATCCCTGGGAAGGCGCGTTTTGCCGCGCCCATACCAAGCGCAAGCTGAAATTCACCCTGCCCGGCCCGATGACCATCATCGACACCATCGCCGACGAGTATTACGGCGACCGCATCAAGATGGCGATGGCCTTCGCCGATCTGCTGAATGCCGAGGCGAAGGCGCTGGAAGCCGAAGGCGTCGACATCATCCAGTTCGACGAACCCGCCTTCAATGCCTATACCAAGCAGGCCGGCGACTGGGGCATTGAGGCGCTGCATCGCGCCGCCGACGGCCTCAAATGCAAGACCGCCGTGCATATCTGCTACGGCTACGGCATCAAGGCCAATATCGACTGGAAGGCCTCGCTGGGCGACGAATGGCGCCAGTACGAGGATTTCTTCCCCGCCCTGGCGAAAAGCAAAATCGACCAGGTGTCGCTCGAATGCATCAACAGCCGGGTGCCGCCGCATCTGATGGCGCTGCTGGACGGCAAGGAAGTGATGGTCGGCGTGATCGATGTCGCCACCGACGCGATCGAGACGCCGGAGCAGATCGTCGCCACCATCAAAACAGCGCTTCAGTATGTGCCGAAGAACAAGCTGATCGCCTGCAGCAACTGCGGCCTGGCGCCGCTCGACATGGCGGTCGCCGCCGCCAAGCTGGAAGCGCTCGGCAAGGGCGCCAAGCTGGCGCGCGAACAGTTCAGCTGAGGGAACGGTCCGGCCGAAAAATCCGTTTCTCTCCGGTTCCGACCGGAGAGGATCATGGACATTGCCACCTGGCTCGGCGCCGCTGCCGCGCTGGCTTCCACCATCAGTTTCGCGCCGCAGGCCTGGAAGGTGATCCGCTCGCGCCGCACGGCCGATATCTCGGCGGCGATGTATGCCGTCACCGTGATCGGCTTCGCGCTCTGGCTCGCCTATGGCCTGGTGCTGCGGCAATGGCCGATCATCGCCTGCAACAGCATCTGCCTCGGCCTCGCCGGCTTCATCCTGTTCATGAAACTCTCGCCGCAGCGGGTGAAGGACGGAGTGGCCGACAAGATCGATCCGGCGACGTGATGCCGGCGGGGTGGGCCGGCCGGTTCATTCCTGCTCGTTTCGCTTCATTCGGGTTCGTTCCGCTTCGTTTGGGTTCGTTCCGCTTCGTTTGACGTTCGTTTGGGTTCGTTTGGGTTCGTTCGGCTTCGCTGCGGTCCATTCGCTTTCTCCCTGTCCGGACGGCAGCCGAATACGCGCGGCGCGGGCTGCGCGATGGAAAAAGCCGGATTTCCAAAGAAACCGGCAAGTTTAATCAGAACATATAGTGTACATTCAGCCGGTTGCAAGCCCCGTCGCCATGCTCCGTCCGGGTCAGGCGACCAGCCACTGCGCCGGGTCGGCTTCGAGGCCGATCAGCGCCAGCCCCGACGCAATCGACTGCAGCTGGTCGCCGGTGGCCAGCCGGTCCGCGCCGAAGCGGGATTCGAACAGCGCGCGCAACGCCGGCACGAAGGACGAGCCGCCGGTCATGAACACCTGGTCGACCGCCGTCGGCGCGAGGCCGGAGACGGCGAAGACCCGGTCGAGCGCCGCCGCGATCTGCGCCAGCTCCGGCGCGATCCAGCGCGCGAAATCGGCGCGCCGGATCGTCTCGCGGATCGTCACGCCCTCCATGTCGAAAGTCAGCTCGGCAGCCTCGGCCGAGGACAGCGCCGTCTTGGCCTCCGACACCGCGCGATAAAGACCGAAGCCGAGATCCATCTCGATCACGGTGATGAAATCCTCGATCGCCTCCGGGTCTTCGGCATCTTTGGCCAGCTTGCGCAAATCGGCCAGCACCTTGGGCGATTTCAGCATGGCAAGCTGGTGCCACTGGGCGAACTGGCCATACTGATGCCCCGGGATCGGCAGCAGCTTGGCGCCGGCGCGGTAGCTGCCGCCCTTGCCCAGGCGCGGCGCCACCACGTTGTCGATGATGCGGAAATCGAAGGCATCGCCGGCGACGCCGACGCCGGAATGGCCGAGCGGTTCGGCGCTGACGCCCTGCGCGGTCCGGCGGAAGCGCATCAGCGAGAAGTCGCTGGTGCCGCCGCCGAAATCGGCCACCAGAATGGTGGCGTCCTGGCGCAGCCGGCGGGCGAAGAAGAAGGCGGCGCCGACCGGCTCGTAGGCATAGCGGATCGCCGGAAAGCCGGCGCGCGCGTAAGACGCATCCATGCGCTGGATCGCCAGGGCCGGATCGGGCGCGGCGCCGACGAACTCAACTGGCCTGCCAGCGATCACCGGCAGGGTTGCCATATCCTGCAGAGCATCGCCGGCATGGCGGCGCAGCAGGGTGAGAAAGCCGCTCAGGATGTCTTCATAGGAAAAGCGTTTGCCGAAAATCTGCGTCGAGGTGAACAGCGGGCTGGCCGCAAACGACTTGAATGACTGGATGAAGCGATGCTCATGCGGCGTGGCGAGGAACTGCTCGATCGCCCAGGGCCCGGCGGAGATGTCGATGCGGCGCGGCGCGGCGGGGATGTCCTCGTAGCAGAGCGCCGAACGGAAAATCTCCAGCGCCAGATCGGCATGGGAAAAGCGCACCGGCGTGACCGCGCCGCTGCTGTCTGCAATGGCGACGACCGTGTTGGTGGTGCCGAAATCGACACCCACCGCACGAGGAATGGCGGCGCGCTGGGGAGAGGCCATGGCGGGGAGACGTTTCTTGTCCGGGGGCGGTTCGAAGGGCGCCCCTTATAGGCGGTCGGGGCCGCTGGCTCAAGCACCGATACCCGGATCGTCATGGCCGGGCTTGGCCCGGCCATCCACGTCTTG